>NZ_SSNW01000069.1 GCF_004801315.1 Deinococcus sp. Arct2-2
AGTGTCGCCCTGTCAAGGTGATGTTCTGGAAGCAACGGGTCTCTCGTGGCGCCAGATGGATCTCACCGGCCTTGCAGAGTCGCTGCCATCAGAGGCAGCGAGAATCAGGCTGGACTTGATGCGAATACGGTCATGCCAGCCGCAGATCTGCAGCCAGCCCATCAACTCCATATCGCAGAAGCCTCGATCTGCCAAGAGGCGAACCTGACAGATCCCGAGGAAATTGAGGAGACCCTTCACCTCAGCGAGGACGGGAAGGAGGTGGGCCGTACTGACCTGGGCACTGACCTGGGTTCGAGGACGTGCGAGACGAGCGGCACCGCTCGTCCTCGGAAGAGGACAGAGATGCGGATCAGGTAGAATTTCTCGAAGAGCATGCTGGTATCGAGGGCCACAACGAGGGTGTGCCCTCCCCAGTCGCGTAAAGCCCGGGTGACAAGTGGGCCGTACATGCTGACGGGATGGATGGCTGGGTTCTCCAGCCATCTCCGAACTCGGCGTTCTGTGCTCTGAGCGAAGGTCGCATGGGAGTGAATGTGAGGAAGCCAGGCAGAGAGCGAGGCCCTTTGGGACAGCACCAAGCCAGTGACCATCCAGGCGAGGGTGCGGGCATTGCGGGGATCGTTCCAGAGGGAATGCTCGAGATGTGCGAGCACCGCTTGATACATTCGGGGGGCGTCCCCTCGGGTGCTTTCGGTCTTCACAAGCAGAAAGTGTCCCCTACCGGGGACGCTTTCTCATACTTTCTGTCAGGCGATCAGCCCGCTTTGCATAGTGTTTTTATGAAAATCAAGTCAGCGCTTTTCTGAAATGCAAGTCAGTACTCTTCTGAAAATCAAGTCAGCCTCCGATTGACCTCATCCCGCGCTCAACTGCCCACCGCTAGCCGGGTGCTAGCCTCATTCCATGCATAAACGTGCGGCGTTGGCCCTCGGGGTGATCTTGTCCTTGTCTCAGCCTGTCTCGGCTCAGGCGGCGGGCAGCGCTTCCGGCTTATCGGGTTCCATCTTCAAGCTGATGAACCAAGTGGGCACGCTGCAACCTCCGGCCAGCGGCGGGCAAAAAGCGGCCGTGCCCGCGCCCGTGGTGCAGCCTGCTGCCCTGAATTTCAAGGTGTCGCCCGCCATTCGCCAAAAAGTCATCAATACCTTTGTGGCCCAGATCAGCGAAGGCAGCCCGGAAGCGGGCGCGGAATGGAACAAGCTGTTTAAGGCTACCGACGTGTTTGCGGAAGTAGACAAGCAGGTGAAGGCGATGTTTGGCCTGAGCGCCACGAATTTGGCCGATACGTGGGCCGTGTACTGGAGTTACGCGTGGCTGATGACCCAGAGCCGCACCGACGATCCCAGTAAGGCGCAGGTAGTTGGACTGCGGAACCAATTCCAGCCGATCTTGCGGGCGCTGCCCAGCGTGGCGGCCCTGACAGACGCGCAAAAGCAGGAGATGTCGGACACGCTGATGCTGCAAGTGGTGATGTTCGGGGCACTGGCCGAAGCGTGGAAGGACGATCAGGCCAGCCGCGACGAGTTCGGAGCGGGCCTGCGTGGGGGTACGCAGGAAATGGGACTGGATTTGGGAGCCGTCACCTTGAGCGATCAGGGGTTCAAAGTGACGCCCTAAGTAGAAATACAGAGCAACAGCCCCGGCATAGTGGATTGCCGGGGCTGTTGCTGTAAAGCCTTGACCGTTCTTACGGCTTGCCCACCCACTTCAACCAACTGCCGCCCAAATTCAGGCGTTGGCCCAGCGTCGGATCATCCTTCAGAAAGGAGGCGGGCTGCGTGTAGACGAAGCGGCGGAATTTGCGCCCATCGGTCAGATTCAGACTCAGCCAGTGGCCGTCCAGCGTGTAGCGTCCCTCGCCGCCGTCGCTGAAGCTGGAACTGCTGCCGCCCATCACACCTCCGCCGAAGTCGTTGCCGAAAGCGTTTGGAGAAATCAAGGTGCGGCTGGACGAACTGTATTTCCAAGAAAATTGACCGTCCGGCGTAAAGCGGTAGCCCCCACTCAGCGAGTTGTAGATTCCGATTTGGCTGCCGCCGCCCTGAGAGCCGCTGGACGAATCGGTGTTGCTGTCGTACACGCCCGGCAACGATTTGGCGGTGGGCGGCGTGGCGCGGTGGTACTCGGTTTCTCCCACTACAAAGCCGTCGCTGATTTTCTTGAAGGCTTCGGCCTTGTCCTCGTCGGGCAAGCGAAGAGACGTGCCTTTAAGGATGTAGCGCTCGCAAAATGGCTCGCCATTGGGCTTGGTGCGGGTGCAATCGGGCAGCGTGCCGAAGTCGTCCGGGTCGATATCGTCAAGTGTGTAACCGTCAGGCGTGAACCACGACAGTTGGGCCTCGTAGCTGTTGTTCACAAAATTACCGTTGAATCTCGTGACGAATTGATTGCTGATGAACAACCCGCTTACCCCGCTGCTCGCGCCTGTTTTGGGGGCTGGAGTCTGACCGTAAAGCAGCCGGGGCCGGGGCTGCACCCGTGCGCGGCACGTGGCGACGGGCCGCACGTTGGTCTCCCGGTAAAATATGCCCCGGCTCTCGTGCGTCGTCTCCTCAATGGTCAGCCTGCGGTTGCCGTTCTCGTCCTCGCTCATCTCCCCTATGCCGAGGTCGAACGGGCCGCCGCTGAACCCGGCCTGTCCCTTCCAGTCGCCGTAAGGATTGGAGAAAAAGGTGCGCGCCTGCCCCTTGCCTTTGGGCGTGCTGTAAGTTAATCCGGCCCCACTTGTGGCGAAATTTAGGGTATAGGGCTGGCCTCCACCCGCGTCCACACAGGTCATCGGGCCGTCGCCCGCACGCACTTTGGTCAGTTCCATCCGCACCGCTTCGGCCCTCGGCCCCGCCTGATAGCAGCGCACCTCGCGGCCCGAACCCGTGTGCGAGGCGGTAAAGCTCTGGCCCTCATCGTCGTCGTATATGTAAATGCCCAAGCTGCTGACATTGCCCAGCGGCCCCATAAGGCGTGTGCGCGGCTGCTTGTTCTCGTCGAGGGTCTTGGCCCAGCGGCCCTGACTGTGGGTCGTGCCATCGTTGAAGGCATACGTGCCGCCCTTCTGGATTGCCACGCGCAGGTCTGGAGTGGGGGTCATGGGCCGCCAACCCTCATCGTCGTCAGTTTTGCCCAAGTAGCAGTCGAAGGTGTCGGGCAGCAGGTCGGTTTTGGGGTCAAAGCCCGCTTTGCGTGCGGCCGGAAAATCGAGACCGGGGCGTGAGGATGCGGTGCGGTTGGCCGGAGCGGCGGCCCAAGCCAGCGCGGGCAGGCGGGGCGTGGAGACCGCGCCGGACGGGGCTGTGCCGCCCACCGCAGCAGGAGACGGCGCGAATTTGATGCTGGTCAGCGGCGCCAAGGCTTGGTCTACGTCCGTATTCGCCGTGATGTCCACCATCGTCAGCGCCAGTCCCCACTGGCCCGCTCTTTCAAAAAATAAGTAGCTCTGCATGCGGCCTGCGTCCGTTTTGGAATCAGTGACGGGGCCGGTATAGGCCAGCAGCTTTCCGCCGTTCAGATCGCCTGTGCCCGCCGCCTTGACGCCGCTGGTGAAGCCGCGAGTCAGGTCAGCGATGGTAGCGTCGGCTATAGCCTCCAGCGTGCGGCCCGCCAGCGCCTCAGGCGGTGTAAACAGGTACACCACGCCCGGAAATCCGAAGGCCCGCACGCCGCCGTCCACCGACTCTTTTGCCCCGTCTGGCAACTCGAACGACCACACGCCGTAGGTATAGGTTTTGGCGTTGGCAAAAGAGCAGAGCAGGGCCAGCAACACTGTCATGACGTATTTCATTTGTACGTATCTCATTTATTTTTCCACCAACGGTCATCGCCCAGAAGTGTCCAGTCGATGCTGTCCTTTTGTCGGGAATCTGGGGCAAAGGTATGGGTGTAGGTGGGGCCAGTTCGCACACCGCCACCATCGGGTGTCAGGGTCAGGGTGTACGAGGCCGGGTCGTAGCTCCAGCGCCCGCCTGCCGCCGTGTTTTGGCCTGTACCGCCCGCAACGTTGCTGGCACTGACCGACGTGAAACTCTGATTGCTGGAGCGGTAGCGCCCACCGGGCAGGAGTTCGAGGTCAGAATCGCTGCGGGAATAGACGGCGAAATTGTTCGGGGCCATCGGGCCGCCGCTGGATGAGGTGCTGATGGAACTGAAGATGCCAGTCAGGTCGGCCGCCCCCAGACGCGGAATTTCCCAAAAGGTTTCGTTGTTTTGCGTCAGACTGCGCTGCGCTCCAGCCACCTTGCCGAACTTGTACAGCGTGACTTTGCCGTCCGGGGCCATGACCTCGAAGCCGCCCGACACGCCGCGCCACCGTAAAGGCAACTCTCCCCCACCCATGCGCCGCAAATCAGGGGCACGGTAATCCGGCTCACCGGGTCGGTCTAAAAACACCCCACCCGGCAAGAAGGCCGCCGTAGACGTATCTCTATAGGCCACCAACTGCAAGCCGCCGCCATTGAACTCGTTGCGAACCCCGCTGTCCGAAGAGTCGTACACCTGCGCCCGCTCGCCGTTCGCGTAGCCGTCGGTAATAACTTTGGTCAGGCGGGCAAACTGGGCATCCCGGGCCGTCACGTCTTTTCTAATAACCTCTGGACTCAGCTTGATGGTGTCGGCCAACGCCGCCAGCGCCGCAAAACGTGGCCCCGCGAGTTCTTCCCGGTCTAGCGCGACCAGTTCCAGTGGGAGGGTCACGCCGCCTTGTTCCAGCAGCAGCACCACCGCAAAGTCGGGCGAGGAATCATCGGCGTAATCCTTGATTTCCAGCGTCAGCAGCCGCACCTTAACGGCCCCAACTTGCTGCTCTCCATCTTGCAGCACACGCAGCATCGAACCGTCCCGCTTGAGGGCCGCGCTCAGTCGGTTCAGTGCCGTTTGAGCTGTCCCGATCACGCCCTCATGCACGCGGATCAGCGGCCACCAGTCGTCGGAGTTGCCGCTGCCCCGGTAAGTCAGGCAGCGGGCTGGACAGGAGGTGAGGAAGCTAGTCGAGACTTCCATCCCCGCCGGGTCTTGCCAAGCGACTCCGGCAAATCGGTTCGGTGTAGCGGCAAGGGCAGATGCGCCCAGCACAGCCAGCAACGCAGTCAGGATCAGGGGGCGGTAGGTGGGCAAGCGGTTCAGAGACAGGCGGTGCAAAAATATACGGTGCAGTGGCGAGCGCTTCATGACACCTCAAAGGAGAATGGGGCCGTGTATGGATCAAGCCCATTGTGCTGTGACCGTGCAGCTTCAAACAAATCACCACACTACAGTTGACCCCACAGCCGGAGCGCAGGTAACGGCGAAGGGCGCAGCTCAAGCCCAAGGGATGGTCAAGGGCTGTTTCTCCAGCACAATCGTATCTCCTACTTTTCGTGGTCTGCGGCAACTGAACTCAAAGCCGTCCTACTGGCCTCCAGTTCAATGTGTTGTCCGGCAACTAGTGCATAGAGTGTGATTTCGGTGTACAGCACGTCGTCACAGCTCTCAATTCTCTCGCAACTGGCCCTGCTCTTAACGTTAAGAGCAGGGCCAGTTGGTCTACGAGTAGGGCAGTTCTGTTTTGAGTCAAGTGGTGTAAGTCAGGTGAGCGGCTCTGCAACTCTGCTTTTCTCGAGGGCCGACCAACTTCGTCTTCTATGTTGCTCTTAACGTTAAGAGCAACCCGGTTTTCACATTACCCCCGCCCCCTCATGTCTCCCGAAGCTCCAGCTTTCTCACCTGCTCTTAACGTTAAGAGCGCTTTGACTTGCCCTGCTGACGAGGCTGGATACTGCCCAACAACAAACCCTCAAGTTCATTCAGAAGTGCTGTAACTCGCTTCTGCTCCGGCTTGCCCAATTGGGCCATCCGCCGCTCATCCAGTAAAACTCGCATGCGCCGGAGTTGCTCTGGCGCGGCGCGGTCTTCTCCAGTGGATTCTGGTTTAGCAGCCAACGCGATATCGCGCACACTCAGAGCCTCGGTTAGCGTGCGTTGCGTCAGGCTGAAGCGCAGGCCTTCATTCTTGATACGGGCCAACGCAGCGGCGCGGGTGTATTCCAAAGTGCCTTGCCGCATCAGCTCAAGCAGATCGGGCGGAAACCTCAGCACACCGGCTTTGTTGGAGGCGAACGAGCGCCAAGTGCCCCGGCCGAGCCGCGAGAACACGGCGTCTAGCTGCTCAACCACTTCAGGCTGAGGCGTGCGCCGCTGGGCATGCAACAAGGGCAACACGTCGCCCTGCGGAATCTTGAGTTGCCGGGCCACGATGGTCAGGGTGGCGTCTACCTCATCCAGCGGATTCAGGTCTTCGCGCTGAAGGTTTTCGAGGGCCGCCAGCAGATCGGCTTGCTCATCGGTGGCGTCGCGCACTAATGCTGGAATCTCGGTGAGGCCCGCCAACTGCGCTGCCCGCACCCGCCGTTCTCCGGCGATCAATTCGTAGCCCCCAGCCACAGACCGGACTAACACAGGTTGCAACACGCCTTGTTCCCGCACGCTCTGCACTAATGAGGCTAAAGCTGCCTCGCCAAAGTGCCGCCGAGGTTGATTGGGCCGCACCATAATTTGCTGAAGCGGCAATGCGCTGATAGAAGGACTGCGGGCGGGGGAGAGGTCGGGCATAGAGCCGAGCAACGATCCAAAAGCGTCGGCCCGGCTGCGTTTGGCGGCCTTAGACATGGTGCGCTGCACCGAGGGCGGCCAGAAGTTGGCTGGTCACGCTGGCGATTTCTTGGGTGGCTGGGCTACGTTTGGCAAATTCGGGCAAGGGTTCACCGTGCAGTTGAGAGTCTGGATACAGCGCGGGGCGGTAGGTAAGCGGCGTGCTGACCGGGGCCAAGTGCCCAAACTGTGCCCGAAGTTGCGCGAGGCTTTCGCGGCTGTGGTTGGTGGTGTCGTTGTACTGGGTCACCAAAATCATGGACAGCGCCAGTTCCGGGTTGGCCTTGCGGAAGCGGTTGAGCATCTGCATCACCGTCTGGAGGCCCTTAAGTCCCTTACCGCTGGCCGGAACAGGTACCACCACATACTGCGCGGCAATGACCGCCAACGCGCTGAGTTGCCCCAGACTGGGCGGTGGATCGATCAATACGAAGTCGTATTTTCCGCTGAGGGAGCGCAGGGCATCTTTAAGCCGCAGCAGTCCCATCATCTGCCCCGGCAGCAGCGGTTCTATGGTGGCCACATCCAAGTGGCCGGGAATCAGGTCTAGGCCGTGAACCCGGATGGGGGAGGGCAACGCCAACTCGGTGTCGTCGTCGGCCAGTACGGCAGGGTAGAGGGTGTCGTCTAGGCGCAGGTCACGGGGTTGGCCGTCTGCACCAGTGACGCCGCGCACTCCCAGCCAGTCGGTCAAATTGGCCTGTGGGTCGGCGTCGATCAGCAACACGCGGTGCCCAAGCCGCCCCAACGTAAAGCCTATATCCCGCACGCTGCTGGATTTGCCGACGCCGCCCGCATGGTTAAAAAACGTGATCACCTTCATAGATAGGCCCATGCTAGCGCCCGCGAGACGCGGAGGCGACTCAGGGCTGCTCAGTCTTGGTTGGAAAGGGAGCGGCACCAGCCGAAGAACTCGTGCTTTTAGGACAGGTTTTAGTTCACGCTCAGCTTTGGCCGAAACATCGTGTCGGTGTTCAGCACCCCTTCATATCGCGGCCTGTCCAGCTTTTCTTCGCAGCGGGAACGCCGTTAAAATCACACTATCGAACAGCTTGAGTGCTTCCATCACAGCATCTCTATCCCTTGACCACTTTCAGCTTTTCACCGAACCTCCTCGGCAGGCTGTGGCCGCTCCCCATTCTCTTTTAAGACAGACGACATGCCTGACACCGAACTCCTGACGCCCCCGCCGCACCCAGTCTTGACCAGTCTGTGCCGCCTGATCAGTGACCGCCTCGGGGCCGATCTGGCTCTGATCACCGATGCACAGCACACGGTTTTGGCCTCTCACCGTTGGCCGCTGAGCTTGCCGGTTCCCCCACTGGCGTCTTTGATGACGGCAGACATGTTGGTCTTGACCGACACCACCCACGATGCCCGCTTCAAGTTGTTGGCCGACGCGATGGGCGGATTTCAGACGGGGTTTTATGCTGCGTCCAGTTTGCGGAACAGCGGCGGCGAGGTCTTGGGGTTTCTGTATCTCCTGCGCCAACTTCCCCGCACTTTCGAGCGCCAGCACTACCAAGCCTTTCTGGACGCCATATGCCTCGCGTCCGATTATTTGGTGCAGCAGCAGGCGTTCCGGCGGGCGGTTCAGATCGGGGCCCGGCTGCTTCCCTTCGAAAGTGGAGTCAAGACCTTAACCGACGCCGTGATCGCCTACGATCAGCGGGGCCAAGTGACTTACGCCAACCGAGCGGCAGAGCAGCTCTTCGGGGCTTCGGTCAGCAACCTAGAAGGGCAGCCCCTCACGGCTCTGATTCCGGGTGGCCCAGACAGTTTGCCCGTTGCCGATACCCAACGGTGGCAACTCGGCCATGCCAATGGCCTGACCCAAGACGGTCTGCTGCTGCATCTGGAAATCGCCAGCCGTCAGTTGCAGCTAGGCAGCAGTCACAGCACTCTGCTGATCCGGAATGTGAGTGAGCAGCGCGGCGCGGTGGCGGCATTGGCCCAGAGTCAACTGCACACGCAAGCCTTGTTGCAGGCCATCCCAGACGCGCTGTTCGTGTTGTCTCGGGAGGGTGTGGTTCTCAGCTACAACCCCGATTCTCTGCGGCTGCAACGCGATCCGGTAGGCCGCAGCATGTACCAAGTTTGGCCGGTAGACACGGCAGGGCTGGTCATGGTGTACCTGAACCTGACCCTCCAGAGCAATCGTCGTTCGCGGGCCTTCATGCTTCAACCCCCACTGGGCACGGACGACGGCCTGAAACTGGAGGGCCGCCTGACGCCGATGGGCAGCGAGCGGGGGCTGCTGGTGGTGCGGAACCTCACGGCAGAGGGCCAGCCCAACAAGACCGATCTGAACGACGCGCCTGCTGCCGACTCTGGCCCTATTCCCTCTCACCCATTGCCTTCTCACCCAGCCAACTCCAGTCCAGTCAACTCCAGTATCGCCACTGAACATCATGAGCCAGACGCCTGACCTCACGCCCCTAGATGAACACGGCGCATATCGTCGGCTGTTGGCCGCCATGCCCGTGATGCTCTGGACGGCCAATGCTCAAGGCGTCTGGCAACATGTCAACCACGAGTGGGCCGCCTATACCGGAGTGTTGGGCGAGACCCAAGGCTTCGGGTTCGAGGTAGCGCTGCACCCAGACGACCTAGAACGGACATTGGCCGTCTGGCAAGCCGCCGTCGAGAGGGGCGAAGATTACGAGATCGAGTACCGATTGCGGCACCGAGAAGGGAGGTATCGCTGGTTTCTGATTCGTGGCGTGAGAGTCGAGAACGAAGGCGGCGGGGCGGTGGCGTGGGTGGGCACCTGCACCGATATAGATGACCAAAAGAAGGCCGAACTGGCGGCACAGAGCGCCCAAGACGCTGCCGTGCGTGCGTTGGGGTTGGCTCTGGAGGCGCGTGACCGGGAAACCCAAGGCCCACACCGACCGGGTCACTTCTCTGGCCCTGCAACTGGGCAGCACGTTGGGCCTGAGTTCGGCAGAATTGAACACCTTACGGCTGGGGGCGTACCTACATGACGTCGGGAGATTGGCCGTACCCGACGCCACCTTGCTTAAACCCGGCCCGCTGACTGATGGGGAGCGGGCTGAGGTTCACCGTCATGTTTTGGAGGGGGTGCGGTTTGCGGCGGCACTGGGCTTTTTGTCCGAGGAGGTGCTGGAGGTGATCCGGTTTCACCATGAGCGCTGGGACGGTGCGGGTTACCCCGCAGGCCTCGCTGGGAAAGCGATCCGCCTGTTGGCCCGCGTCTTCAGCGTGGCCGACGTGTACGACGCTCTGATCAGTCAGCGGCCCTACAAACCGGCTTGGACACACGAGCAAGCCCTCGCGGAAGTGCGCCGACAAGCGGGGCATCAGTTCGATCCTGTGGTGGTGCAGGCCTTGCAGGCATGGGCGCAGCCCTCAGGCCTTACCGCTACTCCGTCAGACCCTCCAAGCGCCGCCGACAGGGAGTTGCCTTTTTCAACGTCTTGTCCGCCTCCACTCATCACCCCTCACCTGAGCTTGCTTGCTGCCGTGTGGGACGCGCTGGATATCAGTGTGGTCATCACGGACGCCCAGCAGAACATCCTGTATGTGAATCCCACCTTCAGCCGTCAGACTGGGTACGCGCTGGCCGAAGTGGTGGGCCGCAACCCGCGCTTGCTGCAAGGCCCACAGACCGATGCGCACCACCGCCAAGCCCTCCGGGAAGGATTGGCCCGCCAAGAGCATGTGCATCAACTGATCCTGAACTACACCAAAAGCGCTCAGCCGCTCTGGTTCACTATGCATGTCAGTCCTATCGTAGAAGCGGGGGCGCTGCGGTACTGGGTGGCCGTGCAGGAAGACGCCAGCGCCCGGATTGAGGTGCAGCGGCGGTTGGAATGGGCCTCCTCCCACGATCATCTGACCGAATTACGCAACAGGTACGGCCTCGAAGCTCAACTCTTTACCTATGCCGAACATGCGGTGCAGCGGGGAGAGGAATTTGCGCTGGTGGTGCTGGATCTGGACGATTTTAAGGCGGTCAACGACACCCACGGACACGCGGCAGGCGACCGAGTCTTGCAGGGCGTAGCCGATGCCCTGCGGCTGCACACCCGCCCCACCGACCAATTATTCCGGCTGGGCGGCGATGAATTCTTGGTTGTGCTGTCGGGCGCTGAAGAAAATGCAGCCCAAAGTTTCGCCCACCGGCTGCAAGAAACGTTGGCCGCTGGAGACACGACCCATCCACCTGTTCAGGTCAGTTTCGGCTTGGCCCTCTGGCCCCACGACGGCGAGGATGTGCTGGCCCTCGTGCGTCTGGCCGATCAGCGAATGTACCAGTCGAAGGCCGCCCAAGATGGGGGAGAGGCCGTATAAAGTCAAGGCAGCCCTCGGACTCTGCTAAGACCCTATCCGGAAAATATGATCTTCTGGCAGACGATGACCACCACCCAGCTCCATCAAGATCAAATTGATGACCAACCCACGCTGTGGGAGGTTTCAGATGAACTCTGGATTCGTCTGGCCCCGCTGCTGGTGATTGAGAAGCCTAAGAAAAAGAGCGGGCGTCCCGCACGGGACGCCCGGGGCATCTTCAATGGGCTGATCTGGCTGGCCCGAACCGGCAGTCAGTGGAGTCAACTTCCGCGCCGATACGGCCCAAAATCGACCGTCCACGAGCGCTTCTGTGCTTGGGTCGAGCACGAGTGCTTGCGATCGGCCTGGCAGCTTCTGGTCGAAGAGTATGACCACGTAGTGGGGATCGATTGGGAATGGCTGGCAGCGGACGGGAGCATGGTGAAAGCCCCGCTCGGAAAAAGGGGGGCCCTGGTGCGTCGCAAGCCACGGGCAGCAACCCCACCGACCGAGGCAAAGCCGGATGTAAACGCACGCTGCTGACCGATGCTAAAGGCCTTCCGCTCTCAGTCGTGCTGTGTGGTGCCAATCGCCATGACAGCAAAATGTTGATGGATGTTCTTGATGCCGTTGTCGTCGCTGTGCCTGCTCCTGTGGAGCAGGCACAGCGCCATCTGCTGCTCGATCGTGGGTACGACACGCCTGCGTGTCGTCAACTGGCCGTGGATGAAGGGCTCATCGCGCATATTCCAAAGAAGGCCTCGGAGGAACATCCCATTCCCGCCCCCAGCGATCCGGAACGCCATCCGGCACGGCGGTGGGTGGTCGAAGTCGGCCATAGTTGGTTCAATCGATTTCGACGCCTTCAGACCCGCTGGGAGAAGCGTCAAGACCTGTATCTCGGCTTCGTCGAATTGGCCGCCTGCCTCATCATCTGGCGTAAGCTCGCCCCTGTCGCCCCTGTGAGAGAACTTCCCGGATAGGCTCTAAGTGGGGTCGTGAAGCAGATTCCAACGCGCCATGTGGTCAATAGTGACTGGGCCAAATGACGGATGTTGCCTTTCAGGGTAGGCGCTAGAGTTCGGTTCCTAGAAGTCGGCAGCTTCTAACTGAACGACCCTGCTCAATCAACAGCCCCGTTGCGGTATGAGGCCCCTGCTCTGGCCTGACCGGACGGTGCGCCCGTTTCTCTACCTTTTTTCAAAGGAGAATGACCTATGAATCTAGACGCCCTGAAAGCCCAGCACCTCAACGCCCGCAAGCAAAAAGACGCCGCGCACACTGCCGTACTGGGCCGCGTGATCGGTGACGTAGAAACGTTGGCGAAGAACAAGCCCGGCACTGACCAAGCCCAGCTAATTGCGGGCGTGCTGACGGATCAACTCGCCGCCCTGCTCCGGGAGCGCGAGCAGTTAGCTGGGCTTGGCCGCGACACGGCACAAATTGATCTGGAATTGCCCGTATTGCAGAACCTACACACGCAGGCCACCGAAGCACAGCGTCAGGCACAGGCCGAACTGAGTGCGCGGCAGCTTTCCCCAGAGGCGCTGGAAGGGGCCATTCGGGAAGCGGTCACCCAAGGAGCCGGAAACATCGGCGCAGTCATGCAGTTCCTTAAAACCCAGCATGACGGAGCTTACGACGGCAAGCTCGCCAGCGAGACCACTCGGCGCATACTGGCAGAGGCCAAGTCGGCTTAAACCGTTGCCAGCCAGCGGGAATGTTTGTAGGCAATTGAGAGAATGGACGCGTCAGAGACCTTTGTTCTGACGCTTCCATTTGGATGAATGCCGTCAGGATGCTGTAGGAAAAGGCCGCTGCCATGACCCTTCGATCAAACCTGACTGAGCTTGACCATTGGCTGAGTCGGCAGGGCGTCTCACCAAATGACTTGCCCCCACCCATAGGGCAAGCACGGCTGACCGAACTGCAAGCAGCGTTTGCCCACCCTTTCCCCGAGGCGCTGCTGGCGCTGGTTGCATGGCACGACGGCTTGCCAGACTGGTTGATGTTTGGCGGAACTTGGCACTTGCTTGGAAGCGAGTTGAGTCTGGAGATCTACTGGGAGGATCGAGAGGTTTTTTAAGGACGATATCTCCATTGACCCTTGGCGGGCAGAATGGTTGCCCCTCTTCTCCAATGGCGCTGGGGAGTCTTTGCGACTCGACCTGAATAGTCTTGAGATGGGCTGCTGTTTTCACGAGGGCGGCGAATACGAAGCCGCTTTTGTAGACTTGGCTGCCTACTTTGTCCAATTGGTGGATGACATCCGGAGCGGGCGTTACCGAGTGTTACTGGTGACGGCCTTGGTTCAAGACGGCCTCACCCAGCTGGATCGCGCATCGAGTGAGGCCGTGGCCCAAGTGGAGGATCCCCGCGACCAACTTCGTGCTCTGGGTCTCGCGTACATTCGTTTTGCTGTCGCGCATCCGGCGCAGTTCCGCATCATGTTCCGGCCTGAACTGAGTCACCCACCTGCAGTGTCCGATCTAGAACACGGCCCCGTGTTTGACGTGCTGATGACGGTTGTCGACGAACTAAGTACGTCGCATTTGATATGTAGACTTAAGCATGGCCCGCCCTGCCCGCCGCATTGACATTTCTGAAGACGCTGATGAGCTGCTCCGGGAACTGGAGACCAGCCCATCCACCTATCCGAAGGTTCGCCTACGGGCCAGCATCCTCCGGCTGCATCGACAGGGCTGCATTGACAGGGCTGGAGCGGGCCGCAGAGCTGTTGCAAGAAGATGACCCGGTGCTGAGCCTGAAGGCTGTCCATATCCTCAGTCAAGGTGCGAGCAGTTACGCAAAATTGGTCGAAGTCGGTGAGTGGGAAGCACGGTTAGCGGCACTTGAGGCCGCAAGAGAAGACCCAGGCCCGCGTCTGGGCAGGGGGGCAGCATGACCGGAAGACGCAACAGACTGGCGAGGCTGGGAGCTCAGGCCCACATTAAATCGGGAGATCACGGGGGCATCTACAACGCTGACAGCGAACGCGGCGTGTGGGTCGAATGTCGAACTGCGGCAGAGCGGCCTATGACACCGCTGGAAGTGGTGCAAGTGCAGCAAGAGGAAGCTGGAGGGCGGGGTGTGATGTTCCTAGGCGCAGGCGGTTACAGCAAGATCATCTATGGGGTCACTGCCGACGACCTCTAACTTCCGGCGAGGCGTAGTTAGTTTTTGCCTCGCAGTTGCTCCATCTCCTCCTCAAGCTCTTCAAGGCGATAGAGGAAAGTCAGAAGCCATCTCACCTCTTCAGAGGCGATCTCTTCTGGCTGGGTGTTGATATAAGCCGCAATGGTTCCCTCTTGGCTTATCGGCTGTCCGCTGTTGAGGCGGGCACGATGTTCTTCAAACTCTGTGCGAAGGTCTGGATCGGGGATGTCCCGTTCAGGAGCAATGTTGACCAGGCTGTACACCCAGGCATCTTTAAGGCGTTCGCCTATGCGGTCTGGCCCAGTAGCCAAGGTGTCACGGGCAGCGATGAACTTTTCCACAGCATAAGTAAGACTCATATTGTGATCGTAGGGCAGATGAGAGAACGGCTGGTGCGAGTTTGTCCCATTACTGTGGGCATGGCGGCCACCGTGGGCAATCCTTAGGGTGCTGCACTTGGTCATCTTTGGTCATTCGTGCCGTCATTTGCCGTCAGTTTTAGATTTGGGCGTTCTAACTTTTTCGGCTTTTATCGGCTTTCGTCCCAGCGGAGAGGAAGTGTAGGCTGTGGCCGTGAACGATCCGAGCACAAGTGCAATCGTGACGCTAGGGCCAGTGTTTTACAGCCCCTCAGTGCGCTGGCCTGCCTTTGCTTTCGTGTGCGCTCTGCTGTGGGGCAAGAAGAGATGGAGCAAGGCTGACACCCGGAACACGAAGCCCGGCGAAGAGGAAGGCGGGGCAGGATGACAGACAGTCTTTTGTCTAACAGCTTGGGCTTCCCTTGGCAGGTCTTATTTGTGGGGGTGCTCGTCGCCTTCCTCGTTCGCCGACCAGCTCAGGGGCCTCGGCTGCTGATCGGGATACTTGGGGTGTGCCTTCTCATCTTATGGTTGCTGTAAAGGTCAGGCAGGGAAGCACATTCAAGAGGCCGGTAAAGAGAACGCATGAACATGACCACACTCCTGCTAAATGTCCCAGTCGCCTTACTACTGGGCTTCTCGATCTGGAGTTTGATTCGCCCGCAAGTACGTCAGACCCCACCTCTATCATCACAGACGCCACCGGCCCCACGTCCAGAGTGCGGGCTTCCCCTAGAGGCTTCCTCCACACAAGCCGCGTGTGCTGCTGTGATTTCAGAACTGGCTCAAGGCTGGCAACTCTCCTTCTTCGCCGCAGATCACCCTTCACCTACCGATCCTGGTGGGTATGTCGAGGTGCAGCACACTGCGCCGGAGGTGCTCCTCCGGAAGGTCGCCAATTCTGGCTGGAGCAGTTATTGGGTGCGCGTGACGCGGGAAGACCTGCAGGCAGAGCTGTACCGCAACCGGGCCGCACAACCTCGCGGCGTTCGCCTTTCCGAAGCGATCTGGCTTCAAACTGAAGGCGACCGGTGAGAGGACGGCGAAGGGGAAGCGTGGGCGTGCGGCCTGTGTTTCCTCTTCGCCGTGCATCCTTCATGGGGTTGCCATTTCAAATGCGCCCCTTGAAGCCCTGCACTTCTTTTTACCGGAGCCGCTGAAAAGGGATGACCGGGGTAGATAACGCTATCCCCAGCCTCGCTGTCAGTTTCTGACAAACGGGCGACCCTTCTGCCCTGTCATTCACTGATGCTTTTCAGTGGTAGCTCTGGCCCTATTCACTCAGACGAATGGTGGCCCGCGTCTACCAGTGGTTTACATGTCTGGGATTAGCGTCACGCATGACCGCACTGTCCAGATGACGGATGTGCTCCCTAAGTTTGGCCCAGCACACTGCCCACATGCCTGACCTTCAACTGGCCCTAACAAACCTGCGTGCCGCCTTGGGTGATTTCCTTGACCGCAACCGAGAAGACGGGGTGTTCCATGTCCAGATCGGCGGACCGGGCAGTGTCTTGGGTCTCCAGAACCTCGACGTGCCGGAGCTGCATGTCGACCTCGTTCCTGGCACCATCACTGCTCCTCAGGAGCAGGCGCTCCAGAGCTTGGGCTACCGGCCACAAGGCCTGCACTGGCACAACCCGGCGGGCTGGCGCCTGGTCCTGGTAGACGAGACCACCAGCTGGCGTGCTGACCAGCACGCCCTGAGTGCCCTGCTGACCGCTGACCCGGAGGCCGCTGCAGAGTACGCGCAGGTGTTCCGGCGGGACGGGCGTGAAGCGGCTGACACGGTCTTCCGCGAGCGGGCGACCGTCCATCACGCCCGAACCATCGGCTTCCAGCGCGCGCGTGCTGTGGCCCAGATGCTCGCCCCTCTGGACTGGCCATGGATGTTCGCGGGCGGCATGGCTCTGGACCTGCACGTCGGCGCCGTAACCCGTCCACATGAAGACTTGGACGTCATTGTGCCCCGCGACCGGCAGCCCGAACTTCAGCAGCACCTGCAGCACTTGGGCTGGCGTCTGGATGCGGCTGTGAACCGCCAGTATCAGCCTTGGGTGCCGCCCCTGAATCCGCCCAGCTTCCAGGTGCATGCGCGGCACCCAGATCTGCGGGAGGTGGTGATGCTGGACCTGATGCTCACTGACCTCAGCGACGGACAATGGAGGTATCGCCGCAACCCGGACATCACCCTTCCGCTTGAGGAGGCGAGGCAGTTCGGGCCGCAGGAGCTGCCTTATCTGACGCCGGAAGCTGCGCTGCTGTTCAAGGCTGGCCAAGTGGGGTCACCCATTCGACTCAAGGATCAGCGGGACTTTGTGCGGCTGCGGCCGCACCTCACCGCAGCGCAGCAGGGCTGGCTGAAAGCTCGGCTGGAAACGTCTGTGCCCGGGCATCCGTGGATCGCGCAGCTGAACGCCAGCAGCGGCCGCTAATCAAATACGTTTACATTTCGGCTTTTTTCGGCTCCCTCACGCAAACAGCCCGACTTATCGGAAGGAATAGGGGGTATGAGCGCGAGAACGGCCACAGCAAGGCCAGTGTGGGCCTACGCTCAAGCAAGCTAGAGAAGGGGATCTGGTGTTCGGCCGCCATACGCACGGCCGGAGAGATTTTGGACAGCAGATGATTCTTTCCCTGCCACTGAGGGCCATGACGGCGAATCCTAGAAGGTATGCGTGAAGGACAACGGCCTGGGCTTCGATCCGCGCTATCAGGGGCGGCTGTTCAACCTGTTCCAGCGGCTCCACACCGTGCATGAAGGGAGCGGGACGGGGGGGACTGGCGAGCGTGCAGCGGCTGATCCCCAAGCATGAGGGGCAGGTCTTTGCCGAAGGACGGGGCGGGAAGGGCGCTCGCGCTCACCGCAGCACGTTTCAACTTCATGACGGTTAAAAGCCGACCCTCTAGTTTGGGTCGGCTTTTTTGTCGAGTTGTTCGGGAAGGAGGAGTTCGCGCCTGAGGGTTGTGCCGCCTCAAGTGGGTCGCAGGGCACGGGTGAGCTTGCCTCGATCTTACGTACTTGCAGTTACGCCACGGCGTGAATGCTGAGCTGCTCAAATTCTAGCGGGGTTTTATAGCCCAGAGTCGAATGCCACCGCTGGCGGTTATAGAAGACCTCGAGATACTCGAAGACTTGGTTGCGCCCCTCCTGGCGCGTGTGAAACACATGGTCTAACAGCAATTCCCGTTTCAAGGTTGAAAAAAACGACTCCACCACAGCATTATCGAAACAATCCCCTTTCTTCCCCATGCTCGGCATGGCACCACCTTTCCGCAACGCCGATTGATACAGGCGACTCGTGTATTGCGACCCACGATCCGAATGATGAATCACGCCGGGTGGGGGACTTCGCCCCGCGAAGGCCATCTGCAAGGCCGCCAACGGCAGATCCGTCTTTAGCCGTGCGATGTAGCGCTGAGGCGCTGACACCCAAGTTCTTGGCGACCTGGACAAAACTCTGATCCGGCTCGTTCGCGAGCCGCACAGCCTCGAGCTTCCATTCTCTGGTGTACTGCTTGCGTTTGGACATGCCTCACCTCGTGTCAATTCTCGAGGCGTTTCTTCAAGTCCGCAGATAGCGTCATTCGGCCCAGCGGTCAAGGGCTGGAAGGACGAGGAAGCTGGGTTCGTTGGTATGTTTCTTGGTAGGGCTGGCCAGACTTCACCACAGCTAGACCCGTCCGCAGGAGTTTGCGCCCGAGGGCGACCAAAGCGACCTTGGGCGGCTTGCCCTCAGCGCGGAGATGACGGTAAAAGTCGCCCATTCGACTCTTCGAACGTTGAGCGCCTAAGGCGGCGAGGTACGCTGTCCGCCTGAGATGAGCATTTCCAACCTTGGAAATGCGTCCACGTCGATGAACACTGCTTCCGGATTCAAAAGGTGCAGGCGCAATTCCTGCATAAGCAGAAATCTGCGTCCCCGTCTCGAGCAGCGCGAAGCCATCCGTCTCAGCAAGGACACTCGCGGCACTGAGAAAGCCGTAGCCGGGAATGGTCATCAGCAGATGGAGGGGTTCGCTGAGAACGATCTGCCCTCACCAGCGTGTGCATCGCCTGCTCCAAGGTCTGCACCTGCACTTTAAGGAACGCCACGCGTTCCTGGATCAGGCCCAAGAGCACGGGATTTGCCGCGGCTCGGTGATTCATGGCATGGAGCCGATTTTGTTCGGCGTTCAGCGTTACCAGCAGCGCCGACCGCTCGCGAACCAGCAATTTCAACTCATGCAGCGCTGGACTGGGAGGCAACCAGGTCTTGGGGGACATGGTTGCGCCATACCGGGCAATCAACTCGGCATCCATCGCATCCGTTTTGCCCCGACGCGACTTCGAGTGGGCAACATACCGAATGCGCGCAGGATTTTCCACACTTACTTGGCATCCTTGATCATGGAGATGCTGCGCGCAGCTCTCCCAGTACACGCCCGTCGCTTCCATCACGACGTGCAATGACGCGCAATGAGCTTGGTGTTTGCTCGCCCATTGGAGAAGTTGCTGGAAGCCAATGGCCGTGTTGGGCACGGCCGCCAACGAATGGTGTGTGCCATCCACCAACAACAGATGGGCAAAGATGGTGTCTTTCCCGATATCCAAGCCGAGAACATGCATCACAAACCTCCTAGAGAGTCGGGTGAGTTGTCAGGTCGAGCTCCCTCGGAACTGGTTCTTATAGTGCAGGCTTCTGTGCCTTGGAGAGCGTTCAGTGTTCGAGAAGAGCGCCCGAACCGGCCAGATCTGCGTAACGGCCTTGGTGGGCCTAAAACTGAGCCTGGCTGACTGGTTCGGGCTGGCCTGATTCCCCATTCTGATCAGGAATGGACGTCAGGCGTAAGACATAAAAACTGAGGTATCCCCAGGAATCAATAACCCTACCGCTGCGTTCGGACACTTCAGTCCCGCACCTCAAGCACGCCCATCATGCCGCGGTCCTCGTGCTCGGCGACGTGGCAGTGAAAGACGGTTCGGCCCGTGAAGCGCTGCAGCGGCACGGCGATCTTGACGCGCTCGCCTCCGCGTAAGTTCACGACGTCGCGCCAGGCCCGGAACGGCTCGGGGAGACCGCCGCGCTCAAGCACCTGCACACCGAAGCTGTGCAGGTGAAACGGGTGGTCGAAGGCGTGGGCGTTTTCGAGCTCCCACAGTTCGAGGGTGCCGCGGCGTCCAGTGAAGTCGGTGCGCGCCGGGTCGAAGAACTGCCCATTGATGTGGAAACGCAGCGGGAAGGTGGCGTCGAAGACGAGGCGGCGCGTCGCGACCGCAGTTGCAGGGTCAAGGCGCTCAACGGAAGCGAGCACGTGAGGGAGCCGGACCGGCCGCAGTCCCGCTGGCGCGTGCACCGTCAGCAGGGAATCGGCGCTGCCCTGATCCACGGCCCCGTTGTTGTATGGGAGCCGCTGCAGCTCGAAGCGCCCTGCGCCGCGCAACCTGACCAACACCTCGGCCCGCTCGCCGGGCGCGAGCAAGAGTTCCGTCAGGGCCACCGGCTTCTCGATCAATCCTCCGTCCGTGGCAATCAGGTGCAGCTCGTGATCTTGGAGCGCGAGCCGGTACGGCCGCGCGGTGGAGGCGTTGAGAAGCCGCAAGCGCAGCGTGCCGCTGGTGGCGTGCAGCACGGGACGGTGCTGACCGTTCACGAGCGTCATGGAACCATGCTTGCCCTGGCCGTCCAGAGGGGCGTGGGCGTTCACTTGCCCGCCCGAAAGCGAAAAGTCTTTGAGGATGATCAGGCGGTCGTCGGCGTCGCGCAAGCCCGGCTCATCGTCGAGGGGACCTGCCACGACTACCGCGCCGGCGAGGCCCGCGAAGAGTTGGCGCGCCACGTCACCGTGTGCGTGCGGATGATACCAGTAGGTACCTGCAGCCCCAGCGGGCACGTCGAATTCGATGTCGCGGGCCTCGCCCGGCATCTGGTGCCCGAATGGCGCGTCGGCCTCCGGAGAGAGCGGCAGGCCGTGCAGGTGCAGGCTGGTGTGCTCGGCCGTGCGGTTGCGAAAGTGCAGGCGAACGTGGTCGCCCTCATGCAGCCGCAAGGTCGGGCCAGGCACGCTTCCACCGTAAGTGAGGGTCGAGACCGCGTGTCCGGCAAGCCGCACCGGGGAAGCGGCGGTGAACAGAGCGGCGCGCACGAAGGCAGCCTCGCGGCGCACCGACAGGGTAGGGGGCGGCGTGAGACGTTCACCGGACTGGGTCGGGGCGTCATTCGGTGTCAAGGCGCCGGAAGCCACGAGGCTGCCTCCCCCCAGCGCGAGCGCCGCGCCGCCCACAATGAGGGATGTGCCTTTGAGAAAGCGTCGCCGGGAGGGGGAGAAGCTCACGGCACTCTTCCGGCCACGGCTGGGGTGGCGACCGTTCCGCTGCCGTGTGCGCGCAGCCACGCGAGCGTTTCGCGCGCCGCCACGTCGTGCGGCGTCGGCGCAAAGTCGAACGCGGCCGCGAAGCGCGAACCGTCGAGGACGTAGGGGCGCTCGAATTCGTAAAACATCTCGCCGAACTCGCGCGCCATGCGGTTGAACAGCCCAGCGAGGCGCACGGCCGTTTTCGGCAGCACGCCCGGCTTGGCGGGCACGTTCGCCTGGCGCGCGACGAGTTCGATAAAGGCCCGTCCCGTCAACGCCTCGCTCGCCGGAACGTGCCACACCTGCCCGAGCGCCGCCTCACGCGTGCCGAGCAGGGCGAGGGCGCGGCCGTAATCGCGGATGTACGTCAAGCTGTGGGGCACGTCAAGCCGCGCAGGCCACTGGACGGCCTGGCCCGCCGCGATCTTACGAAAGAAGTTCAGGTCGGCGACGCTCGCCTCGACGCCCGGACCGTAGAAGTCTGCGGCGCGGCCGATCGCCACCCGTGCCTGGCCCGCTTCGTGGGCACTCAGCAGTCGCCGCGCGACTTCGGCACGGACGCGGCCCTTGCGGTCGGTCGCGGCGCTCGGCAAGTGCTCATGAATCGGGCCGTCGACCGGACCGTACGGATACAAGTTGTCGACCATCACGAGCCGCGTGTCGGGTGAGGGCAAGGCACTGAGCACATGCTCGATCAGGGCCGGGAACTCCTCGGGCCAGCGGTCGTACGCGGGTTGAGCCGCCATGTAGACAACCGAGGCGTCGCTCAACACCGGGCGCAGGTCGTCGCGCTTGGTCAGGTCTGCGCCGTGCCAGGCCACGCCGTCCGGCCAGCCTCCCCGGTCGGTGCGGGAAACGGCGCGCACCGACTTCCCGAGGTGAGCGAGGGCTCCGACGATCGCGCGCCCGGCGGCGCCGGTGCCGCCCAGGACGACGTGCAGTTCAGTACTCGTGGTCATGATGTTCTCCTTGAGATTTGAAGGGAGCCAGTGAGAGCAGGCCAAGTGGTCAGCGGCGGGCGCGCAGGAAGGTCACCCCCAAGGCCAGCAACCAGAACTGCCACAAGAGGCCTTGGATCGTCAAAATGAGGCCCCCCAAGTCCGCGCCGTACACCTGCGCCAGGGCCGCGAGCAACAAGGCGGCGGAGACGAGGCCCGCCCCACCCAGCATTCGGCCTCTGGGCAAGCGCAGGATGACCAGGCTGACCATGAGGGTCCACAGCCCCGCGAAGAGCTGCACGCCCAGCACTTCTCCTACGCCGCCCGCGTAGTTGTTCAGTGCGTCGTACATGACAGCAGCGGCGGCGCGGGTGCTGTCATTTCCAGTGGCGTAGGCGTTGGCCAATGCTGGCATCGCCACCAGCCAGCGCACAATGCCGAGGAGCTTGAGAAGCCCGGCGAGCACCCCGAAGGTAGCGGCAACGTTGAGCCACACGCCCCCCGCTGTGCGGGCTTGCAACGCCAGATGGGTCAGCACCGCGAGCGGAATGAGCAAGAACGCCGAGAGGAAGTACAACGTGTAGCCCAGGGCAACGGGCCCCGCCTGCTCAGTGATCAGTGGGAGCGCTTGCGCCGCGCTCAAGTCGAGGCTTTGTGGCCAGTTGATGCTGGTCGCCAGCACGCCAAACGCAGCAAACATCAAGACGAACTGCGCGGCCACGACGGCAAAGAGAGCAACACGGGGCGTGGGACGAACGGAGACGGTGGCTGAAGGTGCAGGGGTCAGGGTGGTCATGGCAAACTCCTTTGTCCGGATCTGTCGAGGTTAGAAGTGGGGAGAGAAGCCGCGCTGTTCGCAGGCCTCCCACCGCGCGTTCGGTTGAAGTTGCCGGAGGCCACGGCCAAGCCCCGGCCAGTCAGGCAGAGGGAGGCGCCACCGAGGGCGGCGAGCGGGAAAGTCACGGGATGTAGAACTCAGCAGGGTGGTCTCCTCTGGGTGCGGCGAGCGTGGGTGGCCATGGGTGACCCCGAACGGGCACAGGGCACGTCCGAATGTGGGTCAAGTGGGAATCAGGCGGTGGTTGGGACGTCCAGCGGCACGGATCTCTGACGTGCAGCGTACTCAGGCTTCCACACACGCAGGCCCAGCCGGTGTCCGAGGGCCGCGAGCAGGGGAAACACGAGCTTCTGCACCGTTACTGGCACGCCCACCATCCAGTTCTCGTGACGGGCGAACAGTCCGGCGGCCAGCAGCAGATTCCTGAACGTCTTCTTGTCCGGCGTAAACCCCTCTGCGGTGAGTCCGTACACGCTTTCGAAAAAGCGGTCATGGTCAAGGGCAGGTTCGAGCGTGACGATGTGGTGTAACTCGCCTTCGCCCGCGTTCCAGTACGTGTGTGCCGTGCCCGCCGGCACGTCCAGGGACTCACCTCCTTGCAAGAGGCGTTGCTCACCGTTCACTTGAAGTCCCAATGTCCCGGCGACGACGGTAAAGCGTTCGCGCTGCTGGGGGTGGAGATGGGCGGGCACGGCGCTCACACCCGCCTCCACGAACTCATCAAAGGCGAGCCGCGCGCCGTTCGTGTCTGCCTTGGTTTCCCGGAACACCAGGCGTTTCCCGCCGCCTTCCAGCACGTCTCCAATTCGGGCCATACGGATTTCCTCCTGTTGGGCCGCGTTGCAGAGCAAGAGCGGCCGGTCGAGCGGCGCGGGGCGCCCTCGGAATGGGGGGTGATCGAACTGTCGCGGGAGGCGTTATTCGGTGGGCGCTTGCCCCGTGAGCAGGAGGTGCAGGGTCAGGCCGTAGAGGCCGTTGGGGATCGCCGCGCCGTTGATGAGTTTTTGGGTGTCGAGGCCGTTGCGCAGCGCGACGACCACTGCAGCGAGTTGATCGGCTGGAGCAGGCAAAGAGCGGTGCATTGCGGCGAACTGCGCTTCAATTAAGGTACCGATCGCGGTGCGCAGACGGGAATGGTGGCGTTCATACGCTTCGCGGACGGCGGGGTAGCGTAAGGCGCACATCCAGAATTCCATCTTGAGCAGGTGGGCTTCACGGTGCCGGGTGTCTTCGAGATCGGCCGCTTGCTGGAAGCCGGCGCTGACAGCAGTCATGCTGCCATTGAGCTGAGCAACGCCCGCCAGGTCGTCTTCGAAACAACGCTCGATCAGGGCGATCAAGAGCACCTGCTTGTCCTCGAAGTTGGAGTAAAACGCGCCGCGGCTGTAGCCCGCAGCCTCGGTGATGTGCTCGACCGAGGTGCCCTCGAATCCCTGGCGGGCAAAGAGGGTCTTCGCCGCGTCAAGCAGAGCTGCCCGTGTCTGAAGGCGGCTTTCCTCCCGGGTGAGGCGTGTGCGAACGGGAGAAGTGGTCATGCCATAAGGATACACTATTGTATTTCAGTTCGAATGTGTTTCGGATTTCAAAGTCAGTTCTGTATTGAGAGTTGGAAATGTCTCTCACTGTGGGTGAGACGTTTGAGGGGTTGTGTTGCCTTAGTCAGCCCTCAGGCAGCTGGAGGGCAAGGGTAGCCTGAACCTCAGACCACCCCTGCCGCGACCAACGACCACGTCTGGAACGCTTGTTTCTGGTTGTGCCGGAAACACTGGTGCGGGAAAGAGGGTCAAGGTTCGTGATGCGGGCGTGCAGGTGAAGGCATTCCTGCGCCCCTTTCCTCTGCTCCCATCCCTGTTGTTGGCGTTCCTGACACCAAGTAGGCCAGTGAGAGTGTTCTATTCAATGGGTGCCGCGGGCCGTGGAACTCATCTGTTGGTGATTGATGTCCGTCAGGCTGAAAATCCCCCGAATCGCCGCGCTGTCACTTCGCAGCTGGTCCGTATGACTGACCTGTGGGACATTGGAGTGAACCCAAAGTACCGGGCCAGCAGGCAAGTCACTTCTAAGCGGCATGATAGCGGGTGGCAAACTCAGCCGGTGGGATATAGCCGAGACTGGAATGCAAACGTTCCTGGTTATACAGCTGACCGATGAAATGGTTGATGTGGTGCTGTGCGTCGTCGAAGTCGAAATAGTCCTGCAGATCAACTTCTTCCGTTTTCAGGGTGTTGTAAAAGCTTTCCATGCGGGCGTTGTCGTAGGGGTTGCCCTTTCTGGACATGCTGGGAATCAGACCAGCCTCCCGAAGCCGCTCCACATACACGCGACTCGCGTACCCTGACCCTTGGTCAGAATGGTGCAGTAAGCCTGGGGCTGGGCAACGCGCTGTGAGCGCGTTGTTGAGCGCTTTCAACGCCAGCGCCGCGTCAATACACCTTGACATGGCCCAGCCCACGATTTCTCGGGTGAAGCTGTCGAGGACGCAGGCGAGGTACACAAAGCCATGCTTGACCCGAACGTAGGTGAGATCGACTTGCCAGACTTGGTTGGGTTGAGTCGGCACCACTGTTGGCAACAGGTTTTCAAAACGACGTTCGCTGTGCGTCGAGTCCGTCGTGACCTGAAATCGCCGTTTGGGACGGCATAACAACCCCCCTGCTCGCATGACCCGTAAGACGCGTTTGTGGTTGGTCGGGCGTCCCCGGCGGGCCAGTTCATGGGTGACGCGACGGTACCCGTAGCCCGTCCACTTCAGCGCGATGGCCTCAATCTCCTTCGTGAGCTCCAGATCCGGGTTGACCGGTGTCCGAGTCTGCTGACCCAGATACCACGACCGACTGACCGCGTGCAGCTCACACAAGCGACGTACCGACACCATGGGATGCGCGCTCCGCGCATCCGTGATCATGTGGTGCCGTGTTTCGAGCGGTACGTCGCCAACGATTTTTTCAAGATCGTGTTCTCCAGAGCCAGCTGACCGCAGTACCGTTCCAGCTCGGCAATGCGGAGTTCGTCGCTGCGATCCGTCGTGGCACCATCGGTAAAAGCGGCTTCCCCACGCGCCTCAACCTCTTTTCGCCACCGATGAATCAAGCTCGGAGCCAGGGAATGAGTCCGGCTGAGATGGGCGGTGGTGTGTTGGCCGGTGTTGATCTGGCTGACCACCTCAAGTTTGAACTCGCGGCTGTGATTTCGTCCTGGCATCTGATCTCCTTCGCGATGCAGTCAGCGTATCTGCTGACTGGGGCGAAGTGTCTTAGCCTGTGGTCCTGTCAGATGGGGTCAGTCCACCGTGATCAATCACATCAGGCCATTGAGGCACAGAACATCCATTGATCGCTCCTTGCGTCTCCCTGCCGGGTTAGGCTGAAAGTCATGACCCCATCAGAGGTTGGACACATCACCTATTCGCGTGGTGGGCAGGCAGAAAGTCGGCATGAGATTCACGTGGCGGTGGTGGACGCCAACGGCCACCTGAAAGCCCACTGCGGCAACGCTGAGCTGACGACTTTTCCGCGCAGCAGCAGCAAGCCGGTACAGGCGCTTCCGCTGGCCGAGGCCATGCCCGACCTTCCGCAGGATGAACTGGCGGTGGCCTGTGCCAGCCATGCCGGAACGCCCGAGCATCTGGCGGTGGTTCAGCGTCTGCTGGCCCGCTCGGGAAGCAGCGTGGCCGATCTGCGGTGCGGTACCCATCCGCCTTTTGATGCGCCAACCGCCGCCAGCCTGATTCAGAGTCAGCAGACCCCTACCCCACTGCACCACAACTGTTCTGGAAAACACGCCGGAATGCTGCTGGCTTGCGTCCGCCTGGGCCTGCCGCGTGAGGGCTACACCCACCCGGCCCATCCCCTGCAGGTCCAGATTCGGGCGCTGCACGCCAGCCTGGCCGACGTGCCTCTGGAGGCCATACACGCGGGCGTAGACGGGTGCAGTGTGCCCGCCTTTGCCCTGCCTCTTCGGGGAACGGCCCGTATTTTTGCGCGGTTGGCGGCTCCTTCTGGTCCCCATGCCCAGGCGCTGGCACGCATTGCCCAGGCCATGCAGGCCCACCCTTTCCTGATTGCTGGCCCCGGACGGCTGGATACCACCCTGATGCCGCTGGTGCCGGGCCTGACGGCCAAGATGGGGGCCGAAGCCTTCTACGGAATGGCCCTGCAAGACACCCCCTCTGGGCCGTTGGGGGTGGCCTTCAAAGTGATGGACGGAGGGGAGCGGGCCAGATCGCCCATGGCCCTGGCCGTGCTGAAGGCGTTGGGCGTTCCCCTGACAGAAGCCGTCTGGGCGCTGGCTCCCTCCGAACTCCGCAACTGGGCCGGGCAAGAGGTCGGCCGCATTCAGACCCATCTTCCGCTGGTGTGGTCCTGAAGAGTGGGACCCGCGCCAGATCAATAGGGTCCAGAGTATTGGTAGTCCGTTGAGTAGCTGCGCTGCCGCCAGAGACACATTGTTTTTCGCAGCTTGGATCGGTTGATCTCAACGAAAAACACAGTCTCCGACTCGTCTGCCAGGCTCAGTCAACGGACTGCCAGTATTGATCGCGGTGTAGGTGTGCATTCATGAGGCGCTACGGAAGGTCGATGTACCGGGCACGCTGCAATTAACCTTTCTTTTCAGGCCACTATCGTGCGCGCATAGAAGTTTCCTAGGTTGTGTTGCCTTAACCGGAATCGGGGTACGCTGGCCTCCCGTGAGTGACCGGACACCCGCCCGCCACCGCTTTTCAATGACGATCATCCAGCACGCGGTTTGGCTGTACTATCGCTTTCCCCTGAGTGACCGAGACGTGCAGGAATTGCTCCACCAGCGCGGCCCAACAGGTCAGTCACGAAACCCTCCGCGAATGGTGCATACAATTCGGACTTCGCTTCGCCGAAGACCTGCGCCATCGTGAACCCCGTCGGGGTTTAGGGTGGCATCTCGACGAGGTCTGTACGAGCGTCGATGGCGTTCGAGACTGACTCTGGTGGGACGTGGACGAGTACGGGTTCGTGCAGGGCATTGTGCTGGCGGTGGCAAGTACGGAGGAACTGGATCTCGACGACATCGCGCAGTTCAAAGGAGATCAGCAGACGGGGTTTGCGACCGTGAAGATCAAAGGTGGACAGAACGGTCTGGCGCAGGCCCTGTCCATCATCGTCAAGCCGCTGGCGTCCCAGGACTGGGTGACCGATGTGGCGCATTACCAAATTTCCGCCACAGTGGCCACGCCGCCCCGGCCAGTGGTCTCCACGACGACCACTGCGGTCTCGACCTGGAAGTCTTCGTTCAAGTTGACGCTGAGCCTGGTGCGGGTGTACGACTTTTACGCCAATCAGCTCAAGGGGCAGGGCTACGAGTCGGACGAGATGACCACCTCGCGCCTGCAGATGGTGGGCAAGTTCAGCCTGTATGACGACTCGAGCGCCAACTTGACCGTAAAGCAGCGCCCGGGAACAACCATGTACGACGTCATCCTCGTGCGCAAACACGCTCAGTAAGACCGCAACAACGGCACGCTCCAACTGACCCGCCTAGGGGCGTGATCAACAGCCCAGGCGTCCAGGCCCACCGCAAGGTGGGCTTTTTCTCGGCCCTCCGAACGACCCCCGGGAGGAACACCGGAAGGCACGGTCAGATTGACGGATGACTCACCACTCCAGAATGGCTTTTGACTGGGATCAAACGGTAAACAAAGCGCGTGGTGGCGCTGCACCCACTGGTCAAGCGCGGCGCCCTGCTCACCCACGATTCTTCAGAGCCAGGGCCAAACCCCGGCCACAGCATGTCCCCGCCGGTCTTCTGTCACTGGTATCCAGATGAGGTACCCCACTCGCCCCAGATGTGGTGACTCCCGAGGATGCCGCGTGGGTAGAGCACGCCCCGCACATTTTGTTCATGTCAGCGTCCGGTCGTCGGTTCTGTAGGGTCTGAGAGCCGTTTGAAGCGCCAACAAGCCCGCTTGATCCATTGGTAAAGCTGAGCCCAACAAACCTCCGGCATCCAGCAGATAGGCTGAGGCATGGCTTACCAAGCGCAGCTCGATGATGGCCGGACCCTCACGCTTGAGCAGCACGGCGAGCAGACCCTCATCTCTGTTGAGCAGCAGGGACAGGCCCAGGCGTCCGGCACCACAACAGGCACCTGGACCGCTCCGCCTCAGGTCCACCGGCTCCAGGACCGCTTTGTGGTGGAACTCCGGACCAACCCGCCCGTGTATTTCGCGCTGTACGGCAACCAGGTTCAGTCGCTGGGCGAGGCCCCCGACCTGGGCAAACACGGGGCGGTCGAGTTGAAGGCTGTGCCGGACGGTCAGGGTATGAAGCCCATGGAACCCATGACACCGATGAAACCGATGAAGCCCCTGTGACCTCAGTGCAGTCGAGACAGGTGGACTGCTCCCTGTGCTGAACTGATCCATCTTCGATACGGTCCAGCGACTGCACCCACGCCACTTGCGGGTCAGAGGAAAAACAGGTTGAGGCACAGCTTTTTGCCTGAAGGGTTAAGCAACAGAAGAGGCCTGCAGCATGTGTACATTGGCCCTATGCCTTTACCTGACCAAGAACTTCAGAGGAGTGAACACGGCAAGTTGACAGGACGCGTGGCAGTGGTCACCGGGGCGGCCGGCGGCATCGGGCGCGCAACGGCGCTGGCACTGGCACAGGCGGGGGCGCGGGTGGTGGTGTCCGACATGCAACTTGAGGCGGGCGAAGCTGCCGCTGCCCTGATCCGCACGGCAGGTGGTCAGGCTGTTTTTGTGGCCTGTGACGTTTCGGAACCCGCACAGGTGGCCCGCCTGATCGAACAGACCGTTGAGGAATACGGCGCGCTGCATATCCTGGTCAACAATGCTGGAATTTCAGGGGGGTCCAGTCTGGCCCATGAGATGGACATAGAGCTGTGGGACCGGGTCATGGCGGTCAACGTGCGTGGTCCCTTCTTGTGCGTGAAAGCAGCGATGCCGCATCTGCTTGCCAGCGGCCACCAAGCGGCCATCATCAATATTGCTTCGACCTATGGCCTGATCGGGGCGTTGCGGGCGCCAGCGTACTGTGCCTCTAAAGGCGCGCTGGTCAATCTGACCCGGCAGCTTGCGGTGGACTACGGACCCCAGGGCATCCGCGTCAACGTCGTTTGTCCGGGGTACATCGATACCGATATGGGCGGCAGCGTGGCCAAATTGCCAGCCGAGCAGGCAGCTGCCGCACGGGCACGGCGTGAAGCCAATGCTGCGCTGCAACCCCTAGGGCGGCAGGCACAGGCGGATGAAGTGGCCCGCGTGGTCGCCTTTCTGGCCTCTGACGACAGTTCGTTTATGACCGGATCTATTGTCACGGTAGACGGTGGCTGCACCGCCACCTTTAACCACGGGCCGCGCTGAAGCAGGCCTGAGTGTAGCGATGGGCTGGTCGCTGAGATTCAGGACTTTCTGGGGTTGTGTTGCCTTAACTGGCGTCACGGCAGACTGAGGGCAGGGGCGGCCTCAGGTTCAGGCCGCCCCTGCCGCGACCATTGACCACGTCTGAAACGCTTTTCTCTGATTATTTCGTCTACTTCTGGCGGAAACGCTGGTTCTGGTGTGCTGGTGAAGATTGTCGATCCTGGCGTGCAGATTCAGGAATTCCTGCGCTCGCTTTCTTCGCTTGAAGCCCTGCTGTTGTCGCTCCTGACGCCGTGTGGAACGGTGAGATTGTTCGATCAAATTGTTGCAGCGCGCCGCGGAGATCACTTGCTGGTGGTCGACGTTGACCAAGCTCGGGGGTTCCCGAATCGCTGCGCCGTAACTCCGTAGCTGGTCGGTTCGAATGGCCTCTGGGACGTCGTATTCACTTAGGAGGCGAGTTAGGAAGGTCTTCGCAGCTTCAGTGTCTTGGTGCCGCTGAAGCAGGATACCCTGCACGAAGCCGTGCTCGTCCACTGCTCTCCACAACCAGTGTCGGACACCATTAACGCTCGTACACACCTCGTCCAGATGCCACCGGGAACCCCGTCGGGGTTCCCGGTGGCGCAGTTCCTCAGCGAAGAGGGCGCTGAATTTGATACACCATTCGCGGAGGGTCTTGTGGCTGACCTGTTGGGCCGCGCTGGTGCAGTAATTCTTGAACATCTCGATAGCTGAGCGGGAAACGGTAGTACAGCCAGAGTGCGTGCTGGATGATGGTCATGGGAAAACGGTGGCGGTAAGGCTTGGCGTCGGTCACGGCGGCTCAGCCTACCCCGCTCAGATCAAGGCAACACAACCGTTAAAAGCTTTAAAAGAAGTGATGATCATCATCAGGCGGAGGCGCTCGTTGTCGGCTGAATCGGCATTTTCGACGTAGATCCTGCGAACTTTCGGGAGTCGAGTTTCCAAAACTCTGCGAACTTCCGGTATGAATTCTGCGAACTTCCGGGTGTTCACAATACAAACTCTGCGAACTTCCGGGAGTTCAGCTTTAAAAATGCTGCGAACTTCCGGTATAAACGCTGCGAACTTCCGGGTATTTGGAGCGCAAACTCTGCGAATTTCCGGGAGTCGAACATCCCACCGATTCGCCATGCTGACGTTCCTCAGACGTTCAGCAGGCGCATCGCCGAGAAGCGACCTGTCAAGGAGGGATGATACGGGATTAAACTGAGTCGCGAATATGAGACCTGCCTCGCTGTTCCCG
>NZ_SSNW01000006.1 GCF_004801315.1 Deinococcus sp. Arct2-2
CCGCGAAGGGGGCCGCACCGTCGGTGCCGGCGTCGTCGCCAAGGTTCTGGAGTAAATCATGGTCGCCCCGAAGATTCGTATCAAACTGCGTGGTTTCGACCACAAGGCGCTGGATCAGTCCGCGAGCAAAATCGTGGACACGGTTCGGCGCACCGGGGCGGATGTCAGCGGGCCTGTGCCCCTGCCTACCCGTATCCGCCGCTTTTGCGTGCTGCGCTCGCCCTTCGTAAACAAGGACAGCCGCGAGCACTTTGAAATCCGCACGCACAACCGTCTGGTGGACATCATGAACCCCACCAAAAAGACGATTGACAGCCTGATGACCCTCGACCTGCCCACTGGCGTCGACATCGAGATCAAGACCGTCGGTGGCCGCGCATGACCAAGGGCATTCTCGGTACCAAGATCGGCATGACCCAGATCTGGAAGGGCGACCGCGCCGTTCCCGTGACCGTCGTGCTGGCTGGCCCCTGCCCCGTCGTGCAGCGCAAGACCGCGCAGCGTGACGGCTACGAGGCCGTGCAGATCGGCTTTGCGCCCAAGAGCGAAAAGCGCGTCAACCGCCCCGCCGCAGGTCACTTCAAGAAGGCCGGGGTCAGCCCCGTGCGTTTCTTGCGGGAATTCCGCGACTTCAACCCCGACGGCGACACCATCAACGTGGACATTTTCGCTGAAGGCGAGAAGATCGACGCGACGGGAACGAGCAAGGGCAAAGGCTTTCAGGGCGTCATGAAGCGCTGGAACTTTAAGGGTGGCCCGGCCAGCCACGGTTCCAAGAAGTGGCACCGTCGCCCCGGCTCCATCGGCCAGCGCAAGACGCCGGGCCGTGTGTACAAGGGCAAGAAAATGGCGGGCCACATGGGGATGGAGCGCATCACCGTGCAAAACCTCGAAGTGGTCGAAGTGCGTGCCAGTGAGAACATCATCCTCGTGAAGGGCGCTGTGCCCGGTGCGAACGGTGGACTCGTGGTGCTGCGCCAAGCCGCCAAGGGAGGCAAGTAACGTGGCGCAGATCAACGTGATCGGTCAGAACGGGGGACGCACCATCGACCTCGACCTGCCCGCAGTCAATGTCAATATTTTGCATGATGTGGTGACGTGGCAGCTTGCCAGCCGCCGCCGCGGCACGGCCAGCACCAAAACCCGTGCCCAAGTCAGCGCAACCGGTAAGAAAATGTACGGCCAGAAAGGCACCGGTAACGCCCGTCACGGCGACCGTGGCGTTCCGACCTTCGTAGGCGGCGGTACGGCCTTCGGCCCCAAGCCCCGTAGCTACGAGTACACCCTGCCCCGCAAGGTGCGTCAGTTGGGCCTCGCCATGGCCCTCGCTGACCGTCAGGAAACGGGCAAATTGATGGCTGTCGACGGCTTCAATCTCGACGGCAAAACCAAGAGCTTCGTGTCTTGGGCCGCCCAAAACGGTCTGGACGGAACCGAGCGCGTGTTGCTCGTAACCGACGACATGCAGGCCCGTCAGGGCGCGCGCAACGTGCCTTGGGCCACCGTGATGCCTGTTGCTGGCCTCAACGCTTACGACATCCTGCGCCATGATCGTCTGATCATCGACGCCGTCGCGCTGGAACCTGCCCACGAAGAGATAGAAGAAGAGGTAGCCCAGTGAACCACTACGACATTCTGAAGCAGCCTGTGGTCAGCGAAAAAGCCTACGCGGGCATGGAGCGCGGCGTGTACACCTTCTGGGTGAACCCTGCGTCGACCAAGACCGAGATCAAGGCCGCAGTCCAAAGCGTGTTTGGCGTGAAAGTCGTGGGCATCAGCACCATGAACGTGACCGGCAAGCGCAAGCGTGTGGGCAAGTTTATCGGGCACCGTGCAGACCGCAAGAAGGCCATCGTGCGCCTCGCGGACGGCCAGAAGATCGACGCGCTCGAGAGCCAGATCTAAGGAGACGTTGAATATGGCCGTCAAGAAATACCGTCCCTATACCCCGTCGCGTCGCCAGATGACGACGGCAGACTTCAGCGGACTGACCAAGAAGCGCCCCGAAAAGGCACTCACCGAAGCCCTCCCCAAAACCGGCGGACGCAACAACCGTGGACGCATCACCAGCCGCTTCATCGGCGGCGGCCACAAGCGCCTCTACCGCATCATCGACTTCAAGCGCCGTGACAAGTCGGGCGTCAACGCCAAAGTCGCTTCCATCGAGTACGATCCCAACCGCAGCGCCCGCATTGCCCTGTTGGCCTACGCCGATGGCGAAAAGCGCTACATCCTCGCGCCCGAAGGCTTGGTCGTGGGTATGACGGTCGGTACCGGCCCCGAAGCAGAACCCAAGGTCGGCAACGCGCTGCCCCTGCGTTTCGTGCCTGTGGGTGCTGTTGTACACGCCGTAGAACTCGTTCCCGGTAAGGGCGCTCAGATGGCCCGCAGCGCCGGAACCAGCATTCAGTTGCAGGGTAAGGAAAGCGAGTACGTCATCTTGCGTCTGCCCAGCGGAGAACTCCGCCGCGTGCATACCGAGTGCTACGCCACCATCGGCGCAGTCGGCAACGCCGAGCACAAGAACATCAACCTCGGTAAAGCCGGACGCAGCCGTTGGCTTGGCCGTAAGCCCCACCAACGAGGGAGCGCCATGAACCCGGTGGATCACCCACACGGCGGTGGTGAAGGCCGTACTGGTGCAGGCCGCCAGCCCGTCAGCCCTTGGGGTCAGCTTGCTAAGGGTCTCAAGACCCGCCGGAAGCGCAAGGTCAGCGACCGCTTTATCATCACCCGCCGCGGCGGGAAGTAAGGAGGGTAGAACATGCCCCGTAGCCTGAAGAAAGGGCCGTTCGTGGATGATCACCTCCTGAAAAAGGTGGACGCCCAGAACGACCGCAAGGAAAAACGCGTCATCAAGACGTGGAGCCGCCGCAGCACCATCGTTCCCGAAATGATCGGTCACACCATTGCCGTGCACAACGGCAAGCAGCATGTGCCCGTGTTCGTGAACGAGCAGATGATCGGCCACAAACTCGGTGAATTCTCGCCCACCCGCTCTTACCGGGGTCACGGCGCAGACAAGAACACCAAGGGGAGCAAGAAGAAATGACCGCTCCTAACGCACCTGAACAGACCTTCCGCAACAAGAAAGAGCGCAAGCAGAACGTCAAGCTGCGTACCCCCGGCAAGGCCATCGCCCGTTACGTGCGTATGAGCCCCCGTAAGGTGCGTTTGGTGGTCGACGTGATTCGCGGGAAGAGTGTCCGCGACGCCGAAGACTTGCTGCGCTTTATTCCCCGCGCTGCCAGTGAGCCAGTCGCCAAGGTGCTGAACAGCGCCAAGGCCAACGCCCTGCACAACGACGACATGCTCGAAGAGCGTTTGGTCATCACGGCGGCTTACGTCGACGTCGGCCCGACCCTCAAGCGCCTGATTCCCCGTGCCCGTGGCAGCGCCAACATCCTGAAAAAGCGCACCAGCCACATCACCATCATCGTGGGCGAGCGGGTTGCCACGGTTCGCACTGCTGGGAAACAGAGCACCGGGAAGGGGAACAAGTAATGGGTAACAAGATTAACCCGAACGGCTTTCGCCTCGGTATTACCCGTGGATGGAACAGCCGCTGGTACGCGGGCAAAAAGCAGTACGCCAAATTGCTGAAAGAAGACGAGAAGATTCGTAACCTCGTCAACAAGAAGCTGGCCGCTGCCGGAATCGCCCGCATCGAAATCGAGCGTGCCGGTCAGCAGGTCAACGTGATCATCAGCGCTGCCAAACCCGGCATCGTGATCGGCAAGGGCGGGGACTCCATCAAGGGTCTGCGCGGCGACATCGAGAAGATGGTGTCTGCCGGAACCGTGGCCGTCAACGTCGCGGAAATCCCCAACCCCAACATCAGTGCGCCCCTCGTGGCCCTGCGAATCGCCGAGCAGATCGAGCGCCGCTTTGCCTTCCGCCGCGCCATGAAGCAGGCCGCACAGCGCGTGATGGAATCGGGCGCACGTGGCGTCAAGATCATCCTGTCCGGTCGTTTGGGTGGAGCCGAGCAAGCCCGCACCGAAAAAGTGCTGGAAGGCCGCGTGCCCCTGCACACCCTGCGTGCCGACATCGACTACGGCACCGCGCTGGCCCGCACCACCTACGGCATCTTGGGCATCAAAGTCCTCGTGTTCAACGGTGAAGTCATCGGTGGCCGCACCGAGACGCTGGCCCGTCCCCCCCGCCGTGATGATCGCCGTCCTGAAGGCGGAGACCGTCCCCGCACGAACCGCCGCCGTCCGACCGCGCGGCGCGGAGGTGAGTGATGCTTCTTCCTAAGCGCACCAAATACCGCAAGCAGCACCGCGGCCGGATGACCGGTGACGCCAAGGGCGGCGACTACGTTGCCTTCGGCGACTTCGGCCTGATCGCTCTTGAAGCCGCTTGGGTTCGGTCTAACCAGATCGAAGCCTGCCGCATCGTGATGAGCCGTCACTTCCGCCGTGGGGGCAAGATTTACATTCGTATTTTCCCCGACAAGCCCGTAACCAAGAAGCCCGCCGAAACCCGAATGGGTAAAGGTAAGGGTGCCGTGGAGTTCTGGGTCAGCGTCGTGAAGCCGGGCCGCGTCATGTTCGAAGTGTCGGGCGTGACTGAAGAGCAGGCCAAGGAAGCCTTCCGTTTGGCCGGACACAAGCTGCCCATCCAGACCAAGATGGTCAAGCGCGAGGTTTACGATGAAGCCCAGTGACATGCGTAGTTTGCAGGCCGCCGATTTCAAGAAAGAAATCGACGCTCGCAAGAAAGAATTGATGGAGCTGCGCTTTCAGGCGGCCATGGGCACTTTGGCCCAGCCCCACCGCGTTACGCAACTCCGCCGCGAAGTCGCCCAGCTGAATACCATCCGTGGTCAGCTGAGCGCCGCTGGAGAGCAGAAATGAAAAAGACCTTTACGGGCGTCGTGGTGAGCGACAAGGCCGACAAGACCGTGAGCGTCAAGGTCGAGCGCCGGTTTGCTCACCCCCTGTACGGCAAGATCGTGACCCGCAGCCATAAATACGCTGCCCACGACGAAGCCAACGAATACAAGACCGGTGACCGCGTCGAGATTATCGCCGTGCGTCCTATCTCCAAGACCAAAACTTGGAAGGTCACCAAACTGATCGAGCGTCCCCGTGGCATCGAAACCACTGCGGTTGAAACCGAAGGCGGCCAAGCATGATCATGCCTCAATCCCGCCTTGACGTGGCAGACAACAGCGGCGCACGCGAAATCATGTGCATCCGTGTGCTGAACAGCGGTATCGGCGGCAAAGGTCTGACGACGGGCGGCGGCGGTAACAAACGCTACGCCGGAGTCGGAGACATCATCGTGGCCTCCGTCAAAGACGCCGCGCCCCGTGGTGCTGTGAAGGCCGGTGACGTGGTGAAAGCCGTCGTCGTGCGGACTAGCCACGCCATCAAGCGTGCCGACGGCAGCACCATTCGTTTCGACAAGAATGCCGCCGTCATCATCAACAACCAAGGCGAGCCTCGTGGCACCCGCGTCTTCGGGCCAGTGGCCCGCGAGCTGCGTGACCGCCGCTTCATGAAAATCGTCTCCTTGGCTCCGGAGGTCTTGTAATGCCTCTTCCTAGCGCAGGCTCTCACCACAACGACAAGCTGCACGTCAAAAAGGGTGACACTGTCATCGTTTTGCGCGGCAAGGACAAGGGCCAGACCGGTAAGGTTCTGTTGGCCCTGCCCCGTGACGCTAGAGTCGTCGTGGAAGGCATCAACATGGTCACCAAGCACGTGAAACCCAGCGCCAGCAGCCCTCAGGGCGGCATCGAGAAGCGCGAAGGTGCAGTTCACGCCAGCAAAGTGGCCCTCGTTGACCCCGAAACCGGCAAGGCCACCCGCATCCGTAAGCAGATCGTGGACGGCAAGAAAGTCCGCGTCGCTGTGGGTAGCGGCAAAGTCATCGACTGAATCTCAGGGTCACGCGCCTAATGCGTGACCTGGGCGGCTGTTGCGTAAGTGAGTAACAGTATCGCCCGAACCCCGTGAGGCATCATGCAGACCCTGAAAGTCAAGTACACCGAGCAAGTCCGGCCCGCGCTGGTGCAGCAATTTGGATATTCGTCCATCATGGCTGCCCCCCGTATCGAAAAAATCGTGATCAACGAGGGTCTCGGCGCTTCTAAGGAAGACAGCAAGGCCATCGACAAAGCTGCCAAGGAATTGGCACTGATCGCCCTTCAGAAACCCGTGATTACCAAGGCCAAGAAGAGCATCTCCAACTTCAAACTTCGTCAGGGCATGCCCGTCGGAGTCAAGGTCACGCTGCGCGGCGAGCGTATGTACGTGTTCCTTGAGAAGCTGATCAACATCGGCCTGCCCCGCATCCGTGATTTCCGTGGAATCAACCCCAACGCGTTCGACGGACGTGGCAACTACAACCTCGGCATCAAAGAACAGCTGATCTTTCCGGAGATCACCTATGATATGGTGGACAAGGTGCGCGGTATGGACATTACCATCGTAACCACCGCGAAGACCGACGAAGAAGCCCGCGCCTTACTTCAGGCGATGGGTCTCCCGTTCCGGAAATAAGTCTCCGGTAAATAAGGAAGCATATGGCGAACACCTCTAAAGTTGTGAAGGCAGAGCGCGGCATGAAATTTGCCGTGCAAAACTACAACCGCTGCTCCCGCTGTGGCCGCGCCCGCAGCTACTACCGGTTTTTCGGCCTGTGCCGTATTTGCATCCGCGAATTGGCACACAAGGGCGAATTGCCCGGCGTGAAAAAGAGCAGCTGGTAAGACTTCGCACCCTTTGGCACAGGCTTAGGCCCCGCCAGAATGCGAACCTTGTAGCCCCCACCCGGATACGAACCGCCCGCCCCGAGAGTTGAGAGACCTGACAGGGCATTTGGGCGGTGATCGTCTGGGACTGGGATATGACCCAACAGAAGAAATGGTAAAGGCACCCGCTTGGAGGCCGAACCTAATTTTCAAGGGAAGACTCGGCCCGCCATCAGACAGGTGACGGGCCACCCGCCGGGGCCTCTGTGCCCGCATACGCCCCCGGAGGAAAAACATGCTGAGTGATCCTATCGCCGACATGCTCACGCGCATTCGCAACGCGACGCGCACGTTCAAAGAGACCGTGGACATCCCGGCCTCTAAGTTCAAAGAAGAGCTTGCCAAGTTGCTCGTGAAAGAAGGCTACGTTGCTTCCGTCGAGCGCACCCGTCCCGAAGGCCAGAAATTTGATGTCCTGCGCGTGACCCTGAAATACGGCCACAAGCGTGAACAGGTCATCAAGCACATCGAGCGCATCAGCCGTCCTGGACGCCGCGCTTACGTGAGCGCCGACAGCCTGCCCCGCATCCAGCGCGGCCTTGGTGTGGCCATCGTGTCCACCAGCAAAGGTCTGCTGCCTGACCGCGAAGCCCGCAAACAGGGCATCGGCGGCGAAGTTATCTGTGTGCTCTGGTAAACGCTCCGGCGTCTGCCAATTCACCTGTTCCATCGCTGTTCGGCTTTTACCTCACCCCCTGACCACGGAGCCACACCGCAAGCCCCGGCTCTGCATTTAAGGAGACAAGATGTCCCGTATCGGTAAACAACCCATCGCCGTACCTACCGGCGTGACCGCGAGCACCGCCAATGGCGTGTTCAAGGTCAAAGGGCCAAGAGGCGAACTGACCGTTCCCTTCAATCAAGACCTCACCATCAAGCACGAAGACGGCACCTTGCTCGTCGAGCGTCCCAGCGACGCCCAGCGGCACCGCGCCCTCCACGGTCTGACCCGTACCTTGGTCGCCAACGCTGTCAAAGGCGTGAGCGACGGCTTTACCATCAACCTCGAGCTGCGTGGCGTGGGCTACCGTGCCAAGCTGAACGGCAAAGTGCTGGAACTGGCCATCGGCTACAGCCACCCCGTCATCATCGATCCTCCTGCTGGCGTCACATTTGCGGTGCCTGAACCCACCAAGATCGACGTGAGCGGTATCGACAAGCAACTGGTCGGCCAAGTGGCCGCCAATGTCCGCAAAGTTCGCAAGCCCGACGCCTATCACGGCAAGGGTGTGCGTTTCGTTGGCGAGCAAATTGCCCTGAAGGCCGGTAAAGCCGGTGCGACGGGCGGGAAAGGGAAGAAATAATGGCAGCCCAGACCACCATCCGCCGCAAGCTTCGCGCCCGCCGCAAGGTACGCGTCGCTGCTGGCGAGCGCCCACGCCTCAGCGTGTTCCGCTCCAGCAAGCACATTTACGCCCAAATCATCGACGATGCGAGTGGCACCACGTTGGCTTCGGCCAGCAGCAGCGTCCTCAAGACCGGCACCAAAACCGACACCGCCGCCGCAGTGGGCAAGGCCTTGGCCGAAGCCGCTACCGCGAAAGGTGTCAAGCAGGTTGTGTTCGACCGTGGTCAGTACCGTTACCACGGACGCGTGAAAGCGCTCGCAGACGCGGCGCGGGAGGGTGGCCTTGACTTTTAATCGTCGCAATGACCGCGAACGCGAAACCAGCGAATTCGAAGAGAAGATGCTGTTCGTGAACCGCACGTCCAAAACCTATCAGGGTGGACGCCGCTTCCGCTTCGCCGCACTCGTGATCCTCGGTGACCGCAATGGCCGCGTGGGTATGGGCATCGGCAAAGCCAAAGAAGTGCCTGTGGCCATCGAGAAAGCCAAAGCGATTGCCCGCAAGAACATGATCACCGTGCCTGTCGAAAACGGAACCATTCCGCACGATATCGTCGGTGTGAACTCCACCAGCCGCGTGCTGCTGAAACCCGCAGGCCCCGGTACGGGCGTCATCGCGGGCACCGTGCCCCGTTCGATTGCCGAACTCGCCGGAATCACCAACATGCTCTCGAAGGAACTCGGAAGCCGGAACCGAATCAACGTGGCGTATGCCGTGTTCGACGGCTTCAAGAACCTGCGTACTGCCAAGCAAGTCCGTGCCTTGCGCGGCGATCCTGCCGCAGCCGCGCAACCCGCCGGAGGTGCTCAATAATGGCATCCATCAAGATCACTCTGAAGAGCAGCGTGATTGGCCGCCGCGCCAGTCAGGTTGCCACCGTGAAGGCGTTGGGTCTCCGTAAAATCGGCGACACCCGTGTCCTCAACGACTCGCCCGCTATTCGCGGCATGGTCAAGACCGTGCAGCACATGCTGGAGGTAGAAGGGTGAAGCTCCATGAACTGAAGCCCTCAGAGGGCAGCCGCAAGAACCGCAAACGTGTTGGACGCGGCCCCGGCGGCACCGACAAGACCGCCGGACGCGGTCACAAGGGTCAGAAGTCGCGCAGCGGGGCGGGCAAAGGTTCCTTCTTCGAAGGTGGCCGCAGCACCCTGATCAGCCGTCTGCCCAAGCGCGGATTCAACAACGTGGGCACCACCTACGAAATCGTGAAGCTCTCGCACCTCGAGGAAACAGGCATGGACGTGCTTGACCGCGAGGCGCTGGAACTGACCGGTTTGGTGCGCCGCAAGAACTGGCCCGTGAAGCTCTTGGCCAGTGGCGAACTGACCCGCGCTGTCACCGTGCATGTAGACGCAGCCAGCGCCGCTGCCATCAAGGCTGTGGAAGCGGCAGGCGGCAAGGTCATCTTGCCCGAAGCCAAGGGCAGCGACAGTCAAGTCAGCGATAGTCAAAACGACGAGAAGGCGGGCTAAATGCTCCGCGCCTTCCGCGACGCGTTCCGGATTCCGGACCTTCGGCGGAAGATTGTCTTCACCCTGCTGCTGCTGGCGGTCTACCGCTTGGGAAGCACTATTCCCACTCCCGGCGTCAATACCGCAGCACTCGAATCGGCCACCTCAGGTGGCCTTTTCGGGTTAATCAGCCTGATTTCGGGCGGCAATCTTTCGCAGTTCTCGATTTTCGCTCTGGGCGTGCTGCCGTATATCACGGCCAGCATCGTCATCCAACTGCTGACCACCACTGTTCCGGCCCTCGAAAAACTGAGTAAAGAGGGCGAGGAAGGGCGCAAGAAGATCAACCAGTTCACGCGCTACGCCGCTGTCGGTCTCGGCACAGCGCAGGCCTTGTTCTTTTCGCTGTTCATTACCAGCAACCCGGCGTATGTGGCGGTGGGCTGGGATCCCGGCATCTTCACCACCATCGTCATGGTACTGACGCAGGTGGCAGGCATCGCGTTCACCATGTGGATCGGTGAGCGCATCACCGAAGTCGGCGTCGGCAACGGCATCAGCTTGATCATCACGTCGGGCATCATTGCCAACTATCCACGTGAAATTGCTGCTACCGGACAACTGCTGAACACCGAGCAGACCAGCGTGATCAGAATTTTAGTGTTTATCGCTGTCATTCTGGTCACCATCGCGGGCATCGTGTACGTGTATCAGGGCGAGCGGCGCGTTCCCGTGACCTATGCCCGTGCGCGGGGCGGCGCACCCACCGGAGCCGTGCGGAACATGGGCGGACAGGCCACTTGGTTGCCTATCAAGGTCAATCAGGCAGGCGTGATTCCTGTCATTTTCGCCAGTGCCATGCTGATCATTCCCAACCTGATCGCCACGGCCACCGCCACCCGTGCGCCCGGCGTCAATGCTTGGATTCAGTCCAATCTGGTGTTCGGGCAGCCGTTCTATCTGGCCCTAGAGGCCTTGCTGATCTTCGGATTTACCTACCTCTACAACAGCGTGCAGTTTGACCCCAAACGCATCAGCGAGCAGCTACGTGAGGCGGGCGGATTCATTCCGGGGGTGCGTCCCGGCACGCCCACCGCCGAATACTTGGGCGGCATCAGTGGCCGCCTGAGCTTGTGGGGCGCGTTCTTCTTGGTCGTCCTGACCATTTTGCCCCAGATCGTGCAGCGGGCCACCGGCATCACCACCTTCCAATTTTCGGGCACCGGCCTGCTGATTATTGTGGGTGTGGCCCTCGAAACCCTCAAGCAACTGGAAGCCCAACTGACGGTTCGCCGATACGATGGGTTTATTACCAAGGGCCGGATTCGCGGCAGACTCAATAACTGACCCAAGGTTTTGAACGACCGCTCGCCCCTGTCTGGGTGGGCGGTTTTGCTTTGCCCTCCGCCTCCGTTCGTTACCTATAGGGGAACACTTCTGGGCAGGCCCGCTCCATAGGTGCCCCGTTCACCTTATGCTGTACACCCAAAGAAGGGGGACTACGTTGACCACATCCAAAAATAAAGTCGTGATTTTTCTCGGCCCGCCCGGTGCAGGCAAGGGCACGCAGGCCGAGCGCCTCGGCCACGAGCAACACTTGGTCAAAATTAGTACTGGGGACATTTTGCGTGACCACGTAGAGCGCGGCACTGACTTGGGGCAGCAGGCTGGGCCACTGATGAAGGCCGGAAAACTAGTGCCCGATGATCTGCTGATGGCCTTAATTCGGGATCGCCTCGCCAGCATGGACAGCGTGCGGGTCATTTTCGACGGCTTTCCACGCACCACCGCACAGGCGCAGGAACTCGACATACTGTTGGAAGAACTCGGCGCACCTATCAGTGCTGTGCCCCTGCTGGAAGTCCCCGACGATCTGCTGATTTCCCGAATCGTAGAGCGGGGCAAAACCAGTGGCCGCGATGACGATACCGAAGCGGTGGCCCGCGAGCGTCAGAACGTGTACCGCGAGCAGACCCGCCCCCTGATCGACTATTACGCGGCGCGGGGCCACCTGAAAACGGTGGACGGCGTAGGCACGATGGACGAGGTCTACAGCCGGATTCTGGCTACGCTGCACTGAGCTTGAAACCATTAAATCGCGTATGAGGCGGGCGGGGGAGAAGGATCTTCCTCGCCCGCTGACTGTTGAATGCCGCATACTTTTAATGACATGGCAGTCGAATAGGCAAGCGCTGGAAGAAGTGATGCACAGGACTTAAACTAAGCTTTATGTTCCTCTTAGGGTTGCTTGTGTTTGCTGGTCAGCCATTGACGGATTCGCAAACGTGGCGTAGGCGCGGGGTGGCAGCATGACTGCTCCTCTGCTGACGGCTACCGTGCAGGGCGATTGGTTTGCGCGTGCCCGCGAGTTGGCGCTACTGCTGACCAGTTGGCCCAGCGTAACCGGACAACCCGGAGAAACGGCCTTTGCGGGCCTGCTGGAAGCTGAACTGAGGCGTTGGCCCATCTTTGCCGCCCACCCGGAGAATGTCTGGCTGGGCCGCGCCCGTTCCGGCCACAACGCTTGGAACGTGTATGCGCTCGTTGAAGGTCAGGGCACGCAAACCGTGTTGTTGGCAGGCCATTACGATACGGTCAGCACCGATGACTACGGCGCGTGGCAACCCCTAGCCGGGGAAACCGAGGCGTTGCTGGAAACCATGTACCACACCCTAGAAACGCAGTCAGTCAGCCGGGGCTTAGAGGCGCAGGAGCAGCTGGCCCTCGCGGATTTGCAGTCCGGTGAATTCCTGCCCGGACGCGGCCTGCTGGACATGAAAGGCGGTTTGGCGGCGGGGCTGGCGGTGCTGGAACAGTACAGCCAACTGCCGCCCGAGCAGCGGCCCGGTAACTTGCTGTTCGTGGCGACTCCTGACGAAGAAGGCCGCTCTAGCGGAGCGCGGGCAGTGGCCCATGACCTGCCCGACATTGCCGCCCGCCGCAATCTGAAACTGGTGGCAGGTCTGAATTTGGACGCCACCGCCGATGTGGGAGACGGCTCGGAGGGGCGGGCAGCGTATCTCGGCACCGTAGGCAAAGTGTTGCTGTCGGCGCTGGTGGTGGGCTGCCCCACGCACGCTGCCTACCCCTTCGACGGCGTGAGTGCCAGCCTGATGACCGCTGAATTGCTGCGCCGCATAGAAGCCAATCCAGAGTTGGCAGACCGCTCGGAGTTGGGCGAAGCCGCCGCTCCCGCCTGCTTAGAGTTGCGCGACAGCCGCACCCAATACGACGTGACCACGCCCACTTGGGTCTGGTGCGCCTTCAATGTGCTGACTGTGCAGCGCCAACCCAGCGAAGTCTTGGCCCTGTTCCGCAGCCTTGCCGAAGAAGTGGCGGCTTCGGCGCAGGCCGAATTTGCACGGCGGGCAGCGGGAGCAGGCAGCCTCAACGCCCCGCGCCTGATGGTGCAGCATCCCAAAGTGCTGACTTACGGCGAATTGCGTGCCCTCGCTGACGCCCGTGTGGGAGCCGAAGCTGTGCAGGTGCGGATCGAATCCACCCTCTCTGGCCCTGACCCCCTGCGGGCCAGCCGTGAAATTACGGTGGCCCTGATGGGTTTGGCCGGACTGGACGGCCCCGCCATCATCCTCGGCTTTGGGGCGCTGCATTACCCACACACGCACTTGGGTGATCATGCCGCCGACGCGGTACTCAAGGCGGCCATCGCACGCCATGCACAGGATTTGGCGCTACAAACGGGCCTGAGCCTCCGCGTGCGCGGCCACTTTGCCGGAATCTCGGATATGAGCTTTCTGGGGCAGGCGGCCAACTTGCCCGAACAGGACTGCTTGCGGGCACAGACGCCGCACCCCGCCCACGTCGATCCCGTTCCCGCCGACGCCCTAGAGTTTCCCATCGTCAATATCGGCCCTTGGGGACGCGACTATCACCAACGCCTAGAGCGGATTCATGCCCCCTACAGTTTCCAAACGGTGCCTGAACTGCTGTGGCGCGTTATGCAAGAAGTGTGGCAAGCGGGCTAAAAGACCTTCTTTTAACCAAAGGTGTGCTGCTGTCCATTGGGCTTGGACAACTGCACGCCTCTCCTCTTTAATCTTTCTTCACTCTTGCCCCTTGCGCCCACCTGTGATACCTTTACGTTTGGCTTGCATCAAGCCTGGAGGTTGCGTGGCAAGACGAAAAATGCCGGAACAGCGGGAAAAGCGTAAGAAGGAAGAGTCCGATACCGTTCGGGCTGAAGGCGTCGTGGAGGAGGCTTTGCCGAACACCACGTTCCGCGTGAAGCTGGACACTGGACATGACCTGCTGGCGTACATCAGCGGCAAAATGCGAATTCACTACATCCGTATTTTGCCCGGAGACCGTGTGGTTCTGGAAATCAGCCCCTACGACACCAGCCGTGGGCGCATCGTCTACCGCAAATAATGTCCCAGAAGCTTCGGCTGAGGGCGGGATTTGGGGAGGCGCAGTTGTGGTTTGGGTCAGGGCCGTCACTGGAGGCCCAAGCCGAGAACGGCGCACACGTAGGTTCAGGGGTTTGTTGCCCAAATAGATTCTCCCGTTTTGCCAGCGTGCAGGGCCGGGGGGTCGAGCGCAGCTAAGCAGCTACCAAGATGGGTGGCGGTTCGGCGGCGCGAGGAGGAAGCATGAAAGTTCGCAGCAGTGTCAAGAAAATGTGCGACAACTGCAAAGTGATCCGCCGCCATGGGCGCGTGTTGGTCATTTGCAGCAACGTCAAGCACAAGCAGAGGCAAGGCTAATGGCCCGTATTGCAGGCGTCGACCTTCCCCGCGAAAAGCGGATCGAAATCGGTCTGACCTACATCTACGGCATCGGCCTGACCCGTGCTAAGGAAGTGTTGGCGCGTACCGGCATCAGCCCCGATACCCGCGTCAAGAACCTGACCGAAGCCGAGCAGTCCACCCTGCGTGAAGCCGTCGAGAAGACCTACAAGGTCGAAGGCGATCTCCGCAGTGAAGTCGGCCAGAACATCAAGCGCTTGATGGACATCGGCGCTTACCGTGGTCTGCGTCACCGCCGTGGGTTGCCCGTGCGCGGCCAGCGTACCAAGACGAATGCTCGTACCCGTAAAGGGCCGCGCAAGACCGTCGCCGGTAAGAAGAAAGCGGCGAGGAAGTAATAAGCCATGGCAAAATCAACCAAAGGCAAGACCCCCCGCCGCGCTCGCCGCAACATCAGCGCAGGCCGCGCTTATGTTCACGCGAGCTACAACAACACCATCGTTACCATCACCGACCTTGAGGGCAACAGCGTTGCTTGGTCGAGTGGCGGCACGATTGGTTACAAGGGCAGCAAGAAGGGCACGCCCTACGCTGCTCAGCTTGCCGCCGCCGACGCCGTGAAGAAGGCCCAACAGACCTTCGGCATGAACATCGTCGACGTGATCGTGCGTGGCAGCGGCTCTGGCCGTGAACAGGCCATCCGCGCTATTCAGGCCAGCGGCATTGAAGTGAAGTCCATCATGGACGACACCCCCGTGCCTCACAACGGCTGCCGCCCCAAGAAAAAGCACCGCGCTTAAAGCACACGCGCGCGCCCACCTGCCCCGTTTCCACCTCGGTTTTTTACCGGGAAAGCCGCACCACCGGCAAGGAAACGGGCACCAGAGGGCCGCAGACCCGGTCAGTTTTAAGAGGCTAGACCGCTAAGGAGTTCGTAACATGGGTCGTTTCCGTGGTTCCATTACCAAGCAGAGCCGCCGCGAAGGCATCAACCTCGCGGAGACTGAAAAAGTTCAGAAGTATCTGGACAAGCGTCCTTACGGCCCCGGCCAGCACGGTCAGCGCCGCAAGGGTCGCCCCAGCGACTATTCCATCCGCCTGCGCGAAAAGCAGAAGCTAGCGCGTCTGTACGGCATGGGCGAGAAGCAGTTCCGCAACCTCTTTGAGGAAGCGGCCAACGTGCCCGGCGTGACCGGTACGGTGTTCCTGCAATTGCTGGAGCGCCGCCTCGACAACGTCGTCTTCCGCATGGGCTTCGCCAGCACCCGCCGTCAGGCCCGTCAATTTGTGGGTCACGGTCACATTTTCGTGAACGGCAAGAAGGTCGACATCGCCTCTTACCGCGTCAAAATCGGTGATGAAATCACCATCGGTGAGAAGAGCCGCCAGATCGGCTTCATTCAGGAAAACATGGAAGCGCAAAAGCGCCGCCGCGTCAGCCCCTGGGTCGAACTGAATCCTGAAACGTTCACTGGCACGTTCTCCCGGTTGCCCGCACGAGAAGACCTCGCGCTGCCAATCAACGAGAACCTCATCATCGAGTACTACTCGCGTTAACACGGAGGCCCCAGTGGATCAGAAGCGCCCTCAACTCAAAGCCCGCGTGGACGGCGATTACGGCGAATTTGTCCTAGAGCCGCTCACGCGCGGTTACGGCGTCACCATCGGGAATCCTGTCCGCCGCATCCTGATGTCTTCGATCCCCGGTACCGCTGTCACCAGCGTGTACATCGAAGACGTCCTCCACGAATTCAGCACCATTCCCGGCGTCAAAGAAGACGTCATTCAGTTGATTCTGAACCTCAAGGAAATGGTTGTTCGTTTTTATACCCCCGGCCCCAAAACCCTGACGCTGCGTGCGCAGGGTGAAGGGATCGTGCGGGCCAGCGCCTTCGAGGTTCCGAGCGACGCCGAAATCGTCAATCCTGACCTGCACATCGCTACCCTTGCCGAAGACGGCAAATTGGTGATGGAAGTGCGCGTGGAGGAAGGCGAAGGCTACGTGCCTGCCGACAAGCATGCCACCAAAGACCGCATCAACTCTATTCCCGTTGACGCGATGTTCTCTCCGGTGCGCCGTGTGGCTTACCACGTAGAAAATACCCGCGTGGGACAGCAGACCGACCTTGACCGTTTGATTATTCGGGTCTGGACGGACGGCAGCACCACGCCCCAAGAAGCCCTCGACAAGGCCGTCGAGATTCTCCGTGATGAACTGACGGTGTTTGGCAACGTCGAAACGCTTCCGGCCCTTGCGCCCGAAGTGCAGACGCCCGTCTACACGCCTGCCGCGCCTAGTGCGCCCAGCGTGTACGACCTGCCCCGTCAGCCAGAACTGAGCATCAACCCTCAGCCTTACCCCGCCGATCTCGACACGCCCCGCGTGACCCTCGAGGGCCTCGGCCTCACCACCCGCGTCCTGCACTCTTTGAAAGAAGAAGGCATCGACAGCGTGGACGCCCTGTGCGCCCTCTCCGACCGCGACCTGAAAAAGGTTCCCGGTATCGGTGAGCGCAGCCTCGACGAGATCAAACAGCAGCTTGCCCAGTTCGGCCTCGCTCTGCGCGACTGACCTCTCCGCACACTCATCTCTAGGCGGTCACGCCTATTTTCAAGGAGAATCCCCATGCGTCACGGTAAAAGTGGCCGCAAGCTCAACCGCAACAGCAGTTCTCGTACCGCTTTGGCCCGCGCCCAAGCCACGGCACTGCTGCGCGAGGGCCGTATCCAGACGACCCTCACGAAAGCCAAAGAGCTTCGTCCTTTCGTAGAGAAGCTGATTACTACCGCCAAAGGTGGCGACCTGCACGCCCGCCGTCTGGTGGCCCGCGATATCCACGACAACATCGTGGTTCGCAAGGTCATGGACGAAGTGGCTCCCAAGTACGCCGAGCGTCCCGGCGGCTACACGCGCATCCTCCGCATCGGCACCCGCCGGGGCGACGGTGTGACGATGGCCCTGATCGAGCTCGTCTAAAACCTAAAGCTATCTTTGCTCCCCGCCTTGTGCGGGGTTTTTTCATTTCTTGGCACGGGCCACCAGGATGAATTCGCCGTCGCCTTGCCCTACCGGTTCGTAGTGCCAGCCGCCGTATATCCCCTCAATCTCGAAGCCGACAGCCTTCAAGCTGGCACGCAGCGTTTCCTCTGGCCGGAAGCGGAGCGTGGAGCGAGACAGCAGCACTTCCTTAGTGTCTGAGAAGGCGTAATGATGGACAAACGTGACCAAGTCGCCTGAACTCTCTTCTAGTTCCGTCCAAGTTTCCAATTCCTTCCCCTCTGGCAAGGGCGTCTGCTGGTACGTACCCAACCGAGTCCACTTCTCCCACTCCCGTGCCACCGGATCGCGCGAGTCGAAGACCAGTCGGCCTCCGGGAGCCAGTGCGCGGTGAACATCTTCCAGTAACTCCAGCCAAGCCCCATCGTCTGCAATGAACTGGGCGACATGGTTGGTCATGAGGGCCAGATCGAAGGCATTGGCAGGCGCATCGGCTGACGTTCCCTCAATCCAGATGACCCGTTCGGCTCCGGGTTTGGCCCTCGCTAGGGTCAATGAGGCAGCGGCCGGGTCTATGCCTGTCACCGTATGGCCCGCTTTAGCCAGCGCCAAAGTGATTTGACCTGTACCACAGCCAAGATCGAGGACGCGTGAATTTGGAATTTCGTTCACCAAGTCCAGAAAAAATTGATCCGACCTTCCCCACGGACACAGCGTTTCGTACAGCCGGGCCAGCCGTAAGTCGTTGAATTCGGCATCGCTAAAGTTGACATTGTGCATGGCGGGCAGTCTACGGGTTCAAAATTGATAGACACGGCCCACAACCGCTCGCTTGCCTGCTACCCTTTCCCCATGACCCCCACCCTGATCATCGTTCCCGGCCTTGGCGACAGCGGGCCGCAGCACTGGCAAACGCTGTGGGAAATCAAATTCGGCGCGGCCCGTGTGGTACAAGACGACTGGGAAGACCCGACGCCCGCAGGTTGGTCGGCCAAATTACAGGAAGCCATAGACGCCACTCCCGGTGAACTGGTACTGGCGGGCCATTCCTGCGGCGTGCTGACGATTGTGCATTGGGCGCAGATTTATGGCGGGCATGAGCGGGTGCGTGGGGCGCTGCTAGTGGCCCCCACCGACGCCGAGCAACCCGGCATGTTAGAGGCTGACCCGGTGGTGTGCCAGATGGCCCCAATTCCCATGCAGCCACTTCCTTTTCCCACTCTGATCATTGCCAGCGAGAATGACCCGTATGTGACCCTAAACCGCGCTACCGCTTTTGCCGAAGCGTGGGAGGCCGACTTGGTGTCGGCGGGCGAGGCAGGCCACATCAATGAAAACAGCGGTCACGGCGAATGGGGAGAGGGCGAGATTTTGCTGGGTGAGGCGCTGCACGCGTGGACGCCGCCGGACGTGGTGCGCTTCTGAGTGGGCGGGTCTAAGGGTAGGCGTGAAACATTGCTCCTCCACCTTTGCGGGGGAGGTTGGGACTCGCAGAGCTGCGCCAGCAGAGGGGGGAAGTGAGCGTCAGCGATTGCTCTTCTCAGTCCCTTAGACCCTTGACCCTTAGACCAAGCCCCTCACACTCAGCACAACAAAAACCGCCCCCACATCGGAGGCGGCTTGCTGTTGACTGGCTTTAGTTGGCGGAAACGGTTTCTGCGGCGGCAGGCACTTGGGCAGTCACGGCGTACTTGTCGAGCAGGGCTTCAAAGGCCCGCTTGGGCTGTGCGCCTACCACGCCTTCTACGGGCTGGCCGTCTTTGAACAGTATCAGCGTGGGAATGCTCATCACGCGGTATTGGCCCTGCACCATGGGGTTGTCGTCGACGTTCAGCTTGCCGATCTTGACGCGGCCCTCGTACTGTCCGGCCAATTCTTCGATCACTGGGGCAATGATGCGGCAGGGGCCACACCACGGTGCCCAGAAATCCACCAGCGTCAAACCTTCGCTGATTTCGGCGGTAAAATTGCTGTCTGAGAGTTCTACAGGCTTCATAAAATAAAGTATACGCCTGCGCACACTGGGCAGATAGGCAGCATATGGGGAGGGGCTAACGCAGCGTTCATAGGCCCGTCATAGGGACGTCATTCAGCGTCACCGGGCTTACTGTTGGGACATGGTAGGAGCAGATGCATTGGTGTCAGATTCAGCAGCGTGGCAGGACGGCATCCGTCTTTTCAATTCCGGCCACTGGTGGGAAGCGCACGAGGCGTGGGAGGGCGCGTGGCTGCGGGCTGCGGGCGATGAGCGCGCCTGTCTGTCGGCCCTGATCTTGCTGGCGGCGGCCCTGCATAAGCGCTGGCATCACGGCAGCTTGGCGCACCGCAATTTTACCAAGTCCGAAAAGTACCTAGATGCCTTGCCCGCCGAGTTCGCGGGGATTAGGTTGGCAGCGCTGCGGGCTGATGTGTGGTCAGCACTTCAGGCCGACACTCTGGAACAGGCCCGGCCACAGGTACAGTACACGGCCCACTGACCCAAGGACCTGCTTTCCCTTTGCCTATTGCGTTATCTTAAGAAGAACGCGCCGAATCTCAATTCTGTTCTTTACTCGATACTATAAGTTTGAAGGCCGATTCAGCAGCACCTATTCGATGGAGGCATCACCAATGGAAGGTATTCAAATGGAACGAATTGCATTATTTATTGACGGCGCAAACGTATATGCAGCAGCCAAGCGCCTCGGCTGGAACTTCGATCACCGCAAGATTCTGGAGCATTTTGCAGGCTACGGCGTGTTGTACAACGCTTTTTATTACACTGCCGTGCCGCTCCCGATGGACGACAAGCAAAAGCGCTTCATAGACGCGCTGACCTACATGGGGTACACGGTTCGTACCAGGCCCCTGCGTGAAAACACCGATGAACACGGTGATACGCACAGGCGGGCCAGCCTCGATATAGAAATCGTGACCGATCTGCTCACCACTTCTGAGCGTTTTGATACGGCGGTGCTGCTGACTGGCGACGGAGATTTTGAGCGCCCGGTGGAAGTGCTGCGGGCGCGGGGCAAGCGCGTCATTGTCGCCAGCATTCCCGAAATGACCAGCTACGAACTCCGTAACGCCGCCGATGGCTACGTGGATTTCAAGGACATTCGGGAGCAAGTGGAGCGCCCCGGCTACCGCCTGCCCAGCGAAGGCGGCAGAGGCACGGAAGCGCGCGAGCTTCGCGGCACCGAAACCCGGCCCTTTTATACGTCAGCGGCGCTGACCGACGCGGATGACCGCTAAAGCAGACGCTCAGAGCGCCGAACCTGCCCTCCCCATTGCGCTGGACGCGGTGGGCGGCGATTTTGGTGCGTTGCCGAATGTAGAAGGTGCGGTGTTGGCGGCCCGCGCTGGCGTGTCGGTGCTGCTAGTAGGAGACCGAGTGAAGTTGCACGCCGAGTTGGGCAAATATGCCGGAAGCGCCGCTCTGCCGCTGGAAGTGGTAGACGCCGCTGACGTGATCGGGATGGATGAACACGCCAGCGATGTGCGGAGCCGCACCGAAGCCAGCATCAACGTGTGTACCCGCCTTGTGAAGGAAGGCAAGGCCGCTGCCGCCGTCAGCATGGGCCACAGCGGGGCCACGATGGCAAGCGCCCTGCTGACCTTGGGCCGCATCAAGGGCGTAGATCGGCCCGCCATTCTGACCCATCTGCCTGCCAAATCGGGCTTTACGACGCTGCTGGATGCTGGGGCCAACGCCGACGTGAAGGCGCAGTATTTAGCGCAGTGGGCGCGGCTGGCGAGCGTGTACCTGCGTGTGGTAGAAGACAAAGAGAACCCCACGGTGGGCCTGCTCAGCATTGGCGAAGAAGACCATAAGGGCAGTGCGCTGGTGCTGGAAACCCACGCCCTGCTGCGCGACATGCACGGCAAGACCCTGAACTTTCACGGCAACATCGAGGGCCGCGACATCTTTTTGGGTACCACCGATATCGTGGTTACCGATGGATTTACCGGAAACGTGGTGCTGAAACTGGCCGAGGGAGAAGCCAAAGTGCTGTTCGGCTGGGTGCGCGAAGCGTTGGGCAGCACCCTGAAGAGCAAGTTGGGCGGCCTGCTGGTACGCAGCGCACTGCGCGGCCTCGCAGAACGGATGGATCCCAGCACCTACGGGGCCAGCATTCTGGTGGGCGTGCGCGGACTGGCCTTTATCGGGCACGGCAGCGCCGACGCCAGAGCAGTCAAAAATGCCCTGCTACGGGCGGCGCGTGCCCACGAAGCCCAGCTCATTCCCAAGCTGGAAGCGGCTTTTGCACAGAAGTGAAAAACCGTCAGTGGTGAGTGGGTAGTAGTCAGTGGGAAAGGTGTGGTGGCCGCCGTCATTCTTAAAATGCTGCTCTAACCTGCATCCCTCACTGACTTATGAAAGATTAGGCGGATGCTGGATACGTTAGTCGTTCAATTGTCTAAGCCGCAAGTGTGGGTAGGTTTGGCGCTCACGGCAGTCACGGCCTACGCCCTCTACCGCTTTGGGCGAATGCTGCTGCGCGGCCTAGAGGCGCACGTGAATCGCCGTTTGGTCATGGCTCTCAAGTGGTTGTGGCTGGTGTGCTGCGTCGTCGGTTGGTTGGCGGTAGCAACGCAGGTGGCGTACCTGCCCTCTGTGCCGTTCCTGTTCGATTTGGGCGGCGACATCGTGGGCAGCTTCCGGCACAGTGCGGGGCAAACTGTGGTCATCGTGGCGCTGGCCCTGATCGCTTGGAATCTGATCGGCAGCGTGGCCGGGCGCATCGTAGCCGAACAGGAATTCAACCGCCGCAGCGTGCGCGTGCAGACCCTCAAGGGCGTCGTAGAAAGCTCGCTGAAAGCTGTGGTGGTGGTCATCGGCCTGATCGCGGGCCTGCAAACGCTGGGCGTGAATGCCACCAGCCTCCTTGCGGGCGTGTCGGTGCTGGGCTTGGCGGTGGGCTTCGGCGCACAGAGCCTTTTCAAAGACGTGTTCACGGGCTTTTTTATTCTGTTGGAAGACCAATACGGCGTGGGCGACGTGATTACGGTCAATACTGGACAACTCAGCGGCGGTGTAGAGCGCCTGAATCTGCGGGTCACTGCACTCCGGGCGCTGGACGGCACGGTGCATATCATTCCCAACGGCCAAATTCTGACCGTCAGTGTGAGCAGCAAAGACTGGAGCCGCGTGGTCGCCACTGTAAACGTGACCTACGCCGCCAACGTGAACGACGCCCTGCGCGTGTTGGAAGCCGTGAGCAACGAGATCTATGCCGATCCCGAATGGAATCCGTTTTTTCTGGAAGCGCCGGAAATGCAGGGCGTGACCGAACTCGCCCCTGATAGCGTTACGTTGCGGGCGCTGTACAAGGTGCAGCCCAAGAGTCAATACGCGATTGGGCGCGAGTACAACCGCCGCATTAAAATTGCGATGGATCAGGCCGGAATAGAGATTCCTTTCCCGCAGCGTTCGCTGAACTTTGGCGGCTCGCCCATAGAAATCAAGATCACCCGCGACGATCTGGCCCCCGATCCGCGTACCAGCCAAGACCGCACCCACGCGCCCAGCAAGCCCAGCATCACGCGTGATCCGGAAGAGGATCAGACTTGAGCGGGAATTAAAGAGAGGCCCAGACGCTCACCAAAGAAGGCTGCCGCGAGAATTAAAATCTTGCGGCAGCCTTCTTTGGTGTAGTTGTAACCCAAGTTTAAGCAGGTAGGGGAGAGCCGCCGCCCGCCAATGGTGGAGGCGTGGGCAGATCATCCAGCGTGCCTCCCGCCAAGAGCGTGCTGAATTCCTCGCCGCTGAGGGTTTCGCGCCGAATAAGCACCGTCACGATGTCGTGAATGCCTGCCAGATGCTCCTGCACCAAGTCCAGCACGCGGGCGTAAGCCGTGTCGATCAGAGCGCGGACTTCTTCGTCTACGGCAAAGGCGGTGGCTTCGCTGATGGGCATGGCCTGAGAGCCGCCGCCCAAAAAGTTGCCGTCATCGGAGGCGAGGGCCACTTTGCCGATCCGGGCCGACATGCCCCATTCCGTGACCATTTTGCGGGCAATATTGGTGGCCTGCTGAAAGTCGTTTTGTGCCCCAGTCGTCACTTCACCGTAAATCACTTCTTCGGCGGCGCGGCCTGCCAAAGCTACCGCAATCATGTCTTCCAGTGCGGGGCGAGTGACGTGCAGGCGGTCATCGGCGTCGGGCATCATGTAGCCCGCCGCACGACCACGCGGGACGACGGTGAGTTTGGCGACCCGGTTGGCATGTGGGAGCAGTTGAGCGGCCAACGCATGCCCGACTTCGTGGTAGGCGGTCACTTTACGGTCTGCCTCTCTGACCACGAGGCTGCGGCGTTCCGGCCCCATCAGCACCCGGTCACGCGCTTCATCCACATCCCGCCCCGTAATCCGCGTCCGTCCTTCCCGTGCGGCGAGGAGTGCTGCTTCGTTGAGCAGGTTTTCAAGATCGGCTCCCACCATGCCTGCGGTTCTTCTGGCGACCAGAGCTAAATCCACGCTGGCATCCAGTGGCTTTTTGCGGGCATGAATCCGCAACACCATTTCCCGCCCCCGCACATCCGGCGCATCCACGACAACTTGACGGTCAAAGCGTCCGGGTCTGAGCAGAGCGGCATCCAAGACATCGGGTCTGTTCGTCGCCGCCAGAATGATCACTTCTTGTCCACTGCCGAACCCGTCCATTTCGACGAGGAGTTGATTCAAGGTTTGTTCGCGTTCGTCATTCCCACCTTGCAAGCTCACACCCCGTTTACGGCCCACTGCGTCGATTTCATCGATGAACACGATGCAGGGCGCACTCTTTCTGGCTTGTTCGAACAGGTCACGGACACGGGCTGCCCCGACACCGACGAACATTTCCACGAAGTCGGAACCGGAGATGGAGTAATAGGGCACTTTGGCTTCTCCTGCGACAGCTTTAGCTAAAAGTGTCTTACCGCTGCCGGGGGGGCCAACCAAGAGGACGCCGTGGGGAATCCGTGCGCCGAGTTGGTGGTAGCGCTCGGGGTGGCGCAGGAATTCGACGACTTCTTGCAGGTCTTGCTTGGCTTCGTCGCATCCGGCCACATCGGCAAAGGTCTGTTTGATCTGGCCCTCCGCGATCACCGCCGCCTTCGATTTCCCAAATTGACTCGCAGCATTGCCTCCGCCCTGAGCGCCCCGCAAAGAGCGCCACAGCACCAGCAAAATCAGCCCAGTCAGGATCAGGGGCAGCACTTGCCCGATCCAGCCAAAGGCCGACCCACCCGCCGTAACGCGCAGGGGCACGCCCGCTGCCCGAATGCGGTTCAGGGTTCCGGCGTCGGGCGGCACCACCACCGAACGGGGCCGCGACGCGCTGATAAATGTGACGCTGGCATTACCCGCGCCGTCCAGCGTGACCTGCGCGACCCGGCCTGCCTTCAGGTCTTCAAAAAAGCGGTTGGTAGAGTAGCCGCCCGTGTTCTGGGCTGGAGCAGGGCTGACAGGAGGCAAGGCTTGGTCTGCGGTTTGGGCAGAGGCCGCAAGCGGGGCGGACAGCAGGAGCAGGGTCAAGATTGCTCGCCGCGAATGCAGCGGCGGAAACAACCGCGCCAGTCTAAATTGGGCGCGGGCAAACTGGGCGCGGGCAAATCGGGCGGGAGCCATAGCCTATGCTACGCCCCCTCCCGCGCCCATATCCTATGAAAGCTGACCATTGCTGGCCGCCGCCTACAGCGCTTGCCCCCTCTGAATAACATGACCCCCCCCATCAACCTGACCCATTTGTCTGGGTTTTCAGAGCTGACATCTTGGTCAGACTCAGATTTCTGTCAGGCTCGGCGGGTAGACTGCCTCTATGCGTAGCCTCCTTGTGCTTGGCGCACTCAGCTTGACCCTGAGTGCTTGTACCGTCAACGTCCGCCCCAACTTGGGCCTGAGTGGAAGCAGCAGCAACCTGATTACCAACGTGCGCCCAGACCGGGGCGAGGGCGGAAATTACGTGATCGGTGAAGCCCTGCGCCTCAGCGTGACCACCCGCACCGCCGGATACGTGACCCTGCTGGCCCTGAACCCCAACGGCGCGGCCAATGCACTCGTGCGCGACGCCTACGTGCAGGCCGGAACGACTACCTTTCCCCGCGCGAGTGACAACGCGACCTACAATGTGGCGGCTCCTCGCGGCCTCCAGCGTGTGCGCGTGCTGTTTACCCGCGTGCGCCCCACCACCGACCTCGTGCTGGGCGGCGTATACGACGGCAACCGTTGGAACCGTGCCAGCGAAGAGTACCTGAACAACTACGCGCCCGCCGACCGGGACGTGCAAGAAACCTACTTGTACGTGCGCTAAAAAGCGGGAAGTGGTGAGTGGGAAAAGCGCAGCATTCAATATCGCCCAATCTTTTGACCTTCCCACTGACCACTCACCGTCTCAAAGCCAGTCGCCCCATGCGGCTGGTTTTTTCGTACTCTGCCCCTATGACCGATGCTGCTCCCGCCCTCACCTTCGAGGCTGCCCGCGCCCGCGTAGACGCTTATATTTCCCAGTTTAAGGAGGGCTATTTTCCGCCGCTGCTGATGCTGGCCCGCCTGACCGAAGAAACAGGCGAGATTGCGCGTGTCATTGCCCACCAGAACGGCAAAACGCCCAAGCCGGGGGAAGACGTGGGCGACCTAGAACTAGAATTGGCCGACCTGCTGTTCGTCATGATCTGTATGGCGAACGAACGCGGCCTGAGCCTAGAGCGCGGTTTCGAGCGCATGATGACCAAAGTGGAAACGCGGGACGCGGAGCGCTGGACACGGAAAGTCGAGACGGCTGAGTCCAATTCTGCGACATAGCCTCATATTCGCGTCTCTTGTTGCCCCGGTTTTTGGGCGGCATAGTCCGTTCCGCAAGTTAGGGGAATGGCGTACAGTACCTTATGGCCCGTTTTCTGACGCAGCTTGTGGGTGTAGGTGTTGTCGGCGTGTTGGCCCTTGCCAGCGCAGCGGCAGCGGCTCCCCGCTTGATCCACGACGCCAGCCTTGAACCCCCTCCGCCCTCAGTCAGCCCGCCCGAACGCCGTGCCCTGATCGATCTGTATTTGGCGCGGGGCCTGACCGTCTGCCCTGATTTCCAAGTCCTGTTTCGTGGGTCTGGGCGGTTTACGGCAGACCAAAACCAAACCTTTTATCTGGTGTCCAACTGCTACACCGACACCGCCTCCAATCTGTACCGTCAGCGATTGGCCGGAGACGCCCTAATTCTGAAGGGTCAGACGCCCGTCTACTTTAAGGCTGGATTTGCAGATGATGTGGCGGTGCTGCCCGCTCTGGGGGGAAGTCGCCTGAATGCCGTGCTAGCGAAGATTTGGCAGGGGCCGACTCAGGGGTACTTTTGGAACAACGCAGAGATCATGCGGTTTGTGGATGGTAGTTTCAAAACCCTCGTGAACCTAGGGCCGACTTATGCCGACAAAAGCACGCCGGGCAGATTGTCTACCAGCAGCAGGCGCACCCTGTGGTTTGACACTGCCAAACCCAATCTGCTGAGAATGCTGGAATTCACCAGCCCGCAGTGTGACAATTGCCCGGACGCGACCCGGCCTTATGAGCCTGCGCGGGCCAAGCAAAGCCTGAACGTGTTGTTAGACCTCACCCGCCCTCCCGAAGATGCCCCTTGGATGCGTGAACCATGACCCAAACCGACGCTGCACCCGACCGCCGTTACCCCACCGGCCTCATGCCCACCCCACTCTCCCTCACGCCAGCAGAGCGGGCCGACGCTGTGGCCGCCATTCGCGCCCTGCCCGCCGAATTGCGTGCGGCGGTGGCCGAGTTGGGGGAATCGAGGCTTGATACGCCCTACCGAGAAGGCGGCTGGACGGCGCGGCAAGTGGTGCATCATCTGGGCGACAGTCATCTCAATGCGTTTGTGCGCGTGAAATTGGCCCTGACCGAACTCAACCCGATCATTAAGCCCTACGCGGAACACCTCTGGGCCGAATTGCCCGACTCGCGCCTGCCCGTAGAAGTGAGCCTGAAGCTCTTGGATTCGCTGCATGCCCGGATCGTGGCCGTACTGGACGGCGTGACCGAGGCAGACTGGGCACGCCAATGGACGCACCCCGCGCAAGGCCGCACCTACACGCTGGATACGCTGGCCGCCATGTACGCGTGGCATGGCCGACACCACATGGCTCACCTAAAGTTGATCGGAAAATAGGATGGACTGGCTCCCGTTCCCGACTCTCCGTAGAACAAATGGGGAGCCAGTAAGCTTCGCCTTACCGCGCTAGCATGCAGTACGACGAAACCCTGCACATTCCGGTCACGCTACGTTCGGCGGGCGTGGTGGTTATCAATGCAGCGGGCGCGGTGCTGTTGGTGCAGGAGGGCAAACCCGGTAGCCGCGACCTGTGGCACATTCCGGCGGGCGGGGTAGAGAAGGGCGAAAACCCCCAAGACGCCGCCATGCGCGAGGCGTGGGAGGAAACAGGGCTGCGTGTGCGGCCAATTAAATTGTTGGACACGTTGCTGGGCAAGATGCCTGACGGCGTATTGATCCTGCGATTTGCGTGGCTGGCAGAAGTGATCGGGCCAACGCTTGCCCCCGCGCCCCAGCCCGAATTTGCAGCCGAGGTGCAGGAAGCGCGGTACTTCTCCCGTGCGGAGGTGGAAGCCCTCTACGCCGCTCGCCAACTGCGGATGCACTACACCAAGCTGTTTATAGACGCCGCCTTTACCGAGTGGAAGCGGGCTGAGGCTCTGGCTTAGGATAGAAGTTTAAACTTCTAGCCTTGCTTAAAGCGCAGTTTTCTCGGCCACCACGCCTTTCCTACGTCCCACACTCCACAACCCAGATTTACCCCTCTACCCGCAGTTCCCCCTGCGCCGCCCCCGCTCTGTCGGCGGCAATGGCCTGCGCTACGGCCTCGGCGCTAATGGCTCCACGCGGCACGCGGCCCACTTGCGTCCACAGCGGCGTATCTACGGCGGGTGGCAGCACCAGCGTCAGCGCCTTTTGCGTGCCACGCGGCAATTCTAGGCGGGCAATGGTCACGGCCTGCGCCAACGCGGCTTTGCTGGCAGCGTACTGAGAAAACCCTTTGGCCGTCACCAGTTCTGGCCGTGCGCCGATCAGGTACATGCGCCCGCCTTCCGCCAGCTTGGGCAACGCATATTTCAGTGTCCAGATGGCCCCAAAATAGTTGGCGTTCCACACGGCCCGAACCTGCGCGGCGTCCAAGTCTGCAAGGGGTTGAGGCATGGCCGCGCCCGCCGCATAGATCACGGTGTCTAGGCTCTCCACGCCGTCCAGCAGCGAGCGCACATGACTTTCAAAGCCCACGTCTACCCGCTGCGATTTGGCCCCCGTTTCGGCAACAACAGCAGAGAGTTTGGCCTCGTCGCGCCCGGCCAAGATCAGTGAATCTGTGCCTGCCATTGCCCGCGCCATCGCCGCGCCAATCCCGCCCGTTGCCCCGATAATCAGTGTGGTCATGGGCCGCAGTGCAGCACAGGCGGGGGCAGGTGCGCCGTATGCGGGGATGCAAAAGCGGGTTAGCTCCGTTCAGATGGTGATTTGAGGCGCTAAAAGCTTAATTTTTCATACTAACGCCCCTTGCACCCCCCTCCATTGTGGAACGGAATTGAGGGCAGCACACTAACAGACATGAGAAATAAATTAGGCTTTTTAATCGCCTGCTCTATTCTGCTGATGCCCTCTGCTCTTGCCACTGATTTTGTCACCAAATCCAACCTCACCGGCTTTCAACTGCCCAAAGGCGCACTCGAACTGACCGATGACGACTTTTCGGAAGAAATGGTTGAGGTGCTAGACGAGACCGCCGCCAGCCTGAACGGTAAATGCCAGTACCACGAGCTGCTGTTTTGGGAAGGTAAGCCCGCTACTATCGCCGCCGCCCTGAACAAAGCGATTCCCAAAGACTTCAAGTACAAGACTCTTGACGTGGGCGAGACCTCGGACGGCGGCGCATACGAGCAGTTTGTCCTGACCACGCCGAAGATGTGGGTCGCTGGAACGTGGTTTCAGGGCGAGGCCGACGTAATTTTGGCGTGGTGTACGGTGGTCAAGAAGTAAGCTCACGCTGTGTCTTGACCTGACGTGTTGATGGGCAGAAATCGCCGTCCTGCAGATTAAAAACTCCCCCCGCTCCAGCAACGGCTGTGGGCGGGGGGAGTGGTATTTAATTTAAGTTTACTTTCGGGGCTTACGGTTCCTGTTGATCAGAGTGACCAGTTCGGGTGAACGTTTCGCGCCATTCAGTTCAGCCAAGAGCGTGGCGGGATAGTCCTTGCAGAGTTCTCCCCACCAACGCTCTGTTTTGCGGTTTCAGACGCGCCAGCCTTCGCCGGGAATGGCCTTGGCGACAAACCGGGCGCGGCTCATCCGAACAGAATGACCTTACTCGTAGCCGAGTTCGCGCAGGGCTTCTACATCCTCGCGCCAGCCGGGAATCACGATGACTTCTAGGCCCAAAAAGACTTTGCGGCTTAGGAACACTTCCAATTGCTTGCGGGCCGCCTGACCGATTTCGCGCAGTTGCTTGCCGCCTGCGCCGATCACCATGCCCTTGTGGGCGTTCTTTTCCACTACGATTTCGCCTTCGATGCGTTGCAGACCGTCTTCGCGCTCCGTCCAACTGTTGACGCGGGTGGCAACCGCGTAGGGCAACTCGTCGCGCAACTTTTTCATGGCTTCTTCGCGGATGATTTCGGCGGCCCACATTTCGCGGGTTTGGTCGCTGGCCGCGCCGAGAGGATAGAAGAAGGGGTTTTCGGGCAAGATATCCAGCAGTTGCTCGCGCAGGGTCGCCACTGCTTGCGGGTTGTTTTGGGCGCTGAGCACCGTTTCGCTGGTGTCGTGGGTGCGGCCTTCCAGCAGCGCCCGGTATAACTTCATGGCCTCTTCGGGGTACTTGGCCACGTCGGTTTTGTTGCCTACCAGAAACAGCGGTTTGGGGAGTTCCCGCACCTGCCGGGCCACCAACTGGTCTTCATCGGTGGGCGGGTGGCGCAGGTCGACTACCCAAATTACGGCGTCCACATCGGCCAGCGCGCTGTGAACCTCATGGTTCATGTACTTGCCGAGTGCGTCTTTGGGCTTGTGCAGTCCCGGCGTATCTACGAACACCAGTTGGCGGTTGCCCGAAGAATGAATGCCGCGCACGCCGCGCCGCGTTGTTTGCGGGCGGGGGCTGGTGGGGGCGACTTTGGTGCCCAAAAAGGAGTTCATCAGCGTGCTTTTGCCCACGTTGGGTTTGCCGACAATCGCCACGAACCCGGAATGGGTCTGCGGGGCCTTGCCCTGTTTGGGGCTGTTATCGGAGGTGTTGCGGAGGTGATCTGGGCTGGAAGCTGAATCCGTCATCATTTCCATTGTCGCACGCGCCTGCTGGGGCAAGTGTTCATTGGGGCAGGGAGGGGCTGGGTTGGAGGGGGGCAGTCTAAGGGTCTAGGGTCTAAGGGGGTGGGGCGGGTTTGCCGCTCGGACGCCCCCTCACCCCGCTGTTTCACAGCGCCCCTCTCCCACAGGGGGCGAGGGCTAAGGGCAAGAAGTTGGGGTTTGCTCCCTCTCCCTTGAGGGGGGAGGTTGGGAATCGCAGAGCTGCGAAGCAGAGGGGGTGAGTGAGCGCCAGCGATTGCCTTTGACCTGTCCTTAGACCCTAGACCCTTAGACAAAGCACCCTTACCCTTCCTTCCGCGCCTGCACCCGCGCCATCAGGCGGGCCACTGCAGCGCGGGGCAATAGGCGCGGCAACAGCGTTTGGCTGCGGTTGAAGCCGCCCGCGATCAGCACCGCCTGACCGCGCAGCATGGCATTCACCCCTTGTTTGGCAACTTCTTCGGCACTCAGAATGCTGAGCCGAGCGACGCCGCTCAGGAGTTTGCTTTCACCCAACTTGGCCGTGTCCTGAAAGCCCGTTTCCACTGGGCCGGGGCACAGGGCGGTCACGCTGACGCCTGTGCCGCGCAACTCCTCGTTCACGCCCTCGCTGAAACTCAGCACGTAAGCTTTAGAAGCGTAGTAGACCGCCATCAGCGGCCCCGGTAGGAAGGCGGCGGTGGAGGCCACATTCAGCACGCGCCCGCGCCCCCGCGCCACCATGTCGGGCAGAAAACGGCGTGTGAGGTCGGTCAAGGCGGCAATGTTTACGGCCACCATCCGGCTGATCTCGCCTGAGTCCTGCGTCCAAAATTCGCTGAAGCCGCCGAATCCAGCGTTGTTGACCAGAATGTCTACAGTCAGGTTGCGGGCCGCCACTTCGCGTTCCAGCACTTCGCCAGCGTCGGGGCGGGTCAGATCAAGCGCGATCACGGCGGCCTGAATGCCGTGCTTGGCGCTCAATTCCTGCGCCAGCGCCTGCATTTTGCCCTCGCTGCGGGCCACCAGAATCAGGTGTGCGCCGCGTGCTGCCAGTTGCCGCGCAATGGCCTCGCCTATGCCGCCGCTTGCGCCCGTGATCAGTGCGGTGGCGGGTTGGTTGCGTTGGAACTGGTCTGCATGGGCCTGTGTCTGTGGGGTCTGGGTCATGTCATCTCCTGTGGGCAGTCTGAGTGACCCCCGGTAAGTCAGACTTTACTAACTCCGGGTAAGTCTGTCAAGTCACTCCCGTATGAAGATTTGCCTTGACTTCTTCTGATATCTCGTTTCTAATTAACCCGTGGTTACTCTTGCTCGCGCCCGATCCGACAGCGCTAAAGAAGCGCGGCGGGCCGATATCCTGCATCAAACGCTGACGCTGTGGCAGACGCACCGCTATGAAGACGTGACGCTGCAAGCCGTCGCGGGGCGCGTGGGCCTCACCAAGCCTGCGCTGTACGGCTATTTTCCCACCAAAGAAACGCTGTTTCTCGCGCTGTACGAGGAAGTGTTGGGCGCGTGGCTGCACGCTCTGACGCGGCATCTGCGGTTAGGCGGCACGCACACCCCAGCCAGTCTCGCGGCGCTGGTCTGTACCCTGCTGGCCGAACACGCCGCCCTCACGCGCCTGATTCCACACTTGGCGGGCCTGCTGGAGCGCAATATCAGCCAAGACCGCGCCAGTGCCCATAAGGGATGGTTGCTGGGGCAGTTGCAGCCGCTTGCGCCACTCTTGGAGGGTGCGCTACCCGGTCTGCCCCCCGGTGCCAGCTTGCAACTCCTGACCTACACACAGGCGTTGGTGGCGGGCCTGTATCCGATGTCTGACCCTGCGCCCGCCGTACAGGCCGCCTTGCAAGACCCAGAGTTGCAGCCGTTGTGCGTACAATTTGGCCTCGCCTTGCAAGAAGCCCTGACGGCGCTGTATACGGGCATGTGCCAGAACCAACCCTAAGCTCTGGGTTGTGGCCTGAGACATGACTGCCCCCCTCATGTTGTCGAACCGAGTTTCATGCTTCACGGCCCATCGCCCAAAGTTTTTCTTCCGTCCGATTTCTCAACAGGCTTCATCCACTGCAAAGATTGACCAAGTGTCAAGCTTGCTCTGAAACTTCTTTGACACTGGCAGCGTACTGTGTGGCATGAGTCAACCCGCACCCTCGGCCCCCACAGACACCGTTGCCCAAATGATTCCTCAGAGTATGGCGGTGCTGACGCGCCCTAGCCCCAACACCTTCGAACTGTACGAGCGTCGCGGCGGCATGACGCAAGCGGCCATTTACGTCGTTTTGGCGGCATTGGTTTCAGGCATTATCGCCGGAATCTTCGCCCCGCTGCACGATCTCAACCTGTTCTCTCAGTTCTTTAGCCGCCTGATTGCCATTCCTGTTCAGTTCGCTATCTTTGTGGCCGCCGTCTACCTGATCGGCAAGCATTTGTTTAAAGGCACAGGCACGCCCTCCGAAGTCGCCTATACCTTCGCGCTGTTCTTCGTGCCGCTCAGTATCGTCGGAACCCTGATTGGCATCATTCCTATTCTGGGTTGGATCGCGGGCCTCATCATTTCTGTTGCAATGGTCTTTTTCGGCTTTTTGGCGGTGCAGTCCAGCATGAATTTGCGTGACCAAACCCAAGCCGCCGTGACGCTAGTTTTGTCGGGCTTGGCCTATTGGATTGTTGGAGCCATCGTGATCGGTATCCTGCTTTAACCTTCCAGCAGATTCCGGTAAGTCTGAACGACAACTATAAGAGCAGGGGCCAAAGTTCTATGCTTTGGCCCCTGCTTTTGCTACTTCACGCCCACCAACGCCGCCCGTGCATTGGCTGCGTCTTGCTGCAACTGGGCTTTCAGGGCGTCCAGACCGCTGAATTTTTGTTCTCCACGCAGGTGGGCGAAGAACTTGATGTGCAACTCTTGGCCGTACAAGTCACCCTCGTAGTCGAACAGATGCACTTCGAAGCGGCGGGTGGTGCCGTTGACTGTAGGCCGGAAGCCCACGTTTGCCATGCCGTGCCAGCGCCCGTGATCGCCAATCGCCACTACCGCGAAGACGCCCATCGGCAGCGCTTTGCCGTCTGGAACGCTGATGTTGGCAGTCGGCCAGCCGATGGTGCGGCCCAACTGATCGCCGTGAACCACCACGCCCTGTGCGTCGTAATGGCGGCCCAGCAAGCGACGTGCGCCGTCTACGTCGCCTGTTTTCAGGTATTCCCGAATGCGCGTACTTTTAATGTCCTCGCCGCCCAGCCCATGAATTGGCACGATCACTACTTCCGGCGCAACTTCGGCCAAGTCTGCCGCGCTGCCTGCCCGCCCACGCCCAAAATGGAAGTCTTCGCCCACGACGACTGTGCGGGGCCGCAGTAGCCGCAGATCACCCAAAAATGCGTCTTTAGGGCGGGCGGCAAATTCGGCGGTAAACGGCACAGCCACCGTTTCGTCCACGCCGTAGCGGGCCAACAATTCCAACTTTTCGGGCAGAGTCGACAGGAATTCCACGCCCTGAGTCAGCACGCGGGTCGGTGGGTCGAAGGTATACACCACGCTGGGTACGCGGTGTTCCCGTGCTTTGGCCTTCAGTTGGGCAATCAGGGCTTGGTGGCCCAAGTGAATACCGTCGAAGCTGCCGATGGCGACTACCGTTTCGGTGTCGGGGCGCTGACCGGGGGAAATGAAGGTCTTCACTGCGCCGCACCTGCCGCCAGCAGTTGCACGCCAAACAGGGCCGCCGTGATCGTGGCCGCGCTGCCCACCAGCGTGCCGTCACGCAGGCCGTCCAGTACAGCTTGTGGGCGCATCCACAGCACTTCTATCTCCTCGTCGTCGTCCATCGGTAGGCGGGAGTCGCGCAGGTTGCGGGCGGCAAACACGTACAGCAGTTCGTCGCAAAAGCCGGGGCTGGAGTAGAACTGTGTCAGCAGCGTCATCTCGGCGTCTAGGCCCGCTTCTTCCTGAAGTTCGCGGCGGGCGGCCTGCTCCGGCGTTTCGCCCTCGTCGATCAGCCCTGCCGGGGCTTCTACCGTGTGCGCATTCACGGCCCGCCTAAGCTGACGCACCAGCAGCATTTCGCCCGCGTCGTTCAGGGCCAAAATAGACACCGCAGCGGCATGCCGGATCACTTCCCATTTGCCTTCTTGCAGTTCCAGACGCAAAATCCGCCCGTCATAGATGACCTGTGTGCCGCCTGCCTGCGAATCGCTCATGGCTGCATTCTGGCAGAGCGGCAGACCGGGGAAGCAGGCAGCGTTACGGTTTCTTGGCGTTTTGGCCCCCGCTGCCGCGCCATCTGCCAGAATCGCCGCATGTTGACCCGCCAGCAGTTGGAGGCGCGAGAGGCGGCCACCCTCGCGCCCTACGCGACCTTCAGCGCCGATTCGCAGGGGCGGGCCTACCCGGAAGCCGAAAGCACGACCCGCACGGCGTTTCAAAAAGACCGTGACCGCGTGCTGCACACCACTGCTTTTCGGCGGCTGGAGGCCAAAACGCAGGTGTTTCTGAACGCCCAAAACGCACAGGGCGACCATTACCGCACCCGCCTGACGCACACGCTGGAAGTGGGGCAAGTGGCCCGCTCGGTGGCGCTGACCTTGGGCCTCAACGAAACGCTGGCCGAAACGTTGGCCTTGGCGCACGATTTGGGCCACCCACCCTTCGGACATGCGGGCGAACGAGTACTGAACGCCCTGATGACCGAACACGGCGGCCCGAATGACGGCGGCTTTGACCACAACGCGCAGGCCCGCCGAATCGTGACCCTGCTGGAAGACCGCTACGCCGACTTCCCCGGCCTGAACCTGACCCATGAAACGCTGGACGGCCTGAACAAGCATGACCGCGCCGGATTGGAGAGGCCCAGTCTGGAAGCCCAGTTGGTAGACGCCGCCGACGCGCTGGCCTATACCGCCCACGACTTGGATGACGGCCTGCGAAGTGGCCTGATCACGCCCGCTCAACTGGCCGAATTGCCGCTCTGGAACGAACTCTTGGCCCGCGTGCCTACCGCCGCCCCCGACCTGACCGAGCGAGACCGCCGCACCCTGCACCGCGAGCTACTGGGCTGGCTGATTTCTGACCTGACCGAGTCCAGCGACGCGGCGATTGCCGCCAGCGGGGTTGCGACGGCGCAGGCCGCCCGCCAACATCCCGCAGGCCTGATCATCTACAGCCCTGCTATGCGTGAGCTGCTGCGCGGCACGGCCACTTTTCTGCGCGGGAACCTGTACCGACACTGGAGAGTCGAACTGCAAGTGGAGCAGGCCACGCGGGTGCTGGAAACGATGTTCCGGGCTTTTCTGGCCCGCCCGTCTATGCTGCCCCCCACCGTCCGTGCCCGTGCCGAGGCCGAGGGCTTGCCCCGCGCTGTGTGCGACTTCGTGGCCGGAATGACAGACCGCTACGCGCTGGAAATGCACGGCCTGATCACGCCGCCCTGAGTCTGGGGCCGCCTTGCCCGTTGACACTCCGCCCCGCCCCTGATACATTGATCCCCGCCCGCCAGAACGGGGGCGCAGCGTGAGAATGCTGCTTTAATGTTGGTTAACTGTGTTGATCGAATGCAGTCGGTGCGCGGGTGTAGCTCAGTTGGTTAGAGCGCACGCCTGATAAGCGTGAGGTCCCCAGTTCAAGTCTGGGCATCCGCACCAAGAGAGAAATTCCCCGTCCTAGGCGGGGTTTTTTGTTGTTTGTACTGTAGGGCTTCGAGTATACATTCGGCTGGATGGTGGCGGAAGCGTAGGGTCACCAGCTCGGCAGCTTGTCTGCACCGCACACCTCCACCCGGCAGCACAACGCCGGAGCTTCTACCCACTCCGGCATTGTGTTCTGGCTTTGTATTTCCTGCCCTCAAATCAAGCTCAGTTGCTCGCCGCCTTCCAAATGGGCCAGATGCTCGGGCAAGTTGCCGGGCTTGTCCATCACGATCTGCTCGGCTTTGTAGCTGCTGCGAACCAGCGGCCCCGACACGATTTCTAGGAAGCCCAACTTCATGCCTTCCTCGCGGATGTCGTCGAATTCGGCGGGCGACACGTAGCGCACCACAGGCAAATGGTGCATGGTGGGGCGCAGATATTGCCCGAACGTCAGCACGTCTACCCCGGCGGCGCGGCAGTCGCGCATCGCCTCGCTGATTTCCTCTCTGGTTTCGCCCAGTCCCAGCATGATGCTGGTTTTGGTGATCACATCGGGGCGGGCCGCTTTGGCATGGGCCAGCACCGCCAGCGTCTGGTCATAGCTGGCCCGAATATCGCGCACCGGGTGGGTCAGGCGGCGCACCGTTTCGATGTTCTGGGCGTAGGTATCCACGCCGCTCTCCAGCACCAGATCAACGCAGTGGGTGTTGCCGCCAAAGTCGGGCGTCAGGGCTTCCACACGGGTTTCGGGATTCACGCGCTTGATGGCCTGCACGGTTTTGGCAAAGTGATACGCGCCGCCGTCGGGCAAATCGTCGCGGTCAACGCTGGTCAGCACCACGTATTTCAATCCCATCAGGCGCACAGAGTCGGCCACGCCAGCGGGTTCGTCCAAGTCCAGTTTGCCCATCGGATTGCCCGTGTCTACCGCGCAAAAGCGGCAAGCGCGGGTGCAAATATGGCCCATCAGCATGAAGGTGGCCGTGCCCCGGCTCCAGCATTCGCCGATGTTGGGGCACATCGCTTCCTCGCAGACCGTGTGCAGGCGGTGTTCCTTCACGATTTTCCGCACTTCCCCGAACACCTGCCCGGTGGGAATGGTCACCTTCAGCCAGTCGGGTTTCTTGTCGCGCACAGGCACGCTGTCTTTGCGGTAGATGCCGTTTTTGATGAATTTGGGTTCGGGGGCGGCTGGGTTGCTTGGTTCGTGCGTCATGCGTTGGCTCCCTGTAGGGGTTGGTTGAGAGTTGGAGAAGCAGTTGGAATGTCCGGTAAAGTCCAGTCGTAAGCGGCAAAAGTGGTGTGGAAGGCAGAGATCAGGGCGGCTTTGGCCTCGGCAATACTGGCCGTGCGTTCGATGCCGCGTAATTGGTATTCGCGCTGCACGCTGGTCATGTGGGTGCCACTCAGGCCACACGGCACGATCAGGTCGAAGTGTTGCAAGTTGGTGGTCACGTTCAGGCCCAGCCCGTGCAACGCCACATTCTTCTGCACCGCCACGCCAAAAGAACAGATTTTTTGCTCGTAGCTCAGGCCGTTCACTTCACGCGGATTCACGTACACGCCCGCGTAACCGGGATTGGGGCGGGCGTCGGGCAGACCGAGCGCGGTCAGGGCGTGCAGGGTGGCGCCTTCCAGCAGGCGCAAAAAGTCTGCAACCCGCCGCCCCACCGGAAAAATCGCGTAGGCCACCAGTTGGCCGGGGCCGTGATAGGTCACGTCGCCGCCGCGCTCTACCTCCAGCACCTCTATGCCCTGCGCGGCCAGATACTCCCGCGTGACCACGATATTGCTGCCCTCACGCGCTTTGCGGCCCAGCGTCAGCACAGGCGGATGCTCCAGCAGCAGCAGCGCAGGCCGCCCGCCCGCCGCCACCCGCGCATGGTGCGCCTTTTGCAAGTCCCACGCTTCCCGGTACAGCATCACGCCCAAATCAAGCACGTCAAACGCGCCCATATTCGCTTGCCCAGCAGCTTCAAGTTGTCCCGCTAAAGCGTTCACATCCAGAATTGTACGCCCACAGCGCCACTGCCCAAGGTGTGAAGGGGCTGTATTTGCGTGCAGATTCACCAGTTTGGGTGGTGAAACAAGTCGTGTGTGGTGGTAGGCACGGGGAAAAGTACGGTGCTGGGGTGTCCGGTGGGGATGGACGGAGAGGCGTCTAAGGGTCTAAAGGTCGAGGGTCTAAGGTGCTGGGCCGGGGACGGTTGCTGGTTGGAACGGGCTTCCGCTTCGGCCCTTGCCCTTCCTTATACCCTTTATACCCTTATACGGACTCCGATTAGTTGGTTGAGAGAGGCCACCAGTGGAAGAGGGTGTGCTGGGTGAGGAGGTCCGGCTGTGTTTCGAGCCAGGCGCAGCGGTCGGCCAGCACGTCAGAGAAATCGTCCAGCGTGTCGAATGCCCGATGAGCCACGGTGGCGTCGGTGAGCGCCCAGAGCCGCTCGGCGGGCTGCAACTCTGGGGCGTAGGGGGGCAGCGTGACGGTCTGGATGCCTGGGGGCTGTCCCTGCTCGGCAGGGACATGGAAACCGGCGCCGTCCTGGACCACGAGCACGTGATGGTCGGCGCCCGCGCCGACACTGTGGGCAAACGCCGTCATGACGGCACTGTACGCTTGTTTGTTCAGGACGGGCACCAGCCAGAACCGGCTCTCGCCGGTTTCTGGATTGACGAACGCGTACAGATAAAGCCATTCGTAAGCGGGCTTGACCGGACAGGTAAACGGTTGACCTGTGGGCGCCCAGACCCGTCGGCGAATCGGTTTGAGACCCAACCGGTGTTCGTCCAAGCACCACAGGGACACCCGAGGATGGAGACGCTCCGCACGGCGGAGCGTCTCCGTTAGCCCTTTGTTTTGAAGTCGGCTTTGGCCGCCTCATCACCTTTCACGTGACGGGGTCGGGGTTTTTGTGGGGAGAACCCCGCCGCCCGCATGAATTCAGAGGTACGGCCCAAGTCCACCGTCTTACCAAACTGCTCGAGCACCCAGGTCTGCACGTCTTTGCCCGACCACACGATGCCCTGCTCAACATCCGCCTGCAATTGAGTCGCCAGCGCTTGTTGCTCCTCCGCGGTCAGCACGCGTGGTGCGCCCCGATTGCCCTGGCGCCCATCGCGCAGCCCCGCCAGACCCAACTCGCGATACCGCGCCATGAGTTCATAGGCGGTGAACTGACTGTACCGGGTCACGTGCAAGACCTCGCTCGGTCGCCGCCCTTCGGCGAGCAGCGCGAAGAAGTGCGCCCTGCGCCGTTCCACGGCACAGGAGCTCGCGGTGTAGAGCTGCCAGAAGACTTCGGCATCGTGTGCCAGGGGGGCCGTCAAGAGGGTCTGTTTGATCCCCCTATTCTAAAGCTTTTTATTCGGAGCCCGTATTAGACGCCTTCCCACCCATCACACGTCACTGATTCCGGCCAATACTCCCCCGCGCCACTTGGTCTTCTGTCCGGTCTTGCTCCAGCGCGATGCCAAAGGCGCTGATTTTCCCGGCTTTGTCAAAGCCTACCGTCAAGGCCCAGACCAACTTGGGAGCCTTCTGAAACGCAGCGCTGCGAATGTAATAGGTCACGCCTGCCCGCGTGAACGTCCGTTCCCGTACCACTTCCTGTTCTGCGCCGAAGTCGCGCACGCCCGTTTCCCGAAACTGCCGGAAGCCCGCCAGCGTGCCCCATTGCCCGCGCACATCGGCATTAAAGGCGTTCCACAAATTATCCAGCTTCACCGCGTAGAACTCTTTCATCAGAGTGCGCCCGCGTGTCAGGGCTGTCTTTTCTGCGGCGGTGGGGGCGGCAGCGGCGGGCGTTTTTTGGGCCTCGGCAGGCGCGGTAGCCGTCAAGACCAGCAGCAATGCTCCGGCAGCGTGCGGGCGAATGGGATTCATGGCCTAGCGTAAGCGCTCGCGGGCGGCGGTCATGTCAGCGGGGTGACGATTAGGGGGTGTGTGGCGGCGTGATAAAGGTTTGCTTACCGCTGTTCCAGAATGACCACTGCCGCCGCGTGTTCCCGCGTGTGCGTCAGGCTCAGGTGGGCCACCCAGCCGCGCTCCTGCATCTCGGCAGCGATGTGCGGCGCGAAGCCTAAAATAGGTGGCGCAAACGGAAACGGGCCGTCCGGCGTGCGCTCGCGCTCTACCCACACGTCGCGCCACCCATGCGGACGGGGCCACACCTTTTGAAAGGCTTCCTTGGCCGCAAACCGCGCCGCGAAACTGGGCACCGGGTCGGCCAGCCCCGCGCAGTACGCCAACTCTAGAGGATGAAACAGCCGCTCGGTCCGCGCCCCTTCCCGCGCCAGCACGCCCCGGATGCGCTCTACTTCGATCAGGTCGTTTCCTATGGCGAGAATCATTGGGGAAAGTGTAGGGCGCTGACGCGCCGTGAGTGGTTAAAGTGCGTCTGAAAACTCTGTCAGCAAGACGGGTGAAGGCTAGGGAAGTCAGTCTGGTACGGACTTCCCTTCACTTTGTCGCGAGGCGGCGAACCATGAGCCGAATCATCACTTCGTAGACCAGATTTTCGGTGGTTTCCGCCAGTGCTTCGAAATCACGGCTCATCCGTCTCGACTTCCCGAACCAGGCGAACGTCCGCTCGACGACCCATCGGCGTTTCAAGACCACAAACCCAGCGGGGACGTGGATCGGTGGCGGCGGTCGATCAACCGGGCCCCAAGTCGTGAGGTTCCCAGACCAAGGGTGTTTGACGATCTCTAGATCCCAGCCCAGAGCGTCTTTCAAGGCTTTGCCCAGCTTCCCGGTATACCCTGCATCCGCCCAAACGTGCTTCATGCGTGGGAACAGGTTCCTGACTGAATTGAACAGCAAGACCGCCCCGGAGCGGTCTTGAATGTCGGCTGGGTGCACGACAACACCCATGACCAAGCCCAGGGTATCGACCAGAATGTGCCGCTTGCGCCCGTTGATCTTTTTGCCGCCATCGTAGCCTCGTGGGCCTCCTGCCTCGGTCGTTCTCGTGGATTGACTGTCAATGATGGCGGCGCTGGGCGTGGGGTCACGCCCAGCTTGGACGCGCACTTGTTCCCGCAGTGTCGTATGCAAGTGTTCCCAGAAGCCTTGGAGTCGCCACACGCGGTGGTAGAAATACGCGGTTTCCCAAGGCAACAAGTCATGGGGCATGAGCCGCCAAGCCTGACCACCACGCACCGCGTAAAAAATGCTGTTGAGAATCTCACGGAACGACCACTTGCGTGGTCGTCCTGTGGTCGCCGGAGGTGGGAACAATGGAGCAAGAACCGCCCATTCTGCATCGGTCAAATCCGTGTTGTACGCTGCTCTGTCCATTCTTCAGCGTACTCCGCTGCAGTTCCCTAGCCTTAATGACAGAGTTTTCAGACGCACTCTAGGGTGAGTCGTGAGTGGGAGCAGGCGTCGTGGCGATGTGAATTTAATATTCAGTTGGGTTGCCGAACCCAAACCTGAGAACGTTAATGCTCTCTCCCGCCGCGCTTTTCCCACGATCCACCCTCTACACTCCAGTCGTGACCCAACCCGCCCCCTTGTTCCCCGACTTGCGCCTGTACGATGTGGCCCACATTCTGCAAGCCAACGCGGCCCAGTGGCAGGCGCTCGGCGTCGTGCGGGTGCGGGTGTTCGGCAGCGTGGCGCGGGGGCAGGCGCGGAACGATTCGGATGTGGATCTGCTGGTGGATTTCGCGCCCAGTCCTGCGCCGCCAGCAGGCCTACTCCAACTCATGCGCGTCAAAGACCTGTTCGAAGATTTGCTGGAACGCCGCGTGGACGTGCTGACCGAGGGCGGCCTAAAGCCTGCGCTGAGGCGTGAGATTTTGGCTGATTGCGTGGATGTGATGAATGCTGGGCTGCCCACTCCGCCCCGCGTGGGCGTGAAGCGGTGGCGTTGGCGGGTGTTCGATCTGCTGGAGGCTCTAGACCGCGTCGAGCGTTTTACGTTCCCGCACACGCTGACCACCTTTCTGGCCGACGAACAGGCCCAAGACGCCGTGCTGCACAACCTCGCCCGCTTAGGGGAGACCACCAAATTCATTCCGCAGCGGATTCAGGACACGCACCCGGAAGTGCCGTGGGTGCTGCTGCGCGATATCCGTAATCTCGTGTCACACGACTATTTTGGAATAGATACCGAGTTGCTGTGGCACACCGCCCGCCATGAATTGCCGGGATTGCGGGCGGCATTGCAGGCGTTGGCGGAGGGGGAAAAGGAGTAGGGGAGAGGTGGAATTGTGGGCTGATGTGGCCCGAGACCGTTCGGCGTAAAATTTGGTGTGAAGGCTTCCAGAGGGCGAGCAACAGGGCGACGCAAGATCACGGAACATGAGGTGCTTGCATTGCTCAGTTTCCTTGAACGGGGTGAGCTTGGATTGATCAGGCCCGGTATGACGCGGCAAAACGTCATTGATTTGGTGGGCGAGCCGGACGGCACAAGCAACCCACAGGCAGTACCTCCACCCTTTGAGATCCTGTTGTATGGAGAGTGGTTGGAACTCACCTTTAATGACGGTGTACTCGATTATCTCAGTTTGCGGTACAAGTGGCAGCATTTGAAGCAGCGCCGTCTGCGATTGGCTGGGGTATTCGATGCGACATGGGCGAGAACCGTGTCAACATGGAGCTATGCGCGGTTTCGGACGTTCCTTCATTCGCGTGGTCTTGGATTCCATTTGACAAAGTGGTACGACGGGAGTCTGACTGTAGATTTGCGCGCTGGCGGGATAGTTTTTACACGCACTGGTTCTTTGGGTTTGTATTCCCTCGGCCACTCTGTTGGGTCACGCCCTATGCGCTTGAAGCAAACCAGTTGGCAAGGGCCACCTACCGCTCTGCGGTTGTCTGGCCGCACTTTCCCGAAAGATGTTCCCTAATTCCACACCATGCCCGCCCGCTCCTGCCAGTACGCCGCCGGAGCTTGCGCTGCGTCCTGCAAGGCGTTCAGCTCCCCTAGCCCCAGTTCCAAATTTAGGGCGCTGAGGTTGCTGCGAAGGTGCTGCTGGGTGGTTGCGCCGCTGAGGACGGTATCGGCCCAAGGTTGCGCGAGGGCGGCAGCTAAAGCCAAAGCATCGGGTGTGGTGTGCAGGCGGGCGCACAGGTCGGTCACCACTTGGGGCAGGGTGGCGCGGGCCGTCAGGCGGCCATTGGCGACGGCTTCCTTGACCACCACGCCCCAGCCCGCCGCGTGAGCCTGTGCCAACGCCGCGCCCGCCGAAGGCTCCAGCAGATTCCAAGTGGCCTGCACTACACTCAGGGGATTCACGCCGTCCACGCGCACAGCCAGCGCCCGCTGCAACGTCGCCGCCTGAGTTGGCCCGCTGAGGCTCAGGCCCACGCGCACGCCGGATTCGGCCAACTCTGATAGGCGTGCCAATACCCTAGTGTCGTCCAGCACGCCCGTTTCCAGCGTGGCCGAATGAATCAGATAAATGTCGGGCGTGCGGCGCAGGGCGGCCAACGTTTCGGGCCACTGGCGCTCAAGCGTAGGCCGCGTGTGGTCTTTGACCTCGTGCTGGTCGGCATCGGTGCGCCAGTTGGCGGTGTAGGTGTAGCCCCATTTGCTACCTACGGTGGCGGCGTGGGCGGTGGTTTCAAGCCAACTGCCCAAGAATTCTTCGGCGCGTCCGTAGCTGCGGGCGGCGTCAAAGTAGCGGATGCCTGCCGCCCAAGCCTCGTCCAGCATGGCGTGAGCGTTGGCCCGCATCGCCTCTACCGACTTTTCGGCACCCAAGTCGGCCCCGTGTCCTACGTTGATGTAACCGGGCCGCCCCAGTGCCGCCAACCCTAAGCCGAGGCGCGTCACGGTGGGCGGATCGGCTCCCAGCAGGCGGGTTTCGATACCATTCATAGGACAGAATCCACGCTCGGCAGCGGCAAAATCGCTTCGGCTTCAATCTCTACCAGATGTTCCGGGTCGATCAGGGCGGCCACCTGCACCATGCTGGCGGCGGGGCGAATGTCGGCAAACACCTCGCCGTGTGCGCGGCCCACTGCTTCCCACTGCCCTATATCGGTCACGTACATCCGGGTGCGTACCACGTCTTCCATACGCCCGCCGAGGCGTTCCAGCGCCGCGCGAATGATATTCAGGATCACGCGGGTCTGGCCCGCCGCGTCGCCCACGCACTGAACCTCGCCGTGCAGGGTGGCGGTGGTTCCGGCCACATGCACGATTTGGCCCACCCGCACCGCCCGCGAATAGCCCACCACGTCTTCCCAAGGGCTGCCGCTGGAAATCCGTTCCGTGTGCTGGGGCTTCATTTCTGCTCCTGACTTGCCAAGCCCACGTAGTCCGGCGCGGCAAAAATCCCGCCCTGCCGCTGCTCGGTGATGTCTGCCGGGTCGCCGTGAATGTGGCCTACCGCGTCCGCAAAAGCTTCGGCGTCGTCTTGCGGCGCGTAGCCCAGTTCCCTCCAGCCTTCGTCGGTCATCCAGCGGCGCGTGTTGGCGCTGATGCCTGCCACGATTCGGAAGCCGTCTGGCAGGGCGCTGGAAGGTGCGGTGACGGCGCGGGCAAACAGTTGGGCGGCGTCGCGGTGAGACAGCCAAGTCGAGAGGTGGCGGGCGTCTTGTGGTTCCTTCTGAAACGAGCAAATCCGCACCGACACGAATTGCAGCCCGAATTTTTCGGCGTACATGCGGCCCAGTGCTTCGCCGTACACCTTGCTGATGCCGTAATGGGTGTCGGGGCGCACGGGCACGCTTGGGCCAATGGGCGTGCGCGGATACATTCCCACCGTGTGAATGCTGCTGGCAAAGGCTACACGCCGCACGCCCGCCTGCCGCGCCGCTTCTAGCACATGATAAGTGCCGTCGATGTTCACGTCCCGGATGCGCTCGTAGCGGTCTTCGTCGGCAATTCCGCCCAAATGAATTACGGCGTTTACACCCTGCATCACCGCTTGCATGGCGGCAAGGTCGGTCAAGTCGGCTTGCTGCACTTCTTCTCCAGCTTGCACGGGGCCGAGATCGCGGGCGTCGGTGAGGCGCAAAACGGTCTGGGCATCAGCCAAAAAGTCGCGTAGACCTGTCCTCAATGCGCGGCCAATCTCTCCGGCAGCTCCGGTGATCAGGATTCGGCGGGGCTGGTTGCTGGTCTGATCGTTGAGCTGATGGGGGTGATCGTTGGGGGCACTCATGCCTTCTATCCTGCCGTGTCAAGCCCCCCTGTGTCTCTAGCAGGCCGACCCCGGCAAACCTAAGCAATCGCTTATGGCTGCATGTGCAAGCCGCGCAGGGGTGGGCAGTACGGTGAACGAGCTTGGCCCGTTTTCTCTGATCGCTGCCCACCCTATTTTCCTGACGAACCTTTAGGGATTGGGTGGTCAATTATACTCGGTACAGTGAAATATTTTACAATCTAGGCCGTTCGACATCCGCTTCGTTTCGGTCATCCTTCTGGCCTCACCTCTACTGTCCCTCACGACTTGACCCGTATTACAGGAGAACTCTATGACTTTACTCGATCAGATTCAAAGCTATTTTGGCGACGGTGCTGCCGAGCAGTTGGCCCGCGCCGTCAAGCTTTCGCCAGAGCAGGCCCGCACCGCGCTGCACGAGGGTTTGCCGCTACAACTCGACGCACTCGTAGATCACGCCGCTTCCTCTGAAGGCCGCGAGCAAGTCGTAGAAGCTGTGCAGAATCTGCCCCGGTTTGCCAGCGTGCAGGACGCCCTGAACGACGCCGATGGAGCCAGCAACCTAGAGCGGGCCGGAGAAATGCTCTCGCCTGTGCTGTTGGGCGGAACTGCCGACAAGATCGTGCAGACGGTAGCCGCCAAACTCAGCGTGGGCCAAACCGACGCTGGGGCCATCGGCGGCTTGTACAGCGGCGCACAACGCCTGATGCAAATGGCGCTGCCGCTGTTGCTCAGCTTTTTGGGCCAGCGCGGCCTGAATGCGGGCAACGTAGCCACCATGCTGCCGGGAATGAAGGGCGGCTTGGCGGGCCTCGCAGGTCTGGGCGCTACCGGAACTGGGCTGATTGGCGCAGGATTGGCGACTGGATTGGCCGGAGCCGGGGCGTTGGCTGCCGGACTGCACAAGCCGGAAGTGAAGTTGCCGGAAGTGGGTCTGTCCGAAGTGAAATTGCCCGAACTGAGCAAGCCTGACCTGAGTCTCCCGGAACTGAGCAAGCCCGAAGTGAAAGTGCCGGAATTGGGCAAAATCAACTTGGGCACCACCGACATCGCCACGCCTGACCTGCCTAAGCCCAACCTCGGCGCAATCGGTGGAATGGCCGCTGCTGGGGCCGCGGGATTGGCCGGAGCCGCCCTCACTTCCGGCAATCTGCTGGACTTTATCAAGGGCCAATTTACGCCTGCGGTGGCCGAGCAAGTGGGCAAATCGGCGGGCTTTGGCGGCAGTACGGCCAGCCGCGCCACCCTCGCCGCGTTGCCCCTCGTGCTGAATGCCCTCGTCAATAAGGGCCGCACCGAATCGGGCGCAAACGACGTGCTGAACATGGCCCGCCCGCTGGGTCACCTCGCCGCAGCCGACGGCACCCTGAACACCAACCTGCTGAACGACGCCGCCGAAACTGCCCGCATGGAAGGGCAGGGGCGCGGGCTGCTGGGCGGACTCTTCGGTAACGTGGAAGCCGTGACCGGAAAACTCGGTACGGCGCTGGGCGGTAGCGGCGCGAACGCTGGGCGGCTCTTGGCGATCCTGACGCCACTCGTGCTGGGCTTGCTGGGCAACCGTGCCCGCACAGGCGGCGTCGGCGCGGGCGCATTCTCCGGCCTGCTGGGTGGCATGGGCGGCAGCTTGGCGGGCTTGCTGCCTTCCGGCCTCTCCAGCTTGGGTGGGTTGCTGGGTGCAGGTGCAGTGGCAACCACAGTGGCTGCCGCTGCGCCCCGTGTATCGGTGAATGCGGCTGCCGTGCCTCCTCGCCCAGTCACGCCCCCGGCACCCCCAGTGGTGGTGAAGGAAACCGAGCGCAAACGCGGCGGCTTTCCTTGGTGGCTCATTCCTCTGGCGCTCCTCCTCCTGTTGGGCGGTTGCTGGCTGGTGAACCGTAAGCCTGCGGCCACCACAGGCACCACCACCAGCGCCGCAGCGGGCGGCATCGTGGTCACCAACCCCACCTCGGATTCCACTTTGCCTGCCGCCGCCTTCACCATGAGCGGCACGGGCAGAGCGGGCGACAAGATCAGCATTGCCGATCAGGGCCAAGAAGTTGCCACCACGACGGTTGGTACGGACGGCAATTGGACGGCCAACATTCCCGCACCTACCGTGGGCGAGCATACCTACAGCCTCACGGGTGCAGACAGCGCGGCCAAGAGTGAATTCAAGGTCAACATCGCAGACGGTGCGGCCACTGATCCTGCGGGCAGCACTCCCGCTGCTACAGGCGATTTCTCCATTACCGAACCCGCTGCGGGCGCAACCCTTCCCGCCGGAGACTTTGCCCTGAGCGGCAAAGGCACGGCTGGACAAGAAATCGAACTGTTCGACGGCGACACCAGCCTAGGCAAAGTGACGGTAGACGCGGATGGAAACTGGACATTGCCTGTGACGGGCGCGGCTGCCGGAGCGCGGGCCTACGCCGTCAAGGGCAGCGACGGCACCGAACTTGCCACCCTGAGCGCCACTGTTGGGGAAGCTGGGGCAGCAACTGAAACCGGAACTGGCACCGAAGCTGACACGGAGACCGCCGCTCCTGATGCTGCTGCATCTGCTGGCACGGTTCCTGCTGCCGCCGACTTTTCCATCACCACCCCCGCTGCCGACGCCAAGTTGCCCGCAGGCGGCTTTGCCCTCAGCGGCAAGGGCACGCCCGGAGCAAGCGTAGAAGTCTTTGAAGACGGCGTCAGCCTCGGCAGCGCGACTGTCGGCGCAGATGGTACATGGACGAAAGACGTGCCCAGCCCCGCCGAAGGCGCACACACCTACGCCGTGAAGGCCAGCGACGGCACCGAATTGACCACCGTGAGCGCCACTGTCGCCGCTGCTACCGCCTCTGCTGGTGGCGCTGCCGCAGTCTGCACCAAGGATTACACCCTCAGCATCACCGACGGCCAAACCGTCAAAGAACCCTTCCGCTTTGGCGGCGTGGGCGGCGGCACCGGCTACAGCGTGACCATCAAACGTGGCGAACGCCTGATCGGCACCAAAGACATCAAGCTCGACGGAAGCTGTGGTTGGGCTTACCAGAGTCGCCCCGGCAAAGGTACCGTCACCTACGAGGTTCGTCCTTTGGGTGATGCCAGCGCCAAAGCTCTGAGCACCGTCAAGTTGACTGTTGCGCAGTAAAGTCTAAGAGTCTAAGGGCCAGAAGACTGTGTAGCACGGCTTTGGACTGTGTTTTCCTCCCTCTCCCCTTGCGGGGGAGGGGCGCTGCGAAAGCAGCGGGGTGGGGGGAGTGAGCGACAGCGATTGCTCTACCTACCAAATCAAAACACCAACACCGCTCCTTCCGGGGGGCGGTTTTTTATGCCGTTCAGAATGATGGTTGACTGCGCCACCCGGCCTACCCATGTCCCGCCACGCGGCAGATGCATCTTGCGCCCAACTTCTGCACACTGAACCCATGACCAACAAACCCCTCTCCGACAAACACCTTTCAGATAAACAACTCTCGCACCAACTGTCGTATTTGCTGCGGCACGCGCCGCATGAGGCGGGCCTGACGCTCCAGCCGGGGGGCTGGGTGCCGCTTTCGCCTGTGCTGGCGCATCTGGGCGTGAGCCGTGAACAGGTGGCGCGGGTGGTGGCCGCCAGCGACAAACAGCGGTTCAGTCTGGAGGGTGAGCGGATTCGGGCCAATCAGGGCCACAGTGTCCCCGTAGACCTCGATCTGTTGCCCACAGAGCCGCCCGCCGTGCTGTATCACGGCACGTTTCCTGCCGCGCTGCCTTCCATTCGCGCCGCTGGACTGAAGCCCATGAACCGCCACCACGTCCACCTCTCGCCCGACACGGCCACTGCGACTAAAGTTGGCGCTCGACGCGGCTCTCCTGTCGTTCTGACCATTCGGGCGAGCCAGATGCACGCCGCCGGACACCTGTTCTATGTCAGCGCCAACGGCGTGTGGCTCAGCGAACATGTGCCGCCCCAGTTCGTGGAGTTTCCGCAGGGCTGAGCCGCCAGCCGTGAAATAATCCGCCCTATGCTCACTCTAGATCAGGCCCGCGCCGCCCTCGCTTCTGCTCGCCGGGTGGCCGTCCTGACCGGAGCGGGCGTGAGTGCCGAGAGCGGTATTCCCACCTTCCGCGACGCCCAAACCGGACATTGGGCGCGGTTCCGGCCCGAAGACTTGGCTAGTCCAGAAGCCTACTTCCGCGACCCGGAATTGGTGTGGCAGTGGTACGCGGGCCGCTACGCCGATGTGACCAACGCCCGGCCCAACGCCGCACATACCCTGCTGGCACAGCTCGAACGTGAAAAGGGTGCAGGTTTTTTCCTCGCCACCCAGAATGTAGATGGCCTACACGCCCGCGCAGGCAGCGGCACAGGCGGCGGGCAGATGGTGGAACTACACGGCAGCCTTGCCAGCGCCCGCGATGAGGTCACGGGCGAAGTGTTCGCGTTGCCCGCCCCCGCCGATCTGGTCACGCCGCCCCTCTCGCCTGCCGGAAACCGCATGCGTCCCCACATCGTCTGGTTTGGTGAATATCTGGCTCCAGCCGACTTGGAAGCTGCCCAAGTCGCGTTTTATGAAGCAGAAGTGGCGCTGATTTTGGGAACGAGTGGCCTTGTGCATCCGGCGGCAGGGCTGGCCCGCCATACCCAGAAAGGTGGCGGCGTGGTCATCGAAATCAATACGGCAGACACGGAGTTGACCTCTCAGATGGATTTCAGCCTGCGCGATCTGGCCTCCAGTGGGCTGGGGCGGCTGATGGGGGTGGGGTAGGGATTGAGGTGGAAGGTGAACCCCCCAGTCTGCTTCGCAGCCAGCCCCCCTTAAGGGGAGCGCAACAGCATTTGTCCTCCCCTCTAAGGGGGGGCGTTGCGCTAGCAACGGGGGGTTCACCCACAATTTCACCCTGCGAGAGCAACAGTGAGGCTATCTTTCTGACTCGCCCCAACCGGGACACACATCACACCCAAGCACCCCTCGTTCTGTTAAGCTGCCCTGTTTCGCGGCGGCCCGGTACGGCACTGCCGGAAGGGATTGATCTAGTCCGAAGGGAGAACAGATGACCGTCGCCAATTCGAATGACCTGCACAACCCAGCGCCACTGACACCGGAAGAACTCTACCCCGCACCCGTCAAAACCGTCGAGGCGGGCAGTCCTGCCGAGCGTGCCGGTGTGCGCCCCGGCGACTTTTTGTTGCGCGTCAACGGGGCCGCCGTGACCGATGTGCTGGCCTACCGCCACGCCCTGTCGCAGGGCAAGGCGACGCTGGAAATGGCCCGCCCGGTGGCTGCCCCCCAAGTCATGACCGGCGTTCCCGGCACGGCGCAGGATCATCACCGCCTGTTTATGCCGCAGGAGCCGGGGCTAGGCGAAACGTTCTTCTTCGATGTGGAGTGGGAAGACCCCGGCCTAGACTTCGAGGAAGTGCTGTTCGACGGCATCAAGAAGTGCGCCAACAAGTGCGATTTTTGCTACGTGCATCAGATGCCCAGAGGCTTCCGCAAGAGCCTTTACATCATGGACGACGATTACCGCCTGTCGTTCCTCTACGGTTCCTTTGTCACGCTGACCAACCTCACCGAAGGCGACATCAACCGGATTCTGGATGAGAACCTGTCGCCGCTGTACGTGTCGGTGCATACGGCCAATCAGGAACTCCGCCAAGACCTGATGCGTTGGTGGAAACTGAAGGTGAAAGACCCGCAGGCCGTGCAGATTCGCGGCATGATCGAGCGGTTGGAAAGCATCGACCTGTACACCCAGATCGTGCTGGTGCCGGGGCGCAATGACCGCGAGCATTTGGACGATACGGTGGAGTACCTGTCGAGCCGCCCCAACGTCCTGAGCGCGGCGGTGGTTCCGATTGGCCTGACGTCGCACCGTACCAACCTGCCCGATGTGCGGACGTTTACCCGTGAAGACGCGCAGGACAGCCTGAAACGCCTGAATATCTGGCGCAAGAAGTTTCTGAACGAGCGCGGCACACGCTTCATCTTTCCGTCTGACGAGTTGTACCTGTTGGCCGGAGAACCGCTGCCCAGCGAGGAAGAATACGAAGGCTTCCCGATGCTGGAAAACGGCGTGGGCATGATCCGCGACTTCCTGACGGGCGGGCTGGACGCCGAATTGCCCACTGCTCTGCCCGCCCCCAAGCGCGTGATTCTCGCCACTGGCGCACTATTTGCCGAGTCGCTGGATTTGGCCGTAGAACCGCTGCGGGCCATTGAAGGATTGACGCTGGAAGTGCGGGCCGTGGAAAACAAGACCTTCGGCAAGGTAACGACGGTGGCGGGCCTGCTGACCGGGCGCTGTTTCCGGCACGCCGTCAAGCCCGGAGAGGCCGACTTGCTGTTGGTGCCGCCCACCACGCTGCGCTACGGCACCGAACTGATGTTGGACGACACCAGCCTGACGGAACTCCGCAAGGAATTTAAGATGGACGTGCAGGCGGGCGGGGCCACGCTAGGTGAGTTGGCCCGCGTGATCCTCAGTGCGGCTACCAGCAGCGGCCATCAGTGGGGCATGAGCGCCCACGCCGTCAAGGACAGTGGCAAGGCTGATTCTGTACAGATTCAGGTCGCCGAACAAGGGATGCGCGGACAGGCTTAAAGTCTCTGAGTGCTGAACCGAAAGCAAACGGAGTGGGCGGCAGGAAGTTCAGTCTTCTTGTCGCCCACTTGCTTGTCGTACAGCAATTTACTGACTACCCTTCAAGTTTCCTCCCAATAAGTGTAAGATTATTCTCATGTTCAGTGGATTCCAGAAATTCTTGATGCGCGGCAACTTGGTTGACCTCGCCGTCGGTGTGATTATCGGCGCAGCCTTTGCTGGTGTCGTCACCGCCTTTACGCAAGGTGTGGTCATGCCCATTCTCGGCATCTTCGGCGGCGTGCCTAACTTTGATGCGCTGACCTTCAGTATCAACGGCAGCATCTTCAAGTACGGCACCTTCCTGACGGCCTTGTTGACCTTCATCATTACGGCGGCGGTGGTGTATTTCTTTGTCATTACGCCGTTTACCCGGATGTTGGAACGGGCCAAGCGTGAAGAAACGCCTGCTGTGGCCGAACCCACCAATGAAGAAAAACTATTGGCCGAAATCCGTGACGCGCTTAGGAATCGCCCGCTCTAGGTTCCGTTTTTGCCGCGCCGCCCCTGTTGTCGTGGGCGGCGCGGCTCTATTGTGTGCCCATGACTGCGCCTACTTCTGCACCCACCGCCGCTCCGTCCCGCGCCGCTCTGTTGGCCCGCGCCCTGCACGGCCACCGCGCCGCCCTGATGGACTTGTACGCTGAACTGCCCGACGATCAGGCCCAGTTTGCGGCGTGGGAAGGCGGCATGAGCTTTGTGGCGTTGGCCGACCACTTGTCGGGCAGTAGCGAGCGCATGTTGGCGATGTTGCAGGGTGAGGCTCCCGGCGCGTTGCCTGCTCCCAGCGCCGATCTGCCCGCCGCCCGTGCCCGCCTTCAGCACACCACCGACGCCGCCCTGAGCGCTATTGGTGCCCTCAGCAACGAAGATTTGGGCCGCCGCGTGACCGCATTCGGGGGCCGCGAAATGCCGATTGCCGTCCTCGTAGACATGCTGATCACGCACGAAGCACACCACAAAGGTCAGGTGTGGATGATGGCCCGCATGATCGGCATCAAGCCGCCAATGTTCGTCAAGTTGGGCTGAGTTCAGCGGCTAGCAGGGGTCAGCCTGAGCTTAGGTTGGCCCCTTGTACTGTCCGTCTGGCTAAGCCTTACCCGCGTCTTTAGGCCGGGGAACAATCGGCGTCTCGAAGGCAGGCACGCGGCCCCGCACATCCTTGAGCATCTCGCGGATTGCAGCAAAATCGGCGTCTATATCGCCTGTGGGTGTCACGTAACCGATGATACCGACGCGTTTGTGCTGCCAGTCCAGCGCAATGACACCCAGCGGCACACCCGCTTCCAGCGCCATGTAATAAAACCCGGTTTTCCAGTACTGGCCGCGTTTGCGTGTGCCTTCGGGGGCCACCACCAATACGATTTCTTTTTGGCTGTGAATCAGGGCCACCACGGCATCCACAAAATTGCCGCCCGCCCGCTGACGGTTGACCGGGAGGCCGCCCACCGCCCGCATAAACAGCCCCAGCGGAAACTGGAATAGTTCTTTTTTGCCCACCCAATGCACCGGAATCCGGGTTCCCCAACGCCACAGCAGGGCAGGAAAAAAATCAAGGTTGCTGGTGTGAGGAGCGGCAGCAGCCACAAATTTTGGCCCCGGTGGAGGCGCGATCAGGGATTCCCAGCCCGCCGCACGCAGCGCAAACGAGGTCAGACGCGACCAGACGGTAGGCCGCTGATTCAACCAAAGAACAGACACGCTGTGCAGTATAGGCGGGGGGCTATTGACCGCAGACCTACCTAGACGCAGTTCATTTATTGCGGCGCTGAGAGTTGATTACTCGGGCAAACCAGAGATCAAGCGGCCAGCACACCTTTTCTACTGCTTACCGCCCACTACCTGACTCAATGCGCTTGCTCGGCCACCAACGCCCGCCATTCGCGGAAGGTCACGGGAAACAGCGGCTCGGCCAACTCTGCTAAGGCGCGTGCATAGAGCCGCATTTCATACTGTGCGCCCTCGTGGTCGCGCAGGCCGATAAAGTGCAGCAAACTCCGCACATTGAAGGTGTAATACGACTCCGTATACAAGCTTTGCGGCAACACGCCCCGTGCCTGCTCCCGCGTCACGCCGAGGCCCAGAAGCGTCTGGTACGCGCCGTAAGCTGCCTTCCACGCTTCCTCCCACACCCGCGCCGCCTCTGTCTGATCAAGCGTGCCGTCGTCTTCTACGCTGGCTTGGCGGTTGCTGGGAGCCTGCCGCCGGAAGCTAGGGGGCTGAAAATTACGCTCCTGCTGCTCCACATAACGGCCCGACGTTTCGTTTTTGGAGACTCCGGCCCGGTGACGAACCCATTGCCGATCTACAAAAATCGGGCAAATCACTTTAAAAGTAATCATGTTGTGTTCAAAAGGCGAGCCGTGCTGATGCCGCAGCAGGTAGCGAATCAGCTTTTCGTCGCGGGCATTCAGGGGCGCGTCGCTGTCGCCGCCGAACGAAACGCGTGCGGCGTTGGCAATCATTTTGTCGTCGCCCGCGTGCTGAATCAGGGTTACGCTGCCCAATTGGTCGCCGAGGGGGTAAAGGGTACGGGCGTCTGTCATCTCGGCGTTACTGTAGCGCCCGCACGCCGGATAAGGTTCCGGGTTCCTCACACAGCACAAAAACCCGCCTGCCCCGGAGGAGGAGAGGGCAGGCGGGGCAATTAGGGTGCGGGCGGAGGCTTGGCCCGCCGTGGAAGGTCTAAAGGGGGTACTTCAGCGTTTGGGACGGTTGGAAACACGCACCGGCACAGGCACCTGCTTGGGACGCTCTTGTTGCGAGGCGATCAGCAGTGAAGTGGTGATAACCAAGGCGGCCAGCAGCAGTTCCATGCCTGCAGTGTGCGCCGCCGCCTCTGACAAGACCGTGACAAGGCATGCGGGTGGGCATGGGTAAATGACACTATTTGGCATTCATGTGGAGGGCGCGTTCAGTTCCTCCAACTCTAATCCCACCGCTTCCAATGCCGCCTTAAACTGCGCCGCCGTCACCGGAATCACGCTGAGGCGCGTGCCCTTTTGGGTCAGGGGCGAGTCGGCCCATTCCGGTAGCCCTCGCAGGGCGTCCAGCGTCAGCAGGCTTGGGAAAGCCGCGACGGGCGACACGTCTACCATGCTCCAGCGCGGATTGTCGGGCAAGCTTTTGGGGTCGCAGTACGCACTTTCTGGGTCGAATTGCAGGTCGTCGGTGTAAGCCGCCCGCACCACCCGCGCCACGCCTGCCACGCCGTTTGGCTTGGCGTTGGAGTGGTAGAACAGACATAGGTCGCCTGCCCCCATTTGGCGCAAATAGTTGCGGGCCAAATAATTCCGGACGCCGTTCCAAGGCTCTTTGCCCACCCGCACCAAATCGGGGTAGCCGAACACGTCGGGTTCAGATTTTAGAAGCCAGTAGAGCATAGGGGTCAGGGTAGCGTTTGGGCGCGGGGTGGTTCGGGAACGATGGGCGGGAGCGGTGGGAGAGGGTGCGTGTCACCTTTGAGTTGAACCACACCAGCGCCGTAGCTGTAGCCGCCGTCCGTTTGGGTTGGAATGCGGCTGAGAGGGAGAACGGCTACGAAACTTCCTCTAGCCTGTTTGCTGTATCCGTTGTTGTACCCGTCCATAGGCATTCCAACAGTGTTGGGGTCAGCGAGTGGATCAATCACAAGGCGGCGGAGTACCGTCCATTGATTGAGAGCCAAGGTGTACTGGCCTGAAGCCGAAGTCAGGAGAACTCCCTCGCCTTCGGGTGGAACCACACCCGGAAACTCCCCGCCTCGTTGCCGGAGGAGGACGCTGGGATTGTTACAATCTTCAACGATAGATGCTGAGCCATTCATAGAATTAGCCCCGCTATCCCAGAATTGAGATGAGACTGTCTGAGCCGTCACGTACAAGCGGGCGCGAGGTTCGCTCTTACAGGTCATGCGTTGCACCGCCATCAACCACCGTTCCTGATAACGGTAACTGCCTGGAATACGGCCCCGGAAGTTCTGCTCTTGCAAGTCCTTGATGTCGTTTACACTTATAAACAACGCTTCGCTACCAACTTTGTCGTCCCTGCTAGCAACATTGGCATACACCACCGCTTGCGTTCCATGCGGATAAGTCACGGTGGCCGCCTGATACTGGCCGCGTGGGGCGTCTGGAGTGGCAAACAGGCGGGCAATGTCGGCGGGCGTGGCGGCCTCAAAAGCGATGCCTTCTTTGGGCGGCATCCACTCCCTATACGCCCACCACCCGCCGCCGCCTGCCAATAACACGGCCAGTGCCAGCCAACCCGCTTTGTGCGTCAGCGCGTGCCCCAGCAAACTGCGGTTCACGGGCTGTGGGTCGCCCATGCCTTTTACAGCCAAAAACTCGGCTTCCTCGCGGCTAAAGCCCTGCGCTTCGTGTTCGGCGGTGCGCTCCAGCAAATGCGCCCGCAGTTCGGCGGCGGCGTCCAGGCGCTCGGCTTTGGGCAAGCCCAAGGTGGCGCGGTGAATGTAGGCGTCTATGCTCAGCAGGCGGCGGCTTCGGCCCAGGCGGCGGGTCATGCCGGTTGCCGGAGCCTACGCAACAAAAGGGCGTCCAGTGCGCCGCGCAGCGTTTGCCATTCGGCCCGCTTGCTGCTCAGGGCCGCCGCGCCCTCATCGGTCAGGCGGTAGACCTTGCGGGGTGCGCCGCCCTTGTCGCTGGGTTGCCAGTCGCTTTCCACCCAGCCCGCCTTGACCAGACGGTGCAGCGCCGGGTACAGGCTGCCCTCGCGTAGGTCGAACAGGCCGCCGCTGCGCTCGTTCACGTACTTCAGAATGTCCAGCCCGTAGCGCGGTTGCTCGCTCAGGGCGGCCAGTAAAGCCAAGTCAAGCGTGCCGGATTTCAGCGGATTCATCAGCGGTTCTCCCCTCTAAACAGTTTTGTTGAAAATGACGCTCAAGCTGCGTTCGGCACGCCCTTCCCACTCACTACTGACCACTCGCCACTGACGGATTTCCTCAGATACTTGCTTACTAAGGTAGTCGCCCTCAGCTATCTTGTCAAGCAAGGTAATGAAGGGCTGAATTGCCCGGTGCCTTCTCCCACTTTATTTTTTACTGTGCCGCCCTAGAATCAGCCTGTGCGATTCTCGCCGTGGTTACCTGTCCTCCTGATTCTTGCGCTCGGTGCCTATTTGTTGCCAGAGCAGACCAGCGAGCCTGTGCTGTCTGTGCCGCCTGCCCAGACCAGTGCGCTGCCCAACCAGTTGCCCGAAACCACCCGCGCCCTATTCGAGAAGCTGCGCCCCGCCACCGTGCGCGTAGAAAGCGTGAACAGTGCCCGCAACACGGCGGGCCTCGGCACCGGCTTTTTTATCAGCGACACGGGGCAAGTCCTGACCGCCTACCACGTGGTTGCAGAAGGCCAACTCTTCCAGATCAGTACTTTGTCGGGCCGCTCTTACTCGGCGCGGGTCACGGCCTTCGATGCCGATGCCGATGTGGCCTTGTTGCAGGTGCAGGGCAAAGGGCCATTTCCGGCCTACAACCTCGCCACCCGTCCGCCGCGTGTGGGCGAAACGGTGCTGGCGATTGGCAACAGCGGCGGAGACTTTTTGCAACCGCGCCGGGGCCGCCTGCTGCGCCTTAATGCCGATGCAGGCCGCGCCGATTTTCCGCAGGGCACACTGGAAATGACCGCTCCCCTCGCCCCCGGCGACAGCGGCGGCCCAATCATCGACGGCAATGGGCAGGCTATCGGCGTCATCAGCTATATCCGCGTAGATACCAGCGGCCAGACGCGCACCAGTTACGCCGTGCCCGTGACCGAGGGCAACGACTTGATTACGGCCCTCAGAACCGGAGTCAAGCGCGATACGCCTGTGGTGGGCCTCGTGTTCGATGACCGTCATAGTGGAATCACCAATCCGCCCGGCGCAGTGGTGGCCCGCGTCGCCAATGGCAGTCCCGCCGCCCGCGCAGGGTTGCAGGGAGCCACTTTCGATGAGAATGAAAATCTGGCAGGCCTCGGAGACGTGATTCTGACCGTCAACGGCGTGCGTACCCGTGACGCGGGTGAGGTCATCAACCAGATTCGCCGCGCCGAAATTGGCGACACCATTACGCTGGGGTATCAGCGCGGCGAGCAACGCCGAGAAGCGCAAATTAAGCTGGCAGCGAGGCGCAGTGTGCCGGATTTGGATCAGTAAAAACGTAAGTAGTGAGTGGTCAGTCGTCAGTGGGAAAAGCATTGGGGACGACGCTCAAGCTTTCGTTACGTTCTGCAAATGCCCGTTTCATCCGTCTGGCGCACAATAAACAGATGTCACGCGCCTTTGTCAAGGAAGACAGCGGGGAACGCTGGACGCCCCCGAGTGCCCCCGCCCAATACCGAATCGTGCTGCCCACCGATCACGGCCCCGAAGTGTTGCGCGAGACCGATGATTTGCTGCTCGCGTTGCAACGGCTTCAAGCGGGCCTAGAAGTGCGGGATCGTCAGGGGATTCTGATCGCCAGAGGGTAGGTAGAGTGTGGTGGGAAATGGCTGTGTAGAGTGGGTTCGCTTACCCGGTGGCCCCCTCACCCCTTGCTCCGCAAGGCCCTCTCCCACAAGGGGCGAGGGGAGAAAAACTGAGTAAGCGCAGTTTTTAGATTCTTCCCCCACTCGCTATTGACCATTCACGGCTTACCTAATCACCACTCACCTTCCACCGTTATCCGCACCGCTCCCGCCAGACTTTGCCCCGGCAGGAGCGTTTTCATGTCCGTGCCACCGATGCCCTGCGCTGCTAAATTAAAGGCGTCGGTGGCGTGCGACACGGGTTCTAGGGCAAGGCTGCCATCTGGGGCGGTGAACACCACCAAATGGGAGAACACGTTGTCGGCGGTGAGAATCAGGGCGCTGTGGGGGCTACTTTCAGGCGACCAATCTAGGCGAGCAATGCCATCCCACGAGGTATACACGCGGTCTAGGGTTCGCGTGCCAACGGCGGTGGGCGTGCGGAAATCCTCGGCAGGCTGCACGGGCCTCGCGCCGCTGGTGGGCAAATTGCGCTCGTCGGTGTCGTAGGTCAGCGCGGCGTCAAAGGTCAGCAGCGGCTCTAGGCCGTCCTGAGTGCGGGCAAAATAGGGATGCAACCCCATGCCAGCGGGCATTTCCGACGCAGCAACCGGGCGTGAATCCACGTTGGTCAGGGTCACACTGATATCCAGATGCGGCCCGTGCAAGCGGTATTCCATGCGCCCGGTAAAAGCCCAAGGCCAGTTCAGATCAGCTACGTCCCGGCTGTCGAAGTCGCAGATCAGGTGGGAATCGCTGGCCCGCGTCACCGTCCACGGGCGATTTCTGACGTCGCCGTGCTGAGACAAGCCGTCTTTGGTATTGGGCCGCAGTTGCACCGTTTCGCCGCCGAATTCAAAGCGGGCATCCCGAATCCGGTTGCTGTAGGGGAGCAGCGCAAAGCATGCGCTCTGGCTGCTGGTCTGCACAGCTTCCAGTGCTACCCGGCGCATCACCGGGCGGCCCGACGCGGCACGCAAATTCAGGATGCTGGCCCCCACCTCTGGCAGGATTTCCAGCGTCAGGGCGGGGCTGGAGATGCTCTGGACTTGCCAATTGGCGGGGGCGCTCACTCCTTGCCGCCTCGATTCCGCGTCGCCTCATACAGCAAAATGCCCGCCGCCACCGACGCATTCAGACTTTGCACGCGCCCACTGGTGGGAATCTTGACCAACACGTCGCACTTTTCGCGTACCAGACGGCGTAAGCCCTCGCCCTCGGCACCGATAACAAGCGCCAATTTGCCCGAGAAATCGGTGCGGCCAATGTCTTGCGCGGCCTCGCCCGCTGCGCCGTACACCCACACGTTGTCTTCCTTAAGGGCGTCTATAAAGCGCGGCAGGTTTTTGGTCTGCGCTACAGGCAGGTACGCCACCGCACCCGCCGCAGTTTTCGCCACCACAGGCGACAGGGGCGCACTCCGCCGCTCTTCTACCACCACGCCGTGTGCGCCCAACACCTCTGCCGAACGAATGATGGCCCCAAAGTTACGCGGATCAGTAATGCCGTCCAGCAGCACGATCAACAGCGGTTCGCCCCTCGATTCGGCCCGCTCGAAAATGTCGTCCACGCTGGCCCATTTCAGGTCTTCCACTTCGGCCACCACGCCCTGATGCTGCGTCGTGCCCACCATCTGATCCATCTCTATACGCGAGGTAAACCGCACCAGCACGTCTAAAGCCTTCAGTTCCTTGATAAACGATTCTTCTACGCCCCGCGCCACCACTACTTCGGCAACGCGCCCATCTGCGATGGCTTCCAGCACCGGATTCCGTCCGTACAGCAACATGGGGGCAGTTTAAGGCACGCGGCGTTGGGTGCTGAGCTTGTGGGCGAACCCCCCAGTCTGCTGCGCAGCCAGCCCCCCTCAAGGGGAGAGCAAAAGCTTTTAGTCCCCACCTCTAAGGGGGGGCGTTGCAAAGCAACGGGGGGGTTCGCCTATAAGCTCAACCCCACATCCCCCACCCTTTGTCCCGCCCACCCCGGCCTAGAATGCAGGCATGACCGATCTTTCCTCTACCTCCACACCTGCCCAGCCTGTGCGGGGCGAAGTGCCGCGTGACGTGCTGGTGCGCTGGCTGAACGAGTACCTGAACGTGGGCGCACTCCCTGACCCCAGCATGAACGGCCTGCAAATCGAGGGCACCGACATGATCCGGCGCGTGGCCGCCAGCGTAGACACCAGCGCCCGCTCTTTGCAGGAAGCCGCCGACAGTGGCGCAGACATCCTGCTGGTGCATCACGGGCTGTTTTGGGGCGAGCCGCTGCCCATTACCGGGCCACACCGCCTGCGGGTTCGCACCGCGCTGATGGCCGACCTGAACCTCTACGCCGCCCACATTCCGCTGGACGCCCACCCCGAAGTCGGCAACAACGCGATGATGGCCCGCGCCCTGACCCTGCAAAACACGGAGCCTTTTGGCGACTGGCAGGGCCACAAGATCGGTTTGGCTGGAGAGCTGCCCTTCGTGCAGAGCCTTCAGGACTTTGCAGATCGGGTGCAGAAGCTGACCGGGGAAATCTGTCTGGTACACGGCGGCGGCATTCCGCACGTCCACCGCCTCGGCATCGTCAGTGGCAGCGGCGCGGGCGCAGTGGCCGAGGCCGCCGCGATGGGCCTCGATACCCTGCTGACCGGAGAACCCGAACACAAGCACTTTCATGATTCTTTCGAATACGGCGTGAACGTGGTCTACGCCGGACATTACGAAACCGAAGTCTTCGGCGTGCGTGCGCTGGCGGCCCGCCTGGAGGATGAATTCGGCCTGCCCTGGCAATTCCTGCACCTCCCTACAGGTCTGTGAGTCCTGAGTCTCGCGGCCTGTTCATCACCTTCGAGGGGCCGGAAGGGGCGGGCAAAACCACCCAGATTGCGCAGCTGGTAGAGCAATTACAGGCGGCTGGCGTGGCCCACATCGTGACCCGCGAACCGGGCGGCACACCGCTGGGTACGCGGATTCGGCAGGTGGTGTTGCTGGAGCCTGACCTGCAAGTCGATCCCCTCCCCGAATTCCTGTTGTATTCGGCCAGTCGTGCCCAACTGGTGGGCCAAGTGATCCGGCCTGCGCTGGAGCGGGGGGAAGTGGTGGTGTGTGACCGTTACGCCGATTCCAGTCTGGCCTATCAGGGCGCGGGGCGAGGGTTGGATGCGGGGTTGCTGACCCAAATTATGCAAGCGGCAACGGGCGGCCTGCAACCCGACCTGACGTTTCTGCTCGATCTCGACCCCGCTGTCGGGCTGGCCCGCGCTGCTACACGTGGCGAACCTGACCGCTTGGAACGCGCCGACCTAGGGTTTCACCAACGGGTACGGGCAGGGTTTTTGGCACTGGCCCAGCAGGAACCCCAGCGGTTTCGCGTACTGGACGGCACACAGTCTCCGGATAAATTGGCAGTGCAAATTTGGGCAGTCGTGGAGAACAAGTTGGGGATGAGGCAGGCCCAAGCGCACGCTTAAAGCCGCAGCAGGCCAGCCTTCCAAGCGTTCAATCGGGTCAGAGTGCAGATGGTTCGTCTACCGCGCTCTTTCCGCTTGCGACTGAGAAAGCGCTGGACTTATCGTCCTACCGCTCCCCGCCCAGTCACGCCTGTTTCAATCTTCAATCCCGGCACCTTGACTTCAAACATCGTGGGCCAGCGTTTGCCCGTCAGCAGCAGCGTGCCCCGCTCTGGAATGAAGGCGATGCCGTTGGGCACGTCGTCGAAGGTCAGGGGTTTTCCGGTGCGGGCGGCTGCGGTGCTGGCCTCGCGGGTCAGGTTCGACACGTCTATCCATGCGGTGACCTTGCCCGTAGCCGGGTCTATTTTGGCGATTCGGTCTGTGAGCCACACGTTGGCATAGACACTGCCCTGCACGTATTCCAACTCGTTCAGGTTGCGCACGGGTTGGCCCTGATCGGTCACAGTCACGCTGCGTTTGATGGCAAAGGTTTTGGGATCGCGCCACACCAGCACTGGACTCCCGCTGCTCATGATCAGGTACTTGCCGTCGTTAGCCAGGCCCCAGCCCTCACCCGTGTAGCGGTAGCGGCCCGTCTCGCGCAGAGTTTGGGCGTCGAAGGCGAAGGCCACGCCGCTTTGCCAAGTGATGTGGTAAGCCACGCTGCCCAGCACGGTAGAGCCTTCGCCAAACGCCTGCGCCAGCGGCGTCGCTACGCTGGCTTGTACGCGGCCCGTTTTCAGGTCTACTCGGCGCACACCCGATTCTCCCACCTGCCCGGTGCTTTCCAGCAGCACCCCGCCGCCCAGATACTGAAGTCCCTGTGTAAAGGCCGCCCGGTCATGCGGGAAACGGGCCGCCACCACCGGAGTCAGAACGGGGGTGCGGGAGGTGGTCAAGGCCGGGACAGCCCGCGCAATAGAGGCCAAACCGGACAGGCAGGCAAGGGAAAGGAGAAGGCGAGAGCGCACGCTTCTATCGTAGGGCGCGGCTGGCCTTCTCCGGGGCGGTTGTCCACTTTATGCGGACTTTAGATAGGGGTATGAAATGGGGGTGCGGGGAGCGGTTATTCGGTACGGACTTCGGCCACGCCTGTATTCACGAACGCCGCCGAATCGTAGTAAGTGCGGAAGGCGCTGACTTCACCCTCGTCAATCTCGATGATGCTGACGCCCCGGTAGGCCAAATCCGCGCCGCCCTTCAGTTGTCCGGTGGCTTCCCATTCCATCAGGCCCGTGCCGCTGGCTTCTAGATGATGATTGAACTCGCTGCGAATCCGCTCGAAGTTGGACAGATAAGCCGTCCAGAACTCGCGTGCGCCGTCTTGCCCCGTCCACGTCTGGGTCGTCAGATTCTTTAGGCTGGAGCCGTCGGCAAAGAGGGCCACCAACGGCTCTACGTCGCCCGTTTGTTCAATCGTCTGAAGCGCCTGCATAAACTGCTCGGTCAGGGTGCTGGCTTGGGTTTGGGCAGAGTCGGCTTGGGTCATGCCCTAGCCCAACACGCCCGCGCGGGCCAAAGCGTGGGGCATCCCCCAGAATGGAGGAGCCATAAAGTCTCGCTCAAGTGTGGCTCAACTTTGGCTGAATGGCGTGTAATTGATCTCGGCAGGACTGAGCAAGGAACTTATAATCTACGATTCCGGGCGAACCCCCCCGTTGCTTTGCAACGCCCCCCCTTAGAGGGGAGGACTAGACAGCTTTTGCGCTCCCCTCAAGAGGGGCCGTCTGCACAGCGGACTGGGGGTTCACCTACCATCGCAACCTCCCTGCCCGCTAGATCACCCCTGCCCAAGCCTGTGCCGCCGTGTCCCGAACCGTTTCATGGGGGTCGGCCAGCAGGGGAGAGAGAAGGTCGGCGTCTCCCCACCTTCCCAGTGCCCATGCTGCGGCTTCGCGTACTTCCCACACCGGGTCTTGGCTTCCGGCCAGCAGCAGCGGGCGGCCCTGTTCGCGGCCCTCATGCTCGGTGGGCAGGTTGCCCAGCACGGTCAAGGCATTGCGGGCCATGCCTTTGCGGCGGGGGCGCAGCAGGGCAGTTCCGGCCCATTCGCGCTCAAACTGCCGCTCGCTGACGCCAAAAAACCGAGTCAAATCGGGGTAGGCCAACCGCGCCTCTGGTTCCAGCAGCCGCGCCAGTGGGCCAGCTTTGGCGCTCCAAGGGCACACTTCACTACATACGTCGCAGCCCAGTAGCCAATCCCCAACGCCTGTCCGCCATTCGTGCGGCACTGGCCCCCGGTGTTCTATCGTCAGGTACGACACGCAACGCCGCGCGTCTATGGTGCGGTCAGGGCCAATGGCCGCCGTGGGGCAGGCCGAAATGCAGCGGGTGCAGCGCCCACAGCGGTCAGGGTGCGCCGCCGCTTCGGTTTCACAAGGCAAGTCGGTGAGCAGCACCGCCAGCGTCACGAATGCCCCCAGCCGCGTGCTGACCGTCATGCCCGATTTGCCGCGCCAGCCCAAAAACGCGCCCGCTGCAAACAGCCGCTCCATGACGGGACCGTGATCCACATAGCCCCGCGCCCGCACGCCCAACTTCGCCGCTTCCTGCTCCAGCCGGGTGAGTAAGGGCTGCAACTGATGGTGGTAATCGGGCGTCCAAGCGTAGCGGGCCACGCGCCCCAGCCGCACGCCGTCGCCTGGCACAGTTGGCGGCGCGAAGGCATGAGAGACACCCAGCACCAGCACGCTGCCCACGCCCTCTAAGCGGCTAGAGGGGTCGGCGCGGGCGGGCAATTGCCGCTCCAAATAGGTCATTCCGGCGTGCCTGCCCGCACCCAGCCACCCGGCGTACTCGGCCACCGCCGAGGCCGGAACCTGCGCTGCTGTCCAGCCCACCGCGTCGACTCCTAGCGCAGAAGCGAGGTCAGCCAACGTTTCGGCAGCAGAGGTAGGGGGGGCGGGCAGCATCGGTGCAAAGTATGCCGCTGGGGGCGGGGCGAGATTGGGGGGTAGGTCGACGATTGGGTCGGGGCGGTAGGTCTAAGGGTCTAGGGTCTAAGAAAGGCAATCGCGTTGCTCATTCACCCCCTCCCAGCCTCCCCCCTCAAGGGTGAGGAGCTAAGGCCTCAGATGTCTGCCCTTGCTGTTCGCCCTCGCCCCTTGCGGGAGAGGGGCGCTGCGTATGCAGCGGGGTGAGGGGAAATGAGCACAGAGGGTTGCCCTGCCTTAGACCCTAGACCCTTAGACCTGCCGCCCTTCATGCCAGCCGCCCGCCCGCCTACCCCACCGCCCCCAACCCCGCCTGATCTTCGTCCAGCACGGCCAGTAGCGCGTCTACCACCACTGCGTCAAAGTGGCCGCCGCGTGCCTTGAACATATGGGCGGCGGCTTCGGCGTGGCTCCATGCGTGTTTGTAGGGGCGGGCGCTCGTGAGGGCGTCGTACACGTCACAGGCGGCAAAAATCCGGGCCGACAAGGGGATATTCTCGCCGCTTAGTCCAAGCGGATAGCCGCTGCCGTCCCAGCATTCGTGGTGCGCCAAAATCACGTCGTGGGCGCTGCGGGGCAAAAAGCTGAGTTGCCCGGCCAGTTCCGCGCCCTGCTTCACATGGAGCTGCATTCGGGCGCGGGATTCGGCGTCCAGTGCGCCGGGGTGGTGCAAAATCACGTCTGGAATCGCCATTTTGCCGATGTCGTGCAGGTAGGCTCCCCAGCGCAGGTCGCGCAGTTCCGGCGCACTCAGGCCGAGGCGTTGGCCCAAGCGCCCAGCTAGTGCGGTCACGCGGTCTGTATGGCCCTGCGTTTCGGCGTCCCGCGCTTCCAGCATCAGCCCCAGCGCACGCAAGGCACTTTCGTGGGCGGCCTGCTCGCGTTCCTCGGCGTCTAGGCGGGCGGCCAGCAACGCCACCAATCCCATAATCGTGCCCAAGGTCTGGCGCTCGTAGGGCGTCCACAAGTGCGGCTCGAACACATGAGACAGCAGCGCCCCCACCAACACGCCCGCGCGGTTGCGAATAGGCGCGGCGGTCAGGGCGAACACGCCCAAATCTGGAAAGCCCGCCGACTCGGATTGCAAGCGGGTATCGTCAAAAAACAATGGCCCAGTGGCCGTTTCCAGCGCCTGCACCAGTGGCAGGTGGTGAGGCAATCCGTGCGCCAGCAGCGCGTCCATGGCTGGCCCCTGCGGCATCACGCCACTCGCGGCGCGGGCGTGGTAGGTCAGGGTGGCGTCGCGCAACTGAAAATATCCGGCCCCCACCGCTGTGGTGCGCTCTACCAGCACATTCAGTACCGGACTCATGGCGCTGCCGAGGTCTGGGGCAGTCAGGCCCAACTGCGTCAGATGCAGCGTCAGATCACCCAAGCTGAGCGGTTGCTGCGGCAGGGGTTCAGCCGGAATCAGCAGCGGAGTAAGCGGGTCGCCAGGGGAGTTATCGGGGAGCGGGAGAGCGCCAGTCATAACGTAAATTTAGCCCGCGCTATATGACGGAATTCTCACACAACTCATCAGTAGCGGGATTCACTTGGGAACTATTATCTCTGACAGCTTTGCAAATTAATAGGAAACTCTGTATTAACATCCTGTGCGGTCAGAAAGGGGCCGAGTTGAGGTTGTAGGGAGTGAATTGGATGTGAGCCTTCGCTCCGTATCCCTCATGCCTAACCGCCCCAATCTTCAGCCAAAAATCAGAGGCGGGCGCACGATTGCTGCCCGCCTCTGCTCTAGCTCTTCTTTCTCAGGGCAGTGGGAAGCCGCCCGCAAAGGCGTGGACTTCGGCCTTCACGTCTTCACCCTTCAGGGCGCGGTCAATCAGTCCGGCGATGGTGTGCATGTCGGCTTCGTTCATGCCGCGAGTGGTCACGGCGGGCGTGCCGAGGCGAATGCCGCCGCCGTGCAAAATCTTCTCGCTGTCATAAGGCAGCGTAGATTTGCTGATGGTGATGTGGTTGGCGTCTAGCAACTTGGTGGCCTTGGTGCCGTTCAGTCCGTTAGGGCGAATATCGAGCACCAGCAGATGGTTATCGGTGCCGCCCGACACCACGCGGTAGCCGAGGTTTTGAAAGGCTTTGGCGAGCGCCTGCGCGTTCTTGATGATCTGCGCGGCATACGCTTTGAACTCGGGCTGCAAGGCTTCGCGGAAGGCCACGGCTTTGGCGGCAATCACATGCTCCAGCGGCCCGCCCTGATAACCGGGAAACACGGCGCGGTCAATCTTTGCGCCCAGTTCAGGATCGTTGCTGAGAATCACGCCGCCGCGTGGCCCACGCAGGGTTTTGTGGGTGGTGCTGGCAACCACGTGAGCATGGGGCAGCGCGTTGGGATGCACGCCCGCCGCGATCAGTCCGGCAATGTGCGCCACATCGGCAAACAGGATCGCGCCCACTTCATCGGCAATCACGCGGAAGGCCGCGAAATCAATAACGCGGCTGTAGGCACTTGCCCCCGCGATGATCATTTTGGGCTGGTGCTCGTGGGCGAGGCGGCGCACTTCTTCCATGTCGATCAGTTCGGTTTCGGGATTGACCTTGTAGCCCACGATCTTGTACCGCAGCCCGCTGAAGTTGACTGGGTTGCCGTGCGTCAGGTGGCCGCCGTGCGACAAATCCATGCCCAGCACGGTGTCGCCGGGTTCGATGAGGGCGTTGTAGATGGCGAGGTTGGCGCTGCTGCCCGAGTGCGGCTGCACGTTGGCCCACGCCGCGCCAAACAGTTCCTTCACGCGCTCTATCGCCAACCGCTCTACCTGATCCACCACTTCGCAGCCGCCGTACCAGCGTTTGCCGGGGTAGCCTTCCGCGTATTTGTTGGTCAAAACACTGCCCTGCGCGGCCCGCACTGCGGCGCTGGCAAAGTTCTCGGAGGCGATCAGTTCGATGCCGATGCGCTGGCGCTCGCCTTCCTGCGCGATCAGGTCAAAAATGGCCGAATCGTGGTCGACGGTAGGGTGAGCGCTTGCGCTCGGAGCCGCGCTACTCACGGCGGGGGCAGTCGGTTCGGCAGTCGTCATAGGAGTACGGTAACACCGCAGAGGCGGGACGTTGGGGAGTTGTCTCCGCAGCTTGGACGTGGCGTGCGGTTCTTTGGGCGGGAAGAGTGGGGCGTTGGGGGTTTTGGTTTGTTGCCACGTTTTCCCCCACCCCCCAGCCCCCGCCCCCAAACTTGCAAAACTCCGCAGGAGAGGGTGCAGGGGAGTTTGTCGTTGCACTCGGCAGGATTGATCTTGTCGCGTCCACACTCAGCTAAATCGTTCATCTGAAGCTGAATCGCCAGTCGTCTTTGAACTGGAATTGGCCCGCCCACTGCGTGGATGACGGCCTCACACGGATAGGGGCGGGAACGATCTGGGGTGGCGGTGTCGGGGTTTTCGCTCCTCACCCTTGAGGGGGGGGGGCTGGGAGGGGGTGAGTGAGCGCCAGCAATTGCCCTGCCTTAGACCCTCAGACCCTTGACCCTTAGACCAAGCCCCCTGAACCCACCGCCCAAACACCCCCGCCCTACCCCAATTTCCCCCAACGATTCCCCGGCATCAGGGGGAGGGGTTCTGCCGCACTGGGTTGCACGCCAAGCGGGACTGGAATCTGTTCGGGCGGCACGGCGCGGCCCACCAGATAGCCCTGAATGGCGTCGCAGCCCAGCACCCACACGGCCTGCGCCTGTGCCGGGGTTTCTACGCCTTCGGCCACCACGCGCAGGCCCAGTGCCGCGCCGAGGGCCACCACCGCCTGCACCACTTTGTAGGCGGCCTGCTGACCGTGCAGCCCTTCTTCCGTCTCCTTCCCCAACACTGCTGGCCCCAGTTCCGAAATAAAAGCTCGGTCTATTTTAAGGGTGGTAATCGGCAATTTCAGCAGGGCCGCCAGCGAGGACTGACCCACACCAAAGTCGTCTACGGCAACGTCTATCCCCAGTTCCAGCAAGGCCCGCAGGGTTTCTCTGGCCTGATCGTCATCGGCAATCAGCAGGCGCTCGGTCACTTCCAGTTCCAGCGCCGTACCGGGCAGGCCGTAGCGCGTCAGGATGGCCTGAAGGCGGGGCAAAAAGTCCGGGCGCATCAGGTGCGGCGGGTCGATATTGATCGCCACTCGGCGCTCCGGTTGGGTGTGCCGCCACTCGGCCAATTGGCGGCAAGCTTCTTCGATCACCCAGTTGCCTATATCGATCATCAGGCCCGCACTCTCGGCCACCGGAATGAATTCGCCCGGAGCCACGCTGCCCAGTTCGGCGTCGTCCCAGCGCAGCAAAGCCTCGAAGCGCCGGATTTGCCCGCCCCGCTCCTGCTGCGGCTGATAGAACAGCCGGAATTCTGCGCGTTCCAGTGCGCCCCGCAGCCGGGTTTCCAGCAGCACCCGCCGCGCCGCGAGGTGGTCATGGCGTCCGGGCGTGTACAGCCGCACCGCGTTTTTGCCGCTGCGTTTGGCCGCGTACATGGCAAGGTCGGCGCGGCGCAGCAAAGTTTCGGCGTTAGTTGCATCCGGCCCCGACAGCACGCCGCCCAAGCAGGCCGTGACATGCAGCGTTTGGCCCGCCAAAATCACGGGATCGCGCAGGGTGTTCAGCAACCGTGCGCCCAGCGCGTGCAGGTGTTCGGTACTGGCGGGCGTCGTCAGTACCAAAAATTCATCGCCGCCAAAGCGGATGCAGTGAGTGACGGCTTGGGCGGCGTCCAGTCCCGCCGCGAGTTGCAACCGCCCAGCGACTTCCTTGAGCAATTGGTCGCCCATGCGGTGGCCGAGGGCGTCGTTCACGAACTTGAAATCGTCGAGGTCTATAAAGAGCACGCCCACCGGGTTGCCTGCAGCCAGCAGGTGCGGCAGCAGCGAGTCGAACTGGGCGCGGTTGCCCAGCCCGGTCAGGGGGTCGTGGTGCGCCTGATGGTGCAGTTGCGTGCGGCTTTCTTCCAATTTGGTTCGCTGGCTTTCCAGTTCCCGCAGCGCCAGCGTTTGGCGGGCGGCCACCAGCAGGGCCACCACAAACGTCGCCACCAGCACGCCCTGAGCCTGAGCCGAGCGTAATTCTTGTAGGGTCAGCAGCAGCGCGAAACTGCTGCCCAGCGCGGCATACGGGGCGATCAGGGTTCTCAGGCCCATGCGCAGAGGGGCCTCAGGCAACGCGGCAGCGGCGGGAGTCAGGCTTGGTTGTCTACTGGTCTGCGTTCTATTCGTCTGCCCCCGGCTGGCCTGCACCGCCGCAACCGCAAACAGCAAAGTTGCCAGCGGCCAAAGCGTGTCGGGCCACTGCTGCCCGGTGTAGGCGTCCTTGAGGGTCAGAAAGCTGTAGCCCAGATCGGCGGCGATGAAGCAGGCCATTCCCAGCGCCAGCGTCCAGTCCCAATCAAGTCGGCTCCAACCAATTGGGCGCTCATGCTGCGGCCACTGACCCTGTACCCACCGGCCCTGCCCCCAGTCCCGCGCCGCGCCGCGCCATGCCCGCGCCAGCAGCAAGGTCAGCAGCAACAGATCAGACAGCGGGTAGGCCACCGTAACGGCATTGGACAGCAGATCGTTGGGAGAATTCAGCAGTTGCGCGGCCAGCAAAAAGTACCACAGGAACGCGCCCACACTGACCACCAGCGCGGCTACGTCCAGCCACACTTCTCGCCCCACCAAGGAAGGTTCCTGACGCTCTAGCGCCAAAAAAGCCAGCAAAAAGCAGGCGGGCAGCGCCAAGAAGAATGGATCGGCAGCCGAAAACACCCCAGAAAACAGTTGCAGAACAGCAAAAACAATCTGCCCGACTCCCCAGAGCAATGTACCCAGCGAGAGCAGTCGCCAGACTCGCGGTTGTGCGGTGTGCCGGGCCACCTCCCACATGATGGCCGCTGCCCCCAACACCACTGGAACGTATAAGAGTCCACTTGAAACAGAAGCGACTTCTGGCAGATGCCACCAGCCCAGCACCCGGCTCAGATGGAGCAAGTAAATTGCCGCAACTGTGCCTAATCCCCAATGAATGTGTTGAGAGGGGGGAGAGGACAGAGGCCGCATACCCCCAGAGTCTAGAAATCAGCCCCTCCCGCCCTTCTTACAAGACTGGATGTGAATTAAAGAAAACAAACTTCATGAAGGCGCTGAGACCTCTCTTAAATAGGCTTGTGCCCCAGCCGCCGCTGGACTTCTTTCAAGTCTTCGCCGCCTGCCAGCACCAGCACGCTGTCTCCGGCCTCCAATTCGGTGGCTCCCTTGGGAATCAGGAACTCTCCGGCCCGGTGAATCAGGATCACGAGGGCGGCGGGCGGCAGGTGCAGGTCTACAATCCGCATGCCGTCAGCGGCGCTGCCCCCCAGCACGTCCACTTCTACCATCTCGTTTTTGTTGTGTCCGGTGGGCGTATACGTAATCGGGTAATCGGTGCGGGTAGGCAGGGCTTCGCGCACGCCCAACGCACGGGCCACCAGCGTCAGGGTGGTGCCTTGCAGCAGCACGCTGGTCAGCACGATAAAAAACACCACGTTGAAGAGGGTTTGGGCTTGCGGCACGCCCGCCAGCAGGGGAAAAGTCGCCAACACGATCGGCACGGCCCCGCGCAGGCCCACCCACGCCACCATGCTTTTTTCGTTCAGGGGCATCTTGGCCCGCGCCAAACTGAGGTACACACTGACGGGCCGCGCCACGAACACCAAAAATAGCGAGCAGGCCAGCGCCAGCCCCGCCGTAGGCCACAGTTCACGCGGATTCACCAGCAGGCCCAGCGCCAAAAACATGCCCACCTGCATCAGCCACGCCAGCCCATCGTGAAAGTTAATCAGGCTGCGCTTATGAATGAATTCGGCGTTGCCCAGAATGACGCCTGCAATGTAAATCGCCAAGAAGCCGCTGCCGCCCGCCAAAGCTGTAGCACTAAAAATGGTGAGGGCCAGCGCAATCGTTAGTACTGAATACAGCCCTTCAAACTGCAACTGCACGCGGTTGATGATCCACAGGGCGGCGCGGCCCAAGCCGTAGCCCAATAGGCCGCCAATAATCATCTGCTTGAGAAACAGCGGCACGATGCCCAGCACGCCCAGTTCAGGTGCCGCGATCAGTTCCAGCAGGCCGATGGTCAGGAACACAGCCATCGGATCGTTGCCGCCCGACTCGAACTCCAGCAGCGGGGCTACGTCGCCCTTGAGGCCCAGTGCCCGTTCCTTTAGCACGCTAAATACGGCGCTGGCATCGGTAGAACTGACCACCGCCCCCAGCAGCCACGCCACCAGCCACGGAAAGCCGAACAGATAATGACTGAACACGGCCATCAGGCCCGCCGTAACCAACACGCCCAACGTAGCGAGGCTCAGCCCGCGCCGCACCACCGGTTTGGTCAGCGCCCAGTTGGTATCCAGCCCGCCCTGAAACAGGATGAAGGCCAGCGCTACCACGCCAAAAATCTGGGCGGTGCGGTAATCGTGAAACTGGATGCCCAGCCCGTCTGATCCGGCCAACATGCCGACACCCAAAAACAGCAGCAGGCCCGGAATGCCCAGTCGCCCACCAATCCGGCTCAGCAGCAGGCTTGCCAGCAGCAACACGCCTGCCGCCAGCAAATACAGTTCGGCGTGGGCTTCACCCATGAGGGCCGAACCCGAACAGGCCGCCGCCCGGCGCGTGTGTCACGGTGTTGGTGGCGTCGCTGCTGTTGTCGCTGGCAATCTGGTCAGGAATGACGGCTCGGTGAAGGTGTTTCATAAGATATCGTCGCACACGTTCGTCACGGATAAAGGGCGCACGCTGAGCAACTTTTCTGGAAACCAGACAACTTGACCCCGCCCCAAGCACCCGCTACCCTGAACCCATGACTGCCCGCCCCGGTACCCCATCATCAGGTACACTTTCGCCGTTTACACGGAGCGGGAAGACGCTGACCTGAAATTTATCGGTCACGCGCCACTGCCCCGCCGCACACCTACGCGGCGGGCTTTTTTTTGTTTTCCTAGGAGTCCGTATGACCGATCAAACGCTACAAATTGAAGCTCTAAACGCCATCGCCGCCGCCCCCGACACAGACGCCTTGCAAGCCGTAAAGACCCGCTACGTGGGCAAAAGCGGGCTGGTGACCAAAGAACTGGGCACGCTGGGTAAGCTGCCGCCTGAAGAACGCAAAGCACGCGGCGCAGAAATAAATGCGGTGCGAGCCGCGCTGGAAACCGCCCTGACGGAGCGTGAAGCCGTGCTGAAACAGGCCGCGCTGGACGCCAAACTTGCGGGCGAGGCCATAGACGTGACGCTGCCGGGTCTGCCCCTTCCGGCGGGCGGCCTGCACCCTATCAACCGCGTGTACGACGACCTGACCGCCATCTACGAGCGCATGGGCTACACGGTTATAGAAGGGCCGGAAGTAGAAGACGAGCACCACAACTTCGAGGCCCTGAACGTGCCTTGGTATCACCCCGCCCGCGACTTGCAGGATACGTTTTGGTTGGAGGATGGCCGCCTGCTGCGGACGCATACCAGCCCCATGCAAATTCGTTACATGGTGGCCCACGAACCCGCCCTGAAAGTCGTGGTGCGCGGCAAGGTCTACCGCTACGAAGCCACCGACGCCACCCATGAAGCGATGTTCCATCAATTGGAGGGCTTGGTAGTAGGCGACAGCATCAGCATGACCGATCTGAAAGGCACGATTGCCGAAATGGCGCGTGGGCTGTATGGCCCCACCGCCAAAGTGCGCTTTCAGCCCAGCTATTACCCATTCGTGGAACCGGGGGCTGACTTTGCCGTGTGGTGGGACAACCCGCGTGGCGAGAGCAAATGGCTGGAGCTGGGCGGCTGCGGCATGATTCACCCCAACGTGTTTAAGGCCGTAGACGATCTGCGCGAAGACGAGGGCCGGGAGCGCGTCTACGAGGGCAAAACCGGCTTCGCCTTCGGACTGGGGCCGGAGCGCATTGCCATGCTGAAATACGGCATCCCCGACATCCGTTACTTCTACGCGAATGACCCGAAAGTTATTGGACAGTTTCGGGGGGACTTGGGATAGGGGAGATGAGCCTCGTCCTCTGTGCCATAGAAAATCGCTCAGATGATCGGAATACAGCCTTTATTGCTTGGGTTTTTGAAGGTACAGCACATGTTGGTGATTCGCTTGGCTATCTTGTCCTTTCGGAGACGACTAGCTTTGGATATGACCATCAAATAGATGACAATGTGTACAACGAAAAAATTCTTGTTCATCTGCCAACAAGCCTGACCCTCTCAAAAATCAGAAAATATTCTGACCATAAGGAAATTTCCCAAGGCTACACTGCTGTGTTTGATGTATATGGCGACAAGACTGAGCTGAGTGCTCTTAGAGGACTACTGCAAGATGGATTGATACCTTGGATACCAGTGACGGAAGCCATCACCCCAGAAAATCCTAGAGCTTCCTCTAAAATTTACTTGTTTAGCAATGTGGAAGCCGCAGAGGATTACTTTTTAAGGCATGGGATAGAGGCGAATGGGTTTTAGTTGCCTTTGGACATTATCTGATGCCCTGCCCGTTCACCCCCTCCCAGCCTCCCCCCTCAAGGGGGAGGAGCATAAATGCGAAGGCTGGAGCGTAAGCGATGACTGGCAAATTTGAGCGCAGAAGTCCCTCTGTAGAGGTTTCTCGAATCTTGCGGCAACGAATGACACCAGAAGAAATTTTGCTGTGGAAGCATTTACAGCGTAAGCAAATGGGTGTCAGCTTTCGCCGTCAGGAACCGATGGGGCGGTATGTCGCGGATTTCGTTTGTTATGAGTGCTGTTTGGTTATCGAGTTGGATGGCAGCCAACACTTAGATAGTCAGGAAGACAGAGTACGTGATCTGGATATGGCCGAAAATGGTTTTGAAACACTGCGATTCTGGAATTCAGAAGTAAGAAACAATTTGAACGGCGTTTTAGAACGAATTTACGAAGTCATCCAAACCCGCCAACATCTTTTAGCCCCTCCCCCTTGAGGGGGGAGGTTGGGAGGGGGTGAGTGAGCAGAGCGATTGCCCTTCCTCCCTCCCAGACAACGAAAAAAGGACACCCATGAAACTTCCCTACACTTGGCTTAAAGAACTCCTGCCCGCCTTGCCTCCCGCCACCGACCTAGAGCCGATTCTGGCCCAATTGGGATTACCCCTCGAGGGCATTGAAGATGTCCCCGCGCCCATTGAAGGCGTCGTGCTGGCCGCCGTGACCGAGGCCGCGCCCATAGAAGGAACGCAACTGACCCGTCTGGCGCTGGATGTCGGCCCACATGGAGCCAAGACCATTGCCAGCGGTGCGCCGAACGCGGTGGGCCTGCGGGCCGGAACGATGGTGGCCCTCGTGACCCCCGGAACCACGCTGGGCGGCATGGAATACGGCGTGCGTATGTTGCAGGGCGTGGAATCGTGGGGCATGGCGGCCAGTGCCAAAGAACTGAGTCTCGGTGAGTCGGCGGCGGGGTTGATGCTGTTTCCGGCAGGTACGGCGGCTCCCGGCACGCCCATGCACACCGTCTGGGCCGCCGACAGCGTGTTGGACGTAGAAGTGACCCCCAACCGCGCCGACGTACTGAGTGCGGTTGGCTTGGCCCGTGACCTCGCCGCCTTCCTGAAGCTGGAACTGGTGATGCCCGATGCAGGCCCGCAGCCCGCAAGCTCTGGAAACACAGGAAGCGGAGAAATCCGCGTGTCGCTGCCGCCGCGTGGCCTCGTCATCGAGCGCGATCCTTCCCGCAAATTGCGCTTCGGGTGCGATCATTTTGCCGCCCGCACCGTGTCGGGCATTCAGAACGGCCCTAGCCCGCTGTGGATGCAGCGCCGCCTAACGCTGGCCGGACTGCGCCCGATTGACTTGATCGTAGATGCCAGCAATTACGTGATGCTGGAACTGGGCCAGCCCACCGCCCTGTATGACCGCCGCGACGTGACCGACGACCAGATCATCGTGTCCTTCGGCTTGCGGCAGGGCGAAACCGTGCGCGACCTGATGGGCGGCGAGCATCAGACGGGGCCGGAAGACCTCTTGATTCTGGATGGCCGTCCCGTACCGATTTCCACGGTGGCCGACGCTTTTGCTACCGCTGGCGAGGTGAAAGCCGGTCAGGGCGTGCTGGGCATCGCGGGCATCATGGGCGGCGAGCATGGGCGCGTGCGGGCCGACACGAGCGATGTGGTGATCGAATCGGCGCACTTCGACCCCGTGTTGTTGCGGCGCACCAGCACCCGCCTCGGCCTGAAAACCGATGCCGTGTACCGCTACGAGCGTGGCGTTGATCCGTTGCTGGCCCCACGCGCTGCTAACCGGGTGGCCGGACTTCTGGCGGCAGCGGGCGGCGGCGCGGCCCGTCCCGGCCTGACGTTGGTGGGCACGCCCGACGTTCCCGGCATCATCGGGGCCACGGGCAGCCAGATTCGTGCCCTGTTGGGCATGGACATTTCTACCACCGAAATGAGCGAAATCCTGACCCGACTGGGCTGCGAAGTGGTGGCCGCCGACGACCAACTGACGGTCACGCCTCCCTCATGGCGAATTGACATGGCGATTTGGCAAGACTTGGCCGAGGAAGTGGCCCGCCTGCACGGGTTCATTCATCTGCCCGAAACCTTGCCCACCCTGCGGATTCATGAAAGCAATCTGGGAGCGGAGCAAGAAGGCTTGGCCCGTGCTGGCCTGCGCCGCTCGCTGGCCGGATTGGGCGCACAAGAAGTCGTAACCTACACCTTTACCAGCGATGAAGAGGCTGCCAAAGCCCGCGCCGAAGCGCCCACTGTGCGCCTGCAAAATCCGCTGACGGCAGACCGAACGGCCATGCGAACCGCGCTGTATCCGTCGCTGCTCAAGGCGGCGGGCGCACATGCCAAGGGCGAGCGGGTGCTGATTTTCGAGATTGGGCGTATTTTCCCCGCCAGCGGAGAAGCCGAGCGTGTGGGCCTGCTGATGCGCGGCGACCTCGCGCCCAAAACCCATCAGGCCCCTGTTGCCGGATCGTTTGGCGTATTCAAGGGCCTGCTGGAAAGTCTCGCCGCCAGCCTCGGCGCGGGCGTAGAGGTGCGCCAGTTGCGCGGCGACGCGGTGCCCAGTGCGCTGCATCCCGGCATTGCGGGCGAGTTGGTCTGGAATGGGCAGGGCGTGGGCTGGATCGGGGCGCTGCATCCCGCTGTGGCCGCCGAATTTGGATTAAAAGGGGAGACGTTCCTGCTGGAAGCCGCCCTGCCGCTGCCGGGGAGGGCGTGGGCCTTCCGCGATCCCAGCCGCGCCCCCGCCGCGTGGCGTGACTTGGCGATCATTGCCCCCAACGGCGTCTCTTACGGCGAACTGGCCGCACTGCTGAAGGCCGAAGCCGGAGCGTTGCTAGAAACCGTAGAACCCTTCGACTTGTACGTGGGCACGCCCATTCCCGAAGGAGAACGCAGCGTGGCCGTGCGCCTCGTGTTCCGGGGCGAAAAGACCCTCACCGACGCCGAAGTCGACCCGGTGATGGAGCGCCTGATCGGGGCGATTCGGGGGCAGGGGTGGGGAATTCGGGACAAGTAGGGGTGAGTTGATTCTTGTGCGGTTGAGCAACGCTCACTGATCGCCAAGTTCGGCAATCATTGGGCGTGGAGGATTCTGGGCGAACCCCCAGTCTGCTTCGCAGCCAGCCCCCCTTAAGGGGAGCGCAAAAGCTGTTGTCCTCCCCTCTAAGGGGGGGCGTTGCGCCAGCAACGGGGGGGTTCACCTTCTAGCTCAATGTTCCCAACCTAAGCAAGAGGTGAAATGGGCTAAAGCATTACGCTTCAGCCCATTTTTGTATTGGGGCAAGAGATTCAGGTGCTCAATGCCTTCCCAAACGCTCCCCGCACCCCTTCCCGCACATACGCCCCCGCCCATTCCCCTCCCCCCGGCAACTCATCCGGCCCCACCCACCTCGCCTCGGCAATTTCCCCGGCAGGCAAGTGCAGATCAGACAAGCTCAGGCTTCCGCTGATGCCCTCTGCCCGGAAGACCACGCCCACCCCATCGGTGATGTTGCCCGCTGCATCCTGCACCCGGAATTCAGCCCCCGCCTGCATCTGTACCGGAATCAACCGCTCTGCTGTCAGGCCCGTTTCTTCCCGCAACTCGCGGGCGGCGCAGGCTTCAAAGCGTTCGCCGGGTTCCATGCCGCCACCCGGCAGTGCCCAAAGGCCCGTTCTGGCGTGCCGAAGCAGCAGCAAGCGCCCCGATTCATCCAAGACCTGAACGCTGGCACCGGGCAGCAGGAGGGGCCGTTTTCCTGCTGCTGCACGCAAGGCCCGCGCAAAATTGCCAGTCACGGGCGGGGGCGCAGGCGTAGGCAACAGCGGCAGCGGCGGTAAACCCACCCGCGCCCGCAGCAGGTTCATTTTCACGATGTTGGCGTTGGCGCTGGTGGGCGGCAAGTTGTCTAAGTCGAACCATGCCAATGCCAAGGTTTCGCCGCTGTCGTCGGGCGCGGCGTTGTCCAGCGCGGCGGCGGGCAACGTGCCCTGCGCCCGCATGCCGACCATGTACACCTGATGGCCGTTGGGGTAACAGTGATACAACTCCGGCCCGTCCACCAAGCCTTCGGGCAAGTCCAGCAAGTGCAAGTTGGGGCACACCAGCCCGGTTTCTTCCAGCAGTTCGCGGCGGGCGGCGGTCAAGAAATCCTCACCGGGTTCCACCGCGCCCCCCGGTGTGCCCCACAACCCGTCATCTCCGCGCTGCTGCAACAAAATGCGGCCCCGTTCATCCAAAATCATCACGCCGATGCCCACTGCAAATAACGGCGCGTGGCCCCAGACGGCCCGCAACTCTGACAAGTACCCCATGCGGGCGAGTGTAGCGGGGCGGGGGCAGGAGTTGTCCTACTTGCGCCCTATTCTGCGCGGCCCTTTGGCCTACCATGAACCTATGACCGACGCGCCCGCCCGTTCCCCCAATGCCGATTGGATTGATGAAACCGCAACTCCCGCCGCCGCCGACTGGAGCTACGAAACCACCGCCGTCCAGACCGGAATCGGGCGCGGATTGGGCGTCACCATCGGCATTCCGGTGCATCACGCCGCCGCCTTTCAGTTCGAGACGCTGGAGCAGGCGCAGGAAGAATTTCAACTGAACACGGGCCTCAGCTACGCCCGCCTGCAAAACCCAACCGTGCGGGCGCTGGAAGAACGCCTGACCGCGCTGGAAGGCGGCGCAGCCACCATCGCACTGTCCAGCGGGCAGGCGGCTACCCTCACCACGATCATGGGTGTATGCCGCGCCGGGGATCATATGGTGTCTACGGCCAGTCTGTTTGGCGGCACGTCGGGCATGCTGAACAACATCTTGCCCCTAATGGGCATTTCGGCCACCCTGACGGCCAATACGCCTGACGCGGTGCGGGCCGCCATGCAGCCCAACACCCGGCTGGTGTGGGCCGAAACGCTCAGCAATCCTGCCGGAGACGTGCCCGACATAGCCGCCTTTGCCGACATCGCGCACGCACATGGGGCGCTGCTGGGCATAGACAACACCTGCGCGGGCGTGGGCTTCTTGTGCCGTCCGTTGGAACACGGCGCAGATATCGTGTCTCAGTCGTTGACCAAGTGGGCGGGCGGGCACGGCGGGGTGCTGGGCGGCAGCGTCACCGTAGGTACACAGCACGACCTCACGCGCAATCCCATCTACACCGAGGGCGGGGCCAATAGCGTGCTGAACGTGCGCGGCGACGCGGCCCTCGCTTGGCGGCAACGCTGGTTCGGGGCGCACCAGTTGGGCATGAATCTGGCCCCCCAGAACGCCCACCAAATCGCGCAGGGCTTGGAGACGCTGGCGCTGCGGCTGGAGCGCGAATCGGCCACAGCTTTGGCTCTGGCGCACTGGCTGGAGGCCCATCCTGCTGTGGGCCGCGTCAGTTACGTGGGCCTGCCCGAACACCCCTCGCACGCCAACGCCGTGCGGGTCTTGCGGCACGGCTTCGGCGCAGTTCTGACCTTTGAAGTGCCTGACCCCTCGGCCTTCTTGCCCCGCCTGAAAGTGCTGCGAATTGCCCCCAATCTGGGCGATACCCGGACGCTGGTGGTACACCCGTGGACGACCACGCATGGCCGCATTGCCGAGCCTGCCCGCCACGCCGCCGGGGTCACGCCCCTGACCATCCGCATGAGCGTGGGCGTAGAGGCATTGGCCGATTTGCAGGCGGATATCGCGCAGGCGTTGAGGTAAGGCAGAGGCAGAAAGGGCGGAGGAGTTCGGTGGCCGCCAGTTGCAGAAAAGCATAAATGAAGTTTGGGCAAACGCTGAATTAGGTTTGCCCTGCCGTCTATATTCTGCTATAAACGTAATTGAGCATCATAATCCAATTCGCCTACCGAGGTTCCCATGATTGTCGAAACCAAGATTGTTGGCCGCCGCACCCCCCTAGAACGCCGTCCGCTGGAACTTGTGGGCGAGGTGGCGACCCTCAGGGGGCTGCTAGAGCAACTGGTCAGGGCCGAAGTAGACGGCTACAACGGGCGGCAAGCGGGCGCGGGCCTGCTGCGGGTGCTGACCGAGCGCGAGTTAGAGGCGGGCGCGGCAGCGGGCAAGGTTAGCGTGGGGCCGCAAGAAAGTGCGCGGCTGGCCGAGCCAGATGAAGCCGTGAAGGTGGCGCTACTGGCCTACAACGACGGCATGTATTTCGTGTTCGTGGACGATGTGCAGATCATGACGCTGGATGACCCCCTGACTCTGCGTCCCGACAGCATGCTGATGCTACTGCGCCTCACCCCTCTGGCGGGGGGTTAAGCATGACCAGCCCTGCCCTGAACGGCCAAACGTTGGATGTCTACCTCGGCACCTTTCGCAAGGCGTGGAAGCCCGCCTATGACCGCCGCGCCTCTGCCCTGCCTGCCCCGCAAGCCGAGAAACTGGCCTTCCTGCGGGCCGATACGGGCACGGGCTACAACCCCAACCACATGGCCGAGCGCCTGACCTACCTGCAACAGACTCTGGCCGCCCTCAGCCCGGAGCGCACGGCCTTGCTAGGGGTATTGTTCCCCCAGATTTCAGATACCGTAGAACGCGCCGTAGACACCTTCCTCACGCGCCATACCTATCCGCAGGGCTACTCGCGGCGGGCGTTTCGTGCGCCCGGACAGCCGCAGCAAGCAGAGAGGGCCGCCGCGTGGGTGTGGGCCTTGTGGGAACTGACCCGCGAGTACCCGCAGGATGTGGAATGGTTCGCCGTTCACGCGGGGCTGTTGGGCTGGCGTTCCGACGATTTGGGCTGGCTGTTGGCGCAGGCCATAGACGACGGCAACGAGGCTGTCTTTGATGTGCTGGCACAGACCGCCGCCACCCAGCATCCGGTGGCCCGCATGGGGCGGCATGTCACGCGGGCTTGGTTGGTGTCGGCGCGGCCCGATGCTTGGGCGCTGGCCGAAGGCTTGCTGTTGGCCGCCCAACGTCAGGAAGGGCTGAGGCAGGTCATTTTAGAAAGCATCGACGAGGCCCACCCAGACGCTTTCGCCCGCATGTTACGCCTGATCTTGAAGGAAGACCTGCTCCGCTTTGCCGCCACCGTGCGGGCCGCCGACGTGTGGTTCGGCCTAAATTACGACGTGACCGACCTGAAACGTCTGCGCCCGCTGCTGACACGGGCAGACGGCTTTTTGAACGACCCGGTACAGGCGCGGGCCGCCGTACAAACTGGAACCGGGCAAGAAGCGTTTCTGGCGTTCTACACGCTCGCCATGCGGGATGCGCCGGAAGCTGCCGCCCTGGCCCTCGGCCTGCTTCAGCCCACGCCCGACGCCGACCCGGAACGCCGCATGGCCGCCGCCCGTTTCCTGCTGGACAGCGATCTGTACCAGTCCGCCGATCTGCTGTTTTTGCTGGACGACCCGGAACTGCGAATCGGGGCGCTGTACCTGAACCAACATGGCTACAACACTGACCCCGTAGACAGCAAATTTGAGCGAATCGAAGCCTATGCGCTGCGCCTGTCTGCCGCCCCCAAAGCTGCTAGCGGGGACGCTCCGCATACGCCACTGCTGTTTCCATGGTTGGGCCATCTGCCCAGCCGAGTCGACGTGCTGGACGGCTTGCCGCGTCATCTGGGCACGCGGCCTATCGGGGTGCTGCTGGCCCATCTGCCTGCCATGAGCGGGTCTGGGCGGGCGGCGGTGCTGGGGGCCATACAGGAGCGGGCGCTGGATGGGCGGGAAGTCGACGGGAAAATTGTGGCGACGACGCCTGTCACGCTGGATGACCAGAGCCGCGCTGCCATTTTTACGCTGCTGCAAGACCGGTCTTCGACGCTGTCTCAGCAGGCTGTGAACCTGATCGACCGCTTGCTGACGCACGGACTGACGCTGGAGGAGGGCGAAACGCTGGAACTGGACGCCCTGCTGAAGCGCAAAGGGGCCGACCTGCGCCGGGGCGTGCTGAAACTGCTGGGCCGCGACCCTGCGCACGCCAAAGCCAGTGCGCTGCGCCTGTTGGCCTCGCGTACCGGAGAGCAGCGGCAGGCGGGCCTCCAACTCCTGCTGCTGCACGGGCAGGCCGCCGATCTGCCCGCCGACTTCGTGCCGCGTGGGCAGGCCGAAGAATCGCTGCACGCCGCCCTGATCACGCCCGATGCGGCGCTGACGCTGACAGATGGCCTCGGCCTGTTTGACCCGGCTGAACTGACCCCGCCACGCCCAGTCGCCGCTCACCCCCGCCCCTATACGGCTGTGTTGGCACGCGGCGCGGTCTTGCTCACCGCCCTTGATGAACTTGTCCACACCCACCGCGAAACCCCGGTGACGGGTGAGGGCTGGGACGGCGAGGAAGTGCGGCTGCTGGGCAATTTGGGCTACTGGCACGGCGAACAGTTTCCGCTGCCTGACCTGTGGCTCACCTTCTGGCAGACTCGCGAGAACGCGCAAGACGATGATTTCACGGCCCTCATGTGGGCCACGCGCCGCCATAAGACCCCCGCCGGGGCCGCCGCGCCGGATGAGGAAGACGACATTGATCTGGACGCATTGCTGGACGAGGCCGAAGACGTTGACACGGATGATGTGGACGACGAAGACGGGGACGAAGAGGAAAACGAGTTTGAAGACGGCGAAACTGAAAAGCTGGCGCTGACCGATCAGATTCTGGAAAACATGTTCGGGCCGCCCGTGATGTTGCCCGCGCCCCTGCAGTATGCCTCGCTGATTTTCCGCGTGTTGCCGCTGCTGGCGCGGCAGGCCACCCCCGCCGACGTGGACTTGGCGCTGGACGTGTGGGAGACGCAGTTGGCCGCCCTGCCCCAAGACTGCGAAGTGCAACCTAGCCGCTACAGCTGGGGCAGGGGCGACGATCCCCGCGACGGCCTGCATTCGCCCAATTTTCTGCCTGCTGACCGCTGGACATTGCCTCAGCGCGAGCGGCTGTGGTGGCTGAGTCTGTATCAGAACCAAGCCTTCCCCAAGCTGGCGCGGCGACGGCCCGACACGGCGCTGTTGCTGGAAGCCTACGCACAGGGCTGGGCCAACCGTACCGACTTGCTGGACGCGCTGATCGGCGCTCCCGGCGAACGCGACGGCTACTCCAGCTACGACAACTTCTCAGAACTGCGCCGTTACTCGGGCCGCAAACCGGATGACCGCCTGCCCACCCATCCCGATTGGGTGGCCGCCGTGAATACGGTGCGGGAGCGGGTGCTGGCCGTAGAACTGGAACGCGGTGACCTCGAAACGGCGGCCAGCACGCCTGCATTGGCACTGGCTTGGGTAGACGGGGCGGCATATGCATTGAGGGCGCTGGCGGCGCTGGGCAAAGAACCCCTGCGGCGCGGCTACACGGGCAGCAACGAGAGCCGCCCCAATGTGCTGAGTCACCTGATCCGGGTGTCTTTTCCTGCGGTGACCGATACGCCCGAAACCTTTGCGGAAGCCGTGAAAATGCACGGCATCCCAGAAGGCCGACTGCTTGACCTCGCCATGTTCGCGCCCCAGTGGGCCAAATTGGTAGCGGCCACGTTGGGCTGGAAGGGGCTGGAAAGCGGCGTGTACTGGCTGCACGCCCACACCCGCGACACCAGTTGGTCTGTGGCGCAGGACGTGCGGGAGGCGTGGGAAGCCGAGATCAGCGAGCGCACCCCGCTGACGCCGCAGGAGTTGCTGGACGGTGCGGTGGACGTGGGCTGGTTCCGGCAGATGTATGCCGAACTGGGCGCGGCGCACTTTGCCCGCTTGCTGGACGCCGCCAAATACGCGTCCAGCAGCGGCGGCCACAAACGCGCCGAACGCTTTGCGCGTGCGCTGCTGGGCGAGTTGCCTGAAGAAGAACTGATCGGGGCCATTGCCGCCAAACGCCAGCAGGACAGCGTGCGGGCGCTCGGGCTGCTGCCGCTCAGCCGGGGCAAGCAGAAGGGCGCGGCGCAACTGGAAGGGCGTTACCGCGTGCTGTCGGACTTCCGGCACTCGGCGCGGCAATTCGGGGCGCAGCGGCAAGTCAGCGAACGCCTCGCGGCAGACATCGGGATGCAGAATCTGGCCCGCACTGCCGGATACGCCGACCCGCAACGCCTGCGCTGGGCGATGGAAGCGCGGCTGGCCCCTGACTGGACACGGCAGGCCGATGTAGAAGGCGTGCAGGTGGGCCTGACCCTGACTGCGCAGGGAGAAGCCAGCCTGTGGGTGCGGCGCGGCGAAAAACCGCTGAAGAACCTGCCCGCCGCCCTCAAAAAGCACCCCGAAATTGTGGCGATCCGCGACACCCTGACCGAACTGGGGGCCACACGGGGCCGAATGCGGGCCGCGCTAGAGGAAGCGATGGTGCGCGGCGACCTGTTTACGCCGCAGGAATTGACGCAACTGGCGCTGCATCCAGTCATTGCGCCCCTCTTGCGGGCGCTGGTGTGGGTGCAAAACGAAGCGGCGTTGGGGTGGTGGCAGGGTCAGGAGCTACACACTTTGGCTGGCCCCGTTCCCACCGCCGACCTCGCCCTCAGAATTGCCCACCCACACGACCTGTTTGTTTCCGGGCAGTGGCGAGAGTGGCAAGCGCAGGTGATCGAACACGAGGTTCAGCAGCCCTTCAAGCAGGTGTTCCGCGAGTATTACCCCCTGACGCCTGCCGAAAGCGGTGCCAAACGCTCGGCCCGCTACACCGGACACCATGTGCAGCCCGCCAAAGCGCTGGCGCTCCTGAAGGCTCGCGGTTGGGTGGCGGTGCATGAAGAAGGCATCCGCAAAACCTTCCACGCTGAGGGCATCAACGTGTGGCTGGATACGTCTTTGGCGTACTCCACGCCCAGTGAGGTGGAGGGCACGCCGCTGGACGGAGCCTATTTCACGTCGCGCGACACGGGCGAAGTCATGCCGCTGGCGACTATTCCTCCGCGCCTGTTCAGCGAAACCATGCGCGACCTCGATCTGGTGGTCAGCGTGGCGCATGTGGGCGGCGTAGACCCCGAAGCCAGCCAGAGCACCACCGAAATGCGGGCGGCGCTGGTGGGCGAAACCGTGCGCCTGCTGAAGCTGGAGAACGTGCGCCTGAAAGATCAACACGCCCTGATTGACGGCGCGTTTGCCCAGTACAGCGTGCATCTGGGATCGGGCAACGTGCATCTGCTGCCGGGTGGGGCGCTGTGCGTGGTGCCCGTGCATAACCAGCAGCAGGGCCGAATCTTCCTGCCATTTGCCGATCCTGACCCGCGCACCGCCGAAGTGGTCTCGAAGGTGCTGCTGTTTGCCCGTGACCGCGAGATTCAAGACCCGACGATTTTGGAGCAGTTGCGGTGAGGGGTTGGGGTTATGGGACTCTTGGTGCTGTGTGGGCGGGCGTCTAAGGGTCTAAGAAAGGGCAAGGGCAATCGCGTTGCTCATTCACCCCCTCCCAACCTCCCCCCTCAAGGGTGAGGAGCGAACAGCCCTAGATTCAGTTTTTGCCGTTAGCCCTCGCCCCTTGCGGGACTCGCAGAGCTGCGCCGCAGAGAGGGGCGCTGCACCGCAGCGGGGTGGCTCGCAGAGCTGCGAAGCAGAGGGGGCGTCCGAGCGGCCAACTCCCCAATCAATTCCAACCCAAAAAAGGACGCTGGAGCAGTTGCCCAAGCGTCCTTTTACGATCTATCTAACTCAGCCCTTTATAGCCATTCTTGCTTGCCGCGCACATACTTGGCGTCGAATTCAGCGTCTGATTTGGTGAGGTACAAGATGCCTTCGATCAGGCCCAGAAGGCCAGCGGCGAAGGGCAGGAACAGGAACAAAAAGCCGATGCCGAGCCACCACAGCAGCGTAAACATCAGGTAGCCGCCGAGCGTGACGGCCAGCATGACGATGCCCGGTTTGGTCATGCCCAAATAGAACTTGTGGATGCCGAGGCTGCCCAAGAAGATCGCCAGCAGCCCCGCGATCAGTTTTTTGGTGCTGGTATCTGCTGAAGCGATTTGGTTCAGGCCGCCCTGTACCGACGACTGCACCGAAGCCTGAGCCTCGCTCCAGAGTTGCGAGGACGTGGGCTGCGGGGCGGGTTGCTGGCCCATCGGCATCGGCGCAGGCTGAGGCGGGTGCATGGGCGCAGGCGCATAAGCGGTCGGCGCGGGCGTACTTTTGCCCCCCGTGACCTGTCCAAACGGATCGTCGCTGCGGTAGGGCGTGTGGCTGGGTGTATGGGTGGGGATGTGACTGGGTGTATGACTGGGCGCAGCTTCCGCGTGCTTGCCGAGGTCTACGGGGGTTGGGCCAGTGGGCGCAGCGTTGGCATCGGCAGCTTTGGTGTCAGCAGTTTTAGTATCGAACGTGTCGGCCCAGTGCGGCGCGTTGCCAGATGATGAGCTAGACGAAGGGCTGGATGAAGGAGCGGGAGCGTCGGGTTTCGGGCCGAGGTTGTTCGGATCATTCGTCACAATTGGGCCTCCTGTGGCTACCTTGAATCATGACCCGGCGGCTTGCAAGCTCTGGCCTTCATCTACCGTGCCAACACAGCGCAAACCTGTTTCACCCGCGACTCTACGTTGCCTGTCACCTCACTGAACGCTACGCGCCGCGTGCCCAGATCTTGCCGAATGAAGCCCTGCTGCACGGTACGCACCTCGGTGTTGGCCCGCCAGCCGTCTTGCTCGTGGGGCAGAGCGGGGGCGCACAGCAACGTGTGGGCGTAGCGGGTGCGGCAAGCGTCGGCTAGGGCGTGCAGTTCGGGCAAGGCCGTGCCCGTCAGCAAATATGACCACATTAGTGTGGTGGCGGCGTGCGTATCGCAAAACACCCAGCGGTGAACACCGGGAGCGCGGGCGGCCTCGTCCTCCAGAGCGCGGTGGCCGAGTGCGATTTCCAAGAAATGCTCCGGCGTCAGCACCCCGTTTTCCCGTTCGTACACGTCGCGCCCGTACTCGCGCACCCAACTTGTGCCTAGGCTTTCGCCCAGTGCCCGCGTGAGAGTGCTTTTGCCGGTGCTTTCTGCGCCCAGCACGGCCACACGCTGTACAAAATGGGCGTACACGTGGGCTTCCAAGTAGGCCCGCTGCCCATGTACATCGGCCCGAAGCTGCGTACCCGAAATAGGAACCGTCGCCCGCGCTGCGTCTACGCACACATGCACCGCGCCCAGTTCGGCAGCCAGCGCGTCGCCGTAGGCTTCAGAGGTGAACACCGCGTCCGGCCTGACCTGCCAGCCGTCCAGCACGGCCCGCACATAGGCGCGGTGGGTGGCGTCGGGTTTGGTATTGAGTGGGGGAGACGGGGCGTCGGGCAGCAGGTGTAACCCCGGAAACAGCCGCGCCGGAAAGGCTTCCCGAATCCAGTTGCGGCGCAGGGGCGAAGGCATCTGGGCAAAGTCGGGCCGGGAATACACCCACACGCTGACCCGCTCGCACTGCTCCAGCGCCCGCTGAATAAGGAGGCGGTGGCCCAGATGAAAGGGGGCAAATTTGCCGATGATCAGGCCGTGCGAGTAGCGTCTCTGCCCCGGCTTAGGCAAGGGCTACCGTCCGGGTATCATCCTTGCGCCATGCTTGCCAGCCGTACACGCTCATGGCCGCCAGCACGAATTGCAGCCCAAACAGCACCCAGTATTCGGTGTGCCAAAAATACACGGCCTGCACCGCATTCACGGCGATCCATACGGGCCAAGACCAAGCCCAGCGCCGCGTGGTGGCAAAATTGGCGATCAGGGCCAGCGACACCGCCGCGAACTGCACCCAGTTCCACGCCGCCGAAAAATCGGTGACGGCGATGGTGTAGGCAAAAATCAGCAGGCTAGCCACCCACGTCACGCCGTACCAGAGCGGCTCGTTGAACCGGACTTCGCCCTGGTTGCGCCGCGCCTCTAGGTGCCACAGGTACAGGCCGTGAATGCCGAAAATCAGGTACGTGACCTGCAAGCCCGCCAGCAGCCATTGCCCACCGCCTACGAACAGCAGGAAATAGGGCAGCAGCGATGCATTAGACCAATGCCAGTACGTGCTGGACTTGCTCCAGAGGTAAGACAGACTGATGAGGACGCACAGGCCGCCCGCGAGGTCTAGGTAAAGGGAGGGAATGGGGAGGGTAAAGAGGGTCATTAGGCCATCTCCTCGCACAGCTTATGAATTCTCTCTTCAATAGGCTTGCCAATTCCAAGCATCTGATTGTGGTGATTTTCGCAGATGAGCCAACTGAAGTCTTTTGCTACCAAGTAGTATTCAAAAGCATGTATTTCATTTGGGACGGATATGATGGCGGCAACGCGCCCTTCAAAAATCCAAAAATTTCCACTCTTTTTATTGCCTTCCCAATCCTCAGCAATGAACCACACCCTCTCTTCTGCTGACAAAATCTGGGCAAGGTAATCAGGCCCATTGTTGTGTTCAACTTGTAAGACTTCTGCTCGCCCCTTCAACCCTTCCCAAAGCCACATCTGATTTTCGCCGTGAGAGCCAAAGCGGGTAAACGTTTCAAGAATATGGTCAAGAATTGGAGCATATTGGTGCTGTCTGAGCGGAAAAAACTCACTTTCTGGAATATCCAAGCTGCGTAGGGCTTCGGCTATTTTTGTTCGCATACCTCTACGCCCGCCCCCGAACCTCATCCAGCGTGTCCCGTACCAACATCTCCCCATCCCTATATACCGTCCGCATCAGGCTACCGGGGAAGTCGGTATCGAAGGTTTTATAGGCCTTCGTGACCATACGCCCGTTTTCCTGCACCAAGTCCAGCACGCCGTCTTTGCTGCGTTTGCCGGGATCGGTCACGGGGTCTTTGTAGATGCCCCGGTATTCGCCGTCAATCAGGCCCGCGCTGGCTTTGTAGGCGAAGCGTTGGGTGTCGCGGTCTACCTTTTGCAGGAGTGCGCCGCCCATGCCAAAGGCCACGTTCTCGGCGCTGTAGCCGTCTACGACTAGGTTTTGCAGAATCTGGCGAATGGTGGTTTCGTCTATGCCGTCGCCCTGAAGCACCCGCACATGGTTCAGCACCTTAAAGCCCTTGGAGTTCGTGCTGGTGCCGAATTTGGCGGCCAGTGCGTTCACGGCGAGGCGCACCATCGCAGGCGGTTCGCCGCTGTCGGGGCGTACCACGAGGGTTGCGCCGCAGTCGATGACCTCTTGGCGTAGCGTTTCGCCCCAGTGCACATTGATGGCGTATTTCAGGTCATACGAGTCGCTGACCACTGCGTACAGGCCGCCGGGTTTGCCGAACTGCCGAATCATGTTGCGGTAGGCGTCTACCTCATGCTCTTTGCCCCAACTGGTAATGGTGCTGTGCTCGGCGGCGGGAATGCTGAAGCCTGCCATGTCTGCGCCGTAGTGGTTGCGGGCCACGCGCAAGGCTTCTAGCGTATCGCTGCCCTGAAAGTTGATCAGGTGCGCAAGGCCGCCCAGCCCGGCGCTTTCGCGGCTGCTGACGCCCCGGCTGCCAAAATCGTGCAGCTTGAAGGGCAGTTCCTCGGCGGCGCGGTCACTGGTCTGTTCCAGCACGGCGCGGATAATTTCGCGGATGTGGTAGCTCTGGGTGGCGACGGTGGTGGGGTCACGTTGTTCAGCAGAGTGCGCGACTTCTCTGCCCGCTTTATCCAAGCTGCTCGCCGTTTCCGACGAGGTCAGACTATATCTTCACCCGCGTGGGGTGGCTCCCATTTCCGCCCGCTTGGGCGTACTCCCCGAAGGGATAGTCGTTGAACGTTCCTTCTGAAGCTGCTGATGGTGATGCACCTGTTCTATCCAAGCTGTCCAGTGTTCTACGGTCAGTTCAGCTTTCGAGGTGTTGCAGATATCGTAGGAGGACACGCAGTTGCTTAGGCTATAGCCTTCACGATTATCTACCCGGTCTACACCGTTGTACCTGAACTCTTGGTGCGCCTTGATCGAGCGAATAGTCATGTGAGGCGCTGCGCCGCAGTAGTGACAGTTGCTTCCGATCAGCAGGCAAAACGTCTCCATATCAAGGCCAAACTCATAGCCCCGGCGTGCTGCTGCTTTTCGGTGGTTACGGTAAAGGTAATTCTTCACCGCTTGGCTTTCAGGTTGACGCGCACTAAATCTAGGAGCCTTAAGACCGCATCTGCATGAGGTGTGCTTTCCGGTTTTGAGGGCGTGCGTCTTGGCAATCGTTTGGCCGCCGCAATCGCACTGGCACAGGTAACCCTGTTCACGTGAGTGGTGCGAGATCACCACCAGCTTGCCAAAACGCCTTCCCAACATCTGTGCAACGTGCCTGTTCATGTCACTCCCCTACTGGTTCCGCTTTTCCCATCAGAGAGACTTCTAGCTTCAGAGGGCTTCGCTGCTGATTACCATGCCGTTAGGGTCAAGGCCCACAAGGTTTAGGCTTCCAGCAATTAAAGAGCTACAGACACGGCATTGCTGCCGTGCAGGGCAACCATTTACCAAACCCGCATCAACATTGTTTCGAACCAACCCACCAGCCAAGGCAATTCGGGGTCGGTGTTGGTCACACTCATCAGCACGTTGTGAATCGGCACCAGCGTTCCTTCGGGTACGGCGCGGATTTCTAGCGGCAACCGCCCGCCGTGTACGTTCACCACGCGCATCCAGCCGTCATAGGGAAAAGGTTCGCCGTGCGCTTCGATCAGGTCGCGGGCTTCTTGCACCATCGGGGCAGTCACGGGGCGCGTCAGGTAGCGGTCGAGCAGGTATTGCAACCCAAAAAAACGCGTGACCGGATACCGCCCACCGCGAGATTCGAGGTAAGAAAACAGCCTTGTCGTGCCCGCCGGGTACTGAAGAAAATGGCTGCTTTTGTAGCTGTCGGTGTCGAGGATCAAATTATCGTCAGCGAGGAGGTGCAGAGACATCGTCATGGTCAAGCTCCTTACGAGGGGGAGAGGCTGCCCTCTTGTCTCATAATGTACAATCATAATTATTAGAACAGTGAGTAAGCATGGTGCAAACACTCACTTTATCTGTCGAACACGGAAGCCCCGCTTGGTGTCGTAGTAGGGCAGGCCCGCCACCGGCAGAACTTTGGCTTGCGGCCTCTCTATCCAAAAGCGCCGCAGCTCCAGATAGATCAAATTCAGCCGCACCACTTCGCAAAATTCAGCGTAACTGACGTTTGCGCCGGGCGTAAACGTAGACGAGGGATAAATGTGTACTCGCCCGCCTTGCCGTACAGCCGTGCCCTCCTCGCGGAGATTCACACCGCCTCCGTCTGGGGCCAGATTCAGCAGTTCGGGCAAAAACTGAAGGTCAGCATCTTGCAGCCAACTGCCATTTACAAACTCGTTGAGGACATGAACGGCATCAGCGTGACCTCTGGTGTTCAGAGACACTCGGTGCGGGTACTCCGGCCCAGACCGCTCAGGCCAGCGCCGAATCTCGCTGATGCTGATGCAGTCCAGACTGAGCCGCCAGATCATAGGATTGGTCATTTCGCCTCTCAAGCAGCGCCGTTCTTAGCTAGAATTCTTGTGTTATCCCCGCATCAAAAAGTGTTCGATGATCGCGTGGTGGTCTTCGAAAAACAGTTCCGGGTGGGCCAACGCCTCGCTCATCGGCAGCCAAAAGGCTTCGGCGGCGTCGCTGGCCGCCCGCAGCAGGGGCAACTGGCCTATGCCCAAATCGAAGTGGTAGGCGTGCGTAATGGTGCGCCCGCGCTGGCTCCGGTCGGGGTAATCGAACACGGCCTGAGCGCGTAAGGCTCCGGCCAGATTCACGCTCTCGCTGAGGCCGGTTTCTTCGTGGGCCTCGCGTACAGCGCAGTGCAGCAGGGTTTCTCCGGGTTCCAGAAAGCCTCCCGGCATGGCGAGGCGGCCCCGGCCCGGCAACCCCGCCCGCCGCACCACCAGCACATGCCCGCTGCGCGTGATCACGGCGTCGGTGGTCACGAAGACGGGCGCGAACGGCGCGTCCTTCCATGCGGCGCGGTAGGTCTGCAAATACTGGTATTCCTCGCGCAACTCGGCGTATTCGGGCAGGGCGCGGAAGGCATCCAAGAAGGCGTGCACGGCGGGCGGAACCATGCCCCGCACATCGTCTAGGCGGTCTTCAAAGTAAGCCTTGCGAACATCGGTGGCACTCAGCGGGCTGACCACATGCGTCGGAATAAATTCCCAAGCCGGAAAGGAACGCAGGTAGTAACTGCTTTCATCCTTGACATGGCCGATCAGGGCCACATCGCTGCTGCCGTGCGTATGGGCCTGCACGCCGCGCTGCACGGCTCCCAGCCACAGTCCCTCATTATAAAAATAGTCGCGCACATGCACGAACAGTAGGCGCGAACGCTTGATGCCCACGCCTTCCAGCATGGCCGTCAGCACTGCTTCCCGTTCCGAGGCCGTAAAAGGGTTTTTGGTGTTGCGGGCGGCATCGGCGCTGCCAATCACCACGATCAGCTTCTGCACACTGTCCAGCGCTTCTTGCATCACCGACAAGTGCGCCAAGTGCGGCGGCTCGAACCGCCCGATGTACACGCCAAACGTGCGCTTGCGGGTGCGTGTCGGAGCAGCGATATCTCGGCCTATAGCAGCGGGCGGCTCGGAAAGCGGCGAGGTCATTGCTCACAATGCACAGACTAAATCGTGTGAATCGTGAGCGGCATGAGCTGAGGGGCAAGGAAAGCCGAAGGGCACGCCCCCAACTCCCCCAATGTTCGCGGCAACTCGGCAGCAAAAATGACGTAATGTGAAGTTATGAAGACAAAACCAGTGAATAAGGTGCTTCTTTCTGCCGCCCTTCTCCTCACCTCTGCACTTGGCGTCGCCTCTGCCGGGGGAGCGGCTGCACCCACCGTTGGCGGCAGCACTGGTCAAATTCAGGCCGCCACGCCCAACAGTGTGGCCGCGACTCTGCGCGAAGCGGGTTACAAGGTCACCGTGAACCCCGCCAACCCCGATGAAGACCCCAGCCTCAGCGTCACGGCGGGCGATTACGACATCGATATGTGGTTCAGCAACTGCAAGAGCAACGTGTGCACCCGCGTCACCGCCAGCTTTTATTGGGATTACAGCGATGACGAAGACAGCCTTGATGTCGAAGTCGCCAACGAGTGGAACAGCAACTACTACACCCAGTCTTACGTGTACGAAGGCAGTTATTACCTCGACGCCACCATGATCGTGGCGGGCGGCTACACCAAAACGGCCCTCAAAGCGTGGATGACCGAGTACTTGGATGACGTCGAAGCCTTCGAGGCCGATCTGCCCTGAAGTAAATCAGTTTAGACAAGCACTTTCTATTGCGCCGCCCTCGTCTCTGGAGGCGGCGCTTTTTGTACGCGTGTTGGCCCAATCTTTAGGACAACTTGGTTTGCCCTTGAATTTGCGGGCGCGGCTACTCTTGACTCGGGCTGCATAGGTGCAGCATGAGGTCACATTCTAAAGACGACCCGAATAACGCCCCGCGTTGTGGTTCAGTCTGGAGGTTTTACCCATGAAACGAATCCTGATGCTTTCTGCCGTTGCCGCCGTCGCCCTGTCTTCTTGCAGCCTGATCGACCGCAATGTCGGGACCAACTACACGCTGGGCAAGCAGCCCGCTGCTGGTGACCTGACCGTTGTGGGCGGCGTCAACGTGCGGCGCGGCGATATGGTCATGACCTCTGCCCGCGTGACTGGCCTGAAGGCCGATACTTTCTACGTGGCCCACTACCACGTGCAGGGCACGGCCAGCGCCGATCCTTGCAAGAGCGGCGGCGCACCGATCATGGCCAGCAAAATCGTAGGCAAGAGCGACAGCAGCGGTTACTTGGCCCTCAACGGCGAAGTGGCTACCAGCGTCGTCACGGCAGCCACCTACTTCAACGTCCACACCGCAGCCGACGCCGCCGGTACACCAGCCGACGCGGGCGTGGCCTGCACGGGCGTTCGCCTCTAAGCTTTTCTTTCTCCAATTTCGGGCGGCCTTCCAAGTGGGGGCCGCCTGATTTTTGGTCTGTCCTGTGTCGTTGCCCGCGCTGCGTTACCCTGCACGGATGAACTGCAAGTTTTCAGCCCCCGCCCTGTCTACCGGGTCACTCTTATGAGCCTGCGTATCTTGGGCGGCAGCGCCAAAGGCCGTGAGTTACAGGTGCCAGAAGGAGCGCGGCCCTCCAATGTCCGCATTCGCAAAAGCCTGTTCGATATGCTCGCGTCGCGTTTGCCGGCTGGCCCGCTCCCCGGACGCCGCTTTCTGGACATGCACGGCGGCAGCGGCGCGATTGGGCTAGAGGCGGCCAGCCGGGGCTATTCCGTCACCCTGATCGAAATGAACCCGCGTGGCGTGCGTACACTGGACGAGAACGCCCGCGCCGCACAACTGAAGGTGCGAATCCTGAAAGGTGACGCCGAAAGCCTCCTGCCCGCGCTGGGGAGCTTCGATGTGGTGTTCAGCGATCCGCCCTATGCCCAAGACATCTCACGCCTCGCCGCCTCGCTGCTGAAAGGCCAGATCGTGGCTCCCGGCGGCCTGCTGATCTGCCAGCACCCAGACCGCTGGGAGCGCGTGGCCCTGAACCTGCCCGAACACGCCGACTTCGAGCGGGAACTGCGCGAGTACGGCAGCAATTCGCTGACCATCTACGAGCGGCGGGAACTGGAAGAAGCGGCAGACGAACAAACAGCAAACGAACAAGCAGCAGACGCGGAAGAAGAGAACACTGAAGCTTCAGAACCCGCTAGCATCCAACCCACATGAACGCCGTTTTCCCCGGATCATTCGACCCCATCACCAGCGGCCATATGGACGTGCTGACGCGGGCCGCCAAGATTTTTGACCACGTGACCGTGACCGTGATGCACAATGCCCGCAAAACGGGCCGTCACCTGTTTACGCTGGAGGAAAGGCTGGAGATTTTGCGTGAGGCCACCGCCCACTTTGGCAACGTCAGTGTGGACAGTTTTGGCGGCCTACTGGTGGATTACATGCGCCAGCAGCAAAAAAGCATCATCATTCGCGGGCTGCGGGCGGTGTCCGACTACGAATACGAACTGCAGATCGCGCACCTGAACCGTCAGATTGGTGAGGTAGAAACCGTGTTCATCATGGCCGCCACCCGCTGGAGCTTTGTGAGCAGCAGCATGGTGCGCGAAATTGCCAGCTACGGGGCAGACATCAGCGAAATGGTGCCGCGTGCCAGCGCCAACGCCCTGCGCCGCATTCACGCCGACGTGTACGCCGAACGCGAGGCCGAAAAGGTAGAGACCCAGTTGCGGGTAGACGGGGGAATGGGGGAGCGGGGGTAGGGGAGAAGCGCAGCAATCTTCGCAAGCCAAAAAAGGGCCAGCACACCGGGCATTCCCCAGCGTCTGGCCCCCTTTTTGTCGGTGATTAGCCCAGCACGACTTCAGCCGCAGCCGCAGCTTTCAGCTTCCCGGCTTTGTCGGTGGCCTCCCACGGAAATCCATCGCGGCCAAAGTGACCGTAGGCGGCGGTTTGGGCGTAAATGGGGCGGCGCAAATCCAGTTCGTCAATGATGGCCTGCGGGCGGGCGTCGAAGTGGGCGGCCACCAGTGCGGCCAAAGCCTCATCGCTGACTGTGCCTGTGCCGTAGGTATCCACACGCAGGCTGACCGGGTGGGCGCGGCCAATCGCGTAGGCCACCTCTACCAGTGCCCGCCGTGCGAGCCCTGCTGCCACGATGTTTTTGGCGATGTAGCGGGCGTAGTAGGCCGCACTCCGGTCTACTTTGGTGGGGTCTTTGCCGCTAAATGCGCCGCCGCCGTGAGGAACTGCTCCGCCGTAGGTATCCACGATGATTTTGCGGCCTGTGAGTCCGGTGTCGCCGTGTGGCCCACCGATCACAAAACGCCCGCTGGGATTGATGAAAAACTTGGTGTCGGCGTTCAGCAACTCGGCGGGAATCACGGCACGAATGACCTGTTCGATCATGTCGGTACGAATCTGCTCCTGCGTCACGTGTTCATCGTGCTGCGTGCTGATGACCACCGTGTCCACCAGCGTTTCGGTGGCGTCGTGCGGCTCGCCGTCGCGCACCACCGTTACCTGTGCTTTGGCGTCGGGGCGCAGGTAGGCAAAGTGCAGCGCGGCGGTCTCGGCATCCGTCAGGCTTTCACCCTCTTTCAACTCGGCCTGCCGCGTTTGGGCCGCAATCGCCGCCTTTCGCAACTCGGCCAAACGGCGCGTCAGCTTGTGAGCCAAGGAAATCGGCAGCGGCATCAGCTCCGGCGTTTCGTCGGTGGCGTACCCGAACATCAGGCCCTGATCCCCGGCCCCCACCTTAGAAAAGGCGTTTTGGGGCAAGTCGCGCTCGGCTGGCGTCATGGCCCGCCATTCCTCGGAAGTATCTACACCCTCCGCAATTTCGGGCGACTGCTCATGAATCGCCACCAGCACAGCGCTGTACTCGGCATCGAAGCCGTAGTTGGCGCGGGTGTAGCCCACCTGCTTCACGGCCTCACGCACCGTTTTTTGAATGTCGACGTGGGCAGTGGTGGCCCGCACTTCGCCCGCAACGACGGCCATGCCTGTGGTCACCAGCGTTTCCACAGCCACGCGACTTTCCGGCTCCATCCGCAAAAACTCATCCAGAATCGAATCTGAAATAAAGTCTGCCAACTTGTCCGGGTGTCCTTCCGATACCGACTCCGATGTGTAAAACTTCCGCATACGTTCTCCTGACGGGGCGGGGGTGCGTCTCACAGAACTCTGTCTCACAGAACTAGGGAAACTACCTGGAGAGGATGTCGCCTGCGGCCCCGCCCGGCCCGGTCTGCACGGTGGCAGCCCAGACGACTTGCAGGGTAACGCAAGGTCAGGGGTCAGAACAGGGACGAATTTCAGGGGGGCGGTTTGGGGCGCTGGGGGTCAGGGATGCGGGACGGGTTTGGGGTGCCGCGCTTAGGCCAGCATTCAGCGTTGACGATTCCGGGCAACCCCCCCAGTCTGCTTCGCAGCCAGCCCCCCTCAAAGGGGAGCGCAAAATCTTTAATCCTCCCTTCTAAGGGGGGGCGTTGGGGAGCAACGGGGGGGTTCACCTTCCAGCTCCATGTTCCAAGATGTTGCGTTCCAAGACGTTGCCAAGCTAAAGAAGAATCAACACTTCCTCACTCCCTACCCTGCTCCCGTTTCCGCCGCCACCGCTGCCCCAATCCCTTGCGGCAATTCCCGCGCTACACGTTCCAGTGTGCGCCCCGCCGCTGCCCGCACCATTTTCTCGAAGGCTACGCCGCCCCAGCCCTCGGCTTCGGGGGTGGCAAGGTGGGCCACGAAGCGGAAGGCAAACTGAATCAGGCCCGCGCTATCTGCCGAGGCCGTGCCGCTCACCTCCACCCATGCCCGCTGGCCTGAGATGGGCTGTGGCGTCAGGGCCGCGCCGTCTGGCAGGACTTGCAGCAGGCTATAAAACGGCAAATCCACTTCGCCTAGCACAGGCACAGGCACGATCAGTTCTCCGCGTACTCCCTCGGCGTTGCCCGCCAACCCGCGCAGAAAGCGCACCCTCGACAACGCCAGCGCCGGATCGCGCACAAAGGCCAAGGCCGCCGCCTGCCCGTGCGGGTGGCTCAGGCTAAAGCTCTGCTGTGCTTCTAAGATCATTGGGCTTCCAGAATCATGCGAGTGGCCTAGATTGAATGGGCAGAAGCTTCAATCCACCCACTCGATCACCACGCGGCCCGCTTGCATGGCGTCTTGCAGTTCTGTGTCGTTGGCACTTCTCAGGCGCGGCAGGTGGGCAAAGCGTGGCGTGGCCGAGGCGAACCCGAGGCGCACCACGATCTCGTCGCTCACGTCATCCTTGCCCATGCGCCACACCAGTTGCCCGCCCAGCGATTCCAAATGCCGGGTGAGGTCTGCGGGAATGGGCGGGTCAGGCGCGTCCGTCATGGGTTCATTGTAAAGCGCCCGAACTGACATGAGCCGCACAAGCTGCCGCCCCAGTATCACTAACCCAGTACCACGAACCCAGTACTGCCGCCCCATTGCAGCCGGGGCGCGGGTAAGCTACAACAGACGGCATGACGGCCCCCGAACTCCGCTGGCGCACCTTAGAAACTCGCGTAGGTCTGGACGCTTTGCCCGACTTCCACCGGGCGTTTTTGGCTTGGCGCGGCGTAGAGGGCGTGGCAGACATGCCCCTACGACGGGTAGGCCAGAGGGTGGAAGCCGAACTGAACCGCATGGTGCTGCAAAGCCTGACCCGCAAGGAAGACGACGACTGGGCGCTGATTCCCGGCGCACTGGAGGGCTTCGAGGCCGCCGCGCCGTTCCTGCCCGATGCCCCGGAAGGCTTACCGGTCTAGGCGCTCTGGCTAGGCGTCCTCATTTCTTCCCCACCGAATACTCATTTCCGCTTAACATGTTGGGCGTGAAAAAGTTTTTGTTGGCTCTGGCCCTCCCTGCCCTGCTCGCCTCCTGCGCTCCTACCGTCATGGGCGCTCAGTCTTACAGCCCGGTCGTCCTAGAAACGCCTCTTTCGGCAGTGCGAATCGCGCCGGGCCAGACTGTGTTTGCGCAGTTCAAGTACCCGCGCGGCCTGCTGGGTGTCAGCGAGAATCTGTTTGATGCAGTCATTATCGATTTTTCTCAGCGGGCGGGTGTCGGCGATGTGGCCTCCCCCGAAAACCGCGCCGATTGGCTCAAAATGACGCCCTCGGACTTGCCCAAAGGCGTGAAGGTGGAACTGGTGCAAGCGGGCCTGCTTAAAGATATTCGCCGCACCAAAGACAAAACCGCCAGCGTGGAAGTCAGTTACGCCGAGGTTGTCCGGGTGGTGCTGAAGGTGACGGCAGAACCGGACGCCGCATTGGGTTTCGAGCTTGCCAAGCTGAATTTTACGGGCAACGGCGTTGACGACAGCGTTCTCCTTTCGCTTTCTATAGAAAAGTAAGCGTCGGCACTTCTAGCGGCGTAACCGAATCAGGCTAAAAACAGAGAGGCGGCGCGAAATGGCTGCCTCTCTGTTTTGGTTCACGCCTGCCCAATGTTCCCAATGTTGAAGCTCTAGGGTTTAAACCACCGTGCGCTTCACTTCTTCCAGCACTTCTGCCGCATCTGTGGCCGGATCGACGCCTTGCCAGTGGTGGGCAATTCGGCCTTGTGGGTCGATCAGAAAGGTTTCGCGGCGGGCCATTTGAACTTCTTCACCCGGCAACAAGTCGTCCAGCACACCAAATCGGCGGCTTACGGCGTGGTCGGTATCCGAAATCAGCGGAAAGGCGACTTTGCAGATATCACGGAACATCAACTGCTGTTTTCGGGTATCGCTGCTGACGCCTAGCAGCGATACGCCGTGCGCCGCAAACTCGCCGCTGAGCGACTGGTAGCGCCGCGCCTGCATCTGGCAATGGGTGGTGTTGGCGCGGGGAAAAAAGAAAATAACGCGCCAGCCGCCGTTGTTTTGGGCAAACTGATAGAGCCGCTCTTGGTCGGTTTGGGCGCTGAAGTCGGGCACGAGGTCGCCAGTGGTCAAGGACATGCCCTTAGTGTAAGAACTCGGCTTTACGGTGGGATGACAAATGTATGGGACGGGGCACAAAGCAAGGCTGGATTCACCTCCCGCCCGCCCCCAATAGGTGCAGACATCAGTTTTTTGGTGTCTGGAATGAAGAAAAGGGCCAAAGTGGGCGTGTGCTGACCGCATGGGTGTAATGTCGTCTTTGCAATAAGGGCCAAAGTCTCTGCTACGTTGTTAGGGTGATCAAAGACGACATGGCCATTCATGCCGGGGTGCCAGAAAAGGCCATCAAGGCTGCCCTCAAACAGTTTGACCTAGAGGCCGATTTGTCCGGCGTCACGTGGGATTTGGCCCGCAGCCGACCCGGACGGCCTACCAAGGTGTATTTCGAGGCAGAAGAGATGTCTCAGATTCAGGACGCCAAGAAAAAGCTAGAGCAACTGCTCAACGACGGCGGGTTTGACCTGTACCCCTGAACGCCCCTTCATACAGCTACTTTTGCTGGAGAGCAACGTCGTCAGGCTTGACGTTGCTCTCTGCTTGTGTGGTTGTTGTCTGACACAAACTTGCTCTGATTCCCGAACATCCGCAACCCCACCGGATGTTCGTCCATCGCCGCCAGCTCGTACTTGTTGCTGCTCGCTCTACTCAGATGATTCTCGCGAATCATCGCAATTTGGCTTGAATGGGGGAGGGTAGAGGGCAGTCTAAGGGTCTAGGGTCGCAGGGTCTGAGGAAGGGCGGTGGCTAGTGGAGCCAGTGCGGCCAGCACGCCTTTCCTCCATCCCACAGCCCACTCCCCAACAACCTACCGTTCGGCCAGCCACACGCCCAAAGCCTCAGCCGACAGGGGCGGAGTGATCGCGTAGCCCTGCGCGGCGTCGCAGCCGAGGTCGCGCAGCACGCTCAGTTGCTCCTGCGTTTCTACCCCCACTGCCGTAACGTGCAGATTCAGGCGGTGGGCCAGATCAATGGTGGCTTGTACCAGCGTCAGGCTGCGTTCGTCGCTGGGCAGGCGGGCAGTGAGGGTAGGGTGCAGTTTTAGGCCGCTGAGGGGAAAGCGGGTCAGGGCGGTGAGGCTGCTGGCCCCGTCGCCAAAGTCGTCTACGATCAGGCGTGCGCCGTGTATCCGCAGTTGCTCCAGCAGGCCCAACGTATCCTGACTATGATCCAACAAGCTGCCCGCCGATACTTCTATGTCGGGTGCGCCTTGCTGGGCCAGCAGGGGCATCAGGTGTTCTAGGCCCGCGCTGCGCCGCAGTTCTTCTAGGCTCAGGTTTACACTCACGCGCCAGTCGGTGTACTTGGGCACGCTGGCCCGCACCTTTGCGCGGCCCCGCAAGGCTTCCTGCACCACCCAGTCGCCCACCTGCATGATCAGGTCGCTGCGGCTCGCCAGCGGCAAAAAGCGGCTGGGGGCCAGCGTGCCCAGTGTGGGATGGTTCCAGCGCAGCAAGGCTTCGGCACTAAACGGCTGGCCGTCTAGGAGGCGCACGGCGGGCTGATACAGCAGCGTAAACTGCTCGCCCGCAATCGCGCCGCGCAGGGCGTCTTCCAGCTCAAAGGCCTCGGCCACGCTGGCTCTAAGGCCCGGATGAAAGGCGCTGGTTTGGGCGCGGCCTTGCCGTTTGGCGTGCTGCATGGCAATTTCGGCGTCAGCTAAGGCCGCGTCGGCAGTAATGTCGGCGGGCAGGTGTGCTACGCCCAGCGCAAAGGTCAGCGATACGTCGCGGCGGCCCGAACGCAGCGGCACTTGCAACGCCGCCTGAATCGCCTGCACCGCGTCGTCGGCACTCAGGTCGGGCAAGTGGGCGGCAAAGGTATCGTCGGCCAAGCGTGCGGCGAGGCCACCATGTAGCCCCGCGAGGTCGTTGAGGCGGGCGGCCAACTGAATCAGCAGATGATCGCAGGCGGTGCGGCCCAGCGCGGCGTTCAGTGCGCCGAATCCATCGGCGTCTAGGCACACCACTGCACCCGTTTTGGGAGTGGCCGCCGCCGCCAAGTGTTCACGCAGGCCGGGACGGTTGGGCAGTCCGGTCAGGGCGTCGTGGCGGGCGTCGTGCTTCATTTTGGCCTGTGCGCGGCGCAGGGCGGTCAGGTCGCGCAGCACCAGCAGCGTGCCGGGTTTGTTTCCTTCTTCTACCCGCGTGGCCCGGACTTCCATATGGCGGGCTACTCCGTCTGGGCGCACCACCAACAGTTCCCGGATCAGGGGCAGATTCAGGGTGCGCAGGTCAGGAATAGACACCGGATCGCCTTCGGGCGTGTGCAGGCGCACTCCCAGTTCTCCCAGCACCCGCGAGAGGCTCAGGTTCAGCAGCTTGGCGGCGTCTAGGCCCACCAATTGGGCGGCCTGCTCGCTGACCAGTTGGGCGCGGCCCGCATGATCGAGCAAAATAGTGGCCGCGTCGCTGAGCGCTAGCACCTGCGCCACCACGCTAGAAGACGCTTGCAGGCCTGCCCCGCGCCCGCTGAGGCCCGCCGCCACCAACAACCCCGGTGCCGTACTGCGCCGCAGGGCAAGGGGCAGCGTGCCGCCCGATACGAGGGGCACATCGCCGTTGGCTGCGCCGCCACTGGCCGCCACGCGCACCAGATCGCGCACCAGTTCCGAGGGCAGGTCGGCAAAACAGGGCCAAGTCCACAGCGGCGTTCCTAGAATGGCGGGCGCGGTGGCCGGGGCCAAATCAGACAAACCTGTGCTGGCCGCCAACACCGTTCCCGTGTCGGTCAGGAGGGCCAGAGGTGTTTCTAGGCCGTCCAGCAAGGCCGTGAGCCGGGCCGCTTCTTGGCGCTCGCCGCTCACGTCCTGTACCGTCCACAGCACGCCTGCCGACGCGCCGCCGAAGTAGGGCCGGGCCTCGCCACGCAGCCACACACCTGTGCTTGCCACGCCTGTCGCTGTGCTGCCTGCGCTCCCCGTGCTGCTTCCTGCCGCGCCGCTGTTCCGGTCAGCACTATCGCGGTCAGGGACTAGGGCGTATTCGTCGGCCAAATGGCTGGCCCGTCCCGACGCGGCAAGAGTCAGGCTCTGCACCAAGTCTTCGCGGCCCGGAAATACCGTCTGAAGCGGCTGTCCTACCACGTCTGGCCCACTTAGGCCGAACAGTTCCAAAAAGGTACGGCTGACCTGACGGAACACCAGATCGGCATTCAGCCACGCGGTAGGCGCGGGAAGCTGAGTAATCAGCATGTCGGCCTCGCGGTTGGCTCCTTCGGCACTGGCCGCCGACAGCAGCAGCGTCAGCACTTCTACGGCCCCTTCAGGCACCGCCGTTTCTTCGCTCCACAGCAGGCCCAGCAGCGCTCCGTCCCGCGTCAGCCAAGACAACTGGCCCCGGTCTAACCAAGCGTCGGGCGGAATCAGTTCGCCGCTGGGTGTCTCGAAGGGCGCGGCGTCGGCACGCACGTTGAGCACCTGTTTGCCCACAGAGGCAAGCAGCGTCGCTTCGGGCGCATGCACACGCAGCAGGTCACGCAGGGCGGTATGGAGGGCAGAAGTCGGAAGAGTCACGTTGGGCAATACCTCTGGAGAAAAGGGCGGAGCAGGATCAGCACATCACGGGGCGGCACTGAGAAGGCAGCACGGGAAAGCAGCACGGAGAAAATAGCGGTGGACAAGCAAGAGAGCAGGAATTGAGTGGAATCACCAGACCGATCAGGTGGGCGGCCAGCCAAAAGAACCCGGCAAGCAAGGCGACTTTGGTGAATTCATCTTCTCACGGCAGTTCTTACGGCATTCGTGCAAATAGCTCTGCGGTCTGCAACGCCCGTCGGGGGCATTGGGGGAACTGTACAGACCCAATCTAGGCCACTCTACCCACATTCCCGACTGTGTCTTCTCACCCAGAGTTGACTTCTTCTTGTTTAAAACTTGGAATGCGCGGCCCTGCTTGATCACACGGCTTGAGATTCTGCTCAGCGTTTAGGGGGAACGGGTGTGTCTGATAGCGCCGCAGCGCCGCCAACTGGCTACACTCTGGGCATCATGTCGGGTCAATCTGCAGAAGGCCGGGAGCTTGTGGGCCGTGAATTTTTGGTGCGGCGCAATGCGCTGTGGGCAACCTTGCGCGGGCTAGAGCCGGGGGCGGCGGGATTTGAGGGGACGCTTTCCGAACTGTCGGCCCTGATCGGCTGGAACCGTGCCCGCATTTTGGCTGGACTGGGCTTGGTTGATCTGGGCTTGCCTGAAACCGAGACTGGCCCCACACCATGAGCGCCGAAATCGTGCCCTTCGATTGGGGCCGGATGTTGATGGGCGACGTGCCCCCCCTGTTTCTCCTCGAAATCGTCTTCCGCACCACGCTGATGTTTTTGTGGCTGGTGGTGCTGCTCCGCATTACGGGCAAGCGCGGCCTCGCGCAACTCAGCCCGCTGGAACTCGCCATCGTCATCGGGCTGGGGTCGGCGGCGGGCGATCCCATGTTTTACCCCGAAGTGCCCTTGATCCACGCCATGTTGGTGCTGGCGTTGGTGGTGGGCTTGCAGCGCGGCCTGTCGTATCTGGTCATTCGCAGCGAGCGCGTCGAGACTTTTATAGAAGGCATCCCCGTAGAAGTCGTGCGGGACGGCGTGATTCGCCTCGGTTCGCTGAGCCGCGCCAACCTGAGCCGCGAAGACTTGTTCGAACGCCTGCGGGGTCAGGGCGTGCGGCAACTGGGAGAAGTGCAGCGGGCTTACTTCGAGCAAGATGGCAACCTGACCGTGTTTACGCACAAAGACGCCCCGCCCCCCGGCCTACAGGTGGTGCCGCCTTGGGACTTGCAGTGGCCCCTGACGCTGGATGTCGGTTCGCCCCACAGCGGGCTTGTGGCCTGCCTGCACTGCGGGCATACGCTGGAAGTGGCTGGACTGTTGCCTATGTGTCCGGCCTGTTCGGATGGCAACCACGCGCCAGCTCAGAGCCGCAGCCAGCAAGACAGCGCCCAAAGCAAAGGTTGGACGCCTGCCACGCTAGACCCTTTGGCCCCAGATGGGGGCGGGGAGTCGGGTGGGCAAGCCAACGACGGTGGCGAAAAGGCAGCACAGGCCCAACCGGGAGGCCGGAGCTAAAGCCTGAGGGTGAACTGTCGCGGCTCGGCTTAGCCCCGAATCCCAATCAGTGCATAGGCCGCCAGCGCCACTTTTTCGCGCAAGAGGTAGCTGGCACTCACGTTGGCGCTCAGGGGGCTGGCACTGGCATTGGCCTCAAACCCCAGCGCACGGGCGAGGGCCAAAGCGCGGGGCGCGTGGGCTTCATCGGTGACAAGGGTAATGGGTGTGTGGGGCGGCAAATACACGCGGGCATTGCGGAGGTTTTCTATAGTGGTGCGGCTGCGGGTTTCGGCCAACACCCGCGCTGCCGGAATGCCCAAGCGCGTCAGGTAGCTGCGCCCCACTTCGCCCTCGGTGTGCGGGTCGCCCGGACGCCTGCCGCCTGTAACTACGATGGTTTGCACACCGCCCGCCCGGTACAGTTGCAGGGCGTGATCGAGCCTGCGCTGAAAGGCGGGGCTGGGTTTGCCCGCGTACTGCGCGGCCCCCAACACCACCACCGCCCCGTAAGGCTGCTGCGGATGCGGCACACGCGGCCCCGGCAACAGCAAAAACCCCAGCGCCAGCAGGCCCACCACAGCCAGCGGCAAGAGGGTCAGGGTAGAGCCACGCGAACGCATAGAAATTCAGCCTAGCATGAAGAAAAACACAAGGTCATCCGGATTCCGCTTTGTTAGGGCTTAACCTAAGTGAAGCGCCTGCCAACTCAAGACAGCATCGCCCAAATTAAGAACCCGCACTCTGGAGGCAGTCAATCGGAATCCACATAGGGCGCGGGTCAAACGGTCAAAAGGCAGTGGGGTGGGGCTTGACAAACTGAGTGCGGCCCCTTTACACGCCTCGCCGCTGTGCTACGCTCGCCCGCAAGTTCCCATCTTTTTCTCAGGGAGTACCCCCACACCAACATGCCCACTCTACCCACCAAGTCCACAGGCTCCCCAACCAACACTCTGGTGATCGTCGAATCGCCCGCCAAAGCCCGCACCATCGAAAAGTATCTCGGAAAGGGATACTCGGTGGAATCGAGCATCGGCCATATTCGTGATCTGCCCAAAAGTGCCGCCGATATTCCCGAAAAGTACAAGGGCAAGGCGTGGGCCAGACTGGGGCTGGACATAGAAGACGACTTCCGGCCCCTGTACGTGGTGTCGCCGGACAAGCGGGCGCATGTGGCGAAGCTGCGGAAAATGGCGAGCGAGGCCGACGAGATCATTCTGGCCACCGACGATGACCGCGAGGGCGAAAGCATCGCGTGGCACCTGTTTCAGGAACTGAAGCCCAAAGTGCCGGTCAAGCGCATGGTGTTTCACGAAATCACCAAAGAGGCGATTCTAGCGGCCATCGCCAACCCGCGCTCTATAGACACCAATTTGGTAGAGGCACAGGAAACCCGCCGCGCCCTAGACCGTCTGTACGGCTACGAGGTTTCGCCTGTGCTCTGGAAGAAGGTGGCCCCCAAACTCAGCGCGGGCCGCGTGCAGTCGGTGGCGACCCGGATGTTGGTGGAGCGCGAGCGCGAGCGGATGCGGTTTCTCAGCGCCTCGTGGTGGGATTTGTTGGTCACAGCCCAAACCGCGGAAGGCGCGACTTTTCCCGCCCGCCTGACCGATGTGGGCGGAGTGCGCCTCGCCACCGGCAAAGATTTTGACCCCCTCACTGGCAAGCTGAAACCCGATTCCGGCGTGCTGCAAATGAACGAAGCCCGCGCTGTGGCGTTGGCCGATGCATTGAGGGGCCAGACCCTTATCATCGCTTCCGCCGAAGAAAAACCGTTTACGCAAAAGCCTTACGCTCCGTTTATTACGTCTACCTTGCAGCAGGAAGGCAGCCGCAAATTGGGCTTTGCCGCCACGCGTACCATGCGGGCCGCGCAACGCCTGTACGAGGGCGGCTACATCACCTATATGCGGACTGATTCCACCAACCTGTCGGGTGAGGCGGTATCGGCGGCCCGCGCACAGGTGCAGGAGATGTACGGCCCGGACTACCTGAGTCCTCAGCCCCGCGTGTATTCCAAGAAGGCCAAGAATGCACAGGAAGCGCACGAGGCGGTGCGGCCCGCCGGAAGCACCTTCCGCACACCTGACCAACTGAGAACCGAACTGAGCGGCGACGAATGGCGCTTGTACGACCTGATCTGGAAGCGCACGGTGGCCTGCCAGATGGCCGATGCACGGGGCCGGGGCCTGCGCGTCCGCCTGACCGGGCAGGCTTTAGGCGATGACGTAACCCTGAGCGCCTCGGGCCGCACCATCGATTTCCCCGGATTCTTGCGGGCCTACGTGGAAGGCAGCGATGATCCCGCCGCCGCCCTCGAAGACCGCGAAACGCCCCTGCCCCCGCTGAAAGCTGGGCAAACCGTGACCGGACAGGCCGCCAAGCCCGAAGGCCACGACACCCAGCCCCCCGCCCGCTACACCGAAGCCAGCCTCGTGCAGTCGCTGGAAGGCGCGGGCATCGGGCGGCCCAGTACGTATGCCAGCATTCTGGGCACCATTCAAGACCGGGGCTACGCGGCCAAAAAAGGGCAGGCGCTGGTTCCGTCTTGGACGGCGTTTGCCACCTCTGCGCTGCTGGAACATCACTTCGGCAAGCTGGTGGATTACGACTTCACGGCCCGCATGGAAGAGGATTTGGACGATATCGCGGGTGGGCGGGCACAGCGCGTGCCGTATCTGCGCCGCTTCTTCCTCGGTGAAAACGGCGAGGGCATGGCGCTGCGGCCCCTGATCGAGCAGCAGATGGGTGAGATCGACGCACGCGGGATTGCCACCATCCGGATTCCCAAGCTGGAAGGCACGGGCATAGAGGTGCGCGTGGGGCGCTACGGCGCGTACATGCAACTGGGCGAGCAAAAAGCCAATTTGCCCGAAGGCATGGCCCCCGACGAACTGACGGCGGAACTGGCCGCCGACATTCTGAGCCGCCCCAGCGGAGACCGCGTGATCGGCACCGACGAGGCCAGCGGGCATCCGGTGGTGGCCCGCGCTGGGCGCTACGGCCCGTATGTCACGCTGGGCGAGGGCAACCCGCCTATTCGCACGGCCAGCCTGTTTCCCGGCGACGACCTGAACGAATTGACGCTGGAGCGTGCGCTGAGGCTGCTCAGTCTGCCCCGCTTGGTGGGCACGTCCGAGGGCGAGGAAGTCTGGGCCTTCAACGGCAAATACGGCCCGTACCTGAAGCGCGACAACGACAGCCGCAGCCTCACCAACCACGAGCAACTGTTCAGCGTGGGCATCATGGAAGCCGAGGCCCTGTTTATGCAGCCACGTTTCCGGGCGCGTGGGGTGGCCGCCGCGCCGCTGCAAACCTTCGAGTTCGAGGGCCGCGCTCCCATCTTGCTCAAGTCGGGCCGCTTTGGGCCGTACCTGACCGATGGCGAGCGCAACGCCACGCTGCGTAAGGGCGAAGAAGAAGACACCCTGACCGCCGAACGCGCCCTAGAAATCCTCGAAGAACGGGGCAAAGAGCCGAAAGGCAAGCCCGCCAAACCGGCCAAGAAGGCGGCTGGTGCAGCCAAAACAGGAGCGAAGAAAACAGCTTCGGCCAGTAAGAAGGCTCCGGCCAAGGCTACTGCCGCCAAGGCAACGGCCACCAAGAAAGCGCCCGCCAAGAAGACTGCTTCCAAAGCTGCTGCCGCTAAAGCCCCCGCCAAAACTCCGCTGACTTGGGCCGAACTTAAACCGCATTTGGCTGTGCTGAGCGAGCAAGAGCGCCAACTGGTGACCGCCACCCGTGAGCGCGGTCAGAAGGTAGAAGACGTTGCGCCCACGCTGGGGCTGGACGTGAAGAAGGCCAAAGGCATGGCATTGCAGGCCAGCAAGAAACTGAATCAGGCGGCGCGGGCCGAGTAACCGGAGCTTAGATGCCGTCCCGCGCCCGCCCCGAAGCGCCGCCGCCGCTGAATCTGGCCCGCCTCGCGGCAGGTGTGCCCGGTGCTTGGGTGTTGCTGCCGGGAGCTGAAGTGCGCGTGCTGGCGCTGGACGCCAAGCAGGCTGGCCCCCGTGCGTCGGGCTGGCTGGTCTGCCTGACTGGAGAAGTCCTGATCGACTTACCCGAGGGCGATTTTGTACGCTTGCGGGCCAGTGAAGCCCACCGCCTGACACCCGCAGACGACTGGGAAGCCCTACCCGTCAAAGCTGGAACGGTGCTGATGCTGGTGCCGGATGGCCAGCAGTAAGGCGGATTCCCTCTCTTTTCTGCTCGCCCTAATCGGAGAGAAACCTAACATGAACGGCTTTCAAATTGGCTGCTGGCTGACCGCGTGCTGAACTTTTGCTTGCCTGCTCACTGCGGTCATCCCGGCCCGCGCCCTTGGCTGAAGCCGCCAGTTTCCCAACATTTATACAAATTAATAACCCGGTAGTCAGAGGATTGTGACACCCTCCTGCTTAATCTCGCTCTTAGAAGACCAATCGGGCAGTTAGCACAGCACCCTCTCCGGGTCTTTTCCCTCAGCCGTTCAAACCATTCGTTCCAGCTCTGATCTACGGAAGCTCACCGCTCTCTGTAATCGGCGTCTTATTCATTTTGTTTTGCGGGCACTTTCGGCCAAAGCAAGGAGACCACTATGAAAACAGAACAACGGTTCAGCTCGAAGTTTTTGAGAATCACTTTGGGTGTGGCGCTGATAGTTGCGGGTTCTAGTGCAGGAGCCGAGAGCAATTTGACCCTGAAAATTCTGGCTCCGGCGTCGGTGGGCGGGGGCTGGGATAACACCGCCAAAGCCATTGCCGAAACCCTGAAGCGCGAGGGAATTGTTAACGATGTGAGCGTGTACAACCTGCCCGGCAAAGCAGGCACGCTGGGCTTGGCCGAATTTGTGAAACTCAAGGGCCAAAGCAATCAACAGATGCTCACCGGATTCGTGATGGTGGCGGGCATTCCCATCAACCAAAGTCCCTTCGACCTCAACAGCGACGTAACCCCTATTGCCCGCCTGACCACCGATTACGAAGTGCTGATCGTGCCGGCCAAATCGCGTTTCCGTGATGTCGAGGACTTGGTTGCCGCATTCAAGGCCGCGCCGAGCAGTATCCGGTTTGGCGGCAGCAGCGCGGGCGGCAGCGCCCATATCGCCATCGGCAAGCTGGCCCGCGAACTCAATATTTCTATGGATCAGGTACGCTACGTGCCCTCGGCGGGCGGCGCACAGGCCACCGCTGCCATGTTGGGCGGAGAACTGGATGTGGTCAGCGCGGGCTACAGCGAAATAGAAGACGCCCTGAAAAGTGGACAGGTACGCGGGCTGGCTATTTTGGCCCCCGAAGCCGTGAACGGGATCAATCTGCCCACCCTGATCGAAAAAGGCATTGACGTAGATGTGAGCAACTGGCGCGGCGTCGTGGCTCCCGCCGGAATCAGCGCCGCCCAACGCGCCCGCCTCACGCTGATGATGACCCGCATGGTGCGTACCCGCACTTGGCAGCAGCAGTTGTCTCAGAACAAATGGAACGCCTACTTCGCAACGGGCGATACCTTTGACCGCTTTATCCGCTCGCAAAAAACGGTGGTGGCGCAGTTGCTCCGCAGCCTAGACATCCTGAAATAAGTCGGCGCAGTCAGCTCACCCTGCACGGACGGGAGAGCCTCACCTCTACGGCCCATTCGGATGTTGACCGCCTGTGGCCCCACAGAATTTACCGGAGAGTTGCCTATGTTCAGAGCCACCTACACTTCAGAAACGCTGCCGCTGCTGCTCCGCTATGTGGCCAGCCTCGGTCAGACTGGGCTGATGCGCTGCCACTCGTCGGGCGCGGGCGTGACCGTCATCGGGATTTCGGGGCAGCAAGTGGTGTCTTGTACCACCGTGCCCCAGCACCTAGAGGGCTTGGCCGCCGTGCAAGCCCTGACGCGCCACGCGGGGGGAACCTGTCATTTCGAGGAAAGCTGGGCCGCCGAAGAAGAACCCGCGCCCCTCAGTGCGGCCAGCCTGATCGGGCTGAGCATGGACGATCTGTTGGGGCGGGTGCTGGTGGCCCCAGACCAGATGCATCCGGCTCACCTTGACCTGACGCACATCGGCCCCCATAGCGTGCCTTTTCCGTTGGTGGCCGCGCCTGCAAGGACAACAGGTGGAGCAGAGGCCGATCTGTTTGATCTAGACCTGCTTGACCTCGATGCTCTGGAGATAGAGTCGGACAGGGCCGCCACCGAATCTCACCGCCTGCTGTGGGCGCTGATAGACGGCCAACGTAGCGCCCAAGCTCTGGCCTCTGCGCTGGGCCAACCCCTTGACGAAGTGCGCTGGACGTTGGCGCAACTGGAGCAGCAAGGCTCGCTGCGCTTGGGCACGGGGCCGGTGCTGCCCGCTGCGGGCGTGACCGAGTTCGTGTGGAGCCTGACCGCCGTCGTTGGCCCCGTCGCGCAACTCCTGATGCGCGACGCCCTCAAAGCAGTGGGAGCCACCAAAGAAGCCATTCCGGTAGAAGTGCTGCCCGGTCTGAAAGCAGACGTGTTGCGCGGTTGCCCGGTCAGCCGTCACCCCCAAATAGAGGTGCTGTTTGCGGCCCTCGCCAGCTTGCCCCCCGTACAGCCTGCCGCCCCGCCCTTTTCTCCGCAAGACCTGACCCACCAACTGACCCATCTGCTTGGCCCGATTGCGCGGGAACTGGTGAACGAGAGCTTGCAACAGGTGCAGGGCGGTGCGGCCACCCGGCCCCTCGACAAGGCGCAGATTCTCAGTTTTCTAAATGCGTTGCAGGCGCTCCTGCCCCCAGCGCGGCGAGTCGAAGCGGTGTCTTTGCTGCAAAGTTTTCGCCGCTAAGGACAGTGTTTTGTCAGCGTGAAGTGTGATGGTGCCAGAGTCTAATCTCTAAGCCAACTGGGAAACTCCACTCCAGCAGCTTTTCAACCCCCTGTTTAAGTTTCCGCCCAGTCCACTCTCCAATACCCCCTGCCCGCTTGACGGCGTGCTGGCGCTGTTTCTTTCTCTACAGTCCTCTTCGCCTACTGTTCCCCAAGGAGTGGTCACTATGTTCACTGCATCCAACGTGTCTCCAGCCGAACCTACTCCAGCCAATCTGTCTCCGGTCAAGCTGCCCCTAAGCTGTCCCTGAAACTCAAGATTTTTTTGCTGGTACTGGTGCCGCTGCTGGTGCTGGCAACCCTGATGCTTGCGCTGATGTCGGGCCGCCACGCCAACGAGTACCGGGGGCTGCTGGTGCGGGCTACCGCGCAGTCGTCATCGGTGTTCGGCATGGGCGTGCAGGAACTCATGGACTCGTCGGGCAAACCCCTGAGCAGCAACGATATTCAGGACAGCGTGCAGATGCGCCTGATGGAACTGGTGGCATTGGGGGCCACGCCGCTGCATTTTGCCAGCGTGTACAACCAAGACGGCACCTTGCTGGCTGCCTACGACAGCAGTTTTCAAAGTTCCAGTGTCGAAACTTCGGTGCTGCGCCAAAACTTTATTCGCCTGATGGGGCCGGACGTAAAGACCATCAGTGCCTACAGCCAGAAGATCGGCAAATTTGAACCGACGGCGGCGCAGGTCACGCCCGTAGCCCTGACCAAGCGGCTGGCGAATAAGCAGACCACCCTGACTGGCTACCCGCTGCCGGGCGGCGTGGGCGTGGTGGTGCTGGGCCTCAGCGAGCAATACATCCGCGAGCGCGTGCTGGCCAGCCTTGCCCCCACCGCCCTCCTGACCTTACTGGTGGTGCTGCTCACGGCAGTCGGCGCGGCCCTGTTCGCCAACGCCCTGATTGGCCGGATTCAACGCTTGTCGGCGCGGGTCACGGCCATCAGCATGGGCGAACTCGATCAGCCGATAGAAGCCGATGCCCAAGATGAGCTTGGCGAACTGGCCGAATCGGTAGAACGCATGCGCTTTAGCCTAGAAACGATCATGGCCCGGATGTGAAGGGTGCAGGAAGCGCCCGGTTCATCCTCCAAAGGGACATTCACAGCCCCCGCTCGGTGCTAGCGTAGGCACATGACGGCCCCCGGTGTCTCCAGCCCTTCCATCCTCACTGCGCCCACCCCCGACGCGGCCCGGTTTGCGGTGCTGGACAAAGCCGCACGGGGCGAGCGCCTGAACGCCGAAGAAATCGAGTCGCTGTATCACTTGCCCCTGCCCGACGTGGCGGCGGTGGCCCACGAACTGCGCCTCACGCGCCGCGATCCCGATACGGTCACGTTCCTGATTGACCGGAATATCAATTACACCAACATCTGCAACGTGGGCTGCAACTTCTGCGCCTTCTACCGCACGGGCCGCCAGAAAGACAGTTATACGCTGGATTACGAAACCATCAGCGCCAAGATTCGGGAACTGGAAGCCGTGAACGGCACGCGCATTTTGCTGCAAGGCGGCGTGAATCCGGCACTGGGCCTCGACTACTACTTGGGCCTGCTGCGGCACGTCAAGGCCCACCATCCCAGCATCCGCATCGACGCTTTTTCGCCCGAAGAAGTGCTGTTTATGGAGCAGAATTTCGGACTCGACTTGAACACGTTGCTGGATACGCTGATCGAGGCCGGGCTGGACGGCTTGCCGGGAGCAGGCGGCGAGATTTTGGAAGACGAGGTGCGGGCCAAAGCCGCGCCTGCCCGCATTCGCAGCGCCGATTGGTTCCGCATTCTGGACGCGGCGCAGCAAAAGGGGCTGTACACGATTTCCACGATGGTCATCGGCTTCGGCGAAACCTATGCCCAGCGCACCCGCCATCTGCTCAAAATCCGTGACCAGCAGGACAAGGCGCAGGCCGAGTACGGCGGCAACGGCTTTAGCGGCTTTGCCATGTGGACGCTGCAAACCGAGCATACCCGGCTGCACGGCAAGGCTCCGGGGGCCACCGCGCACGAGTATTTGCAGCAACTCGCCATCGCCCGAATCGCGCTGGATAACATCGTGAATATTCAGGCGTCGTGGCCCGCGCAGGGCTTTAAGGTGGCGCAGGCGGCCCTGTACTACGGCGCAAACGACCTCGGTTCCACCATGCTGGAAGAAAACGTGGTGAGTGCGGCGGGCGGGCATGGGCGGCACCAAGCCACCGTGCGCGAACTGATCCGTATTGCCGTAGACGCCGGATTTGACCCAGCCATTCGCAACAGCCGCTTTCAGATTCTCTACCGGCCCGATGTAGACGCCGTGTTGAACCGCGCCGACGCCAACCCCGAAGCGGCGCGGGCGGTTGGGGCTTCGGACTAAGCAACTTGAGATTCATCAAGCCTCTGCCTTAGCTTTTCAGTTCTTTTGCATCAGCGTTTCCGCCACAATAGGCCGCATGAGCGCCCTCGTGTTTGTTGCCTGCGAAAGCTATGGCGAGGGTGCGTGGCGTCTGGAAGCGCACTTTCACCTTGCGGCAGTGCGGGATTTTCTGACTGTCCTCGCTTCGGCGGGCATCAGTGGGCGCAGCCATCCCCCCGACCTGAGCGTGAGTCTGGAGGCCGAACTTTTGTTTGAAGAAGAAGTCATTGCCGCGCCGACCTACTTTGCCGCCTCTGAACTGGGGCGGTTGTTGGGCCACGCGCCGCCCGAACTTGCGGCCCAGTTCCGCGCATGGCACGCGATGACCCGCGCCTTCGAGGGCATGGGCCGCCCCGCGAGGCTGATCGTGTGGCAGATCGAATGAAACGGGGGAGCTACGTTTTCCGAACATCCGCAACCCTATCGGATGTTCGTCCACCTTCGCTCCCCCGTCTTTTTTGCTGCTCCTTCCAGTCGGATTCGTCTGCGACTCATCACAATTTTTTATGAGCGCCCTCGTTTTCGCCATATGTGAAGCCCGAATAGGGGAGAGTTGGTACGAGGTGGCAAGCTTCGAGCATGGCTCAGGCCGTCATCTGCTGGCCCTCTTGGATGAAGGAATGCTGTCTGGGCGCGGCTGGCCGCCAGAGTCGGGGGCAGGGGCGCGTGCTGGGCAGCAAGACACTCAAGCCTTCGGCGCAACGTTCATTACTGCGCCGGAGCTTGCCGCATTGGCACATGCAGATGACGACCCGGTGACGTTACGAGCATGGCAAGCCTTCGCCCGCGTGTACGAAGACGCGGGCGCGGCGGTGCGGGTAGTGATCTGGTTTTTGTAGGTTGGGGGGTTGTGTAGGCTGGAGTTTATGACCGCTTCAGCCGCCGCATCACGCCCGCCACTTCCGGCATTTTGAGGGCTACGGCCAGCCCCAAATAAACCGCCAAGCCTGCGCCGCCCGCCACCGCTAGTCCCAGCATTCCGGGCAAAATAAATCCGGGTTCGGGCATCACGCGGGAAATGAGCCAAGCCAACGCCCCGGCCACCGCCGCCATCGGCACAATGCGGGCCAAGTGTGAGGCGATCTGGCGCGACGGAAAGCCTAGAGCGCGGCGGTAGAGCCACGCCAACGCCCCGGCCATCAAAATGCCGCTGAGGGTGGTGCTGACGCCGAAGCCCAACAGTCCAAGTGGCGGCACCAGCAGGCGGTACAGGCCCACTTCCAGCACAAAGCCGATGGCGCTGATGATCACGGCCTCGCGGGTGCGCTCGCGGGCATAGAAGGTTCTCAGCAAAATGGTGACGATGGCCCACGGCACCAAAGCTAGCGCCCAGCCGGTCAGAATTCCGGTTCCTTGCTCGAAGCGCGGGACGTCGTAATTGGTACGGAGGTTAAACAGACTGACGGCAAACGGCGCGAGGGCCACCAACAGGGCGCTCATTGGGGCGGCCAAAAATGTAGTGGTTCGGACGGCCTGCACGGTTAGCGCCCGGAATGCGGGCCAATCCTTTTCGGCGGCGTGCTGAGAAAAGCGGGGCAACAGCGCCAGCGCAGGCGACACCACGAACAGCCCGTTGACCATCGTGAAGAGGGCTTCGGCGTTGGAATAGCCGCCTAGTGTGCCCTGCCGGAACAGTGTGCTATCGCTGAGCAGGCGCGTCACATACACGTTGAGAATCTGACGTGCGCCCGCCGTGAGCGTAAAGGGGGCCATTTGCCGCAGCACCCGCCCCAGCGCCGGATGCCGCACCAGCGCGGGCGTGGGCAGCAGCCCAAAGCGCCGCAGCGCAGGCAATTGCACCAGCAGTTGCGCCACCCCGCCAATGAGCCAGCCGAAGGCCAGCCAAGTGGCCGTGTCGGGCAGCAGCAGCAGCGCAATAATACTGGCGATGTTGAAGGCCACTGGCGCAAAGCTGGATTCGCGGAAATGTTCGTCGGCGTTCAGCAGGCCCATCGCAATGCTAGATAGACTTATCAGCATCAGAAACGGCATCACCAGTTGCGTCATGTACACGGCCAACGCCCGGTCTACGTTGGACGTGCCCGACAACAAAATATTTACGATCAAGGGGGCGGCCAGAATGCCCAGCGCCATCAGCAGCAAATTCACGGCGATCAGTACGCCGGAAAAGGCTGACGCTAAGGCTTTGCGCTCGGCGGCGTCTAGCGTCTTGTACACCGGAATAAATGAGTTGACCAGTGCGCCTTCGGCCAGCAGCTCCCGCAAAAGGTTGGGAATTTTGACCGCCACCGAAAAGGCGTCCAGCAACGTGTTGCCAAACAAATTGATGATCTGCTGGCGCACGATGCCCGACAGCCGAGAGCCGAGCGTTCCGGCCATTACGATCAGGGTATTTCGGCCCACCGATTTCTGAGGCGCTGCTTTTTTTGGCCCCCCAGCATCGGCGGGCATACCGTCCTGAAAGTCGATTTGAATGACTGGGGGAGTGTTTGGAGGGCCGGAAGGCGGGACGGTCACGCGGTCAACTGTAGCGCCTTCCCGTCATTGCACCCTCTCGCGCCCCCAACAAAGCTGTGGTAAACTCCCTCTTGCTTGCAGGGGTTGTCCCTTCCAGCAGTGCGGAGAGGTGCCAGAGTGGTTGAATGGGTCAGTCTCGAAAACTGAAGTACGGGCAACTGTATCGTGGGTTCGAATCCCACCCTCTTCGCCAAAAAGAAGTCCAGTATTAAAAGAGAGTGCCCCGGACAGATAATGTCTGGGGCAGTTTCTCCTTTAATTCAGTGAGTGGTCAGTAGTGAGTGGTAAGTGGGTGAAGTGCTTTGACTGTTTATGGTTCGGAGAGTGAATCGTGGTGTCGGTGTTGCCCACAATCCACGATCTACGTTCCGCCTAATCAGTGAAAGTCTTGTCCCACTGACTACTCACCACTCACCACTTACAGAGCGGTAGCTCTCGGCTTCAGCGCTCCCTTCTCCTGCAAATATTCCGCAATCTGCACGGCGTTCAGAGCCGCTCCCTTCAGCAGTTGGTCACCCGCCACGAACAGTTCTAGGCCGCCTTCAAAGACGAGGCTGGCGCGGATTCGCCCTACTTCTACGTCGTATTTGCCGCTGGCGGTGAGGGGCATGGGGTACAGCTTGGCTTCGGGGTCGTCGCGGACTTCTACTCCGGCGGAATGCCTCAGCAGTTCGCGGGCTTCGTCGGGCGTGGCGGGGCGCTCCAGCTCCAGCGTAATGGCCTCACTATGCGTGCGCAGCGTGGGAATCCGAACAGCGGTACAAGAAATGATCAGGCTTTCGTCGCCCAGAATCTTGCGGGTTTCCCACGCCACCTTCATTTCCTCTTTGGTGTACCCGTTGTCCTGAAAGGCGTCGATGTGCGGAATCACGTTGAAGGGAATCGGGTGGGCAAACACGGTGGCGGTGGCCTCTTTGCCGTGAAGCTGCATATGCGTCTGCTCCAGCAGTTCTTCCATACCCTTTTGGCCCGCGCCACTGGTGGCCTGATACGTAGAAACGATCATGCGCTTGACGCCGTATTTGCGGTGCAGCGGCGCAACGGCGACGACGGCAATAGCGGTGGTGCAGTTGGGATTGGCGATAATGCCCTTGTGATGTAGCGCGGCTTCCCCGTTCACTTCCGGTACCACCAACGGCACGTCCGCGTCGTAGCGGAAGGCGCTGGAATTGTCGATGACCAGTGCGCCGCCCGCCACCCACGCGGGAGCCAACGCCTTGCTGATGCTGCCGCCCGCCGAAGCCAAAATTACGTCTGCGTCGATTGCGCCTTCAGGCGTGGCCTGCACGGTCAATTCCTGCCCTTTAAAGGGCAGTTTCAGGCCCGCCGAACGGGGCGAGGCGTACAGTTGCAACTCGCTAAAATCCAGCGTGCTGTTCTCCAGCACCTTCATCAACTCGTGTCCTACTGCGCCTGTGGCCCCAACAATCGCTACTTTCAGTCCGCTCATAGGTCTATCCTCCCAGAAAAAAGTGCTTCATAGTCTGTGTGCCAGCTCCTACCAAAAAAAACCGCCCGACGACTTTTCGCGGGGCGGTGCTGTTGGCTTGAACAATCCAGCAGACCGCCGCTCAGGTGGTAATAGTTCCCTGAGTGCTGATGGTCTGAAGGGTGGGGCAATGCATGGTTCAACGGTAGCGGCCCAGCGGGTGCAGGTCAAGCGGGCGGGCTAGCGGGGTAGGTTTGTAGACTCCGGCCATGAAACGAATTCTAATCACGGGCATGTCGGGCACGGGCAAATCGTCAGTGATAGAGGCGTTGGCGGCGCGTGGATTCGCGGCCATAGACACCGATTCCGATGAGTGGTGCGAATGGCACACAGACGAATCGGCAGAGCCAGACTGGATTTGGCGTGCAGACCGAATAGCGGAGCTGCTCAGCGCCCCACGCGAAACCGCCCTGTTCATGTCGGGCTGCAAGTCCAATCAGGGCCAGTTTTACCCGCATTTCGATCAAATCGTGCTGCTGAGTGCGCCGCTAGCAGTCATGCTGGAGCGGATCGCTGCCCGCACCGACAATCTGTATGGCAAAACGGCGGCAGAGCGGGAACAGATTGTGCAGCACCTCGACTGGGTAGAACCGCTTTTGCGGGCGCAGGCGACACTGGAAATCAAGACCTCTGACTTCAGCGTGTAGCAGATCGCGGATCGACTTTTCGCGTTGGTGGCTGACTGAAAACGCTGAATCGCTACTTCTTACGCTTTAAAAACCCCAGCCATCCAGCCTTGTTCGCCAAGCTTTCCGGCGTGCTGCGCGGCGTGGCGGGCGCAAAGTCTTCCAGCTTAATCTCGGCTTCCGGGTGAGGGGCGGTTTTCCAGTCGCCCTCGGCAGTGGCTATCGCCCCGCCAAAGCGCCCAGCGGCGTACAACGCGTGCAATTGCTCCTGCTCCTCGGTGTTTGCGCGGGGGTCTGCGAGGGCTTCTAACATGGCAAGCAGGCTGTCGTCCTCGCAAGACCAGTGGCCCTGCGTAAACGTCGCTTCCTTGCCGTAAATGCGGATTCTGGCGGGCATGAACCACTCCGGGCCGGGCGGGCTGACCACCGTCCGGGCAATATGTCAGTTGTGTGACCCCCACAGAATAGCGCAACGGGTCAGTGAGGGAGATGAACTGGGGTGTTGGCCTTGCAAATGAAAGTGATGCTGCGTGTGAACCCCCAGTCCCTGCGGGCCAGCCCCCCTTGAGGGGAGCGCAAAAGCCCTTGTCCTCCCCTCAAGGGGGGGCGTTGCAAAGCAACGGGGGGGGTTCACCCACAAACTCTGCCCTACTTCTCCCCCAACCGCCGCTCGTTCCCGCCCGTCAGCCGCCCGATGTTGTCGCGGTGTTGGTAGATCAGCAGGGCCGACAGTGCGGCGATAGCCAAGCACAGCCACACGCTTTCGCCCGTGACGACGGCCACCAGCGTGCCCGTGATGACGCCCAAAATGCTGGCCGCCGACACCAAGCGCGTGAGCCACACAGTGGTCAGGAAAATAACCGCCGTGCCGATGCCGACCAGCGGAACGAGCGACACCATGACGCCGAACGTGGTGGCCGCGCCTTTGCCGCCCCGAAACTGCAAAAATGGGCTGAAGTTGTGCCCGATGACGGCCGCCACGCCGCAGAGGGCCGCCACGTTTTCGCCTAAGCCCAGCCAACGCGCTATCCAGATCACCAGCACGCCTTTCAGGACGTCAAAAGTCGCTACTGCTACTGCTGGGCCTTTGCCCGCCGCCCGCATCATGTTGGTTGCGCCGCTGTTGCCGCTGCCTACCGTGCGAATATCGATGCCCCGTGCGCGGGCCAGCCACGCCGCCGCCGGAAGCGAGCCGAGCGCGTAAGAAATGAGGACAGCCAGAACCGCAGTCAGAGTCACGCCCAGAATTGTACGCTCCCTTTCTTTGGGGGCGCGGTGTTGATGGGCTTGCAGTGGTCTGGTTGGCCCTGACGCTGCAGCTTCCCCGAGTCAGTACACTGCGACATGATTTCGGCGGCGCTGACTAGAGAACAGAGGCAACGGCTGGTGCGGGTAGCACGCGGCCAAGAAGACGGCGATCTGTTGATTCGCGGCGCGTCGGTGGTGCAGCCTGCCACCCGCGAAGTCTTTGAGGCCGATGTATTGATTGCGGAAGGCCGGATCGCCGCCTTTGGGCCGGGCTACCGTGCAGCGCGGGTCATCGAGGCACGCGGGGCTTACCTTGCACCCGGCTTCATAGACGGCCACGTTCATATCGAATCCAGTCTGCTGACTCCGGCGGGCTTTGCGCGGGCCGTGTTGCCACGCGGCACCACCGGAATTGTAGCCGAGCCACACGAACTGGTAAACGTGGTGGGCGCGGCGGGCCTAGGCTGGATGCTGGACGCGGGCCGAAGCCCTGGCCTGCGCGTGTGGGCCTCCGCGCCGTCGTGCGTGCCTGCCAGCGGATTCGAGCAGGGCGGGGCCAACATAGGGGCCGCCGAAATAGCAGAGATGCTGGCCCTGCCCGGCGTGCTGGGCCTCGCTGAAATGATGAATTATCCGGGCGTACTGAACGCCGATCCCGGTGTGTGGGACGTACTGGAGGCGGGGCGTAGAGCAGGGGGATTCGGTGCGGGGCGGCGTATGGACGGCCATGCTTCGGGGGTGGGGGGGCGTGACCTGCACGCCTACGCGGCGGCGGGCCTGCACTCCGACCATGAGGCGACCACCCCGGAAGAAGCCCGCGAGCGCCTGCGGGCGGGCCTGTGGCTCATGGTGCGCGAAGGCTCGGCGGCCCGCAATCTGGCGGCCCTGCTGCCCGTGCTGCGGGAAGGCCCGCGCCGCGCCATGCTGGTCAGCGATGACGTGAGCGTCGATGAATTGCTGGAATTAGGGCACCTAGACCGCTTGCTCAGAACGTGCGTGGCAGGCGGCTTACATCCCGCCGATGCGGTGGCCCTCGTGACCTGCAACCCCGCCGAATACTGGGGCCTGCACGACTTTGGCCTAGTCGCGCCGGGCTATCACGCCGACTTCGTGCTGCTTAAAAGTTTGACGGGCTTTGAAGTCCTCGAAACCTTTGTGGGCGGAGAGCAAGCGCAGGCCGGAACAACTACGCCGCCGCTGCCGGGTGGGGGCGTGAATCTGGGCGCAAGCTGGAGCGCCGCCACCTTCGATGTTCCCGCACAGTGGCCGGTGATGCAGGTGCGGCCTGACCAGATCACTACAGGAATTGGCGCACCCGGCAGCGGCGACACGCGCTTGGTAGTGGCCGACCGCTACGGGCGTGCTGGGCCGGGTCAAGCCGCCCACAGCACCTGCTGGACTTCCGGCACGGGTCTGACGGGGGGAACGTTGGGTATCAGTGTGCTGCACGATGCCCACAACGCCGCTTTTTTGGGCGGCACCGACGCCGATATTCGGGCAGCAGGCGCGGCGCTGGAAGCCTTGGGCGGCGGCGTGGTGGTGGTAGCGGGCGGCGAGGTGCGGGCTTCCCTTCCGTTGCCCTATGCGGGCCTGATGACCGACATCGACCCACAGCAGGCCGCCGCCGCGCTGGGCCAAATCACGGCGGCGGCTCAGGCTCTAGGTTGCGTGTTGCCTTACCCGGTCACGACTCTCAGCTTTCTGGGTCTCACCGTGATTCCGGCCCTGAAACTCACGCCGCGCGGCCTGCTGGACGTCAACGCTTGGCAGATGATAGACACGACTCCAACGGAATAGGTGGCTGCCGTTGATCTCTGTGCGGCCTAGCGACGGGGGCTTAACCTCCCACACTAGGTGCCGCCAAGCGAGGCGACAACCATCAATCTGCACCCCGCTTCTCGGCCTGTGTCGAAAGGCTTGAAATGTAGGTCATTCAATTCACTTCCTGTAACAAATGAACGAATGTGGTCTAACTCCCTTCCTTTAGGTACGGTGGGCAACCTCTTTAAATTATAGAATTATGAGTCATTTATGCCGTTCTTGCGTCTAGAATGACGTGAGGTTTTGTACATTCGTATGGCATCCACTGTTCCTAAAGCTGACCGCAACACCACCGTACTGACGCCTGCCCAAGCGTCACGCGCTTTTTCTTGGACTCGGTTTCTCATTTTGCTGGCGCTGGTGCTGACCCAAGTAGGCACAGTAACCGGGGTGTTGTGGGCCAATCGGCGCGGCGGAGAAGCCGTGTTGCAAGAGCAGGCCCGCCAAAGCCTGCAACAACTGGTGCGTGTGACCGGTGACAATGCCCGCTCTTACCTGCAAACGGCGGTTCAGATCGTGCGGATCACGTCCTCGCTGGTGTCTTCCGGTCAGGCCAATGCCTACGACTCCGGGGCCTTAAGTCAGACGTTCGGCACGCTGCTCGACGCCACCCCGCAGCTAGACGCGGTGCTGTTGGGACAGCCCGATGGACGCTTCATTTTTGTGCGGCGGGACGGCGAGGGGCGCTACATCAAGGTCATCGAGCCTGTGCCGCAGCGCCGGACGACAGTTACCCTCCTGAATTCGGCGGGCCGAGTGACCTCGCGGGCCACGCCCACCGATCCGTATGACCCCCGCACGCGGCCTTGGTATACCTCGGCCCTCACGCGTCCGGGCCAAACGGTCTGGACGGCCCCCTACGTCTTTTCGTCCTCGCAGTTGCCCGGCGTGACGGTAGCCACGGCCCAGCAAGGACTGGATGGCCGCCCGCTGGTGCTTGGGGTAGATATGAAGCTCAGCGGCCTGACCCGGATGCTGGAACAGGTGCAACTGACGCCGCGTGGCCGGGCGTTTATAACCGATGCAGACGGCAACGCTATTGCCGCGTCTCGGGCGTGGCCGCGCACCATTCAGGGCCGTGTGCCTGCGCTGACCGAAGTGGGCGATCCGGCCCTGCGTGCCCTGCTCGACGATGGTGGCCTGCCGCGCCTAGAGGGAGAAAACGGCACGGCCAGCGAGGTGACGCGGCGGTATCTGGTGGGGGGTGAACCGTATGCCGCCGTGCTACGCCGCGTAGAAGTGCAGCCGGGGGTAAGTTGGGTGGTGGGCGTGTACGCGCCCGAATCCGATTTTACAGGCGACCTGAACGGCATTTTTAGGCAACATCTCATCATTATTGCGGTGATGGCCCTGCTGAGCGCCCTCGTGGCGTGGCCGCTCGCCTTTAGCGCCACCCAGCCCTTTGCCGCGTTGCAGCGCCAAGCCACCACCGACGCCCTGACTGGCCTGCGGAACCGTGCCAGTTTGTTGGCCCAACTCAGCGAGGATGTGCGCCACAAGGCCACCAGTCCTTATAGCGGGGAGCTGGGGGTCGTCATTCTCGATCTGGACGGCTTCAAGATCATCAACGACACGTATGGTCATGCGGTGGGTGACGAAGTGCTGCACGCTGTAGGCGCAAGGTTGCTGGGCGCGGTGCGCGTCGCAGATACCCTCGGGCGGCTGGGCGGCGACGAATTTGCCCTGATCGTACATGGCGAAACCCGTGAGAGCGTGCGCCTGCGCGTCGAAGGAATCGTGCAGGCCATCGTGCGGCGGCCCCTGATGGTCAACGGTCTGGCGCATCAACTCGGCGCGACGGCTGGGCTGGCGTTCCACGATCATACGGTGGCCGCGCCGCCCACCCTAGAGGAGATAGAGCAGACTTCCCAACTGCTGATGTTGCGGGCCGATACCGCCCTGCTGAGGGGCAAAAAGCGAGAGAAGGGGCGAGTCTGGCTGGCCGATGAAGTCGGTGGGCCGACGCTTTTGGGTTGAGGTTGTCGAGAAGGGCGGGAACGCTGCTGGGTGGCCCCCTCACCCCGCTGCTCCGCAGCGCCCCTCTCTGCTGCGCAGCTCTGCGAGTCCCACACGTGGAGAGGGCAAAACACATGGATGAAACTCTTTTCAGTCCCGTATTAGCAATGGTGCGGACAGTTTCCTAATTTCGCCGATCACTGTCCAAGAACACGGTGTTTTTGCTCCTCCACCCTTGCGGGGGAGGCTGGGAGGGGGGAACGTGCAGAGCGTTCTAGACGACGTTTTTCTCTGACCTATTTTTCAAAGCCTACAACTGTCCGAACCATTGATTAGACCCGTTGACCCTAGCCCCCTCGACACCTTCCCATCACGAAATCGCTAGGCAAACTTCAGCGCCGTACCTGCAACGCCCGCGCCCCGAACAACTGCGCCCGCAAGCTCTCCCGCGCCGCACCCAGCGCCCGGTCTAGCGTTGGCCCACGCGCCGAAGCTGCACGCAGCCACACCGCGCCGCCTGCCGTGTGGCTGCAAGCCAGTTGACCGAGCACAGCGGGCCAGTCTGTGACTTCTTGACTGCCCACCCAGACGCCGCTGGCCGCGTAGTCCCAGTCGCCCCAAATGCCGGGAGCGCGGGTAAATTCACCTGGTTGCAGCTTCAACCGATCCAGATACAGCCGCTCCCCGCCGCGCCAAATTTCGACCCGGCTGCGGTAATCGGCAAAGGCCAAGCGCTCGCCCATCTGCACGCGCCCGGAGGCCAGCGTTTCGGTCAGGCCCAACTCTGCGCCGTCTTCCAACTCGGCCCGCAAGGTCTGGTGAAAGGCGCTGCCCGCAAAAGGCAAGGTGCGCTCCGGGTAGTATTCCAGCCGCCCGCCTGCCGCCACCGTAAATCGGATGTCCTGCGTAGCCACTGCCCCAGACGGCGAAGGCTGAAGCCGCGTCGCTGACTGCGTGAGGATCAGCACCCGCGCCCCCGCGCCCACCTCGGCCACGATTTCGCTGTGATCGCCGCCCAGCACGCCCCCAGTCGGATTGACCACGAACACCATCAGCGTGCCGCACGGGAGTTCGAAGGGCCGAATGATCATCAGCGGCGCTTTTTGCAAGTCGCGGGTCAGGACGGTGCGGCCCCGCTGTTGCTCGAACGTCAGGTGCAGCAGGCCTGTGCGGGTGCGTTGGCCGAGCGTCATTCTGAAGGGCTGAGTTGAAGGCCAATCTGGGGCGGCGCGACATCCCTAAACAGCAGATCGTGTTCGATCCACGCGATCACTTCGGCCACGCCCAGCCCACGCTTCAGGTCGGTGAACACATACGGCCTGACTTCATCTCCACTGGTTCTTTGCGCCCGTGCGTCGGCGTCCATGATCCTCAAGTCGGCTCCCACATAGGGCGCGAGGTCAATTTTATTTATCACCAACAGATCAGAGTTCCGAACGCCGGGGCCACCTTTGCGCGGCACTTTCTCTCCGCCCGACACGTCCAGCACGAACAGCCATGCATCTACCAATTCCGGGGAAAAACTGGACGCCAGATTGTCGCCGCCCGACTCTATAAAAATCAACTCCACGCCCGGAAAATCGGCTTCCAGCGCCTCCACCGCCTCCTGATTCAGCGACGTGTCTTCGCGGATGGCGGTGTGGGGGCAGCCGCCCGTCTGCACGCCCCGGATGCGTTCGGCGGGCAGGGCAGCGGCGGCAGTCAAAATGCGCTGATCCTCGAACGTGTAGATGTCGTTGGTAATCACGGCGAGGGCGTACCGCTCCCGCAGCGTGCGGCACAGTACTTCCAGCAGCGCCGTTTTGCCCGAACCCACCGGGCCGCCGACACCAATTTTGAGCGGAGCAGGGGAGAGGGTCACGCCGAGTAGTCTGGCGCATTTCGGGCCAGAGAGTTGAGTTTTGTCTGAACAGAATTTCGGCTTAAATTCATCTGTAGACAAACCAAAGCGGGCCGTCTATTATGTAACAAACAGCACTATTGATCCTCGGAGGCTCTATGACCCAGACCGAATCGGTTCCCTCTTTGCTCACCCCCGCTGCGTTGCTGGCCCACTGGCAAGGCCACCGCCGCCTCACCCGCCGCGTCATAGAAGCTTTTCCCGAAGATCAACTCTTCAGCTTCAGCGTGGGCGGAATGCGTCCGTTTGGTGTGATGGCGTGGGAAATGGTCACGATCTCTACTTACCTGATGAATGCGCTGCACACCGATCAGTGGGGCGCGGAGACCATGAGCCGGGAACCGAAGCCGCAAGAACGCACGACGTTGCTGGCCGAGTGGGACGCACTGACGGCCCGCTTGGATGCCGAGCTTCCCGGCACGTCGTCCGTGCTTCTGACCACCGAAAAAGACTTGCCGTTTGGCCGCCAGACGCCCACTGCTGCCGCCTTTTACATGATCGACAACGAGGTACATCACCGGGGGCAGGGCTACGTGTATCTGCGGGCGTTGGGAATTGAGCCACCGCCGTTTTGGGAGCGCTGATGTCGGAACTTTTGACCCCTGCAACCCTGCTGGCCCACTGGCAGGGCCACCGCTGCCTCACCCGCCGCGTCATTGAGGCCTTCCCAGACGATCAATTGTTCAGTTTCAGCATCGGCGGAATGCGTTCATTCGGAAGACTGGGCTGGGAGATGGCAGGCACAGTTGCCAACACGCTGCACGCCCTAGAGCACGACGATTGGACAGGGAAAGGCGTGGATGAGGGCGAGCGCACGAGTACCAAAGCAGCGCTGCTAGACGTTTGGGATGCAGGTACGGCGCGGCTGAACGCAGAATTTCCCCGTTATTCGGCTCAGTACCTCGGCACCGAGCAGGACATGGCGTGGGGCTGGGGATCGCCCATGCGGTTTTTGCTGTATCAGATCGACAACGAAGTCCATCACCGGGGACAAGGCTACGTGTATCTGCGGGCGTTGGGAATCGAGCCGCCGCCGTTCTACGTGCGCT
>NZ_SSNW01000070.1 GCF_004801315.1 Deinococcus sp. Arct2-2
GAGCGCCAAGCTCAGGTGGCTTAACCAGACGTGCGCAAGACCGACTCAAGCCCAGCCGCGACCACCCACAGTTCCACCGGCCCCTGAAATGCACGAAGTGCTTGGTATAGAGAGTGACCAGCCTCATCGCTTGTAGCTGCGCAATCCGGGTATCGTGGCTTGCTCCGCCTCTTAGCAGCGGGGTATGGGATTGAAGGGTTATGTCAAGTTAAGTGTTTAGTAACTCATGTCACTTTATTTTTAAGTTAATTACGAATACACATGAACTGATTTAATTTCAGACAAAATTTAGAGGATCCTAGAAGACTAGCTAGCATTAGTCAGCTACAGATTTAGGCATGCTAGGACTCATGTTTCACATGACATTCACTTCACTTGACACACCCCTGTAAGCAGCCACCCTGCCCCCTTCAGAGGGGAGGGGCTTGGGCTGAGGGTGGACTCGCGCCCAGATTCACTGCGGTGGGGCAGGCTTGACCCGCCGGGATACAGCAGAGGGCCGGAGAGCGGCGCTGCTCAGGCCCACCCCAGCCTGACGCACCAGGGCCACGAAGGCCCCGATCAGGGGCGAAGGCGCTTCTCGGTGCCAGGCGGCGACCAAATCAATCTCTATCGGGGGCCCGTCCAGCACGCGGTACAGTACGCCGTCCACCGGTACCCGGCCCTGGCTGGCCGAAACGAGCGCCGCCCCCATGCCCGCCGCAACCAACCCCACCAGAGCGGCCTCCGTGGCGACTTCCTGCACCACGCGGGGAGCTGCGCCCGCCTCCCGAAAACGCTGCTGGATGGCGTCGTACACAGCGGGCTGCAGCTCCCGGTGACAGCCGATCAAGGCTTCTCGCGCCAGCGCCCCAAAGGGCACCCGACCCAGGCCGGTCAGTCGGTGTCCAGCGGGCAGGGCCAGCACCAGCGGCTCGCGCAGCACCGTCTCGGTGATCAGGGTGTGATCCCCCAGCGGCGGACACAGCAGCCCGACCTGCACGTCACGGCGAGCGAGGGCCGCTTCCACCCCGGCAGAGGTGTGCTCGTGCAGCCGGAGCTGCACCTCCGGGAACTGCGCTCCGAATTGCTGCACGGCCAGCGGCAGCACGTTGCTGAGGGTTTGCGATTTGTATCCGACGCTCAGCTCGCCGGTTTCGCCGCGTGCGGCCCGCCGGGCAGCCTCGGCGGCGGTGGCTGTGCGCTGCAAGATCTCCCGGACTTCCCTGAGGTACACCGTGCCTGCAGGCGTCAACTCGACCCGGCGCGAGGTGCGGCGCAGCAGCGGCGTTCCGATCTGCGCCTCCAGCCGCTTGATGGCGGCGCTGAGCGGCTGCTGCGCCAAGTTGAGGCGCTGGGCAGCATGACCAAAGTGCAGTTCCTCAGCCACAGCCACGAAATAACGCATCAGCCGGTGTTCCATCCTGGAGGTCTAGCACGATCATGCACGTTTAGAGTGTCGATCAGGACGGAAAGAGGTGTTGGACGTGACGGGAAGGAACGGCATACAGTGGTCAGGCGCTGGTTAACACTGCGTTTTTTGTAGCCAGGCAGGTGCTTTGGTTTTCTTGGAGTCGCTCGGCCAATCCACAGCGGAACCCTGGGGTGAGCAGGCTCCGGCAGCGTCCATCAGAGGAAACGTGGCGCGAGACTGAACCCTTTTGCGCTGAGGCGGGGCTGGCCTCTCTTCTTCACCGTCTCCCAAATCCACCCAGGAGCCCTCCATGAATCTGACTGATTACCGAACCTTGGGCCGCAGTGGCCTGATTGTCAGCCCGTTTGCCTTGGGCACCATGACCTACGGCGCGGCCCGCTGGGGCTCGCCTGACGACGCTTCAGAGGCTGTCTTTAATGCTTACGTCGACGAGGGCGGCAATTTTGTCGACAGCGCCGACACTTACGCCAAAGGCCGCAGCGAGGAGCTGCTGGGCGGCTTCATCGCCAAACGCAAGCTGCGCGACGCCGTCGTCCTGGCGACCAAGTTCACCTGGAATGCCGTCCCTGGTCAGCCCACCACCAGCGGCAATGGACGCAAGAATATTTACCGTGCGCTGGAAGGTTCACTGAAGCGGCTGGGTACCGACTACATTGATCTGTACTGGCTGCACCACTGGGACACCGTTACCCCTGTTGAAGAGGTGTTGCAGACCCTGGGAGACCTGGTTCGTGCAGGCACCATCCGCTATTTCGGATTTTCGAACGTGCCTGCCTGGTACGTGGCGCAGGCCGCGACTCTCGCCCAAGTGCACGGCGTGCCTGGCCCCGTGGCGCTTCAGCTCGAGTACTCATTGGTCGAGCGCGGCATTGAGCGTGAGCACACGGGCGCGGCGCGGCAGTTTGGGCTGGGAATCACCCCCTGGAGTCCGTTGGCGGCCGGATTCTTAGCCGGCAAGTACAGCCGGGAAGCCGGCGGCGAGGGCCGGCTCAGCGGCGCTAATCCGTTCGGTGATTCCAAATTTACGGAGGCCAATTGGACGGTGCTGGACGCGCTGAAGAAGGTGGCGACCGAATTGGGCCGCCCATCCGCTCAGGTGGCCTTGGCCTGGGCGCTGGCCCAGCCGGGCATCACCGCGCCGCTGATCGGGGCCAGGACACCAGAGCAGTTGCAGGACAACCTCGCCTCGCTGGACATCGCCTTGACGCCCCCGCATCTCCACATCCTTGACCAGGCCAGCGCACTGACACCCAGCACGCCCTCCTCCATTCTGGGGCCGGGGATCCGCAAGATGGTGTTCGGCGGCTCAACCGTGAGGGGCTGGGACGAACAGTGACCGGCTCGGGAGGAGTTCCCATGACGATGATCACTGATTCTGCCGCTGCTTTCGCCCGCCGTCTGGAGGGCAAAGTGGCCCTCATCACTGGAGCGGGCAGCGGCATCGGTCAGGCCGCCGCGCTGGCATTTGCCCACCATGGAGCCGCCGTCGTTCTGGCCGGGCGGCGTGAGGCCGAGCTCCACGCCGTGGCCGACCAGATCACCGGCACCGGGGGCCGGGCGCTGGCCCTGCCGACCGACGTGTCAGACGAGGCGGCCATCCGGGCCTTGGTGCAGCACACCGTGGATCAGTTCGGGCAGCTCGACGCCGCCTTTAACAACGCCGGGATCACGGGGCCGTTCCTGCCGATCACGCAGCTGACAGCAGCTGATTTCGATGCCGTCATGGCGACCAATTTGCGGGGGGTTTGGCTGCTGATCAAATACGAGCTGGAGGCCATGCAGCGGAAGGGCACGGGCGGCTCCATCGTCAACACCTCGTCGTTCCTCTCGCAGGCGGCCTCTGCGGGGACATCTCTGTATTCAGCCAGCAAGGCGGGTCTGGACGCCATGATCCGGGCCGTGGCGCTGGAGGTGGGCCCTGCGGGCATCCGCATCAACAACGTCAACCCCGGCGCAATCCAGACCCCCATGATGGAGGGCACTCCACCAGAGGTTCAGACTACCCTGGCACGTCACGCGGCGCTGGGACGTCTGGGGACCCCAGAGGACGTGGGGGACGTGGCAAGCTGGCTGTGCTCGGATGAGGCGCGCTTCATCACCGGCCAGAGCCTGCTGGTGGACGGGGGCTTCACCATTGCGGGCCTGCGCTGAAGCGGGGCTGGCTGGCGCCCTCAAAATAGAGTGAACCCAAAGTACCGTCAGAGGGGGTCAGTCCATGGAGCTACAGGGCATAACCGATGACGCTGAGGGGAAAACGGTGGCGGTAAGGTATCCGGTCAGTCACAGTGTACCCCTCGACCTCGCTTGAGTTGCTAGAGCTCGGTGAGGCTTGTTATAACTGACGAACGGTCAATCCACACTGCTCCATTGGATGTCATCCCACCTGAGCAGGACCATTGATCTCTGAACCGACCTGCCTCAGGCATCTCATTGTCAATACGTCAACATGCTGTCATGACCAAACGCACGAATCAAGAACAGGTCGTCAATGACTTGGGTGCCGCGGTCTTCCAGTTGAGTGGCCGGTTGGTCGAGGTGGGCAACCGCTTGGTCGAAGACCTCGGGCTCACCGAGGCGCGGTGGCAGGTACTCGGCGCCATCGCCTCATCGCCTCTGCCCTTGCCCGTGGCCCACCTCGCGCGGCACATGGGCCTGTCCCGGCAGGCGGTTCAGCGCCTCGTCGACCTGCTGGCGGATCAAGGCCTGGTCAGCTTCGTGCCCAACCCACATCACCAGCGCGCCAAATGGGTCGTGCTCACGGCCCAGGGCCAGGCGGCTGAAGCCGCCGCCCAGGAACGCTGGCGACCCTGGGCGCGCCAGCTGGAGGCAGCGCTGGGCGGGGAGCACCTGGCCACGGCGCTCGATGTGCTCAGGCGCATGGACGCGTTCTTGGCCACGGCGCTGCCCCCGACGGGTGGGGAAACCGACCCAGAGGAGGTCGACAGCTGAATTGATCTCGTGGCAAGTCCGGTCTGGATCCAGCTCGTGCATCGCAACACTCCCTGTCATTGGCGTTGACGTGTGTTGTCTCGCCGCACACCAGTTGAAGTGTGCGGCACCCACGTGCCAGGCGTGGAGCTGATGTTCCAGAGACAAGGGCTTGGCTGCCTCAAGGAGAGGCGCGCACGTCAACAAGGGCTCAGGCGGCAGGTGCGGCGCTGACCTGCTCCAGCGCCACGACCACTTCGCTTCGGTGGAGCGACCAAACGCTTCATCTCACCACTCCAGTCTTGGGCCTCTGGCCGGAGCTTGAAAAGGAAGTCATGAAACTCAACCATCTCAACCTGACCGTCAGCGATGTCCCGGCCGCGCATCACTTTCTCACCACCTACTTCGGTTTCGAGCCCGCCTTCGGCTCCACCCAAGACGCCCCCGTCGCCGTGCTGACAGACGACAACGGCTTGCTGCTCACCTTGATGAACCCCCAACAGCAGGGCGACGTGACCTATCCTGGCCTGTTCCATATCGGGTTTGTGCAGGGCAGCCGTGCGGAGGTCGATGCGGTCTACCAGCGGTTGAGTGAGGCAGGTGTTGCGGCCAAACCTGCACACGAGTTTCACGGCTCGTACACCTTTTATGTCAAGGCGCCCGGCGGCTTCCTGGTCGAGGTGCTGAGTTGGGAGGGGACGGCTCTGGCCACTTCACCCTAACGGCGCGAGATTGACCCAGCGGCGGTATGAAGTTCAGATCGCCGCATTCACAGCGGGTGGGCAGTTCAACTGGGCCTTCAGGCCAAAGGCAAACCAAAAATGATGATCGTAGGCGCTGCCATGCGAAAACTGCTGCACCTGATGTATGGGGTCGTGAAACATGGCGTTCCCTTCTCACCAGCGGGGTGGCCTCAGTGCATTGCCTGAGGCCATCCCGCTGCCAAAGCCAGTGGGTCATCGACGCTTGATTCTCAAGGCGGAATCTCTTGACGCAAGATGTCGTTTTCTTTCCGCAGGCGTTTGAGTTCCTCCTGTTCGGGTGTCAAGAGCTGACGGCCCTGACCAGGAAAGGCCAAATCCCCGTTGTGTTGGTCGGCTTTAATCCGCTTTCTCAAGGCTGAAAGTCCACTGCCAAGGTCGCGGGTGGTACCCGCGATATTTTCGGTGGACTGCGTGAGTTGAACAGCAGTAACGCTTAAATTCCGCGGTGTAGGTGTTGCGTTGGGTCACGGGGTACCTCTGCGTGAATCGGGGCTGAACTCCATGTGTGCAGAAGCGACTCACCCTCAGTTTCCCATTGCCCAAATGTTCGTTCCAGCAGGTTTGGCGTACAGTTAGGGCCGATCTAGGTCGTGATCCATCAAGGAACACCCCATGGGCGTCTCAGCACTTCATTTGCACTCAACCCGGCCCAGTGGTGTGGACGCGTTCATCAACGCAGCACACGCGGCGTCCCAGGCGCGGTCTTCGGGGTAGAGCGCGGAGCGGAGGTAAGCCCAGGTCAGCCGCTGAACCGCCGCCACCCGCTCGGGGTTCTCGTCCGTTGTCTCCGTCACGAGATAGCCGGAAATTCCGCCCAACAGGTGTTGTGCGCCAAAGAGCGTCACCAGGCACTCACTCCCCGGACTCATGCCGTAGGCGTCTGTGAACCAGTCCGGCCCGCGTGGGCTCAGTGGAGAGTCGTCCTGATCACCCGCCACCACCAGGGTTGGCGTCGTCATCTCCGCAAAGCTCAGATTCATGAACGGAAAGTGTTCGGTGGCGAACGGGCCCAGGTCTGCTCCTCCCTGGCCAGTCGCAGAAAGCAGCACACCAGCCTTGATTCGCGGGTCGGACATGTCCTCGCCCACGCTGCCGTCAGGGGCAATCACCCTCGCGCCCAGCAGCATTCCGGTCGTCTGAGCGCCGTACGAATGCCCAACAGCAGCAATGCGGGTTCGGTCGAGACGGCCCTCGAGCCCCGGAACAGACGCTTCGATAAGGTCAAGGTGGTCGAGGACACGCTTCATGTCTTCGACCCGGAACCGCCAGATTGAGGGGGTTCGGGGATCCTCTGGGCTCAGGCCCAACGTTCTGGAATCGAGGAAAGTGGGCTGCAAGACGACGAAGCCGTGCGCCGCCCAAAAGTCCACGAGCGGAGCATAGCCGTCCAGGGAAGAACCGAAGCCGTGCGCGAAGACAAGGATAGGCAGGTGCTGCCCGGTCGCGGGAGCCGAGACCCGCACCTGCACGTCCCCACCCCGGCCTGGGGCGGGGAGGATCAGTGAGCGGAGTGAAATCACAGGAGTGGGCGGACTGACAGGTGCATCTGGAGTAACAGTGGTGAGTTGAGTCATAGACATCTCCTTGATTACCAGGGGGTCGGGCCAGTGGTGCTTGAGAACGTGCCGGTCGGGCCGTCCATGTTGAGAAGCGCGAGGCGCACGGCTTCACGGGCACCCTCTTCAATGGTGCCGGTGCCCTGGTTGTTGTTGAGGTCTGTCCGGGTGAAGCCCGGGTCTGCAGCGTTGACCTTGATGCGGGTCGACTCCAGTTCAATGGCCAGCGAGAGCGTGACCGCATTCAGGGCCGTCTTCGACGCGCTGTACACGACACCGAACATGGAGCGATGCGGGTTGGCCGGATCCGCGTGCCGTGTCAGCGAGCCAGCGCCGCTCGATACGTTGACGATGCGTCCAGCGGGCGCTTCGAGAAGCAGTGGAAGCAGCGCCTGCGTCACGGCGAGGACACCGAAGACGTTCGTCTCGAACACCGCGCGCACCTCGTCCAGGGACGCCACGCTCGCGCGACTCGAGGTCATGACTTCCTCAAGCCGTGTGCCTGCCTGACCCGCGTGCGAGATGGCGGCGTTGTTCACCAGAACGTCGAGACGCCCGAATTCATGCTGGAGGCGCTCTGCGGCCGCGGCGATTGAGGCCTGATCGGTCACGTCCAGCTGGAGGGCGTGAGCGTTCGGGCCGATGCTTTTCGCGGCTGTCTCCCCACGTTCGAGATTGCGCGACCCGACGAGGACGGTGAGGCCGTGTGCCGCGAGATCTTTGGCGATTTGAAGACCGATGCCCTTATTGGCTCCGGTGACCAGAGCGACGGGGTTGTCGTGCATGTCTTTCTCCTTTTTGCAGCAATGCGCCGTCACAGCGACTCGCCTGTGATAGCTTCAGTGAAGCGGAACACTGCTCCGATACGATACGGCACAGCGTTCCGCTTGTCAAATAGAGGCATGGAGGTGATCTTGCAGTGACAGACGCAGCAGGAACAGACTCAAATGAGCGAGCAACACAGGGGGCCTCGACCAAGCGGGCCGATGCCCGGCGGAACCAACAGACGGTGTTGGATGTAGCCGCCGCCCTGTTTGTCAGTTCCGGGGTGGAGGTGCCGGTTCGGGAGATCGCGGCGAAGGCCGGCGTCGGAACGGGCACGATCTACCGGCACTTTCCGACCCGGGCAGAGCTGATCGTCGCGGTCTATCGACACCAGATTGAGGCCTGCGCCGAGGCCGGTCCGGCGCTCCTCGCCAGCAGCAGCAGTCCTTACGAGGCGCTGGGACAGTGGATCAACCTCTTCGTCGATTTCCTGACCACCAAGCACGGCCTCGCTGCGGCGATGCAGTCAGACAAGGCCAGTTTTGACACTTTGCACGCCTATTTCCTGGACCGCCTAGTTCCCGTGTGTACTGGGCTGCTTGACGCTGCCGCTGAATCTGGCGAGATCCACACAGACATTGAGGCTTACGAATTGATGCGCGGCGTGGGCAACCTCTGCATCGGCGCGGGCGACTCCCACTATGACCCCCGTCGCTTGGTCGCGTTGCTCGTTGCCGGACTAGGCCAACCGTAAGCACCGCCCTAATCTTGCTAGGCACCTCTCCGCCATTCGCAAGCTGGTGCGCGAAGCCGCCGACAATGGCCAATTAGAAATCTTCGAAGCGGAAAGCATTGCCCGAGTCAAAGGCATTAAGAAACAAGGACAGCGCACCGGAGCGTGGCTGAGCCGGGTTCCGGCGCAGGAGTTGCTCCTCGCCCCGGATGTCTCCACCCTGCGCGACCGGGCGCTCTTGGCCGTCTTGCTGGGCTGTGGTCTGCGGCGCTCGGAACTCGTCAACCTGACCTTCCAGCATGTGCAGCAGCGGCCTTCCCGCTGGGTGGGTTGGATCTGAGCGGTAAACATGGGTGAACTCGCACGGTACCGATGCCGGGCTGGTGCAAGGCCGCTCTGGACGCCTGGATCACGGCAGCCGGGTTGAGCACGGGGCACCTCTTCCGCCCCACCGCGCCACGGGGATCAAAAGTCTTGGCCCGCGCTTGCCTCTCCCATGAAGCCGTGGCCCTGATCGTGCGCAAGTACGGCACGCAGGTGGGCCGCTCGGATCTGACACCCGAAGGCGTATATCTCGCTCCACATGATCTGCGCCGGACGTTCGCCAAGCTCGCACACAAAGGCGGCGCGCCGATCGACCAGATTCAGCTCTCCCTTGGACACGCCAGCATTCAAACCACGGAGGTCTATCTGGGCGTCGATCAGAACCTCGAAAGTGCCCCCTGCGACGTGCTAGGCCTGTCCTTAAAAGGCAGTTGACTCAGGACGCCTTCTGGCGCTTCAACTCACGAACGGACGTTCAAGAGCTGTTATGGATGCTGTGATTGATGTCTCTGACTCCATCTGATGGGGTGGACGTGTTGACGTGCAGCCGTCACAGTCCAAAGAGATGCGTGCACGGCGTCCATGGATAAGGTGCTGGAGACGCTGGTGGCCCTGGGACACGCCCGGCAGGTGAGCGCGGAGGCGTGAGTGGCGGCCAGACTCAATTTAGGGGGGCCGCGGTAAGGTGAAGCCGAAGGTCGCTCCCTCACCCAAGCTTCCCTGTGCGAAGACCGTGCCGCCGTGCCGGGTGATGATCCGGCGCACATTGGCCAAGCCCACTCCGGTGCCCTCAAACTCTTCTTGACGGTGCAGGCGCTGAAACACGCCGAAGAGCTTGTCCGCATACCGGGGGTCAAAACCCACCCCGTTGTCCCGCACAAACACGGCCCATTCGTGTGGACGCTCTTCCGACCAGATCTCAATCTGGGCTTCCGGGCGGGTGCGGCTGTATATCAGGGCGTTTGACAGCAGATTGACCATGACTTGCCGCAGGGTAATGTGGTCAGCCACCAGCAGCGGCAGAGGCTGCACCGTCCACACCACCCGCTGATCAGGCGTTTCCGGTTCCAGCTCCGACCGCGCCGCCATGACTAGGTTCTCCAGATCCACCAGCCGGAGAAGCAGCGGTTGACGGGACGTGCGTGACAGGTCAAGCATGGCGTCGATCAGGGTGTTCATCTGCGTGGCTGCCGTGTCCACAATGCCCAAGTAGCGGGTGATCTGGGCATCCAGCTGCACGTGTGGGTCAAGCTTTTTGCGGAGCAGCTCGTTGAAGCTCTTGATGTGCCGCACGGGGGTGCGCAGGTCATGCGAGACGCTATAGGCAAACGCTTCCAGCTCTTCGTTGGCGGCGGCCAATTGGGCATTGCTGCGTTCCACTTCCTGCGCATGCAAGGCCACCTGCGCCACGCCCTCCGCCCGTTCAATGGCGAGGTTCAAGCTGCGCCCTACGGCGATGAACAGGGCATGTTCCCGGCTCGTCCAAGCCCGGCTGGTCAGCGTGCCGATCACCAGCATGGCAAACGGCTGACCCGCTCTGAAGTACGGATAGAAGGCCACGGCCCCGTAGGCCTCGGTGTGGGCGACGCCCTCACCCACCGCATCCCAGCTCTCTGTGAAGACCGGGGCAGCGGTTTGAACAGCGGCCAGAAAACTGGGTACGTCTTGGGGGTACCCCTTCCGGGTGGCGGCGGCGGTCAAGGGGTCGATATTGTCGGAGACCAGCTGGGCTTTCCACAGCTCCTCTTTCAGCTCGTAGTACACCACGCTCAGCTCGGGGATCGCGGCCTGCAAGACCTCCTGCGCCCGCTGGGCCAGAACAGGCAGATTCGTTTCGGTGCCGACCGCCTCGGTGAGCGCCACGAACGCGTTTAGGGCGCTGCGGCCTTCCAGTTGCCGGGCCTGCTCGGCTCGGTCAAGGGCCCCGCCCAGGCTGCGCCACAGCGCGGTGATCACCACCCGGTGCTGAGACGTCCAGCGGGGTTCGTCATGCAACCCCGCCACCAACATCCCGACGGGTTGCCCTTGACGAAAGTAAGGCGCAAACGCGCCCGCACTGAACGACTCCGTGTACGGAATCCGTTGCACTTCACCGTCCCAGTCGTCAATGAAGACGGGCACCTCTGTGTGAACGGCGTGGAGATAGGCGGGGGTGTCCAACGGCAGCCCCGCGACCAACAGACGTTTGAGGTCATCGGGCACCTGATCTAACCAGGCGGGCACCCACCGCTCCCCCTCCAGCACGTAATACGACAGGGCGAGGTCGGGGAAGCTGGCCCGCAGCACCTCTCTGGCCCGCTGGGTCAGGGTCTCGAGGTCGGTGTTCAGGCCCACGGCTTCAGTCAGGGCCACGAAGGCGCTCAGGGCTTCGGCTTGTTGCTGCAGCCGCGCGCTCAAGGTCAGGCGGTCGAGCGCCAAGGCGGACTGGGCCGCAAGAATGCGCAGGAAGCGGCGTTCCTCAGGGGTAAAATCATGCGGTTCGCTGAACACCAGCATAATGACGCCGAGAGGCTGATCGATCAGCAGGACAGGCACCACCGCCGTGGCCACCACAGTCACGCCGATGGGCGGGGTCGTGAGCTGGGGGTAGGCGGCCAGGAGCGCCTCTTGGTGCTCGAAGTAGAGCGCGGTCCGCTGCTCGAGGCAATCTTGAATGGGCGAGAAGGCCTCGAACGTGCCGTCTTGCCAGAGGGTCTGTTCGCCTTCGGCATAGCCCTGCGTGGCGGCCACCTGCAGCCCGTTGCCGTTCTGCTGAAGCAGCACCACTCCCGCAATCGCGCTTAAGGCCTCGAGCGCCGGGTTCAGCACGATCTGGAAGACGGCGGCGGGGGTGGGGGCGGCGGCCAATGCTTCCGTCACGCTCTGGAGGCGTTCGCTGAGCGAGTCGCCTGGGCCGGGACGGGCGGGATCAGACATAGGGCACCATAGCGTGACGCTCGGGCTGTCCCACCGTTCATGAGGTGAAGGTTATGCGCTGGAGAGGCAGCATGGACAGACCCCTATGAGCTGGGCACAGCGATCAAGATGGAAACGATGAGAGATCAATGACGCGCTGCCTCCATATTTTTGTGATTGATGACAATATCGCTGACCTCCTCTTGGTCGAAGAAGTATTTGCCAGCTTCAGCAACCAAGTGACCGTCATGACGTACCAGAGCGGTCGAGACGCCCTGAAGGCCATGCAATCTCCGGAGGCGGTTTGCCCAGATGTCATCTTGCTGGACATCAACATGCCGCACATGAATGGCTTTGACGTGCTGAAAGTGTTGAAGGCGGATGAACGGTTGAAACTTATTCCAGTGGTGATGCTGACAACCTCGGTCGCGCCGCAAGATGTGAAGCAGGCGTACTCGCTGTTTGCCAGTTCATATGTGGTGAAGGCGGCGGATTTCGCCAGCTTCATCCAGCAGGTCGAAAGCTTTCTGGAGTTCTGGAAAGTCAACCGCCTAATGAATTGGCCAACGCCCATTTCCTTCTGAAATGACCTAGCTTTTCTTCTCAGCCGCGGGTCATTACCCTGATCAATAGGCTGGACAAGAAGCCCATCTCCCGCTCCAACTCAGGCCGCTCCCAACGTCTGCCCGTGGCCCACTCTGGATCGATGCACTCGGCACCGCTTGAGTCAGCGCCTGCACCTCAGCGGTGCCCTCGTCTCGTTCCCGGCTGACCCGGGCGTAGCCGATCAGCAGAGGGTGGCCTTGCGGCGAGGTAGTGTCATTGCTGAAGCCCAATCTCAACGCGCTTTGGTCGCTTTGTGGGCATACATGCGGCGGTCAGCCAAGCGCAGCCAGGCTCCCCCATCCGCCGCTTCTGCAGGAAAGCCCGCCGAGCCCACACTGATCCGTAGGGTGCTGCCATCCAGGGCCTGGAGTGTTTCCAACAGCCGCGTCTCAAACAGTGCGGCCGCTGAACCCAGGTCAGGAATCAGCACCGCAAACTCATCTCCACCCAGCCGGTACGCGTGGCCTCTCCCCTGAGCCAGTTCGTTCAGACACGCGCCCACTTGGGCCAACAGCACGTCCCCGGCCGCATGGCCCCGCGTATCATTCACCTGTTTGAACTCATTCAGATCAAGCACGAACAGCCTCGTCGCCTGTACCGCTTGGACGGCATGCCTCACATGGACATCGAACGCTCGGCGGTTGCCCAGACCCGTGAGGCTGTCGAGGTAAGCCAAGCGCTGCAGTTCCACCTGCGCGGTATGGGCCAGCGTGAAATCTTCTTGAACCCCGACGAAGTAGCGCAGCACCCCGGCGACATGCAGGGGGCGGATGCGGACTTTGTACCACAGCGGACTGCCGTCCTTGCGGTAATTGAGAATGACCCGCTCCACCGGCTGAGCCTGATTCAGGGCCTCGCGTAGAGCGGCCACATCCGCCGGATCGGTCTCTGGGCCTTGCAAGAAGCTGCAGGGCCGGCCCCGCACCTCCTCGGCGGTGTACCCCGTCTCCTCCTCAAACGTGGCATTCACGTACAGGATGCGCCGATCCGGATCGGTGACGATTAAGCCGATGCTGGCGGTGTTCAGCACCTGCCAGACCAGCTCATCCGGGATATCGACCGGCAGCACCGCGCTCATTGTGGAGTCCAATGACCGGCGGCCTGTGGCGCTACACCGGTCAGCTGAGGCACCGGGCGGCCCAAGTAGTACCCCTGCGCCAGATCGGTGCCCAACTCCATGACCAGCTGCAGTTCCTGTGCCGTTTCGATGCCTTCGGCCACCACACGGATGCCCAGGTCATGGGCATAGTGAACGAGCGCCTCGACCAACGCGACGCGCGGGTCACTCCCATGCAGTCCCGAGATCAGGGCCCGGTCGAGTTTGACAATGTCGGGCTTCAGTTCAGTCAAATACATCAAACTGGTGTGCCCCGCCCCCAAATCGTCCAAGGCCACTTGTGCCCCTTCCGCTCGGTAACTCTCCAAAATGCGTTTGAGGAGGCCCAGGTCTGGAAACGCCTCACTCTCGGTGACCTCGAACAGCAGGCGGGAGAGATCGGCGCCCACTTCCCGGCAAGCGTCGTAGGTCGTTTGCAGACAGACGTCTGGGTTATAGATCACGCCCGGCGCAAAATTGATGAACAGCAGTTGATCTGGCCCGAGTTTCGGGTAGCCTTGCACAATCGCGTTGCGCCGAGCGAGGGCGTCGAAGGCACGCGCTTGTCCGTGGGCTGCCGCCGCGTCCAACAGGGCACCGGCGCCGAAAAAATGGCCGTCCCACTGGGCCCGCACCAGGGCTTCGTAGCCGTAGACTTGCCCAGTGCCGAGCTGGACGATCGGTTGAAAGTGAAACAGCAGGTGCTCGCTGGCCTCGTGAAACCAGGGACTCTCCAGGCGCCGCACCCAGTGCTCGAAGGGCGCTAGGCTCCACGGATCCAACCGCTCGCCGTCCCAAGGCGCAACCAGCAAGTGAGGACGTTCGTTCGTCAAAAACGCGGCCAACACGAGGGGCAGCTTGTCGAAGTCGGAAGCAGAAATAAGCAGGGCACTTTGTTCAGCCTGGAGAGGAATGTCATGGGCCGTGAGCAGCAAGGTGAGTTTGCGCTGGACATGACTGGAAGACGCATGCACAATCAAGCCTTTCAAACGATCGGCAGCAGCAGGCTCAACGGTGTGACAGTCGCACGGTCGATTGCGGTCAGCCGTGCCTGGAGACGAATGATGAGTGGGCAGCCGGGAAGACATAGAGAGGAGTAGATTAAAATCCTTGTCTCAGAATTGTTTCACGCGGCTGTTCTTGTCAAACAGTGAACGTGCAATGAAGAAAAGCGAAGAAAGGACAATGACTCCAATCGGCGAAAGAATTACATTCAGAGATTTTAGTAATAATGCATGCAATTCAATGACAGTCGCAGTTCATCTCTCTGGGTTCCACTGGTGCCGGGTTTCCCTTGTGCCTGTACGCCAAATGCAATTCATCGAAGCTAGTGAAGTGTCTTTTCGTGCTGTGGACTGAGGAAATCACTGCGAAGAGGGGTTGACCGTCTGCAGGTTGCAGGCCTTCGAGTTTCAGGGCGTCGATGGTCGCGAGGTTTGGAGGGTGGGTGTGGTGAGAGGTCAGGGTTTCATCTTTGGGCATGAAGCCCCTCTCCCGTCGGCTCGAGCGCAGGCTCAGGCGGGCACTCAGTATCTCTTAGGGGACCGGGGGCCGAACGGAGGCTGGGGAGAATGCGGGCTGCATCGCTTTGAACATCGAGGCAGGACAACACGTTTGATCCGTCTCGCCTTTCACACGTTGATGCATCTCCTCCGACACGGTTCTCACTTGAAGTTGGTCAGCCCTGTTCTCAAAAATGAGGGTTTTTTAAAGTCGCTGTCCTTGTACGCGAGATTCCAAGAACCGTAAGGTAAAGAACGTAACCAACGAAAGCCACGTCTCTGGTCTCGACCAGATCAATCGCTGAGCACTCTGGAATAGGGGTTCTCTTCTCGCTTGCCTCACGCTCTTGAAAGGACATCGCAGGTGCAGTCTTCTTTTTGGACAATCGAAAGCAACGAAAGATGCGTAAGGAGGTTTTCAGACTTGGCTTGAACCGCAGACTGAACTTCTGCCTACTGTGGCACCTAAGCTGCGGTGGACTCCCGGACACGTAAGCAGCCGCTGCCTACAGCCGGTCGTAGTCACTGCAAGATCAATTGCAGCAGACGCCAGGTCTGAAGTGGCGACACCTTCTGTACCAAGCATGGGCACGCCGGAAGACTGAGACCAACACCCCAGCTCCGTGCGGCACCTGAGTTGAGCTGGATTTCGATCCGTTGTGCCAGAGCGGCCCTCCACCCCTGTCCCTCCGCGTCCAACAGCCCCTTGTCCCCGTAATGTCCCTTCCCGCCCACCCCGCAGGAGTCCCCGTGCCCAAAGTTCAGCTCGTGCTTACTCTGCTGTTTCCTCTTGTTGTCGCGGCCTGCGCTGAGACGCCACTCACACCTCCAACCCCTCCGCACAGCCAACAGGCGCCCTGGCTCACGCCGCAGGCTCAAACCAGCATTCGCAATGCCGACCCGAGCGTCATCCGGGTGGGCAGCACGTACTACTCGGTGGAGTCGGACGGCACCAACATCTACTCCCGGGCGGCCACCAGCCTGAACGGCCTGGGAAGCTCCGGCCGCACCCTGATCTGGTCGAGTCCGAAAAACATGCCGAACCTGTGGGCACCTGAACTGGTGCGCGATCCTGGAACCGGGCGGTACTACATCTACTTCGCCTCCGGCAATGGGGGCAGCGGCCAGCGCACCTATGTCACCGAGTCAGGCAGTCCGGGCAGCGGATATAACACCCCGGTGCTGATGAACCTGCCTGACGGAAAGTGGGCCATTGACGGCATCTCGTTTTTCTTTAACAACCAGCGTTACTTTGTGTGGTCGGGCTGGGCGGGAGACACGAACGTGGAGCAAAACCTGTACATTGCCGCGATGTCCAGCCCCACCACCACGACAGGCGGGCGCTCCATCATCTCGCAGCCGCGTGAAGGGTGGGAGCGGGTGATCGGCAACCCGTATATCAACGAGGGCCCCCAGCCCATCAAGGATCCGAATGGGCAACTGCACCTCGTCTACTCGGCCAACGGAAGCTGGAGCGATCAGTACTGTCTGGCCGACCTGCGCCTGCGTTCGGGGGGCAACCCGGCCAATGTCTGGGACTGGTACAAGTCCAACGGTTGCCTGTTCGGCTCCAACCGCAACACACTGATGTCCGGTTGGGATCCCACCTTGAATGTCAACGGTCCCGGGCACCATAGCTTTGTGCTGCTGAACGGCGACATCGGCACCAGCCCGCCCTCGGGCTCGAACTTCCCCATGATGTACCACGCGGTGCCCAAGGGCACGACGTACTCGTGGGGCAACCGCATCTGGTACAGCGGCTCCTTTACGTGGTGGGGTAACACCACCTACTCGCGTAGTTGCTGTAACGGCCCCAACACGGAGACCGGCTGGAGCCTCAAGTTCTTCGAGTGAGCTGAACCGGTTCTGGCAACTTTGTGTGTTGAGCCAAGCCGTGGGAAGCTTGGTTCGTCACTCCCACTCGAGCCGACAAGCCTGCTGGCAACTTTGGTCATCCAAGACCGTGAGTTAAATCCTGGCCGGCTCGAGGCCCTTTCGATCAGGCGCAACAGTATTCGAGGCGTATGAGCCTGCACACAAAATTCCGCCGACCGGATCCGGGTAGTGACCCGCTTTTCCTTTCTGGGGGTTTTATGTTTGTTTTGGGTCTTGACGTCGGTAAAAGCGAGCTGTACGCCCGTCTTCTCCAGATTCCTGAACCAGGGAAGTTTGTCCCTTTGGGAACGGGGAAAAGTGTTTCCAACACTGCCAAAGGGCACGAACAACTTCTCGCATGGTTGAGGAAGTCTGGTGCGGGTGGAGAAGGGACTTCAGTCGTGATGGAATCCACGAGTGTGTATTGGGAGCGGGTCGCCATGACCTTGTATGAAGCAGGGTGTCGTATCAGTGTTGTCAATGCAGCACAAATCAAATTTTTTGCGAAGAGCACGTTGCGAAGAGGAAAAACCGACAAGCTGGATGCAGACTTGATCGGTAGGTTTGGAGCGGTGATGCATCCAGCACGCTGGATGCCCCCTGAAGCAGACCTAGTCGAACTCCGTGCCCTGCTGCATGCTCGGGACAATATTGTCGAGCTCTCGACCGTCGAGGCGGGCCGTCATCACGCCATGGATCACCGGTATCAACCCTCTTCCAAAGCACTCGGCTTTTGTGAAGCACGTCAAGCACTCCTCGCTCAGCAGCTGGTTGAAGTGAACGACAAGGTCAACGCGCTGGTTCTCACGTCGGTCCGTCTTCAAACGGACGTGACGTTACTGCGTTCCATTCCTGGGATTGGTTCATTGACTGCGGCATTACTGCTCGTGGAGACGATGCATCTGAGCGAGATGGAAAGCTCGAACCAGTGGGCAGCATATGCAGGCCTTTCCCCCGTTCCAAGACAGTCAGGCAACTTCACCGGCCGAACGCACATCTCAAAAATAGGAAACGCACGTCTGAGACGTGCATTTTATCTCTGTGCGCTGACAGCCTCTCGAATGAAAAATGGGTTTGGGAACTTCTACCGACATCTGACATCACAGGGCAAACCTAAAAAGGTCGCCCTCATTGCCCTAGCTCGTAAGTTGCTCCGAGTTGCCTTTGCGGTTCTGAAGTCGGGCCAAAAGTTCAATCCGGATTACCGACGTCCCTCGCCTATGGCCGCTTGACGTTCCTGAACCAACACAGTATTTAACCTCAGTGGGGCCGAAGTAGTTCAGCAGGCGGCTTGACTCTCAAGCCGCCTGCTGCATCGCCTCTCGCCACAAGAGCAGTGCTGCGGTTTGGTTGCTTCGTCTAAGGGCAGCCGGGAGTGTCGTTCGAGCATGGCGGTGAAGGTTCGAGACTCGGGCGTGCAGCGCGAGGAATTCCTGCGTTCGCCGTCGTCGTTTGAAGCCGAGCTGGCTCCGTTCTTGCTGCCGTGTTGGTCGATGCGACTGTTCGACGAGGTTGTTGCAGCGGGCGGTGGAGACCACTTGAACGGGTTGTGTTGCCTTAACCGGATTGGGGTAGGCTGACCCGCCGTGACCGATCAAAAGCCCTACCGCCACCGATTTCCGATGAGCATTATTCAACATGCCGTCTGGCTGTACCACCGCTTTCCCCTGAGTTACCGAGACGTTCAGGAATTGTTGCACCAGCGCGGGATCGAGGTCAGTCACGAGACCCTCCGCGAGTGGTGCATGAAATTCGGTTCCTTCTTCGCCGAAGAGCTGCGCCACCGGGAATCCCGAGCGGGTTCCCGATGGTATCTGGACGAGGTGTGTACAAGCGTCAATGGCGTCCGGCACTGGTTATGGAGAGCGGTAGACGAGCACGGCTTCGTGCTCGACATCTTGCTCCAGCGTCACCGCGACGCAGAAGCTGCGAAGACATTCCTGAATCACCTCCTGGCCGAATACGACGTCCCAGAGGTCATTCACACCGATCAACTGCGGAGCTACGGGGCGGCGATCCGGGAGCTTCCGAGCCTGATCAACGTCGATCACCAACAGGTTATTTCCACAGCGCGCTGTAACAACATCGTGGAGCAGTCCCATCGTCCCACACGACGTCAAGAGCGACAGCAACAAGGATTCAAGCGGCGGAGACGCGCGCAAGAATTCCTTCGCCTGCACGCCCGACTTACCAACCTTCACCATCACACCCGCAACAGCGTTCCCGCCGCAACCCGAAGAAGCAATCAGCGAGTCGCCTTCCGAACGTGGTCAATGATCACAGCAGGGGTGGCCTGAACCTCAGGCCACCCCTGCCCTAGTCCGCCGCCGAACCAATTAAGGCAACACAACTACGCGTTCTGCTTGCGGACGGCGACCGCATCCGGACCGCCACCGCGTGGGGCCGCAGCGGGAACCTGCCATTCACTGTGGGCGGCATGGCCTCCCTGAGTCAGGCGGGCAAATACACGGCGGTGGTGATCGACTCCCGCGGCGGCCTCGAGGCCGCCGACCTGCTCGACCTGGCCGAATCCTGCGCCGCCTTGATCCTTCCGAGCACGCCGGATCTCGGCGGCATGGACGGCATGGCCCAGACCGTAGAAGTCTTGCGAACCGCCGGAATCGCCAATACCCGGTACGCGGCCATGCTGACGATGGTGCGCCCCGGCAATGACCGCAAACTGGCCGATGCCCGCTCTGCCTTGGCCGACGCAGGCATCCCTGTCCTGACGCAAACCATCCGGCTCTCTGAAGCTTTCCGCGATGCCAACAATGCAGGCACCCTCGTCAAGGATGTTCGCAGCAACAGCTTGGCTAAGGGCCTGTGGTTTGAGTATGAACGGGTGACCGAGGAAGTCATCGCCATGGCTGGAGCGAACGCATGAGCCTGCGCGATGGACTGGCCAACTTGCGCGCCGCGCGGGAAGAGGTGCCAGGACCGCAAAAACCCGCCTCACCTCCTCCGGCCCAGACCCCTCAGCCCGCCCCCGAAAAGCGCGAAACCTGTAGCACCCGCCTGCGGCCCAGCGTGCGCTACGCCCTCAAACGGCACTTGCTCGAAGCGCAGGAACAGGGACAAAAAGTAAAAATGGAAGCAGTCTTAGAAACGCTGATTTACCGCTACGTCCAGGACGCTGAATTTCGTGCCGAAATCAATCGGCAAGCCCGGCGCAACACATCGGACTAGAGCGCGCTCCCTTGGCATTCAGCGCTCCTGAGCGCACAAACCAACGACAAAGGGCTTGACGCTGGACTTTTCAAACCTGCCCAACCTGGGCCGACGACAAAATTCAGAACTCCTCCGCTCAGGAGAAAAGAAAGGCCTGGCCTTTCTTTTCCGGCTCTGGAAAGCCAGCCAGCGCCCAGATGGAGATCCACTTCTATTCCGCGCACCAGTCTGAACGTAAATCTGCGTGGTCGTGATGCCCTTTGTCACTCAGGCGCTTCTGCACTTGCTTGAATGGCATCGCTGCATTCAGCGGAATCCTCGCTTCGCTTGCGCGCGAGCAATGCAGCGTACCGTCTTCTTCATGCCCGCCGCCCTGTATCCGTGACGATGAGTTGGATAACTCCCGCCATGTACCGGTGATGCTGGTTGCCCCCAAACAGATCGCCCGTGCGCCATCCAGCGAGCTGATTCTGCAGTTCTTGAGCCAGATGTCCGTCAGTCAACGGGCTTCGCCAGAACCACAGAAGGTGAGGCTTGGCCCCTCCACTCAGGCCGCCACACGCAGGTAGTGCGCCCAGTACCCCTGACACACCACATAGCGGTGGGCGTGAGCACTCAGGGCTTCAAAGCTCATGGGGCCATACACCTTGGCCGCTGCGTTCATCAGCTCCCGCGTGAACACGCTGTCTGGATCGTCTAGGACGGCGCCCTCCATCCGCCCCAGTCCCCGCAACAGCACAAAGTTCGCCGACCACTCCCCAAAGCCATAAATACCGCGCAGCCAGGCCCGCACCTCGCTCAGCGGCCCCTGGCGCAGCCACTCCTCCTCAACTTGTCCGAACGCCTGGACGACAGCAGCCAAGGACTCGCCCTTGCGTGGGTGCTTCAACAGCGTCCTCAGTTCGGCCACAGAAGCCCCCGCAAGATCGGCAGGCTCAGGGAACGCCCACAGCACGCTGTTGCCGATCTGCACTGACCCGCCATAGGTGTCCACCAACCGCCGCTTCATCCCCCTGGCCGTGTCACCCGGGGTGCGTTGGGTGAGCACCGCCCAGCAGGCATTCTCGAAGGGCGTCAGAAACTTCACCTGGTGATACCCGTAGAGCTGACGCAGCACCCTCTGGAATGGGACATCCTGCTGTGCCAGGGCATAGAAGGGCCCCAGATCCTCGTCCAGGCTCAGAAAAAAACGCACCCGCTTCAAGGCGGCCTCCTTGATCTCAGAGTTGAGAGGCGCATTGCCGAAGAGGTAACACCTCAATTCAGGTGCGTCAAGGGTGCCGACCGAGTGCAGGTCAAATCCCACCGTCTGTCTGTGAATTCGAACCGCCTTGGCCAGCGACTGCGCTTCCAGTTTCTGTTCATCACTGGTGGGTGTGAATCCGCTCACGAACGCCAGCGTTTGCGCGAAGTCGAAGGGCGAAACGGGCCGCAGAAGGTGAGGAGGTGTGGTCACGTCCTTCTCCCTCATCCCTGATGAAAGGTGAGTTGGTAGCCGTCTGGGTCGCGCACCACGAACATGCGTCCAAAGGGGCCGGGTTGCGGGGGCACAACGACCTGTCCACCCGCCAAGACAATGTGGGCGTGTACCGCGTCGGCATCGTCCACAGCAAACCAGATCCCCACACCCAGACCTAGATCTTTGCTGATCTCTGTCCCAGGCAAAGGCAGACGAATGGCAAAGATGGCCCCCTGTTGACTCCTGAACACCATCGCGCCTGGGGGAGAGTGTTCAGCTGCCTCCAGGCCGATCACCTGGGTATAAAATTCCTGCGAAGCGCTGAGATTGCGCACCTGCACCGACATGAAATCCAAACGAGTCTGCATCTGTTGCCCTCCGCCTCCAGCTTGAAGGGAGCGAGTGACACCGTCCTGTCAGCAGCGTTCAGGCGTACCTTTCCAGGATGTCTTGGGCGGCCCTGATCAGTTGAGCCTGCACAGCGGTGGGGTCAAGGACACGCACCCTGCTCCCCCAGGACAGCAGCTAGGGCAGCGTCTCCTCAGCGGTACGCACCTGCAAGGTCACCAGCAATCCATCTGAAGTGTCCTGCGTCTGAGTGACGTAGTACGAGAGGTTATTCTTCACCTCGCGCGCCACCTCCGGGTCGAAGAGGGCCTGCACGGTCAACTCGCGTCTCTCCCGCGTCTCGTCGCGTTCCAGTTTGAAGTGGGGCTGCCGCCTGAACTGCTCAGGGAGAACCTTCAGATCCTCGATTCGGTCGAGACGGAACGTGCGGAACTCTGCCCGCGCGTGATCAAAGGCCGCAAGGAGCCAAACTTGGTTCAGGCGGAAGAGCCCATGCGGATCGACCTGCCGGGTCTCCTGCTCGGCTTGGGGCTTGTGATAGGTGAACTCGGCGGTTCGTCGCTCGGCAATCGTCTGCCGCAGCGTCCTGACCTTGCCGTGAAGGTCTTGCGGGGCTCGCTGCACCAGACGGAGGTTCTCGTACAGAAACTGCACTTCACCGCGGACATCCTCACCGAATACAGCGTTGAGCTTACGTGCGGCGCTCAGCGCAGAACCGCTATCGAAGGCTTGCGCGACGACGTCGCTGCCCAGGAGGAGCATGACGGCTTCCTCGACACTGAAGTGCAGCGGCGGCAAGAAATACCCAGGCATCAGGGTGTAGCCCTGCCCTGGGGCACTGATGATGGGCACCCCGGCCTCGTTCAGGGCGAGGACGTCGCGGTAGATGGTGCGCTTGGAGACGTCAAGCTGACGTGCGAGGTCTTCGGCGCGCACGCGGCCCCGGCCTTGCAGTTCGAGGACGATGGCAAGCAGACGGTCAGTGCGGTTCACGTGCCTTCAGTTTAAATGAGCCGTCATTCCTCCTGATACAGAGGGGCAATCTCATCCCAGTCGTTCCTTTTTCCTTAGCGTACTGGGAGTTCTGAATTCTGGAGTGCCCCACCTAATGGCTCTTGTCCTAGGAAGTGCAAGCCGAAGCTGAGGAGTTGGAGGGCGCCGCGGTGTTGACGCTGCAACGACGTCATCCTCTCTCCCAAAAGCTCCTGTCCACGAGTGGAGCGTCAGTGACAGAGGCGGCCCTCGCGCTGCGCCAGCACCCGCAACGCATAGGCCACGGCAGAGAGCAGTGTCGCGGTGGTGATTCCCCCATCCAAGCCCAGATACGCCACCGAATGCAGCGCCTGGTACGCGGCTTGGAGCGGCTCATCCCGCTCGGCCACCAGGCGCTCATACCACCCCTGGCCCAGCGCTGGCAAGTCCAAGAATCGTTCCCCCGCCAACGCCGCAATATCCACCGCATGCCGATCCACTTCCACGCTAAACGCCAACAGCGTCTCCCGGGTCGGCTGCGTATGGTGCAGCGCCGGAGCAAATTCCACCGCCGCCAACACCTGCAACGTCGTCGCTACACACGTCTCAAACGCCTGCTGATCGTGAAGCTGGAAGTGAGGAGGTTGAGGCACAGCGGTCATCCCCTCCAGCATGGCGCGGCCCACAAAGAGGGTCAAGGTCAAGTGACCGCAGATGACCTGAGGATGAACCTCTCGAACAGGAACAGCTCTTCACGGCTCAACGCCCCCACTCCGCGCCTGCCAACGGTCTGTGTAGCAAGGGGCGTTCCACAGTCCGGCCAAGAAGCCGGGCCTCTTCCCTGGCCAGTGGGAGGACACGCTCCCTCAAGGTCAGCTGTACCGAACGGCGACGGTCTAGACTCTGGGAGGCACCTGGCGCCCGTCCTACACACTGAACGCCTCCTCCGGCGTGGCCATCAGGAGCAAGACCTTGACGACTGCGCCGCCCTGTGAAGTGATCCAGACGTCACGCGGTATACGACCGGGACGCCGCTCGCCCGGCAGGAGGTCTGGACCCGGCTGCTGCGGCACCCTGGTCACTGGGCGCTCTTCGGCTTCGGCTACTGGCTGGCCTTTGACCGTGCCTCAGGACGCTTTGCTGGGGAAGTGGGCATCGCCCGCTTCAAACGCGACCTGCTCCTTGACCGGCCGGCCCTGGATCCGGTGCCCGAGGCCGGATGGGTCTTCATGCCCTGGTGTCACGGTCAGGGGTTGGCCTCCGAGGCGGTTCGCGCGGTCTTGGAGTGGCGCGACAGGTCACTGGAACCCGGCAGCACCTTCTGCATCATTCAGCCGGAGAATGCGCCGTCTCTGCGGCTGGCACACAAAGTGGGGTTTCGCCTCGACCAAGTGGCCAGTCACGCTGGCCGGGAGTGGCAGGTGCTGATGCGCCACCCTGAGCCAGCCCGCTCGTCCACTGCCTGAATCCTTCGTCATCAGCAATGTAGAAAAGCATGGACTCTTGCGTTCTAGCCTTGATGGTCTTGAGGTCGCCAATCAGTCTTATGGGGTGCTGCCGGCCGTGGCCTTCCGGGCCAGGCGACGTGCCGCCTGGCGAATGCGCTGGGTCCGGCCCTGAATCGCCAACACCTGGAGTTCAGGCAGGAACTGAGCCTCGCTCCCGTCCCGTTCCACCCAGTCCACCGCCCACTGTTGCCAACTGTCTGACTCCCAGCTCAGCCCCAGCCGGACACCCACATGAACGGGAAAGATCGCGGCCAGCGCTGGGGCAAGGCCCTGAAGCTCCAGGGCACGGATGAGCATCGGTGTCCATGCCTCACCCAGTTGGAGAAGCGTGACCATAAACGGCTGCGGCTGTTCTTCGAGGGAAAAGAGCTGACCTTCCTGACACTCGTAGACCCACTCCCTGTCGGGCGTGAGGCCCACCCGAACGCGCGAGGCGCCGAGTTCTAAGATTGGGAGGAACGCCCTCATACGCCCCCATCGTGCCATGACGCGTGACTGCCGTTCGCCTGGCCTTGATCCTGCCTGAGGGTGAGTCAGTGCCCCGCGTTCTCGATCAGACTCACCGTCGCAGGGCCAGGGGCAGCAGCCATTGATCTTTAGGGAGTGGCGATGAGGAGGGGAGCAGTACCCCCTTCAAGCCGAAGCGGGCCTCTGGTGTTTCGGCGAGTCTGGCCCTGATCCAGGCCGTGGCCTGCTCCAGTTGCTCATACCGCCCCAAGTCTCTTGGGAGTTCCAGCGTCGCGCCCCCTTCCACGCTGACCTGAAAGAGCTGGACGTGATGCCAGACCAGATCGCTCATTGCCTGACTCCCCAGGACACCACGGACCTCTACCTCACCCTCCGCAAAGATCCGGGCGCCCAGGCTGGGCTTCTCCTGAAGGAGGGCACTCCGTTCGCTGACCGGGAGATCGTCGAACACGTCATAGGTGAAGACCATCGCTGTATGGGGACCTTGGTGAGTCTGGGCAAAGGTGGCGGCTTCCGTCAATCCCAGAGTGCGGTCCCCGCTGAAGGAGTGCAGACCCTGGACGAGCAAGGTCTGGTCGGGGAGGCGTTCAAACAGCTCCACACCGGAGAGCAGGCTGAGATCCAGTTCGGCCAGGCGCCGCAGAAAGGTCAGGGCCTGTGACGCGGGGATGAGGAGCTCGGCCTCGCTGAAGGGAGGCGCCCCGCCGTACTCCCGCTGCAGGAGAAGGAGTTTGGTGGCCGCATCCATGGAGAACATCCTGCCACACCTCCCCGTAAACGCCCGAACGGTCCATGTTTATCGGCGTCAGTCCCTTTAGGACAAGACAAATCTCAGAGGGCGGAAGAAACTCAGGGCCACATTTTCATAAATATGTGACACAACATTCTTGTAAAACTGTCAGTCCACAAGAATAGCTTCAAACAGGGTAACGGTCTGGCGCTCGCGGATTCCCCGCAGCATTTCAGGGAATAAATGGGGCTGTCCGCGCCTTTCCAGCCTCAACACATGCTCCATATGGGCGTGAAAGCCTTGGCTCGGCAAGACGAACAGATTGTCAAGACTGTTGTTTGTCGAGTCGCCGTCCAAGTGATGAACGACCTCACCGGGCCAGAGGGGACGCCCCAAGCGGGCCGCCGCGATCTGCCGGTGCACCAACTCTGCTCGTCCAGTCTGCTTGTTCTTGAGCTTGCGGTAGGACTTGCGATTTCGCATGGTCACACCCTCACATTCCTGTGAATTTGTCAAACTACGCCTCTGTGACTACACGCCCTGCCCATTCAGCACCTCCTGCAACAGTTCTTCGGCCAGGTCCTGCACTGTCATGTCCCGCTGGACGCTGAGTAGTTTCAGCCGCTTGTGGGTTTGAGCCCGGAGGGCCACATTGACCCGCTTTTCAGGAATGGCTTGAGCGGGTTCCTCCGCGACCTTGGGCCGGGGCACATCTGCCGCCCGTCGGGCCGCTCCCAGGATGCTGCTGGCGTCCGTCGACTTCTTGGTCATGCGATCACCTCCAGCTCGGTCATGGCTTCCCGGAACGGCGCCGTCAAACTCTCCGGAATCAGGTTGCCGAAGGAGCGCTGATAATCCACGGCCTTACGAATCTGGGCGACCACCGGATAGCCGAGTTCTTCCAGCGCCGGACGCATGGCTGCGCTCACGTTGTCGTGCTCGGTGCGGTTGATGACGAACCCTAGCTGCACCCCGTCTTGCAGCTCGACCATGCTCAGCGCCTGCACTGTTTCCTGAAGGCGGTCCATCTCGCCCGCTCCAGGCAGCAGGGGAATCAGCAGCACCTGCGATTGCCGCGCCGTGTCCTGCAGCGTCCGGGTGTCGTTGGGCGGCGTGTCGACGATCAGGAAATCCACCGGCTCCAGGCGGGTGGCCTCGATCGGGCCGATCACCCGGTAAGGGAGGACGACGCCTCCGGCCTGCGCTCCGTGCTGCCAGCCCATGGCGCTGCCTTCCGGGTCACGGTCGAGCAGCGCGACCCGGTGGCCGAGTTCGCCCAACACTTGCGCCAACCCCACAGACAGCAGGGTTTTGCCGACGCCGCCCTTGCGGCTCAGGACACTGATGATCTTCACAGACTCACTGTGTCACACAAAGATAGAAATGTGAAGGTGTGATCGGCGAGTTTCTCGAGCAGACAAGGGTGTGATCCTCTACAGAAGCCCCTTGTGGGTGTCCTAGAAAATCACAAGGATTAAGCGTCTTTTGCTCTGAAGTTCATCCCACAGCGCGGCTCACTCCCTATAGAATCCCGGAAGACAGCGATCAGCAGGGCGCAGCTGTTCAACCGGACCCGTACACCCGCAACCCCAACTGGAACTCGGCTTGAAGAGCGGTTCGCCTGGCCCGAACTTCACAGGACTTTGCAGGCATTCGCCCGTTCACTCCTCTTGCGCAACTTCGCTCACGACGACGGCATCTCGTTCAGATCAGGGTGGGAGAGTCAGGATGAAACAGAGCCATGCTCCGCCCCAGGTGCTCCGTCATGAACTGTCCAGAACGGGCCTGTTGGAGCGGCTGGCCACGGCCATGGATTACCAGGTGGTCGCCCTGGTGGCCCCCAGCGGCTACGGCAAGACCACGGCCCTCGCCCAATTTGCCCGCACGACCCCTTACCCGGTCGCCTGGCTGAGCCTGCGCGAGGATGACGCGGATCCCGCAGTCTTCGTGCAGTCGCTGTGCGCTGCGGTCGCGTCGTTTGACTTTGTCTCTCCTTCTGGTCTGCCGCCGAGCGCGACCCTGCGCGATCTCGCAACCCTGCTCAATAACCTGGCGTTCAGTGTCCGCCTGGTGTTTGACGACGTCCAGGTTCTCGGCGCCGAGTCCGGCCGGGAGCTGAGCCGCTTTATTGAGGCACTGACCGAAGGGCATCAGGTGCTGATCGGTTCGTACGTGGATCCGCCGCTGCGGCTGGCCCGGCTGGTGGCCCGGGGCTCCGCCCTGGTGATCGGCCTCGAGGAACTGGCGTTCTCGCGTCAGGAAAGCGAGCTGTACCTGCGTACCCGGCAGTTTCAGGGGCGTCCAGACCGGGCCTACGCCCATCTCAGCGGCTGGCCGGTCGGCCTGGCCCTGGTGTCGAGCGAAGCCTCGCTGCACTACCAACCCGAGCACCTGATTGCAGATCTGATCGAGACGCTTGAACCGCACCTCTCCGGCAAGCTGCCTGAGGCGGCGGTCATGGACGTTTGGGATGAAAGCCTGGCGCAGCAGTTGCAGCTTGACCTCCTGCCCGGCTGGCTGGACACGGTCAAACGGCTGGGACTTCCGCTGGCCCCCTTGGGAAACAACCGATTTGCCCCGCATCAGTTGCTGCTCCACACCTTGCTCAGCCGGTTGCGCCTCGTGCCAGAGCGCTTCGGCACCCTCCATGCCCGGATGGCCGCCGTGCATCAGGAGGCTGGAGATGCCCTGGCGGCGCTGCGTCTGCACCAGCGTGCGGGGCACTTCCAAGCCGCCCTGACACTTGCCCGCGAGCTGGTCAACCGCTACACCGAGCGGCTGGAAATGAGCCTGGTCTGCCGAACCCTGCAGGACTTTTCGCCGGACCAGTTGCCCGTGGAAGTGCAGTTGCAGTGGGCGGGGGCCTTGCTGGAAACCGGGCAACCCGAAGCAGGAGCGGCCCTGTTGGAGCGAGTCCAGGCGCAGCAAGACAGCGCGCTCCTCCGGTTCTACCAAGCGCGTTTGAGAGGGTCTGGGCAGAATTACCAGGCCCAGCTGGACGCGGCCGAAGAGGCGTTGAGAACCTATCCAGACGCTCTATCCTTGTTGCGCCTCAAAGCCCACGCCCTGCTGAATCTGGAGCAGGCCGAAGAAGCCCTCCAGACCGCCCGCTACGCTCTGGCACGCTGCCCGGTGCCGCTGGGAGTCGAAGAAGCGCAGTGCCTGCACCTCTGCGCGCAGTGCCTGTATGGACTGGGGCGCTGGCAGGAATATCAACGGATGCTGGAACGGGCGCTGGACGCCTTCACGGCCCTCTCCATGCCGGTGCGCACCCTCTACCTCTTTAATGATCTGGCCGACCTTTACCGCAAGCAGGGCCGCCTTCCCGAAGCGCATGATCTGCTGGAACGGGCGGTTCGGACAGCCCGCGAGGAAAACAGTGCGGCCCTGCCCATGCTGCTGGAGACGTTAGGGGAAACTCTGCTGGACATGGGTGACCTGGAGTCCGGCATGGCGACCCTGAGGCAGGCGCTGGGGATCTGTGACGAGTTTGGGGCGCTCAATCTGCAACGCCGGATCCGGCTGATTCTCGCCGAAGCCCTGGCCCGCGCAGACCAGGTCGCGCAGGCAGAAGATCAGCTGGAGCAGGCTGAACCCCTCAACAGCGGTTTGCGCCCCCGCGCAGAGTTTGTGCGGGGGCTAATCGCGCTGGTGCAGGGAGACGCTCAGGCCGCCCTGACCCGGTTCGGCCCACTGGACTTTCAAGCCCATCACCCACTGGCCCTGCGCACCGTGGTCTACCGCCGTGAACTGCACCTGAAACTGAAGCGCGTCCACAAGCTCTCCACAGCAGAGGCCGCGTGGATTCAGCAGCACCCGGCCCAACATGTTCTTCGCCAGGACGCGCCGTGGGTGACCCGGACCCTGCGGGAGGTCAAACTTCAGTTTCAGCCCGCCTTGACCACGCCGCGCGCCACCTTGCACCTGAACACGCTCGGTCAACTCAGAGCCCGCGTGGAAAGCCGGCCGCTGCAGATTCCTTTCGCCAAAGCGGGCGAGTTGCTGGTCTGGCTGGCCCTTCACGGCCCGGCCAGCCGGGAACAAGTTGTGGACGCCCTGTGGGACGGATCCCGGGAAGAGCGGCATATCGGATACTTCAAGGTCGTGGTCCGGCGGCTGCGCCTGGCCCTCAGCGAGATTTTGCCCGACGTGATCAATCCCCTGCCGTTTGAGGCAGGGCAGTACGCGCTCAGTTCAGACTTCAGTGTGGACCTGGACGTGACCCGCAGCTTCTCCAGCACCGACGATGAGGCTGGACGCCTGACGCAGCGGCTCTCTCTGTGGCAGGGGGAGTTCCTGCCCGGGTTGACCAGCGAATGGATTCAAGATGAGCGGCGGCGCATTCAAGATGAGTTGACGGTTCAGATCCTGCATGAGGCGGCCGGTGTTCAGGCGACCCACCCGGAACTGGCCCAGCAAGCCTACCAGTTGATCTTGAGACTCGACCCCCTGCAGGTGCCGGCCCACCATGCCCTGATCCGGCTGTTCCACGGCCGTGCGGACGCCGTGGCCGCCTCGCAGGCCTACGGAGCCTACAGCCGCATGATGCGCCGAGAATTTGCCGAAGAGCCGCGCCCTTACCCGCAGGTCGTCGCCACTCTGGACTGAGGGCTCACAACCAAGTCTCGGCCGCCTCGCGTAGCGCATGCAGAAGGGTGATGTCCGCTTCAGGCAGGTCAGGGGTGAGCGCCAGCAGGCCGTCGAGGTGATGGTGCACGCACGCCGCCGCAGTACACCGTTTCAGGGCCTGCAGTTTTGCCCGGAAGCGCCGGCCTGTCTCGGCCTGCACCCGTCCGGTCTCCCACTGACTTGCCCGGATTTCAAGCCGCTGCAGCAGCGGTTGCAGGGCGGCCAGATCAAGCGTGGTCATGGGAAGGTGACGCGGCATTGAAGAGTCATAACAGTTCCGCCTTAACAGGGAATGAGGGGGTTCGTCCCCGCACAAGCGGCCGCAACGGGCGTCTTGGCAGGGACGAGAACTTCACCTCAGCGGGCCGGGGGCGTCACAGGAGGCAGGGTGACGTTGGGGCAGGGGGCCGGGGGCGGCGTGCCCCCTCCACTGACCTCTGCCCGCCCGATGCCGCCCAACACGAGTACCACGATCAGCGCTTTGCTCACGGTGCTCCAACGTTTCTGTGTCATGTCTTGGCCCCCTGGTGAAGTGAGGTCATGGTGCAGGGACACCAGAGAAAAATCGGAGTACAGCACCTGCCGGAAAAAGCCGCCGCCGTTCTCTCGGCCAGGCCTGGTTCCGTTTGATCGCGTCAACACTGGGCAATCCAACACGTTTTGGACTGAGTATAAGTTGATCATTTCTGGATGGCGACTGATATTGCCCGCAATGTCGTGGAAAAGGCCCCCAGCACATACTGGGTTCAGAAGGCGAGGAAGTGCAGGAGCGATCGGACCGGCCAGACAGGCAGACCCCGATCAAGGTCTCGAACACAGGTGGCCTTTCAAAGGAGGAGCTATGGAAAAGTCAAGCTTTTGGCTCGGAGAAGATGGTGGGGGCAACACACCCGAGATGGACGACCTCAACATCTTCACGTTTACCGGATTTCGGTTCATTTTCCCCGCCCAAGTGAACGCCGGTCAGGGATTTGAAAGTGCTTTGGTATTGGAACTGCAGTAAGCCCCACCCCAGCAGGAGCGGCCAAGTCAACCCGACGCCCTCATTCACCAAGGAGAACTGCCATGACCAACGGAATCGACTGGACCGCTGATGCCCACACCGACGCAAGCCTGGACGGCGTGAACGT
>NZ_SSNW01000071.1 GCF_004801315.1 Deinococcus sp. Arct2-2
CCCACCTCTTGGGCCTTCGTTGGTGTCGCCATAAATCCCTGCGTGGAAACTCTTGGTTGGAGCACAGGCGGAACGTGGATCGTGGTTTGCCTTTCCCCACGATCCACGTTCCTGTTTTAAGTGTTTACGCGCCTGCGCCCGCGTTGCCCCGCGCTTCTACCACCGCCGCCAAGATCCGTGCTACCTCATGAATTTCGGTTTCATCCGGGCCTTCTACCATCACGCGGATCAGGTTTTCGGTGCCGCTGGGGCGCAGGTTCACGCGGCCACGCCCGTTCAGGCGGGTTTCTGCTACGGCAACGGCGGCTAATACATGTGCGTCGGCGGCCAGCGCCTTCTTGTCTTTCACGCGCACATTCACCAGCGTTTGAGGAAACATCACCAATTCGTCGTGCAGCGCGTCTAGGGTGGTGCTCAGCTTCCGCATACTCGCCAACGTCAGCAGCGCAGTCAACACGCCGTCTCCAGTGGGCGACACGTCCAAAAACAGCACATGCCCACTCTGTTCGCCGCCCAACGTCAGGTGTTGCCCGTGCAAACGCTCATGCACATAGCGGTCACCCACAGCGGTGCGCTCCAGCGGAATACCCGCCTCGCTCAGTTTCACCTCTAGCGCCATGTTGGTCATGATGGTCGCCACGACAGCCTTTTCGCCGCGTGCGCGGGCATTCAGCAGCAGCATATGGTCGCCGTGCACCACGTTGCCGCGAGAATCGATCAGCAGGGCGCGGTCAGCATCTCCGTCGAAAGCCACGCCTAAGTCGTAATTCCCTTCGCGCACAATCTGTTGAAGGTGGGCCATGTGCGTGCTGCCACACTCGCGGTTGATGTTGCGGCCATCGGGCGTGGTGTACACGGCGAATACATCGGCCCCAGCGGCCTGAAACACCTTCGGGCCAACCCGGAAGGCCGCTCCGTTGGCGCAGTCCATCGCCACCCGCAGGCCCGTCAGGTCTGGCGCGTGAGACTTCAGATAATTGACATACAGGCGCTCTGCTTCGGTGTAGTTGGTGACGCTGCCCAGCGCAATGCCCGTCACTGGCGCGAACGAGGCCACATCGTCTATCGCGGCTTCAATTTCGTGTTCGGTGGTATCGCTCAGCTTTTGGCCGTCGCGCCCGAAAAACTTGATGCCGTTGTCTTCGTAGGGGTTGTGGCTGGCACTGATGACCACGCCTGCATCGGCCTTCAGGTGGCGCGTGAGGTAGCTGACGCCCGGTGTGGGCAGCACCCCCACATGAATCACGGTCACGCCCCGACTAGTCAGGCCCGCTGCGAGCGCGGCTTCCAACATATCCCCGCTCTGGCGCGTGTCTTTGCCAATCACGACGCTGGCCTTGCCGCCCGATGCCCGTTGCAGCACTTCTCCGGCGGCGGCTCCCAGCGCCATTACCCAAGCCGCCGTCAGCGGAAACTCGCCTGCCACAGCACGCACGCCATCTGTTCCAAAATACTTGCGGTCACTCATAGTCGGGCCATCATACGCCCATGAGTGTCATGAGTGCGGTGTGTATAGGGCGCAGAGGGCAAGAATAAAGCCGTGGGTCAGAAAGCGGCTTTGAGGCTCCATGCCACCAGAAAGCAGACGCAGCCTGCGATGAGAGCCATCAGCATCGGCGCAAAAGGGAGGGCGTCAAGCTTGGTTCCCTCTCCCAATCGGCTGCGGAGTTCGACTTCTGCCGACGAAGTGCCGATGGAACCGTAGATCATCGCTCCGGCCAGAATCCATAGCAAAATGCCTGCCCAGTTCAGGCCGTCCAGCGCCCCCGCCAGCGTCTGCCCCCGCAGATAGCCTAGGCCCGCGCTCAGCGCCGCCGCGCCCACGCCGTACAGACTCCCGCGCACCAAAAGTTCAGCTACAGCTTGCCCACGAGATTGAGACTTGATAGCTCCTGACATGGCGGCCACTCTACGCCTGTTCTACTGGCTTGAGGCCCAAGAATGTCCAGTACCGAGCGAGTTCTGCCTCTAACCCTTTGCGGAGCGCCGCCGTTTCCCGCATCCCCGGCAGCCACGCAATATCAGAGCGGAGTTGGCCTGCCTCTACCCGCAAATTGGCCCACCCTACGGCGCGTTCGGCCCAAAAGATCGGCAGCGCGTAGTACCCGAATTGGCGTTTGGCGGGCGGCGTGTAGGCTTCTAGGCGATACGCCCAGCCGTGCAGATGCTCCAAGCGGCGGCGATCCCACACCAGCGGGTCAAACGGCCCCACGATTCGCAGGCCGGACGGGGCAGAGGGCTGCTCAAGCTCCCACTCGGCGGGCCACACGTAGCGCAGGCCGTCTACTTTTGCGCCCATCAGGTCCTCTTTTACCGCGAGCTTGAAGGCCGCCCGCAAAGTCGTTTTCAGGTGTGGCAGCCCAAACCCGCTGAGACCGACGAGGTAGCCCAAGCTGGCTTCGGGGAGTGGGCCGTAGAGGTGAGCCAGCAAGGAAACCACGTGCTGTACGCGCTCGGTATCGGGCATGGGATCGGCACGCAGGGCGGCCAAGTGCGGTGCGGGGCCGTACACGCGCACGCCCGACACGCGCCGTAATACCCGCGCCTCTCCCCGGTAATGCAGGGCGTCCAGCGCCCGCGTAGTCCCGCTCGATTGTCCGCCCCATGCGTTTTCCACTCGGCCCACACCCAGCGCTGCCGTCGCCTCTTTGGGGTGCAGTTCGCCCCGCTCCTTCAGCAGCGCCCGCACGCTGTCCAGCAAGGCCGGATGCTCGCGCTCTATGCGGGTGGGGGCCACCTCACGCGGATGCAGCCACGCCTGCACTTGCCGGGGCACGAAGCCGTAATTGGGCAACATGTCTTCTTCGGCGTCCAGCACGGCGTACTGCTGTTCTAGGTCGCCTGCCCGGTAGCCCGCTACCCGCGCCATCAGCGTCAGGTCTTGGGCACGCGCCGGAACCCTAATCGGGTCGGCCTGCACAAATTTCATGCTGTCCAGCGCGGCCTGAATGGAAGGCTGCGGCCTCAGCGTGTGGAGGGCCAGCGCCCGCAAGTCGGCCGGGGTGAGGGTGGTGGGATGGTCGGGCATGGGGAAGGATAGGCCGTATCAGAGCCAAACTACGAACTATTTTCGGGCAGCTCCGTGCTGACCGTGCTTCCGGGGCTTGCAGGGAGCATTCCACTTACCCGCTCGCGGCGCACGCTCACCAGTTCTCCGCCAATGCCCCAGTTCTCAAGGGGCACTTCCTCTATCACAACCACCGTGGTACTGGGGTTTTTTCCTAGGACATCCACCAGCATTTGGGTGCTGCGGGCCACCAGTTCGGCCTTTTGCTCCGTGGTCACGCCTTCGTCGGTGATGCGGATATGAACGTAGGGCATCGCTCTCCTTTGGGTCTCTGTGTCCGACTGTAGCGCCTGCGTGGGAAAAGCAGTGCTCCACCCTCCGGGCCGTCGCCTAACCCACCACCAATTCCATGCTCGGCACGGCGGGCGACACCCACGCATTGCCCCGCAACAAAAAGCGCCACGGCAAATTGCGGCCTTCGCGGATGCCTACGCGGGCCGTTATTTCTACTTGCTCATCGGGCACGGGCGTTTCGGGCAGGCACAGATGCAGCCCGTCACTGTTTGCCCACGTTCCCGTAATCTGCGCCGGATTCAGCCCCAGTGCGTACACCAGTTTGGCGGGGCCGTTGGTCAGGTCGCGTTCCCGTGTGACTGGGCGTTGCGTCAGCATCTGGCCTATGCCCTCCAGCGGTTCTATGGCCCGGATCAGCACGCTGGCCGATACGCCTTCTTCCCGGCACGCCACCTGAAGGAGCGGGTGGCCGTGCGCCGTCCAGAACAGCCATTGCCCCGCCGGAATCGCCATTTCTGCGCTGCGGGCGGCGTGAAATCGGCCCGCCGTACAAGCCGGATCGCGGGGGCAATCGTAGGCCTCCACCTCCACTACCCGTCCGCTCAGGCGTTCGCCCCCCGGCAACACCCGCACCAGCGTGCCGCCCAACACTTGCCGCGCAATCTGCACCGGATCGTGCCGGAAGTAGGAAGGGGAGAGGGGAGCAGGCACAGGATGAGGTTAGCGCCTGCGGTACAGGAGGGCAGCCATCGGCAAAAGGACAATCAAGGCCGTCACTACAACCCAATCCACCACGCCTAAGGGCTGTTGTGTTCGCCAATCCAGAAGGCAGCGCACCACAAAGCCCACAATCAGAATGCTGGCCGCTGCACTCACTGTGGCTTGAGAAGATTGACCGTTCCGGCGGGCGCGGTTCCAAAGCCACCATCCTACAAACACGGGCACGGTAGAGCAGGCGATCAAGAACAAGTTGAAGGCGTTCAGCCCGTATTCAGAACTCCATGTCAGCACGTTGATAGCGGCCAGTACAGAGAACGCAATCAGTAGGAATGGCCCACCTCCCAACTGCGTTTTCCTTGCCGCCTGAATGCCGGGGTGGCCTCGCAATCCGAATCGGTCTGGTGACTTCACATCTTAGGATACATGGTCATTTATAGAAGATTGCCGTCTATTTTCCCCCTGCCGACCCCTATGAACCTCAGCTTTTCCTGAACGCCTGCCGCCTTCTGGTGGTGTCAGTAGGAGCGTGTGAAGCGTAGTCTGTCTGTCAGCACTCAACGATGACGGTTTTTTCACACCCTCACTCTACTCAGGGCCACTGCGCTCACGGAGGATTACACCATGATGGACATCTTTAACATGCTGGGCGGAATGGGACAGGCGCAGCAAACGGTAGGCAACCAACTGGGCACCAACCCCAACCAGACCAGCGCAGCTATGGAAGCCGCCGTGCCGCTGCTGCTGGGCGCACTGACCCGCAACGCCACGCAACCCGGCGGCCTCAACGCCCTCACCGGCGCACTCGATAAGCACGACGGCAGCGCCCTCGACGCCTTCGGACAGGGCCAGATGCCCAACACCCAAGACGGCCAAAAGATTCTGGGGCATGTTTTTGGTGGGCAGCAGCAGGCCGCCGCCAACGCTGTGGGCCAGCGTGCAGGCATCGATCCCCAAATGGCGATGCAAGTGCTGTCTATGCTGGCTCCGTTGGTCATGGGCTACCTCAGCCGTCAGCGTCAGGGCCAAGCACAAGGGGGCGGCCAAATGCAGGGCGGCGGTGATATCGGCAGCATCTTGGGCGGCCTGTTGGGTGGCGGCGCAGGCGGCGGGTTGGGCGGCATGCTCGGCGGACTCTTGGGCGGCGGGCAGCAACAGCAGCCCCAGATGCAGCAGCCTCAACAGGGCAACATGGGCGGCCTCGGCGGAATGCTGGGCAACGTGTTGGGCGGCGGGCAACAGCAGCAGAGCCAACATCAGCAGCCTCAGCAGCAAGCCCCCGGCGGTGACTTGTTCGGTACCCTCAATAAAGTGCTAGACCGCGACGGCAACGGCAGCGGCCTAGACGACCTGATCGGCATGTTCGGCGGCGGACGGCGCTAAGGCGCAGAAGCAAGGAGCTAGAGGGCTTCAGCGAAGGCGTTGATGTTCGCTAATCCCTCGCCAAACAGAAGAGGCGGCCCCGATGATGTGGGCCGCCTCTGTTTTTTCTAACTCGTCTGCCTACAGCGGTGTGGAAGTTTTTATCCCCTCTCTCCTTATAGGAGAGGGCGTTGCGAAAGCAACGGGTGAGGGGGCCACAGAGCGAACTCAGACTTGAAAACTGACGGAACGCCGTACTCAGTTCTTCAGTTCAGGTGCAACCGTTTTGGGCCGCATTCCATCGGTAAATTCGGCAATGAACGCACCCAAACCAGCGCCGATGATGGGGGCCAGCCAGTAGATCCAGTGGTTGGCCCAGTCGCCGGATACCAACGCGGGGCCAAACGAACGGGCGGGGTTCATGGCCGCGCCGCTGATGGGGCCGCCTGCCAAGATGTCCACCACGATGGTTAGGCCCACGATCAGGCCGCCCAAAATGCTGCGCTGATGAATAGCCACTTTCACGACCACCAGGACGAGGAAGGCGGTCAGAATAACTTCCATCAGGAACGCGCCGCCCGTGCCGATGCCTGCACCGGGGTTGGCGACGCCGTAGCCGACAGCCTTCATTTTGGCCTCTCCTACAGTGGCGAGGGCCGCGAAAGCGCCGAGGGCCGCGCCGACCAGTTGGGCCGGAATAAAGGCGGCGGTGGTACGCCAATCCTGATTTTTGGTGAGGCTCAGGCCGATGCTGACGGCAGGGTTAAACTGCCCACCGCTGACCGTACCCAGCGCCATAGCCATCACGGCAATGGCGAGGCCGTGTGCAAAAGCGACGCCCAAGAGGCCAGCATCGTTGGTAATGGCGAGAACGCCAGCGAAAATGAGTGCAAAAGTACCGATGGCTTCGGCAAGAAGTTTTTGAGGCAACATGAAGGAAGTATAAGCTGCGAATTGTATCCTAATCTGACTTAAAACGTGAGATTCTTAACGTAATTGCGATTCGCCGGGTCAGTCGGCGGCGGGTGCTTCAGGCAGCTTCTCGCGTGAATACGGCTGGTAGCCCTTGGGTGTGCCGGTGCCCTGATCGTTGAACAAACTGGTGGTGAGATAACGTGCGCCCGTATCGCAGGCAATGGTTGCTACCCGTTTTCCCGGCCCCAATCTGCGGGCCAGTTCTAGTGCGGCCCACACCATTCCGCCGCTGCTCATGCCCACAAACACGCCTTCTTCGCGGGCCAAGCGGCGGGCCAGCGGATAGGCGTCTTCTTCCCACACGGGGAACACTTCGTCAATCACGCTGCGGTCTAGGTTGGCGGGAACAAATCCCGGCCCCATGCCCTGAAACCCGTGTTCGCCACGTTCGCCGCCGCTCAGGACGTTACTGCGGGCGGGTTCTACGGCCACCACTTTTATGCCCGCATCCTGACTTTTCAGGAACCGCCCGACGCCGCTGATGGTGCCGCCTGTGCCAGAGCCGTACACGAAGGCGTCGATTTGGCCGCCCATCTGTGCCCACAGTTCCGGCCCGGTGGTGCGCTCGTGGGTTTGAGGATTGGCGGGATTGGTGAACTGACCCATCATGACCGCGCCTGTTTCCGCCGAAATTTTCTCGGCTTCTTCTATGGCCGCCAGCATCCGGCGTTCGGGGTCGGTCAGCACCAGTTCTGCGCCGTAGGCCAGCAGCGTCCGTTTGCGTTCCTCGCTCATTTGGGCGGGCATACACAAAATCAGGCGGTAGCCTTTGGCGGCGGCTACCTGCGCCAACCCGATGCCCGTATTGCCGCTGGTGGGCTCCACAATCGTGCCGCCGGGTTTCAACAGGCCGCGCCGCTCGGCGTCTTCGATCAGGCCCAGTGCGGTGCGGTCTTTGATGCTGCCGCCGGGGTTCTGGCCTTCCAGTTTTACGAATACATCTGCCATTTCTGGCGTCACGACCCGCCGAAGCTGAAGCAGGGGCGTGTTTCCGATCAGAGCCTCGATCATGGGTGCAGTCTAGAGCGTCTGGGCGCAATCAAATGGGCGCAATCAAATAAACGCAGTCAAATGGGCGCAGTCAAATGGGCGCAGTCAAATGGGCGCAATCGCAACTGTATTGAGAATCGGTTCAGAGTCTTGAGTTCCCCCCAGACTCTAGAATGCTCCCCGATGCGTCTTGCCGTGCTGGCCGATATTCATGGAAACGCCGATGCTTTGCGGGCCGTGCTGCACGATGCCCGCGCACAGGGAGCCGATGGCCTGATCGTGAACGGCGATGTAGTGAACCGAGGCCCCGACAGCGTAGAGGCACTGGAAACCCTGCTGAATCTGCCCGCTGCCTTCCCACTGGGCGTGCGTTTTACGCTGGGCAACCACGACGATTTGCTGCGGCTGTGGCAAGCGCGGAGTAATCTGCTGCCCGCCGATTGGTTCTCCGATCCATTTTGGGGTGCGACGGCTTGGAGCGCCGAACAACTGGAGCGGGTAGGGCTGCTGCATACGCCCGCCGACTGGCCGATGTCGCTTACCCTCTCGGCCCCCGGCCTCCCCGATGTGCTGGTGTCGCACGGCACGCCCGACGAGTACCGCGAAGGCATCAGCGAGCGCACCGAGCCGCAGCGGGTGGCCGAGTTGTCGGACGGTGGCCGGTACGGCGTCCTGATCGGCTCCCATATTCACCGCCAAGCCGACGCGGTATTTGAGTTGGCAGGCGGCCAAAGTGTGCGCGTACTGAACACCGGGGCTGTGGGCGCACCCGCCGATGGTGACCCCCGCGCAGGCTATCTCCTTCTGACCGCTACCCTGTCAGGCTGGCAAACGATTTTGCGGCGCGTAACTTATGACCGGGCAGGCATTCTGCGGCGCTTTGAAACCAGTGGCCTGCTCCGAATGGGCCTCAGCGCCGAAATCTTCCGCGATGAAATCGTGACTGCCCGCAGCCTGTATACCCCGTACTGGACATGGACTGAAGCCGAACAGATGCCCCGCACGGCAGCGACTTGGGCGGCCTTTTTGCGCCAACATCCAGCAGACGACTTGCGCCCGGTGTTGCCCAAGCTAGAGCGGTAGGCGTGCAGAGCGGGGCTAAGGCAGCCCGAGGAAGCAGCAAAAACCGCGCCCCACATGGAGGCGCGGTGAATCAAGCGGTGAGGTTAGCGCAGGATCGATTAGCGCAGGCTGGGGGGCAGCAGCACGGTGTCAAGGGCGTACACGCGGCTGGTGCCTACCGTCATCAAGGAACCGGTGTCCACTTTGGCGGTTTCAATCTGAACCGTTCCGTCGGCGCGGGTGACTTTCAGGGTGCTGCCTTCAGCGCTCGTCAGCTGGTCGTTGGTGGTGGTCAGATCGACGCTAGAGGCGACGACGTGGTACAGCAAGACCTGCTTGAGCTTGGCGGGATCGGCTTGCAGGGCGGCCAGCGTTGCGGCAGGCACCTTGGCAAAAGCGTCGTTGGTAGGGGCAAAGACCGTGAAGGTGCCGTTGTTGAGGGTATCGGTCAGGCCAGCGGCTTGCACGAGGCTAGCCAAAACGCTGAAGCGGGCGTCCGTCAGCAGCGCGACGGTGGTGCTGGCTGCCGGGGTAGCAGCAGCGGTAGTGGTGGCCGTGGCCGTAGTCGTCGTGGTGGTGGCCGTCGCCGTGGTGTCGGTCGTGGTGGCCGTAGCAGTCGTGTCGGCTGCGGGGGCTTCCTCTACCACAGGGGCGGGCAGCGTGAAGTTGGGGGGCAGCAACACTTGGTCGATGACAAAGATGGTGCCGTTGCAGGCCTGTGCATCGGTGGTGGCCACAGTGGCCGACACCAGATCAACGGTAGCCGTACCCACCAGTTGCTTACCGCCGCTGTTGCCGGGGGTCAGCTCGCTGCCTTCCGCCGTTCTCAGCACTTCGCCGCTGGCGAGTTGGTCGGTGGTGATGATGCCTTCCACGACGTGATACAGCAGCACTTGCTTCAGCAGATCGGGCGTGCTGGCAATCACGGCCAGCGTGTCGGGATCTACGGCAGCGAAGGCTTCGTTGGTGGGCGCGAAGATGGTGTATTCGCCGCTCATCAGCGTTTCGGTCAGGCCCGCATCGCTGAGCAGGTCGCGCAGGGTGCTGAAGCGGTCGTCGGCCACGATCACGTCGTACAAGGTGTTGCTGCCAACCACGCACTCGGCGGTGGGGGTAGCGACTTCTGCAACGACAGTGGTGTCGGCGGTGGTGGTCTCGGCAACGACGGTGGTGTCCGTGGTGGTCGTGTCGGTAGTGGCCGTATCCGTCGTGGTGGTCTCCGCGACTGCCGTATCCGTCGTCGTAGTTTCAGTGGTCGTGGTGGTCGCGCCGCTGAGAGGAGTCGCGGGAATTTGGCTGATGTCGAACGGTGCCGCTGTGACCGCGACTTCTGCTGCGGGTGCGGGGGCTTCCTCTACTGCGGGGGTTTCTTCAGCCACGGGTTCCGGTGCGGGGGTTTCCTCGGCAACGGGTTCAGGCGCAGGCGTTTCTGCTACCGGTGCGGGTGCAGGCGTCTCGGCCATAGCCATCGGGGGCATCAGCACGGTGTCGATAATGTGAATCACGCCGTTACAGGCGGGCACGTTGACTTGGGTAATGGTCGCGTCGTTGATCATAACAGTGCTGCCGCTGACCATCACGTCGATGCGGGTGCCTTGTACGGTGCGGGCGCTCTTGATTCCGGCCACCTGTTTGGCAGCGATTTTGCCGGGAACCACGTGATACAGCAAGACGCTCTGAAGCATCTCAGGATCGTTGAGGACGGTTGCCAGCATGTCGCTCGGCACTTTGGCAAAGGCGGCGTTGGTGGGGGCAAACACCGTAAATGCGCCGCTGCTGAGCGTGTCGCCTAGGCCCGCGGCTTCTACAGCCACAGCCAGCGTGCTGAACTGAGGGTCACTCATGACCAGTTGGGCAATGGTCTTACAAGCTGCAGGAGCAGCGGCAGGACGGGCGACGGGTGCACCGGCTCCGCCCGCGACTGCGGACGTGGCGAGGAGCAGGCTGAGGGTCATCAGGCCAGTTTGCTTTTTCATGTAGTTCACCTCTAAGGAAAGTTCGCTTCTTAATCAACACTACTCCGCGCAGAAAAGCAACCCAGAGCAGCATCTGCACAGGTCTCCTAAACGAACTGCCCAAGGCGTTTGGGAGGATACTCACCTGTCTTTCATCTGAACTGACTGAAATAGTGTTTCATTCCGCACATTCAAACCCGCCGTGCGGCAGCCATCTCGCCTGCGCTCACTCGCCCCGCTCTCACTTCCCACAGTATTTATTTTCCAAAGTATTCGGGCAAATCGGTGTCATGAATCAGCACGTCACGCGGCTTGCTGCCCTGATGTTTGGATACGATGCCCATCGCCTCCAGCAAATCCATCAGTTTTCCGGCGCGGGCGTGGCCCACACTCAGGCGGCGTTGCAGGCGCGACACGCTGCCCTGCCCTTCCTCGATGCAAATGGCCGCCGCTTGGCGCAGCAGAGGATCGCTGAAATCGAGGTTGGCGCGGTCATTGCTGGGGCCGCTGGCTTCCACACCGCCCTCGAAGTCTGACCCATACGCCTCCACAAAGTCGTCCTCGAACACCTGTCGGCGCAGTTCCTCGGTAATGCGGGCCGACTCCACTTCGCTGATGTACGGCCCTTGCAGACGCACAGGTTTCACGTGTCCGGGCTGATAAAACAGCATGTCGCCCATGCCGGTCAGGCGTTCTGCACCCACCGAATCCAGAATGGTGCGGGAATCGTGCGTGCTGCTCACCGCAAAAGCAATTCGGGCGGGCACGTTCACTTTGATCAGGCTGGTCAGAATGTCTACGCTGGGGCGCTGGGTCGCCAAAATCAGGTGCATTCCGGTGGCGCGGGCCATCTGGGCCAGCCGCATAATCGCCGACTCCACTTCCTTCGGGCTGGTAATCATCAGGTCGGCCAACTCGTCAATGATGATGATCAGGTGCGGCAATTCTACATCTCCGACTTGCCGCATCTTGGCGTTGTACTGCTCCAAGTTCTTCGCGCCCACCTGACTCATCATCTTGTAACGGCGTTCCATGTGGGCCACCGCGCCCAGCAGCACACCCGCCGCGTCTACCGGATTGGTCACCACGCTGCGTACAAGGTGAGCAATGCCGTCGTATGGCGTGAGTTCCACCATCTTCGGGTCGATCATCAAGAAGCGCAGTTCGTGGGGCAGATACTTGAACAGCAGCGACGTGATGAGCGTGTTCACGCAGACCGACTTGCCCGATCCGGTGCTGCCCGCCACCAGCAGGTGCGGCATTTTGGCGAGGTCGCCCACCACCAGTTCGCCGTCGATGCTTTTGCCCAAAATCATGGGCAGTTTGGCGCGGGTGTTGCGGAATCCCGCAGAGGCCGCCGCCTGATGAAAAGTCACGGGTTCGCGCTCGCTGTTGGGCACTTCCAGCCCGATCACGCTTTTGCCGGGTACAGGCGCTTCGATACGCACGCCGCCCACCGCCAACGCCCGCGCTAGGTCGTTGCTGAGGTTAGCGATCCGAGAAATCTTTTCGCCGGGGGCAGGCTCGATTTCGTAGCGGGTGACGGTGGGGCCACGTGCAAAATCCACGACTCTGGCCTGCAACCCGAAGTGCCGAAGCGTCTGCTCGATCACGGCGGCCCGCTGACGTGCGGCCACGTCCAGCGCGGCGAGATTGCTGGCGACTTGGGGAATCGGATCAAGGAGGTCATAGCTGGGCAGGGCCGGAGCGGTGGCCCCGATAGGCTGGGGAACAGGGCGGCGGCGCTGCGCCGGAGCTTCGGCACTTTCCCAAGGTGCGGCCTGCACGCCGCCTTGCCCCAACAAAGGTTTTTGGCGCATGGGCACGGCGGGCATGGTTGGAGGTCTGGCTGGAGCTTTTGCCGAAGCCTCAGCACCGGGCCGCGAAAAGGGCATGTCTTCGTCGTCGCCCCAAGGGTCGAGGCCGTCTAATTCTCCATCGGCCAACTCTGCGTGGGCTTCCAGATCGTCTTCATCGTCAAAAATATCGGGGCCAGTCGGAGGGAGGAGGGGAGAGGAGACTGAGGGGGCGAACGCGGGTGCGGGGCGTTCCGGGCTGACCACTGCGCCGCCTCCCCGCGGGCCAGATTCCTTCAAACTGGAATCTCTCACTTTGGACGGTTGCCATTCCAGAGCGGCTCCACCTTGCGCGGCTTCTGTGCCCGAGTCGCTGCCCATGCTGCCACCGTTCATGCTGCTAAAGTCGGTGAAATCGAAGTTCATGCTGGGCGGCGTGACTGGGGCAGGCGCGGCCATCGCTTCGGCCCGGCGCAGGGCGTCTTCCTGAGCGCGGGCGAGGCGTGCCCGCCACTGTTCCTGCGCGGCCAGCGTGCCGTCTGGGTCGCTGCGGAGGGCTTCGGCCACTGTGGCGGCCACTTCGGTGGGGGCGCGGTCAAACGCGGCGGCCAGATCGGGCCAGCCGGGGTAGTGGCGCTCGCGGTCTTGCCAATCTATCCACTCGCGGTTCAGTTCGGCCCACGCGGTCACGCGCTCAGTGTGGGCAGGCAGTTCGCGGGCCAGCACGGCGACATCGGCCTTGGCTAGCGCCTTTTCTGCGGCTTTGCGCTCGCGCTCCAGCTTGCCTGCACGCAGGGCCAAGCGCTGCACTTCGGTCACGCTGCGGCGGCGCAGGGTTTCCAGTTCTCCGCTGGCCTGCGTGCTGGGCAGTTCTACGCTCAGTTCGTGCCGCCCACCAGATATTTCTTTCATCACGGCTTCGGCTTTGGCTCCGGCGTCGGGCGCTTCGGCGTTGACCTGTTCACGTAAGTCGCGGGCGGCGTTGCCCACAAACGTGGCCGTCACAGCCCGCCAGCCGTCCAAATCCCGCGAGGCGTCCTTCAACCCTGCTTCGTCTAGCCCCTTCAGTTCGCGCACGGCGGCCCGCACTTCTTCGGCCTGAGATTTCAGTTCCCGCGCCGATGGGTATAGTTTTCGCAGAGTGTCCAGATCGCGGGCGTGGGCGCTGAGGCCTTGCCGCGCCTCGGCACGGGTGCGGGCGGCGTCCCGGCCTTCTTGCCGCGCTTCTATTGCGCCCTGCACGTTGGCCGACGCCCCGCCCAGCAGCACACTCACTTGCCGGAAAAATCCCTTCAGCAACGTGAGGGGCCGCAGCCGCAGCATAATTTCTAGCCCCAGAGTCAGCACCACCAACGGAATCAGGGCCGCCACATAGCTCAGCACGCTCAGCGGGGCCATGACTAAGGTTGCCAGCTTGCCCGCTGCCTCCGGCTCGAAGACTTCGTGCAGGGCCAGCAGCGCCAGCGTAACCAATACGCCGCCCAGCACCCGCCGCGTCAGGTTGGCGAGGTCACGGCCCAAGAACACCAGCACGCCGTAGGCCACCGGAACCACCGGCAGCACGTATGCGCCCCAGCCCAGCCAGCCCAGCAGCAGTCCCCGCGCCTGCGCCATCAGGCTGCCCGACGTTTCGCCGCCCGTGCGCGTGGGCGGCTCTAGGAGCAGCGTCACCGCCAAAAAGATTCCGAGGGCGAACAGGACGAGTCCCAACGCCTCCCCATCAAACCGGTTCGCGGGAGCCGCCGCCTTCCGAGCCTTCACCGCCTTCGACATGGCCCCACTGTACCGCACAATGCCCGCTGGACTGGCCGGGAATTCCGTTCCCAGCGCAAGTTTCTGACGGGGCGGCCCGCTGATGGGGGTGTTGGGGGCAGTGGGGCAAGGCGTGAGTGGTGGGTGGTGAGTGGGTAGTGGGAAAGGCGTGGTGGCGGCTGGATTTCCGATTCGGGTCAGTAAAAATAGTTTTGAAGATAGAGGGTCTGAATGTCTGTCGTTCATCAACCGCCGCCTGCACCTGTTCGCCTCTAGACTGATCCTGCCTTGACCGAAGCCGATTTACCGCTCACCACCGCCCTGCACCTGCCCCGTGTGCTGGAAGGGGCGTTGTGGGCACACGCCCGCCGCGACGCCCCTGCCGAATGCGTGGGGGCCATAGGTGGGCATGTGCGCCCAGACGGACTACACGCGCACGCCTTGTACCCGCTGCCTAACATTGCCCCTGACCCGGCGCGGCAGTATTTGGCCGATCCGGGCCACCTGTTGCGGGCGCTGAGGGCCATGCAGGCGGAAGGCCTAAGCCTCGTGGCGCTGTACCATAGCCATCCCAACGGCCCTGCCACCCCTAGCCGCACCGATACGCAGTTGGCGGCCTACTCGGTGCCCTACCTGATCGCCGATCTGCGCGGCGGCTCGTTGCTGGGGTACTCGCTGCCAGACGGTACGGCGGTGGATATCGTGTCGGATGCTGGGTGAGTCGTGAACTGTCAGTCTTGACCCGTGGACGGGATGTTGTAGAAATCTCTACCAAGCATGAAATCACAGATTCCGCGCCCACCACGCATCCCCCACATTCCAGATGCTCTGCTAAGGCAGCCGCCCAACCCGCTCCAGCAACAGCGCGAAGAAGGCGGGTTCATCTAGCTCTAGGCCCACCTGTACGCATTCGGTGGGTTCCGGTTTGCCGTACAGGTCGCACACCGTTCGCCCAAAATTCAGACCGTCTTGGGTCTCCACCTGCACGCGCATGGGCCGGAAGGTAAACAACTCGGGGCGAACGACGGCGGCCACCGCCACCGGGTCGTGCAGCGCACCCCCGTTCAGGCCGTAGCGGGCGCGGTAATGCACGGCGTAAAAGGTCAGGAGTTCGGCGCACACGGCCCCGGCGCGGTTCCCCAGTGCGCGGAGGTCGTCCAGACGGTCTGGCGTGGCAATAGACTGCATCGTCAGGTTCAGGCCCACCATCCGCACCTGTGCCCCGGAACTCAGTACCACATGGGCGGCGTGTGGGTCGGCCAGCGCATTGAATTCGGCGGCGGGTGTGCGGTTGCCGTGCGCGGTGCTGCCGCCCATCCAGACCACTTCACGCACTTTGGCGGGCAGGTCGGGGGCCAGCCGGAATGCAAGGGCCACGTTGGTCAGCGGGCCAGTGGCGATCAGCGTTACTTCGCCGGGTTGGGCGCGAATGGCCTGAATCATGAACAGGGCGGCGTGCAGGGCTTCCGGTTCCCTCACGGGCGCAGGCAAACCGGCAGCAGGCAGGCCAGAATCGCCGTGAACTGCCGCCGCCGTCATCGCCTCACGCACCAACGGGCGGTCTGCCCCGGCGTAGTGCGGCACAGTGCGGCCCGCCTCGCCAGTCAGCGCCAAAATCACGCCCGCGTTGTGGCTGGTGCGTTCTAGCGGCACGTTGCCATGCACGCTGCATACGCCCAAGACCTGCACTTCGGCGGGGCTGGCGAGGGCCAACATCCACGCGACGGCGTCGTCTAGGCCGGGGTCGCCGTCCAGAATAATGGGTTTGGGAAGGGGGCTGCTGGTCATGGCCGAATTCTAGAGATCAAGAGCCGCCCCCATCTTCATCCAACTCCTCGTCTAATGCCTCTAGTCCGCCGATCCCGAAGTCAGTCAGCAAACTGTTGACCGCTTCCAGTTGCGCCCAAGGCAACATGTCTGACGGCAATTCCCCAGCCCGCTTGAGGGCCGATTCCCACATGCTGCTGAGGCTGTCCAGCAACGAATCTGGCCCGCCGAATCCGTTCCAGCATTCCATCCCCGCCTGCACGAACTGAAGTTGCAGCGTCAGAACTTCCAGCGGCGAAGCGACTTTGGCATAGGCGGCGATGGCGGCCAGCGCCCCGCTGGTTTTCAGCGTCGGCGTGCGCTTGCCCAGATGGAAGGCCCGCGCAATCTCGGCTTCCGCCTTGGCCCGTAACCCGGAAGTATCGTTGTCCAGCAGGGCGGTCAACAGATTTTTATTGGCGGTACTGGCCTGAAAGAGTGTCTCGATGAGGCCACGCAACTCCGGGGCGTCCATGTTTTGCAAACTGCGCCGGAGGGCAGTGAGGGTCAGTGGCATGGAACCAGCATATGGAGACAGAGGACGGCGGAAAGCCGAAGCCCCCGCCGTCCCCATCTTCTCTTTTGTTTCTGTCCCTAGACCCTTAGACGCCGTTCTTCCTGCGCCTACTTCCCGACAAACACCGCCGTCGTCAGCCCCGGCACGCTCAGGCTGCTGCCCGCTACCTTGCTGGTTTTTACCACGCTGTCGGTGCTGGCGGCCAAGACCGGGTGCAGGCTCAGGTTCAGGCCCGCAAAGGTCGGATCGCTGAAATTGACCGTCTGGCCGCTGCCGTTGAACACCACAACCACGTTGCGGTAAGGGTTGGTGGTGTTCACGGCTCCGGTCAGGCGCATCACGATCACGCCGGGGGTCTGGTTCGGCCCGGTGTTCAGGAATTTCAGGCCTTGCTGCACCTGCGCCGCCGTGTCCATGCGGAACAGGGTGGAGGAATAGCGCACCCGCAGCATGTCGCGGTAGTGGTCGAAGGCGCGGGTGATTTCGGTGCTGGAGGGCTTGAAGGCCGCGTTGCCCAGCAGCGGGCGGTACAGGTTCCAATTCCCCTCGTTCTTCTCGGCGGGCGGCAGGCCCTTGCCGAAGCCGTTGCTGGCGCGGGAGAAGTCCAGCGTATTGAACCAGTCGCCGCTGTTGTAGGAGTCGGTATCGAAGCTCTTAGAGCGCAGGATTTCATCGCCCGCGTAGCTGAACGGCAACCCCTGACCCAGCAGCACCACGCTATGGGCGAGGTTTTGCATCCGGGTGCGCTGGGCGGGCGTGGCCCCCGCCGGAGCCTTCAGCACTACCGCGTCGTAGAGGGTCTGGTTGTCGTGGGCGCTGGCATAATTGATGCTTTCGCGGGGGCTGGCGGCGTATCCGGCGGGCGCACCGTTGTAGTTCACGTTGGCCCCGGTGGTTTCTTTGCCCAGACCGTTGGTGAACTTGAAGTCGCGCAAGTTCCCACTCAGGCCCACCCGCACGAGGTCGGCCAGTTGCAGCGCCTTATTGCGGTCTGCATTTTGCGGTTGGCTGTTGGGCAAGGTAGCCAGCCCAGTCGCAAAGCCCTGATCTTGCAGCCCGCCAAACGGATTGCCGCCGCGCACCGCGTCCCGAATGCGGTCATTGAAGGTGCCGATGCCCTGCCCGTACATATTAATTTGGGTGGCATTCACGCCGCGCTTGTTGCCCTGCACTTCGCCAAAGTCCCAACCCTCGCCGTAAATGTAAATCTGCTTGCCGTCCACGCCGTCTTTGGGCAGCGTCAGGGCGTCCAGCGCGGTGCGGGCGGCTTTCATATCGGCCACCAGATGATGTCCCATCAGGTCGAAGCGGAAGCCGTCCACCTTGTAGGCTTTCGCCATGAGCACCAGCGAATCCACCATCAGGCGGCGCATCATGGCGTGTTCGGTGGCGGTATTGGAGCAGCAGGTGGAGTTTTCCACGCCCCCATTCACGTTCAGGCGGTGGTAGTACCCCGGCACGATCCGGTCAAGGACACTGCGCTCATTCTGCCCACTGGCCGCCGTATGGTTGAACACCACGTCCTGCACCACGCGCAGGCCCGCCCCGTTCAGCGCCATCACCATCGAGCGGTATTCGCGGGTGCGGTCTGCCGGATTCACGGCGTAGCTGCCTTCGGGGGTCATGTAGTGGTAGGGATCGTAGCCCCAGTTGTAGGGGTCGGCGTCTTTTACGGCGGTCACGGCGGCCTGCTGCTGGTCGCTGTTGGGGGGCATCTTGCTCAGGTCGGGCGCGGCCTTCCACTTGGTTTTGTCTTCCTCGATGGTGGCAATGTCGAAGGTAGGCAGCAAGTGAACGGCCTTCAGTCCTGCGTCGGCCAACGCCTTCAGATGTTTCATGCCGTTGCTGCCCGCCTGCGTAAAGGCAAGGTAAGTGCCGCGCTGGGCGGCGGGCACGCTGGCGTCGGCGGCGCTGAAATCCCGCAGATGCAACTCGTAGAAGCTCAGGTCGCTGGCGGAACGCAGGGCGGGTTTTTTCAGGCCTTCCCAGCCCGCAGGTTTTTGCGCCGCGTCGTTCAGGTCGGTCAGAATGCTGCGCGTGCTGTTCTGGCTCAGCGCCACCGAATAGGGATCGGTGACCAGATTGGTTTCCACTTTGCCCGTGCTGGGCGCGTAGACCTTCACTTCGTAGCGGTAGCCGAGGCCCCTCCAGTTGGCTCCGCCCGCCGCTGTCCATACGCCCTTGGCGTCGCGGGTCATGGGGACGGTGCGCTCGCCTGTGCCGTCTGCCGCACTCAGGCGCAATTTTACGTCCTCCGCGGTGGGTGCCCACAGCCTCAGCGTGGGTTTGGCTCCCTGCCAAGTGGCTCCCAGTGGGCCGTCGTAGGCGTACAGGTCGTCGAGTGCCCACGCGGTTTGCACGCCAGTCGCGTCTATCAGCGTGCCGTCGGGCAGGGCGCTACTGATCGCCACTTGCCCACGCAGGGCCGCGCCTACTTTGGCCCGGTCTTCCTCGCGTACCCGCAGCAGGGCGTATCCGGCAAGGTAGGGCGCTTTGGCCTTCAGCGCCGCGCTCAGGCCGCCGTCTACCGGGTTCAGGGTCAACGTGGTGCCGCCGTCCACGCCCGCCGGAGTCAGTTTCAGGCTGGCATCGGGGGCCGTGTGCAGGGTCAGGAACGCTCCCGGCTGCACAAATTCTGGCTTCACGGCCACCAAGTCGCGCCCCAGCATAATGGCTTGCTGCTTGGTCAAGTCGCCCACCACGCGCACGCTGGTATCCGGGCGGGTCGTGTTCACCGCCGCGTTGCCGCTCACGATCCACGCCTGATTGCCCGCCGTACTGTTGAGGGTCTGGTCGGGGCCGGGGTCTTTGTCGTCGCCCTTATGCACGATAAAATTCAGCTTGCCCCAACCCTCTTTCATAGGCACGTCCCAGTACACGCCAAAGCTGTTTTTGCCCGTCTGGGCCAGTGGCGCAGTCCATTCGGTGGGTTTGGTGGTGTCTTCCCACACATGCAGGCCCCAGCCGTCGTATTTGCCGTCTGGGCGGTAGTAGTTGATTCGGGCGGTGTTGGCGGGCACAGGCGCGTCGCTCAGGGCAGCGGGTGCGCCGTAGGCAAAGGCTTCCTTGCCGCTCGTCACGGTCACTTCGCGGCCTTTGCTCAGGTCTGCCGACATGTCCGGGCCGGGGTCTTTTTCATCGCCCTTATGCACGATGAAATTCACTTTGGCCGCCCCAGCCTTCAGAGGCACGTCCCAATACACACCGCCCGCATCTTTGCCCGTCTGGGCCAGCGGTTTGGCCCATTCCACCACCGCCGTCGTATCTTCCCAGACATGCAGGCCCCAGCCTTCATAGTTGCCGTCGGGCCGCACGTAGCGCACGCGCAGCACGTTGTCGGGAATGGCTTGGGCGGCAGTGGCAGGCGCGGCGGCAGGAGCAGCTTGGGCCACCGTTTGCGCCGCAGCCTGCGCTACAGGCGCTTTGCTGGCGTCCACCTTCAGGGCCGCACCTTTGGCATAGGCCACCAGCGTGCCGCCCGATTTCAGAAACAGTTCGCGGCCCTTGCTGAGGTCTAACCACAGGTCGGAATCCGGGCTTTTTTCGTCACCTTTATGCACGATGAAACCGACTTTCTGGGCGTTGGGTTTCAGCGCCACGTCGAAGTAAGCCCCGAAGTCGTCTTTGCCCGCTTGGGCGAGGGGTGCGGCCCATTCGGTAGGTTTGGCGGTGTCTTCCCAGAGGTGCAGGCCCCAGCCTGTGTACGCGCCATCGGCCCGCTGATAATGAATCCGGGCCGTATTTTGGGGCAAAGAGGTTTGCGCCGCCGCCGAAGCAGCCAGCGCGAGCGTCATCAGCGTCGCCAATCTTTTCATGTGTGCCCAGAATTGTAGCGGTTCCATAACGGCTAGGGCGTGAGGCACAGGGGCTTAAGCTGGCCTTTATCTGGGCGAGTATTTGGCGCAGTCCCAACCCGGCTTTACGTGCTGCACACGCGCCCGCCGCGCCCCAGTTCTAGCCTTGCGCCATGACCGGACATACCAGCAACGAGCAAATGGGCCTGACCATCGAGGGCGAAGCGCCGCAAGACCGCAGCACCGACTCCGAGAGTGCCACGCGCCCGCCCATTCCCAACGATCCCGCCGAACGCGCAGGCGTGGTGCAAGACAGCCCCGGCGTCACCGATACCCATGTGGTGTTGGGCGGGAATCTGGATGAACAGGGGAACTACCGCTCCGAGAGTTCGGTGGTGGAGGATAAGCCCGCCGACAAGTAGAGATTGAGTTAGGGCACGACAACGGCGCTGGAGCTTTTGGCCCCAGCGCCGTTTCACTTTCCGTCAATCCTTCAGCGCACGTCCACGAGTTCTACGTCAAACACCAACGTAGCGCCGCCGGGAATCACGCCGGGAACGCCCGCGTCGCCGTAGCCGAGGTGGGCGGGGATGGTCAGGCGGGCCTTGTCGCCCACGCGCAGTTGGGCAATGCCCTGATCCCATCCGGCAATCACGTAGCCCACGCCCAGCGGGAATTCTATCGGCTCGCCCCGGTCACGAGAAGAATCGAATTTCTGGCCGTTTTCCAGCGTGCCGGTGTAGTGGACGCGCACCATCTTTCCAGCTTGCGCGGGTGTTCCTGCACCTTCTTCATATTTATCGACGATGAGTTCCTGAGCGGTCATGGCAGCTAGCGTACCGCCGAGGCGACTGACGCCCCTAGAATCTGAAGCGGATATGAAGAAAGACCATATGTTCAGTTAAATATTTGATCTAGTCCGTCTCATCCAGATTCTTGCTTGGCATCAACTCATCCTTGCCGCTGCTAGCATGGCCCTCGTGACGTCTGTTTCTCCTTCCCGCCCTGCGTCCGGGCTGCGGGCCTTTGTGCGGGTGTGGCTGCTGGGGGCGCTGTTGCCCGTGTACCTGCTGACTACCTTTGTGGGAACCTTTGCCCGTGTAGACGGCGAAAGTATGGATCCCACGCTGACCACTGGCGATTTGCTGTTGCTGCTGAAATACCCGCGCTGGCTGCGGGCTTGGGGCGTGCCCACACCGTACCCATGCCGGGGCGACCTCATTATTTTCAAAGCTCCTGCCGACAGTCCGTATGCTTTCGAGACTGTGTGGGGCGTGCAACACCGGCCCTACAACGTGAAGCGGGTGTTGGCCCTGCCCGGTGACAGCGTGGCAATTCGGGATGGGCGGCTGGTGGTCAATGGCCGCGCACTGGCCGAAAGCTACGCCAGTGAAGGATTTATCGGCGACCAGAACGTCCAAACGCTGCCCCCCGGCAAAGTGTGGGTCATGGGCGACAACCGCCGGATCGGGGCCAGTCTAGACTCCCGCGCTTATGGCCCTGTAGACCTGAAAGACGTGGCTGGGCCAGCCAATTTCCGGCTGTGGCCGAGGCCGGGGTTGGTGGGGCGCTGAGGCGATGGATTGTGGAGACGGTTTCGGATGAACCCCCCAGTCTGCTTTGCAGCCAGCCCCCCTCAAGGGGAGCGCAACAACTTTTAGTCCCCACCTCTAAGGGGGGGCATTGCGAAGCAATGGGGGGGTTGCTCTGTCTGCCTACCCGCGCCTTCCCCACGTTTCACCCTCTACACTCCCTCACTTCCCCACACAGAAATTTCGAAACACCGCGTCCACCACGTCTTCCTGTACGTCGCGCCCGGTCAGGTCAGAGAGGGCACGCAGTCCCTCCTCCAACTCATATCCGGCCAATTCATCGGGCAGATTCACGGCGGCCTGAACGTGTTCTAGGGCGCGGCGGGCAGCGTCGGCTTGGCGCTCGGTGGTCAGCCACGCTTCTCCGCGAGCAGCGTCACCAATCAGGGCGGCGTGTACGGCGTCGCGGAGTTCTGGCAAGCCCGCACCAGTTACGGCACTCACGCGCAACACAGCCGGGTCAGTCCACGCGGCGGGCAAGTCGGCTTTGGTCTGCACGCGCAGCACCCGCGCTCCATCGGGCAAGTCGGCGGGCAAGGCTTCGCGGGGTTCGCTGCCATCCTCTAGCGCCAGTACCAGATCGGCGCGTTCGGCCAACGCGTGGGCTTGGCGCACCCCCGCCGCCTCTATTTCGTCGGCGGTGTCACGGAGGCCCGCCGTGTCTATCAGGGTCACGGGCACGCCTGCCAGTTCCAACCCTGCTTCCAGATAATCGCGGGTGGTTCCGGCAATCGGCGTCACGATAGAGCGTTCGTAGCCCAAAAGGGCGTTCAGTAGGCTGCTTTTGCCCGCATTGGGCCGCCCGATCAGGGCCAAGCGTGCGCCGCGTGCCGAGATTTGGCCCGCCCTCGCGCTTTGCACCAGCGCCGTCAGGTCAGCTTCGGCGGCGGCCAAAGGTGCGGCGCGGTCTTCGTCGGGCACGCCTTCTTCCGGGTAGTCCAGCATGGCCTGAATCGCCGCCAGCGTGCGCGTGATGTTGGCAGCAATGCGGGTCACCCGCGCCCCCAGCGCTCCTGAAAGCCCCAAACTGGCTTGCCTGCGGGCCGCGTCGGTTTGGGCTTCCACCAGCCCCAGCACAGCTTCGGCCTGCGCCAAGTCCAGTCGTCCGGCAAGGTAAGCCCGCAAAGTAAATTCGCCGGGGCGGGCGGGCCGAGCGCCCAGTTCCAGCGCCCGCGCCAGCACCCGCGCCAACACGGCTGGGCTGCCATGCGTCTGAAACTCGGCCACGTCCTCGCCCGTATAGCTGTGCCCGCCCCGAAAAATCAGGCACAGACCTTCATCCAACACTTCGCCGTCTGCGCCTACCAGTTGCCCGAACAGAAAGCGCCCGCCCGCCGTGCGCGAAGGCCGCCGCTTGCCCACGAATGCTCCGTCGGCCACCGCCAGCGCAAGCGGCCCACTGACCCGCACGATGCCTACGCCCGCGCTGCCGGGAGCAGTGGCAATGGCGGCGATGGTGTCGGTCAGTCCGGAACGGGAAGTCACGCGGGGCAGGCTAGCAGGCTTGGGGCGGGGGAATAGGGCCGAAGCAGGAAAAGAAGGAGGAGGACAGGTTTGAGGACGTTACACCGTCCGGTCTTCGCGTCCTGATCTTGCTCGAAGCCCTTCAACTCCGTTCCCTGTCGCCACACACAATCCACAGATGAGCTTAAACTACCTTAAAAGCACCGGGCATTGGCGTCTTCTGGCTCAACTTCAAAATAAATAGGATTCTAAACTCAGCTTTGGCTCCCTTTCATTCCTCACCTGCCGTTCATATTGTTCAAAATGAGTAAAAGGTAAACTTTCTAAAGGCCTGTAATGAGCGCTCATATGGTGGCTTGAGGCGTGAATTCGTCGGCTATCACGTCTTTCTTACTTATTTTGATTGAGGCGATGTAGGCAGGGTGCTGCTGTGGTAAAAAGCTCACCCTGTAAGGAAGAACGAGAAAAATCGCATAAAGATGGTAATTTGGAAGCATGAAGCGTCCCGTTCTTTCTGGTCTTTCTTTGCTACTTCTGTTAGGGCCGTTGGCGGCAGCCCAAATGCCTGCTACAACCGCGCCCACCGTAACAAGCCAAGCTGCTTTTGTCGCCCCCGCGAGCCGCACGTTTTTGGCTTACGCCGCCCATCCCAATGTCCAGCGCCGCCTCAACCGGGTGCCTGCCGGAACGCCTACCAGCCTGAGCGCCGACCTCGTGCGCGGAATCAATGCCGAAACACTGACCCTGATTCAAGCCCGAAAGCTGAATCCGGTGCGGGCGGCGCGGGCGTTGGCCCTGACTCTGGCAACCGTCAGCGACGCGCAAACCATTGTGAGTGCTTCGGGCCGCGCCCTGAACACCGACGCGGTGGCCGCGATTGCCGCCCAGCGCCTCCAAACCTACCTGTTTCCTCAGGATACGGCGGCGCTAGAAAGTACGGTGCAGGGCCGCTTGTCCTCTCTTCCGCATGGCTCTGATGAACAGGTGGTAGGCAGCATTATTGCCGACTGCGTGCTGCTGTTTGCGCGGGCCGATCACGCGGATCGTCCGGCGGCGATCCGTCCGGCAGCCAGCGCGGAAGGCAAATGGCAAGCTTTGGCTGGACAAAAGGCGATGGAAGTGAATTGGGGCTGGGTGAGCCCGATTGCCACCACCGCGGTCACATTGCCGCAGGTCACGCCGCCGCCCGCTTGGAACGCCCCGAATTTTGCCGCAGACCGCGCCCAGTTTGCCGCCCTGCAAACCCGCCTGACCGATGCAGACCGCGCCCTCGCCCTGTACTGGGCCGCCGGAGCAGGCACCGTGACCCCGGCGGGCATGTGGATGGAGCAGGCCGCCGCCCTCACCAGCCAGCACGCCCTCAACGGGCCTGATACTGCCCGCGTGTTGGCCCTCACCGCCGTCACCGCCCACGACGCCTTTATTGCGTGCTGGCGAGCCAAATTTCAGTATGTCGTGGCCCGTCCGCAAAACTGGATGTCGGGGCCGGAAGTCGTTCAGGCGGGCTGGAAACCTGTTGTCGTCACGCCGCCGTTTCCCTCCTATCCCAGCGGTCACGCTTCGGTCAGCGGAGCAGCGGCGCGGGTGCTGTCGGCCTTCTTTCCGGGCGACGCGCTCAAGCTGACCCAAGCCGCACAGGACGCCGCCTACAGCCGAGTCGTGGGCGGGATTCACTGGACGATAGACGGCGCGGCAGGGCTGGACATGGGCGCACGGGTGGCCGAAGCGGTGTTGGCCGGAAAGTGATTGGGCTGGAATCAACGTTGATGTGGTGTATCTAGGTTGCGGCGAGTCCAAGGGTCAAGGGTCTGAGGAAGGGCGAGAGCGTATGCCTTTGCATCCCTTCCACACAGCTTCGCCAGCTCTCACCTTCGGGAAACCAACAGGGAGCCGAACACGCCTCCGCCTTAGCACCTTAGACCCTCGACGCTTAGACCTTTTTTAGCCGCAGAGAAATACACCACCACTGCTGCCCGACGACATCTATGTAAGAATTCACACCAAACTCGTGCTGACCGTCAGGGGCGCGTGACATGGACTAATTCACACTCCGGACAACGACTGCGAGTTATTGCCCGGAGGTTCACCTATGCGAACTCATTCCCGTTTTTCCAAAACCCTGCTCTCTGCTCTGTTCGTGGCTGTGTTGCCCGCACTTGTTGCGCCCGCACAGGCCCGCACACTGGCCGAGATCAAGACCAGCGGCGTGCTGCGCCTCGCCACCAGCGCCGATTTTGAACCCTTCAACTTTATGCAGGGTGGTGCGCCCGCCGGATTCGAGGTGGATTTGGGCGAGGCAGTGGCCCGCGATATGGGCCTGAAAGTGGTGTGGGTGGTGCGTCCCTTTGACGGCTTGCTGCGCGACATAAACGATAAGAGTGATGAAATTGACGCCGTGCTGGCCTCACACGCCATCACCAGCACGCGGGCGCAGACGGTGGACTTTTCGCGCCCTACCTACTGCACGGGCGGCGTGATCCTGACGCGCAAGGGCGGCCCCGTGACCAGCAAAGCTCTGGTCGGTAAAAACCTCGGCGCAGAGGCAGGCAGCACCTATTTCGGTTTTCTCAGGAAGCTGACTTTTGAAAAGACCATTCAGGTGTACCCCAATAGTACGGCGGTGCTTCAGGCGGTAGCCACCGGGCAAGTGGACGCCATCGCCACCGATAAGTTTGCTGCGCTGGACGCCGTCAAAACTTTTAGCAAAGCCAATTTGGTCATCGGGGAGACCCTCTGGAAAGAGCAGGTGGCGATTGTGGTTCGCAAGGGCAATACGGAACTCCGCCAAGCCCTGAACGCGTCGCTGAATAAGCTGGACATCAACGGCACGCACACGCAACTGGGCCGCAAATACTTTGGTGTGGATATCGGCTGCTAAAGCTTTGGCAGTTATTTGGCGGTGACGGTTGCGGGCGAACCCCCCAGTCTGCGTTGCAGCCAGCCCCCCTCAAGGGGAGCGCAACAGCTTGTGTCCCCACCTCTAAGGGGGGGCGTTGCGCCAGCAACGGGGGGGTTCACCTTCCAAGTCAGTGTCCCCAAGATGCAGCTCAGCTAGCCATACGGCGCAAGGGCCAGAGATTCAAGTCTCTGGCCCTTCCACACTGTCTTTACGGCGCATGGCCGACACCCTACGCGCTCCGTTTCCACTTCCCTTTGCTGCGGTGGCCTGCGCGGTTGCCCAACTGCGCGGTGCGGCTGCGAATCTGCTCGTCGTCGTAGCGCAGCATCACGGCCAAGCGGGCGCGGCTGATGATGTGATGCGGGTGCTTGGGCACGAAGGCCGTCACGATGTCCAGCACGGAGTTTTCTGACCCAATGCGGCCATATGGATGCTGCACCACCACATGTAGCGGCAGGGCCACGCCACATGCCTCGAAGTAGCCGCACACCAGCCAGCGGCGGTCTTCGGGGTACACGGCCCGTACGCGCCCGGCCAGCAACACCTGCATGATGTCGTGTTCCAAAAACCCCTCTGCGCGGGCGTGCCCGATGGCGTGGGCGCACACATGGTACTGGCCCTCGTACACGGCGTCGCGCAATCGGGCGTGGGCGCGGGCCAACGAAAAATCGTCGGTGGCGACGCCTGCCAAATCCACTTCCCGCTGCGGCTTTACGGGCTTGGCACTCAGTTGGGCGGACCGCACCGGAATGGGCGTGGGCGCACGGCGGGCGGCTTTTTCGGCGCGGGCAAGTTGGGCGCGTAAGACCAGTAAATCTGTCCCGCCTTGCAGCTCTTTGGCTGTTGTAGACGGGGCAGAGCTTCCCACGCGGTGTGCATCCACACGGTCTGGACGTGCACGCTGGGAACGCTGGGGGCTGACGGGCCTGCTGGACTGTTTTGTCACGGCGAAACCTCCCAAAACTGTCTGTTGCCCCGGCTGCCGTCTCGCTTTTTGGGGAAAAAAGGTCTGAATATCGCCCTGACCACCCTCAAAAAAGAAAAGGCCCCTCAAACACGGCTTCGTGTTCGTGGGGGAGGCAGGCGACGTACCCTATTCAGGGCATAAGGAAAGTGTAGCACGCTCCCTGCGGCCATGATGTGATGCGGTTGGCAGACATCGGGCCAGTAGATTCCTAGGCTGAAAGCGTTCGCCACGCTGCCCGAGTGTTGTTCTGTTTCCCGCCCCTGCACCTCGTTTGCCCGCCGGAGGAACGCCCATGATTCGCCCCATGCAGACCACCGATACGCCCGATGTCCTCGCGCTGCTGAACTGGATGGACGACGCCCCACACCGGGAAGTGTTCGCCCCCGACGCCCGTACCGCCGCCGAACTGCACCTCGAATGCGAAGACAGCACGTGCCTCGTAGATGCCGACGATGAAGGCAACGTGCTGGGCTACTGCGCGGTGTCGCCGTTCCGGGATGGTGTGGTCATCGAAGGCCCGGTGTCGGAGGGCGGGCATACGGCAGCCCTGCTGACCCGCGCTGTAGACCAGGCCGAGGGCCTTCCGGTGTACGCCTTTTGCGCCCTTGACAATGCGCCGGTGCGCGAAGCCCTCGAAGTGGCGGGCCTGACGCCCATGCACACCACCGACTTTTACTCCGCGCCGCTGCAACGCCTGACCCCTGCGGCCCGCGCCCCCGATGGGCACACCATTTCGCGGCAGTTGGCCCAAGCCGAATACATGGCCCTGTACCGTGCCAGCGAAGACGGCTGGGCCGGAAGACTGGACTGGACGGCAGAGGAATACCACGCCCATTTTCACCGCGACGACGTGCGCCTGATTGCCCTGATGAAAGAAGGCCGCCCGGTGGGATTTGCCGAACTGGAACTGAATACCGAGGCCACCCGCGCCGACCTGACCTACCTCGCCGTGCATCCCGCCGAGCGCGGCCAAGGCTACGGGCGCACGCTGCTGGCCCTAGCCGCCGCCGAAGCCGACACCCATCCGGCCCTGATGACCCTCCGTGCCCGCGCCCACGATCATGCCCGCGCCGCCCGCGCCCTATACACCCGCGCTGGCCTGAAACCCTGCCGCAGCATCGTCACTTACCTCAAGGATTCGGACGAAGAAGCCTAGAGTTGCTGGGGTTGATCTGGGTGGCGTTGGCCGTTCACTTGTCCGTATTTGGCCTGCGCCGGGTTGGGCGGCACAATCCTCTGGCCGGGCAAGGACTAGGCTCGGCGGGTATGGCTAAGAAGGACAAAACGACTCCGCGCATGGCGTTCGTCACGCTGCGTGACCTCCCCGGCACCCGCGTCATGTTCTGGGTGGTGGACGAATGCCCCTATTGCGGCGAGCGCCACTTGCACCCGGCAGGCAACCTCCGCACCGCCGACCCCAGTGACCGCCTTGGCGAAGTGCCAGCCGCGTGTGACCCTACCCGTGTGTACGAATTGGCCCTGCCGCCCCGTCCCAAAAAGAAGGCAGGCAAAACCGAGCGCCGCAAAGAACGCCAAGGCGGAAAGCGGGACGTGGTGGACGACGACAAGTGGTAGGCCTAAGGGTGCCTCGTAAAGCCTCGTTTTTGCGCCCTCACCCTTGAGGGGGGAGGGCTGGGGAGGGGGTGAGTGAGCGTTAGCGATTGCCTTTCCCCAGACCCTTCGGCCCTCCACCCTTAAACAATCTTTTCCCCCGCCCTCAAGGGTGAGAATGCCCGTCCGTCCCCGCTGGAAGACTGGGGGCCGCGCCGCCCATGTCCATCCCGTCCATCGTGCCTGCTGCCGAGGGCGTGGGCAACGGCTTCCCGCCTCTGCTCTCCAAAAGCGCCGTCATTAAGCGAATTTCAGCGGCTTGGGTGGAGGCGATTTGGCGGGCCAAAGCCAGCACCTCAGGGCGCACTCGCTCGGTCAATACGGGTTTGACCATTGCCACAGCGCCCTGATGGTGCCGGATCATCAGTTGCAAAAATTCCCGCTCGGCCTGTGCTGGCGTGCTTTCATCAAGGCTGTTGACCTCGGTGGGCGTTGCCATTCCCATCATCGCGGCGTGTTCTGAACTCATACCCGCGCCGCCCCAGGGCAGGCCCCACAGAGTCAGCCAGCCGCGCATCTGCCCAATCTGCTCCTGCTGAGACAACTGAATATCGAGCGCCAATGAACGCAGGGTGCGGTCTGTGCTGCGGTCACGAATTCGGGTCGCCATGTCTACGGCCTGCGCGTGGTGCTGGATCATTTCGCGTACAAAGCGGGTCTCGGTGCTCGCTTCACTCGGCTTGGCGAGGCGGGGAGCCAGCAGCAAAAACGCCGCCAAGAGCGCAGCCACCGCCAACGCGGAGGCGGCCAATACAGCGGGAGAAATAGACGGACGGCGGCGAGTCATTGCGTGCAGTATAGGTTTGATTCTGCATTATCACTAGGACGCTTTGTCCGTTGCGTGATCTGTCCCGCTACACTGCCCCGCGTGACTCTGGGCCTGCAGACAAGACAAACGGCAATCCATGAGCGTGTGCGCGGCGTGCTGAGCGGGGCTGCCATTGGCTGCGCGTTTGCCGTCCTCGCCGCGTATTTGGGTGAGGTTCGTGCGCCCGTGCCGCTGCTGCTGGCCTGTATTCTGGCCTCCGCAGGCTTGGGCGCATTCCGCCTTCCCCGCCGCGTGCTGAAGGTGGGCGCGGGTGCGCTGGCGGCACTGTTTGCCCTGTGCCTGCTGACGCCTGTGTTGCGTGCGCCGCTGGCCTCGCTGACCGAAAACGCCGAACCCGTGCAGTCGGATGCCGTCATTGTGTTGGGTGCGGGCGTGTGGTGCGGCACTGGGGCACTAGAACCGTCCAGCCTCGCCCGCCTGATCCGGGGGCTGGGACTTTGGCAGGCGGGCTTTGCCCCGGCGGTTACGGTGTCGCAGCAATCGGGCCTCATCGGGCCGAAAGACTGCCCTAAACTCAGCGATTTGGAACAGGCCTATATTCGCGGCCTATATCCCAAGGGCGGCCCTCAAGTCCTGACCCTTCCCAACGTGACTACCACGCGGGATGAGGCCGCCCGTGTGCGGGAACTGGCCCGCGTGCGCGGCTGGAAGCGGGTGCTGCTCGTGACTTCACCCTCTCATTCTGCCCGTGCCGCCCGCCTGTTCCGCGCCCAACTTGCACCGTTGGGAGTCAGTGTGACTAGTGTCAATGCCCCAGAAACACGATTCGATACGACTTTGCCCCTGCCCTCAGACCGCTTGGCCGCCCTGCGCGTGCTGCTGTATGAGGGAATTTCGCGGACGAAGGCGGGAGTAGGGGGGACGCCGGAGCGGTAGGAAGTGGATCGTAGATCGTGGAACGTGGGAAAGGCGTGGCGGTGATGTTGCCCTTAGCTCCTCACCCTTGAGGGGGGAGGTTGGGAGGGGGTGAGTGAGCGCAGCGATTGCCCTTCCTTAGACCCTTCGACCCTAGACCCTTAGACAAAGCCCCAGCAACCGCGCCCGCCCCATCCGTTCCAGGGCTACCGCAAAGTCAGGAGGCTCATGAGATAGGTGGTGTCGAGGGCGGCAC
>NZ_SSNW01000007.1 GCF_004801315.1 Deinococcus sp. Arct2-2
CCACCACTGGTTCAAGCACACCCACCCTCAGCTTCTATTCTGACAAATGCTCTAAGACAACACAACCCGCAAAAGTAGTTTGTGGGCCTCAACAATTTTGAGAGCGTTCAGCACCCGCTCTTTCAGTCGGTGGCGCACCATACCAGAAAGGTGTAGAAGACGAAAATTAGGAAGAAGCGCTGCGCACGCCGATCAGAGACAAAACCTGCCCACCACGGCACCACAGTGACACTGGCGAGTTCCAACCGCCCGTAGCAGCGGAAGGTCACGAGGCAAACTAGGCCAAAAGGCGTCTACGTCGTGATGACGGTGAGAAGAATCAGACCGATGAAGATGTCGGCCCACCGCTCCAGTAGGCCCCTCAGCTGAGTCTGCCGCGCAGCAACATACAGCACTGGTGCGGTTAAATAATCGACTGCAGCGTGGCCCCGCCGCCCCCAGAGTTTCAACAGGACTTACGCTACTGGCTTGCGAGGCCATAGAAGGCTGCCTAAGCGTATGACGCTGTCTCAGAAAAGATCCCCATCCAGAACACCAGCAATAATGGTTTAGAAAGGACGTGCCAGTGCAGCTCCGCTTTCTTCACTCACCAGCATTGAAGTGAAGGCAACATCACCTCGACTTCAATCCGATTGAAGACATGCTTTCCAAAGTCAAGCTGGTTCTTGCCGCTGAGTAGCGCGAAGTATTGGCACTGCTCCCACGGCGAGGGCCAACCGGGTGCGGCACGCGACCATGCCAACCACACGTGCTTGACTGGGGCGCAGACCCAGGGGCGCGCCCGACCTAGCCACGACCCCAAGTTCTTGGACAAGCACGGGCAAGGGTAGGAGTTCCAAGGCGGGCACGGCGTCGAGCGCTGGGCGGTGCTGGGCTCCACACTTGGTCGGCATGGCAGAGCCTGAGCCTAGAAAGTGGGGTCGTCCCCCAGTGCCCGGGCGCGGCGGCACAGCTCTCCATAAAACTCTGTAGCCCCTGCCGCAGGACCGGGTTCAAGCGGCTCCTGATGGTCGTTCTGCAGAAAGTTCTGTGTCTGGCGTTGGGGATGATTACAACATGATGCGGTGTCGTTTGAACGGGTCCGCGCCGACCATTCGCCAATCACGTGCCTGCACCTAACGTGATGGCACTTCGGCCTTCTGGACAGGCGGAGTGGCTGAGGACACGAGGAGGAACAGACGATGCAAGGACAATACGGAACGATGGTGGTGAGGGTCCATCTAAGCACAAGCCTGCTGGTCGGATGCACCCATACCCAAGGCATGGCCACCCGGGCGCGGGTCGTGGCGGGGCCACCTCGTCCAGCGTGACCATCTCAGAAAGACGAACCAGCCAGCACCACGATGACGGTCAGCGTCCACGACTGTGAGGCTGACCGGCACCTCCACCCACTCATATAACACCCAAGGAGCACGCCATGACCAAGCCTGCCAAGCGCAGCTTCAGCATTACCACTCTGCTCGCTCTATCCTTAGTGTCTTGCAGCAATAGCAGTGGCAGTATGACTCCGCCCACCACGCCCCCCGGAGACACGGACGGCACTGGAGGTGGCCCCAGCTCGGCCCCTAACACCGTCAGCGGACAGGTGCTGAATTCGCAGGGCAAACCCATCGCGGGAGCTCTGATCTGGGTGCGGCCTGCGGTGACTACCGGGCTGGTCACCGTTCACACCAACGCCCAGGGCCAGTATCAGTCTCCCACCTTGGTCAACGTGCCCTACCGTACCTACGGCTACGTCCAAACCGAGTATCAAGGGCAGCCCTTTTGCCTACGCTTGGCGGCCAATCAGCTCAACGAGTACGACGCCTTCAGTCCTAATCCGAGCGGTACGGTCGTTCGCAACTTCAAATTGCAACTGAGTGGCAAGATTCCTGACGCTACCATTGCCAACACCTACTTTGGCGCGGAGGTGCGGCTGATGCACCACACGTGGCGCAACGATCAACAGCTGGCGGCCAGCGACTCGGCCGTGGAGGTCACGCTCGTGCCGGATGGGGCCCTGATCGACGGCAGCGTGGGGCAGACGCTGGTGAGGTCAGCCAAGGTCGGGGAGAACTTCCTGTACGACATCCCCATTGGGCATTACAACGTGACGGCGACCGAGGTGCACCGGGACGGGACGCGCACGCCGCTGGTGCTGGGGGAGTACCAGGGGCCGCCGGCCTCACAAACGACACTGGACTTCTCGGCCTCGGGCGGGTGTGGCGGCAGTACCAGCAACGTCAGCCGCGCCTTCCTCTATGTTGCCCGCCCCTGAACCCGTGCGCTTGAGCCCGCCTCAAGGAGAACTACCATCCGAACTTCAGTCAGTTGTGTTGCCTGGACACGTTTGGGCTAGGCAGAGCCGCTACAACCGATCCGAAACTTGAACGATCGGGAGGTGCAGGAGGTACTCCACGTGCGTGGATCGGGGTCAGTCATGACGCGCACCGTGAGTGGTGGATCAACGAAGCAGCAGGCCCGAACCTTGACCTCCACCATCACACCGGAGTATCTCGGCGACCAGAAGAAAGCGTACCAGACGTAATCTAAGGTCGCTACAGGGGTGGCTTGAGGATCAAGCCACCCCTGCTCTCGGTCTGCCAAGACTTTATTCACCCAACACAATCGGTGGTACAGCAGGCCGCCTTAACTTTAAGCACCTCACCACAACTCCTTGTGAATGTGCCACAACCCTCCCTGAACACAGAGGCAGCCGGAATCTGAAACCCAAGACTATGGCTGCGTAGGTTGGATCGCTTCTGCATCTCCCGACAGGGCAAGCATTTCGATGCGGCTCAGGAGCTCGCCCTGCTGCTTCCTTGCATCACGGGCCCGACCGGGCTCCTGAACTTGGTCGAAAGTTTCCGCCGCCTGGCCGTACAACGCCGCGGCTTCAGACAATTGGAAACTGTCCAAGGCTTCTTGAGCGGCACGTAACAGCCAGGCTGCTGCCAGCTCGGGCTTGCCTCCCGCCACCCAGTGATACGCCATACGTGACGCAGGCACACCGAAACGCTCCAGCGTCCGGGCCGCCGAGCGGTGCAGCAACTGCCGCACTGTGGACGGAATGGCGCCTTCGACTGCCTCGTATACGAGGTCGTGGCTGAAACGGGTGCCTTGCATGATCTGTGCGGCTTCCAACTCTTCCCAGGCGGTCACGAGATCCAGCAGAGGTGCGCCCAGCACACCCGCGATCTGCTCAAGATCGAAATCGCTCTGCAGCACTGCGGCAGACCGCGCGGCCTGAAGGGCGGGCGGTGAGAGCCGCTCCAGACGGCGCGTGATCAAGGTTCGGACTTTTTGCGGCGGGGGCAAGCGTTCGGGAAAACCTCCCGTGAGTTGACGCGTTTCGAGCAGGTGCTTGATGGTTTCGAGCAAGAACAGCGGATTGCCTCCCGAGTAGTGCGACGCACCCCGCCGCACGGTCTCACTGATGTCCACGCTCAGAGAGTCAAGCAGCTGCTCGACGTGCCCCGCACCGAGTGGCTCCACCTCAACCAGTACTGCGTGACCGCCCTCGATCATCTCGCGCATCACCGCTTCGCTCTCCGGAGAGAGTTCACCTTCGCGGAAAGTGCAGATGAGGGGGGCGCCTGCGTGAGCCTCTCCCGGGGGGCCCCCACCCGTAAAGATGTAGAGACCATCTTCCAGAGATGGAAGATCGAAATACTGCCAATCGTCAATAATGTGCGTCTCCACAAACCTCGTGGAAAGGCGGTAAAACTCCCGCATGGCCTGCCGGAAGCGCAGCAGATCTGTATCGTTTTGTATGGCGGGCGCTTCAAAGCCCTCCTCGACGAACTCGGGCAGATAGCGCGACATTTCCCTTTTCACCCAGTCAGGAACGTCGGCACTTCTCAACAGCAGAGACTCGTTCTGAAAGGCACGCGCCGAGGAGGACTTGGGTTGCCGGAAGTCTCCGGGGCGGCCCTCATTGAGCAAGAACTCACCCTTGCTTGCCGCAAAGTCGCGTGCTAGGCGCGTCTTGCCCACACCAGGCGCACCCGAGACATACGCCACTTGGCCAGCCTGCCAAGCTGTTTCCAACTGCGCCCATTCCCGCTCGCGCCCAATGAGAACCGGCGGGCACAGCACCGTCAGTGGCAGCGTCGTCGGTGGGTGTGTGGGCCTGGGACTCGGTAAGCGTCCGCCCTCGATCTGGCGCGCGAGCTTCTTCGTCTCAGGCAGCGGCTCCAAGCCGAGCTCATGTCCCAGTATGTCCTGGCACTTCTGGTAAGCCCTCAGGGCGGCTGAGCGGTCCCCACGCAGGTAGTGCAGGCGCATCAGGCGGCAGTAGGCATCCTCGGACAATGGATCAAGATCAAGGAGCGCCAAGGCGAGTGTCAGAGCGAGGTCGTATTCTCCCTGCTCCTCGCAGCGCAGCACTTCCTGGCGCAGTGCCACACCCTGCCACTCACGCCAGCGTTCCCGCTCTGCCTGAACCCAGTCGCTCAGATCTGGTAGGTCGTCGTACAGCAGCCCGCGCAGGAGCTCACCCCCCAGGCGTAAAAACGCTGCGTGCTCACCACGCACGAAGGCGTCCCTAGCTTCAAGGGCATCGACGCCAAGCCCCGCAGCCAGCGAGAGGGTTTCGGCGCCCTGCACGAGTTCGGCCCCGGTAGAGATGCGCAGCTTGCGCAAGAGGTGGACGAGATTATTGCGTGCCGCTGCTTCACGCGTCTCAGGCCAGAGCAGCGCCGTGAGCTGAGCCCGGCGCGTCGGCCCCTCCAGGGCGAGGTAAGCCAGTAGAGAGGCGGCTTTGCGCTCAAGGGGCACGGGCGCCGCCCCCAGCAGTTGCAAGACCGCTTCCCCAAGCATGCGGAAATGCCAGGCGGAAAGCGACATAGGTTGACTGGAAGTGTAACAAATCTCAGAAGTCCAAATTCCGCTACGTTGGACAGTCCCCTCCACAGGACGCGGCCCACCAAATCAAGGAATGCGAGCGACTCGTATGGCAAGCAGAGCAGGCTCAGCAGGCCAACCGCGTTGATGAGATGCGAGGGGTTCTTCGCGTCCCTGACGTGGGCGGCAGGGCGGTTCCTCAAGATACTTACCGCCAGCAGTCTGCGCGACGACCGCAACATTTTGGGCACCGCGGGACAATACTGGGCCGCCCTGCTGAAGTTCCTGCGCTCACCCTGAGGCGGGATTGGGCTCCAGCAGTCTTGGTCATGCCCTCTATGACGCTGAAGCAGTTCTGCACGGGGTTGACGGGCAAGCACTCTACGGGCATACGAGCGGGCAAGTGCCACATCTGGATGCCCTGTTCCGACATGGTTCTCCTGATCTTCAGGAGTGGATCTCCCAAGAACTGGGGACCCCTGAAGAGGAGCTCCGAACCTGGAGTGAGCTCCCGCTGTGGCGATCTTCAGTCCTCACGGAGGTTGTGTTGCCTTTACTGAGTCAGAGCCTGTCTGGAAAGGCGGGGATCAAGGGGAAACTGCGGTTGGCTGGGCAAAAGCAGTAAGTCTGCGAATCATACAGCGAATGAAAGCCAAGAAGATAAAGGCTTCGGTGGTCTGGGGCAGCAGGTCATCTTCACGGTTGAGTCGACGGTCAAAGGACAATCAGGCGAAGCTGCGCTCCACGATCCAGCGCTTCTTGATGACCATAAAGCCCCGGTGACCACGAAAGGTGTTGATCTGCTCCTCCGTCAGTTCTTGTCCCTCTGGGAGCCAATACCCCCGGGTATTGGCATCGGAGCGCTGCACGATCTCCACGGTGTAGCCAAGGGTCGTTTTGACCCAACCCTCCCACTTGCCCTTATATCCACCATCGGCGAAGAGATGGAGCTTCATCTGGGGCTGGTTCTGGCGCAACTCCTTCAGGAGTTGCTGACTCCCCTCCCGATCGGTGATGTTCGCGGGCAAGACCTTGACCCCCAGCAACAAGCCTTGGGTATCGACAATCAGATGATGCTTTCGTCCGTTGACTTTTTTGCCGCCGTCATAGCCTCGAACCCCCCTTTTTGCGAGGTCTTCACGCTCCTCGAATCGACGATCCCCGCTGTTGGAACCGCATTTCGTCCCAATGCTTCCCGCGTCCGGACGCGGAGCGCGTCATTGACGCGCGCCCATAATCCGCTCTTGTTCCATTGTTGGAAATAGTCGTAGACCGTTTTCCAGTGCGGGAAATCAGCAGGCAATATGCGCCAGGACACCCCGCCGCATTTGATGTAAAAGATGGCATCAACGATGTCACGGCGAGCGAGGTGAGCAGGACGCCCGCCAAGTCGGGGGGCAGGGATCAGTGGGCCATTCTTGGCCCACTCTTCATCGCTGGTGTCGCTGGGATAGGTGGGTCGCCGCGTCATTGAAAAAAGAGTATCCTACAGACCATTCCCCAACCAGCACGCTTTCCAGACAGGCTCTCATTCCGTATCGGTTGCAGGGTAGTTTTTACCTTCTGTGCCGAAATGTCTGATCTCACAGCCGCTTGCACTAGATAAAAGTACATGGCTTCAGACCAGCGCGTTGGGAGAGTGAAGGCAAGACAACCCCCGAGTGGGTTCTCATCAGCGTACCTGTGCGTGGCGAAGACGTCGGTCTGTAAGCTGCTGTACCAGTGCAGGCCTCTATCCCGTTTGTGTCGTCATCTGCGCGAGACCTCTACCTCCATCAACTGCGCGGACCCATTCCGGCGGAACCGGGAGGTCACGCTTGGGCCAAATTCCCCCTTATTTCGCAGGCGAATCTTGAGGGGTTGCGGTGCGCCTCCTGCCGGGACGTGGCGAGCCGTCACGGTGTAAATGCCCAGTGGAATGTCTTGCAGCCCTTCCATCCCCTCATGGGTGTTCCGGATCTTTGCTCGGATGGTCTTTCCCTGACTGCCATCAATGAGGGGACCCGCTGGAGTAAGGATCAGTTCGATGTCCGGGACAATATCCAGCATTTGCGGGTCGAAGAAATCGGTGTAGACGGTCACGGTGGCGCCCGCGAACCCGCCACCAGGTTTGGGGCCAGTCAGTTTCCACTGAAAGTTGCGGATGGCTCCGGTGCTCCCAGCGAAAGGGTCGACGGTGTTCGGGATCAAGTCAAAGGTGTAGGTCTCGCCCTGAAAGCTGCGGGTCATCTGCGCGCCGCCGTACCACGAGCCGGGCGGAACTTTGGCACGGTAGCGTCCGTCCTGGCCACTGACAGCAAGAGAATTCGAGTTGAAAAAGAGCGTGCTGCCTGCAAAGACCTGCGCGCCCACCAAGGGTTGCCCGGCGGAATTCAGGACGACGCCACTCATGGTGCGGGGTGTGGGAGCAGCAGCCTGAGCCGCGGGGACGGTCAGCAACGCGGCCAGGGTCAGGACAAGGAATCGTTGGCTCATCTTAAGCTCCTTCTGGCACCTTACCTGGTGCACGGAACGAACCATACAAAAGGCCGCGTGATTCAATCATGGTCAGCCGCACCTCGTCCCCAGCGAGACAGGGTGTGCCGGCAAGTCCATTCTGATCTATGTGAGATCGCTCGTAGCAGCGCTGCCCCACCGCGAACGTGCTTTGGAACGGAGTACTGACAGTCTCTGGTGGACTGCTCGCAGCACATCCCACGGAGTCCACCGGCTTCTGCTCATTACATGCTATGTTTTTTAAAGCAGTTTATAGATTAGGCTAGAGAATACAGAGGCCTGTCTGTGGAGGTCGCATGTTCAACTTTCTCCGTCGTCAGGCTCTTCGCAAGAAGCCCTTCCCGCTGACTTGGCTGGACGTGCTTCAAGGGCAAGTCGCCTGGTATGCCCGCCTCACCCCAGAACTGCAACGCCGCTTGCAGGGCCGGATGCAGATCTTTCTCCGCGAAAAGACCTTCATCGGATGCGGCGGCTTAACAGTCACCGATACCATGCGCGTCATCGTCGCGGCCCAAGCATGCCGTTTGGAACTGCACCACGAGCCCAGCCACTTTCCGCACTGCGAAACAATCTTCCTATATCCGGAGGCATTCGTCTCGACCGTGACGCGGATGCTGCCGGGTGGAGTCATCGAGCAGATGCCGACGGTCCGCATCGGCGAGTCATGGCACCGAGGCAGTGTCGTGCTGGCCTGGAACGCCGTAGAGGCGAGTGCCTGGGCTGAGTGGACTGGGCGGAATGTCGTTCTGCATGAATTTGCTCACCAGCTCGACAGTGGGAGCGGGGCCGTGGACGGTGTACCGGTGCTGCGGAATGCGGCCGCCTATGCCCGGTGGGAAGGGGTCGTGGATCGGTCGTTGACTCGCCTGCGCCTGCATCTGAACCGGGGGGAAGTGCCGATCGATCCCTACGCCGCGCAGAACCCGGCGGAATTTTTTGCGGTGATCACCGAACTGTACTTCGAGGCTCCGCACGTCCTGCGTGCCTTTGACCCGGAGCTGCTCCACCTGTTGGAAGACTATTACGGTGTCTTTCCAGTCCACAGCGCTGAGGCGGCCTGAACAGAGTCTTGCGGCCCTGCTGATGAGACGTGATCCTGTTCGGAACCCTTGTTCCCAGATGAGGGTCAGGATGGGGGGCAGGCGTGCCCAGGCTCAAGACCTGCGGAGCCTCGACTCCTCACTTGATTCACTGCCGCCCCCAGTTCAGGGCGTCACAAGCCATCAAGTGAAGTTCCGCCTCGCTGGAGGCCTCTCCCCTCCCCAGGGGTGGAGTACCCCTGAGCTGTAGCGTCTGGCGCAAGTCAGACGCGCAGACAGCGTTGACCAAGGGATCAAGCACACACAGTGACCTGCCTGAGACGGATCAGCGCTCTCTCTTCACGGAGACAACCTCAACGCCCTGCTGTTGAAGCACCATGGCGGCCCGGAGCAACGCCGCACGAACCACGCCCAGGGGGGACTGCACTCCCTCAGCCCCCTCGGTCAAGATGTGTCCGTGATACCTCACCACGAACATGAGGGGTGGCCTGTCTGAAGCGCTGCAGGGCTGCCCCTGAGCGGGTGCGCCGGACGGTGCAGACTCTTCCCACCCGGCCTCGGCCCCCAGCGCCTGGAGGGTATGCCACAGCTTCAGCTGAGACTGGTTCAGTTGCCTGGGCCACCTCGCATTCCAGTCGTCAAGGTGCGTCACGCCCTAGTGTTGCGGAGGCGCCGTACCAAAACCGTGAGGCTTGTTGCTCCCGTCAGATGCTGGTTCCCCCCCAGTCAGCAGTGCCGCGTTGCAGTGCTCTGCTGGGGTGTGTGGCCTGAACTGGCGTCAGAAGTTGTCTGGCCAGCCCCCTGAATCGTGCGGCTTGGACGGCTATGGGTCAGCAGTCCGCCTGGCCAGGTCAGCACGTTCCACTTCACCCTGCCGGGCCTGACGCAGCACGGTTCCTCCCGGCGTCGACCGCGGCAACGGTTGCCTCCACCGACTGACGTTGTCGAGTGCCCCCCTGAGCCGCGCTAGTGGCAGCGGACTGGAAAAGACCTCTCCTGATCTGCCGACTATCCTGAGGCATGACCCTCCCTCTTCAACACCAGGTGACGCTGGTCACCGGCGCCTCACGGGGAATCGGCCGGGGCGTGGCCCTCGGCCTCGGTGAGGCGGGCGCGACCGTGTACGTGACCGGCCGCACGCTGTCGGGACGCTCGGCGCACCTGCCCTTTCTGGCGGGAAACTTGGAAGACACCGCGCAAGAAGTCACCCGGCTGGGCGGGGTCGGCATCCCGGTGTACTGTGACCACACCGACGATGCCCACACCCAGGCGGTGATCGACCGGATTCAGGCGGAACACGGCCGGCTCGATGTCCTGGTGAACAATGTCTGGGGCGGCTATGAGGGGCTCCACCTGTGGGACGAGCGCGGCGCGGCGTGGAGTGCACCGTTCTGGGCACAACCGACCTCGATTTGGGACGACATGTTTGCGGCGGGGGTGCGCGCTCAGTACGTCACGAGTCAACGGGCCGCGCCGCTCTTGATCAAATCGCGCGGCCTCGTGATCAGCATCTCCTTTTTTGCAGCAACGCGCCACCAGGGCACCGAGAACATCCCGTACTTTCTGGCGAAGGGCGCCACCGACCGGATGGCCCTGGCCCTGGCGAACCACCTGCGCCCGCATGGAGTGACGAGCCTGAGTCTGTATCCAGGCCTCGTGCGAACGGAGGCGGTCTTGCACGCTCCAGCGGGCACCTTCGATTTCTCGAATTCCGAGTCGCCGCAGTTTATTGGCCGTGCAGTGGCGGCGTTGGCGAGCGACCCGGCCGTTTTCGCCCTGACCGGCCAAGTGCTGGTGGCGGCTGAGCTTGGCGAACACTACGGGTTCACGGATGTAGACGGCACTCGTCCCAAGTCGCTCCGGGCGGAGTGGGAGGGGCCGCCTGCCGTGCGATAGGTCAAGGCAACACAGCCCTTCTGACCCTTCAACAGCACGTCATCCGCCCTCAGGACAGTGTCCCACCCCTGTTTTCCCGGTTCTGTCAGGTTAATCCTGCGGGTGGCAGGCGCCCCCTGCGCCGACCTCACGCCACATCTGAACTGCCTGGTGTGGGTGGCTTCTTCTGATCTGGGCGGGAACCGTCGTTCGGGTGTGGCGCTGAAGGGTGGTGACCCGGGCGTGGAGCTTCAGGAATGCCTGGGTTCGCTTGATCTTCCTGAACCCGAGTTGACCACGCTCATGTTGTCGCGTGGGACGGTGGGAGTGCAGGGTCAGGGTGGTGCAGCGGGCCGCCCTGATCACCTGCTGATGGTCGACCGCCTGAAGTGCTGGACGTTCTCGAATGGCCGCCCCGTAGCGGGCCAGCTGGTCCGTACAGATCGTCTCTGGAACGTGGAATTCGCCGAGCAGGCGGATCAGAAACGGTCTCGCAGCTTCAGGATCACGGTGACGTTGTCGCAGGACCTCAAGCACGACCCCGTGCTCGTCCACAGCCCGCCACAACCAGTGGCGGACACCGCCAACGGTCGTACAGACTTCGTCCATGTGCCACCGGGAACAGGGGCGGGGGTCTCGGTGACGAAGATGGTCGGCGAACCAGGGCGAGAATGTGATGTTCCACTCGCGAAGCGTGTCGTGACTGACCTCAACACCACGCTCCTGGAGCAGGTCCTGAACATCCCGGGAGCTCAGTGGACAGTGGTGGGAGAGCCAGACGGCCTGCTGGATGATGCTGATGGGGAATCGGTGGCGGGAAGGCTGGTGGTCAGTCACTGCAGACCACCATACCGATTAACCTGCCAGAACCCTTTTAGCAGTGTTGCAAGACCTTGTACGAACTTAATCCCGCTCACAAGGATCGCAGCACGGGAAGGCGTCATCGGCCCATCATCCCGGGCCGCATACGCTGCCCTGACAAGGAGCCACCATGTCTCAAGAACCCGAATTGCCCCCCATTCCCCATCCACCGTCTCCGGGGCGGGTGTACGTCCTGCGCGTGTGGAATGAGCCCGGCGTCCTGCCAGGCGGCTCGGCCTGGCGAGCGTCCCTGCGTGAGGGAACGTTGGGCGAGCGGCAGTACTTTGCCAGCATTGACGACTGCATTGACCATCTGTACGGCGAATTTACCCGCCGTGATCGCATGTGACCGCCAGATGGGCTCCATCTCAACGGTTCGCCCCTGGGATGACGGATGGAGGGTTGACCGCCCATATTGCACCAGAGCGGCAAGAATTTTCCCGTCCCAGTCCAGCAGTGTGACGGAGCACAGGCCAGCCAGGTTCATCAGGATGATGAACCCCGATGTTCTCAAATGAGCGGGCAGGCGCGCCGTTTTCTCGTCTGCAAAGGAAGACCCTCATGCACCTGGCCTCTCTCGGTTACCGCACTGACCTGATCTTCGCCCGCTTTCGGGGCCGGGTGACGGACCTCGGTGAAGCTGTCGTGGTCACCAACCCCCACAGTCCAGCCCATTACTTCGGCAACCTGCTGATCTTCCGCGATCCGCCGCAGCCTGGAGACCTGCCCCACTGGGAGGAGCTGTTCGCCCGGTATATCGGCCAGCCGCCCACCACGCCGCACCGCCTGTTCGGCTGGGACGTTCCAGCCAGGGGAAACGCCGACCTGGAGGAATTCCTGAAGGCGGGCTACCACCTGGAAGAGAACGTCGTCATGGCCGCCCCCACCCTGCATGCTCCGCCGCACCTCAACACGCGTGCCGAGTACCGTTCCCTCACAGATACCGACGAGGAATGGGCGCAGGCGCTGGAGAATCAGGTCGCCAGTCGAGAGGAGGGGCACGACGAGCAACGCTACCGCCGCTTCAAGGAGACGCAGTTGCGTGGCCTGCGGGAGATGTGCCGGGCCGGGCTGGGGTTCTGGTACGGAGCTTTTCTGGACGGACGGCTGGTGGCGGACCTGGGGGTGTTCTCGGACGGTGAGGGGCTGCTGCGGTACCAGAGTGTCGGCACAGACCCGGGGTACCGCAGGCAGGGGCTGTGCGGATCCCTGACGTTTTTCGCCGGAGAACACGCTCGCGCGCATTTCGGTGCCGAACAGTTGGTCATCGTGGCGGATGAGCACTACGTCGCCAAGCGCGTCTACGCGTCCGTCGGCTTTGAGGACGCGGAACGCCAGCAGCTTCTGCTCCACACAGGAGGTTGAACCTGCGCCTCTCTCCTCGGTGTGCCGCAGCGTTGTTCGGGTAGTAGAGCAGCCTTCCACTCGCCGGGCGCACCATCCGCCAATCATCTCCCCCCAGGCACACTCCGGGCATGAAACGAAACCCTGTGGCCCTGTCCCTCACCGCCCTCGTCCTCACCGCCTTGCCCTCGGCCCACGCCGCTACGGCGGAGGTTCTTGACGCCAAGCCCGCGTCCCTGGTCAAGGCACTCAACGACGCGGGCTATAAGCCGGAACTCAGACCCGGTGACACCACTACCCCGCCGTCCATCGCCCTCAAGGTGAACGGCGACTCCGTGTACCTTTATTTCAGCGGTTGCAAGGACGGCCTGTGCACCCGCGCGACCGCCAGCAACGGCTTCGAGTTCCCCAAGGATAGGAATGGGCTTGCCAAGGTTCTGGCGGGCTGGAATGCCGAGTGGTACAGCCAGGCCTACGAGGACAAGGACGGGGTGTACCTGGACGCCTTTTACACGCTCACGGGCGGGTACACGAAAGCCAACTTCAAGGTATGGTTTGACGCCTATCTGGACGAACTCGGCGAGTTTGGAGACAAGTTGTACTGAGTGTCAGGGCGGGAGCCTGGCTGGGAGGGGCATCACCCTTCCCAGCCACTCTTCTTGATGAACCGATACGCCGCGTGGAGCAGACCGAACCGAAGGCGTGCCGCACCATCCGCCCATCATCACCTTCCCCCTACGCTCTTCCCAGCAACAGACGACCCGGCAGCGGGCGTTCCTGAGGAGAAAGCTATGAAGAACAAGAAGATGCTGGCCTTGCTTGTCGTTGGCGCAACCGGAAACCTTGCCCTCGGGGCCACGAGCAAACCCACACCCTACGTCATGACTGGGGTGGTGAAGAACGCTCAGGGCCAGCCCGTACCAGGCGTGGAGGTCTATGCCGACAACACGGTGTACTACGACATGAACGTGGTAGCCAAAACCGATGCCAAGGGCCGCTACCGCATCGAACTGCCCCATGACGTCGGCACCTGGCGGCCCGGTGCAACGGTAGAACGCGATTATCACGGCGAGCGTTTCCGCATGACCCTCTACCCGAACGACAGGGCCGCCTTTCAGGGATCGGTGGGCGCGGTGCGCGATTTTATCTGGAAGCTCAGCGGCCCGCACGAGGGCGGCGTGCTGGGGGAGCAAATGAACGTCTTCCACGGCGATGGCATCGCCTACGGGAACCTGATCGTCACCCTGACCCCCGAGGGCCCACTGATCGACGGCAGCAAGGGTAAGGTTCTGGTCATCCGTCCTGAAACGTCGGTGGTGAAGGACGTCCCGCTGGGCCGCTACCGCATGACCGCGAAGTTGAAAGGCGGCCAGTCCGTGCTGGTTCAGGCCCAGGGCAGCGAGGCGTGGGCGACCTCGGCCGTGAACACTTTCAAAGACGGCCTGTACGGGGTTCGGCTCTCGTTCAATACCAGGTTGCCCTGAACCGGCCATCTCTACCGCTTAGCGCAAGCCCAGACCTGCAGGTCTGGGCTTTTTGCATGCCCCCGAGCATCACGCTGCAATCATCCAGCCGCTGCTAGCGTGCCCCCATGGACGCCCTGATTGACCTGACCCTCCGCGCCCTGGGCGCTGTCTTCCTCAACCGCTTCGGCCTGGGCTTCCTGCTCGTGCTGCTGGCGTTGTACGGTGTGGGGAGCGATTGGCCCGGCTGGGGCACGGGGCTGTGTGGGGCGTTGGGCCTGAGCGTCTGGGTGGTGTCTCTCTGGTTCGGCTGGCGAGACAGCCAGCGTCCTTCTGGTCTTCCGGGAAGCGCCAAATGAAAGTGACGGGAGCTGTGGCCCCCGTCTCCTTTCTGTGAATACCGCGTCCCCTGACTCAGCGCACACCGCTTACGTCGTACACGTAGGCGCGGCCTGTCCCGTCGGCCAGCGTCAGGGTCTGACCGTTCACATTCGCGGGAAGGGCGAAGAAGAAGCGCACCCGAACCTCCTCGCCTGCCCCCAGCGTCCCGCCCGCCGTCTCATCCCGGCTGGCCTTGAGCAGCAGGCCGTTGTACTCCACGCGCTCGCCGTCCGCGTCTCTCAACATGGGTTTGAAGTCGGACCAGGCGTAGCGCCCGCCGCCCGGCTCCATGTTGCGGAGCGTGAAAACGGCGCTCAGGTAGCGCTGCCCGGCAGCGGGAGCCTTCCCGTTCAGGGCTTCCCCCGTGAACTTCACGTCGTCAAGCCGCACGTCGAAGCGCTCGAGTGGATTGAAGGTCTTCAGGGCGGCGGGCACCTGCGTCAGCGGAGTCGCGCCGCTGGTATCAGTAGGGTCGGCTACCGCCTTGGGGAGCGGCTGCACCTGGCCGCGCAGGTCGTAGCGCAGCAGGGCCGCCTCGCGCTGTACCAGCAGCTTGGGCACGCCTCCCCCGGCAGGCACTCGGATGACGGTCAGGACGTTGACTTTCTGGGCGGGCTTGAGGTTGATCTCCAGGCGCTCGGTGGTGCCGTCGCGGGCCACCGCCTGGGCATAGGGGTGGTTGCGGTCCTGGGCATCTACCGCCGTGAACTTCAGGTCGGGCCAGTAGTAGCGCACGTCGCGCCTCTGCGGGTTGTGAACCGCGAAGTGCAGGAGCAGCAGTTTCTCGGCAGCCTTGGGGGAATACACCGTGTTGCCGATCACCACGTGGCCCACGCTGTACTCGACCTTCAGCAGCGTGAAGTTTAGCGGGCTCTGCTTGCCCAGAGTGAAGGTCTCGCCGAGCTTGGCGACCTCACCTTCCAGTTCGGTGGTGCCCTGAACCACGCGGCTGGGGGTGGTGGCCTGTGCGGCCTGGGCGAGGGTGAGGGCAGCCAACACGGGCAAGATGAGACGAACGGTCTTCTTCATGGGGTCTCCTGGGTGGCCGCTGGGGCCTGTGAGCTACGCCTACCTTAGGAAGGCGTGGATGATGAGGGCATGGTGGGCTGACAGAGAAAAAGGAGGCCCGAGCGCGTCGGCACCTCCCCACTTCACATGGCCTTGTCTCAGTTGCCGGTCCAGTAAGCAGCGGCGGCCGCGATGCCGAATTCCTGCTCGAGCTTGCCCTCCCACAGGCCGGTGCTGGCGTCGGGTCCTGCGCCCAGTGAACCCTTGAGTTCGACGCGCATTCCAGCGTCCTGAATGCCGTCCTTGCCGAACTTGATGTAGATGCCCTCCTTGGCCCCGACTCCGCCCGTGACAGGCACGCCCTTGGGCAGCTTGAGTTCGGCTTTGACGCCCGTGAAGAGGGTGGCGTTGCCGTTCCAGTCCAGGCTCGCCGAGGCGAAGCCACCCAGCCAGTCGGTGTCCATCAGGGATGAGGTGGAGAGTTCGATGTCGATCTTCTTGCAGCTCAGCGAAAAGCTCAGGCCCAGCCCCCGCGCCTTGAGGCCAGCGGAAGGCACCTTGGACTTCACCTTGGCCCCCGAGAACACCCCGCCGCAGGGATCGGCGTCGAGGGTGGGCAGTTCGGCGAGGTCGAGGGGGACGCCCGGCAGGGTCTGTCCGGTGCAGAACAGGTTCGGCACCTCGCTGAAAAACACCCCTCCGTACACGACCGGGCCGTAGAACATAGCCTTGGCTGACGCCTCGATCTGCGCCCGCTTGGCGGCGCGCACCGCCGGATCGGGAAGGTTGGCCGCGAGCGCGGTTTCGAACTTGACGCGCGCCGAGACGTACCGCGCCATCGCCTGCTCCTGCCCTTTGAGGTAGGGCCGCAGGGCGTCCATATAGGTCTGATACACGTCGTCGTACACGGCGTCCACGTCTGCGCAGGTGTGTCCAAGCGGCAGGGCATGCAGCCGCGTTTCCAGCGTCTTGTTCCGCTGATCGGCCAGCGGACGCCACGCCTGGTCGAGCGCGTAGTGGGCGTCGTACGCGGCCTTGTGCGCGGGCCAGACTTCCGGCTCGAAGATGGAAGTGCTGATGGCCCCGTTCACCAGCTTGAACCAGCGGAGCTCGCCGGGATCAAGCACCTGCGAGAGGTTGACCGCCGTGGCCTGCTCTCCCAGGGCGCGCAGAATGGCGCGCCCCTGCCGTTCCAGCGCCTCATATTGCGGGTGCAGGACAATGGCTTCACGGCGGTTCCTGGGCAGCTTGAGCTGCGGCAGCTCGAATACCGCGCCGCGCGACAGGTCGAGGAGCGCCGCCGATGGACGGCGGGTCGGGGACTGCTCGCGTGGCCCCACGCCGTCGCCGGGACGTCCCGGCGTCTTTTCCTTGAGGATGATGTCCTGCGATTCGGGTGCGGGCGTGCGCCGCAGGGCGGCACGCAGCTCTTTGGTTGCGCCAGCGACATCGCCGCTGCACAGCAGGGCCTTGGAGAGGTTCATGCGGGCTTCAGAGAGGTCAGGGGCGAGCGTCAGCGCCTGTTTGAGTGGAGCCTGCGCCTCGCTCCAGCGGCCCAGCCCCAAGAAGGCGTGGCCCCGGTTGGTCAACGCGATGGCCTGGCCGGGCACGCCGCCGGGTGCGGGCAGTGGACCGCCCAGTTCCGCTGCCCAGTCCAGCACCGCGATGGCCTCACGGGGCAGGCCCGCGAGGGTGAGCACGCCCGCCAGGTTCACCAGCGTCATCGCGTCCTTGGGTTTGGCACGGTGCCTGGCAAGAAGCAGGGCCAGGGCCGCGCGTGGGCTCTTCACGGAGAGCGCCGCCGCCACATCCGAGGACGTGCCCCCGGCGGCTTTCCGGCCCGCTGCACCGACCAGTGTCTCCGCCGTCTTGAGAGCGGTCTCGAAGGTCATCGCCCCCTTCTCGCGGCGGATGGGCAGGGCCAAGACCTTGGTGCCCTTCTCTTTGAGTTCGCGCAGCTGTTTCAGCGACTGTTCCACGGGCGGGCGGGAGGGATCGCCGGGCTTCAGGGTCGCCAGCATCTTCTCCAACGACTTGATGGCCTCGTCAATGTCCAGGCCAGCGGCGGGCGCGAGGCCGGGCGTCTTGTAGTCGCGCACGGCGGGCTTGCAGGCACCGGTGCGCTGCTCAGCGACTTCCGCGCGCATCTTGTCGAAGGGGTGCAGGACAGTCTGGTCGCTCAGCGACACCCACGGCCCGGCAGCCAGGGCGGGAGAGGCGAGCAGGGCGGTTCCGAGGGCCAGCAGTAACATCCAGGTGGTCTTCATAGCTTCAGGGTGACGCAGGGAGAATGATGGCCGGATGGTGGGGGTACGACTGGGACGGCAGACAACAGAAAGGGCCGCCCGGCGAAGGCGGCCTGAGGGGGGGAGGAGGCGTTCAGGGGTTCTTGAGGTAGAGCTCCATCGTGTTGCCGTAACGGTCGCCCTCGTCGTGGAACAGGGCGAGTACCCTGGGCGCGAAGGTCTTCTGATCCGCAGAGCTCAGCAGCAGCTGTTCCTTGATGCCGTTCAGGACGTGAGTGGCGCTCACAAAGTAACGCCCGATGGGCACGCCCAGGACGCCGGAGCCGTCGGTGAAGGGGCGGGTAAAGGGTGTGGTGCTGCCCAGCATATTGGGTCCGTCAGGCGTGAAGGTGAAGTCCAGGGTGTCGTAGTCGAGCTCCACAGCGGAATGCGCGACGGAGGTGTTCACTTTGCCCGAGGGCAGGTCGTCAGCACCGAGCGTGAAGTCCCGCACTGCGCCCTGCGCGCCGTCGAAGGGCATGTCGGTGTCCGGGCTGAGGCGCACCTCGTACATCTGTCCACCGAAGCTCAGACGCAGATACGCGCCCGCCGCCCAGGTGCCGGGCTGGTGCGCCAGGGCGATCCGGTAGCGGCCCTGGGCGTCGGTCTTGCCGAGCGCGTTCATGTTGTAGTAGGCGGTGTGGTCGGCAAAGACCTCCACATCGGCGAGAGGCTCACCAGCCTCGGCTCTTACGGTGCCTGTCATGACGTATGGGGTGAGGGTGCCGGGCACAGGAAGTTGAGGGGAGGGCGGAATCGGAGCGGGCTGCCCTGTACTGGGCGGCGTGGGGGCGGGTTGGCCTGAGGTGGCACCTCCCCCGCAGGCGGAGAGGGTGGTGACGGTCAGGGCGAGCAGCAGCAGTTTCGCGTTCTTCATGTCGTTCCTCCTGGGGCGGCTGTGGACGCGCCGCTTTCAGTGAGTGGAGCGTAGGAGCACGCAGATGATGGGCCGATGGTGCCGCTGAAAGACCTCCAAGGGCGGAGGCGACCGCCCCTACCTGCTGACCTGGGTTGAACCTACGTGCTCGCTGCTCCGTCTCTCCGGTGAGACAACCCGTCAATCGGGTTGGCCGGAAGTGTTCACCCTGGGAAGGCAGCTTCCCCCCGCTGTGGTGCAACGTCCTGGCTGTAGTTGCTCAAAACAAATGACCGCCCTCAATGGAACGCGGGGTCTCCTTAAGTGCGGAGGGAACCATCCTCGGCTTTCCGGGGGCCGCCGCTCGCTGCGTCCCCGGGGGCACCATCGGCCCATCATCCTGCCCCCCGCATCATCCGGCCAGTCGAAGCGCACCAGCCTGTGCGAAAGGAATCCATCATGACCCACGTCCGACTGCTCGCCCTCACCCTTCTCGCCCTGCCCGCCGCCTCCGCCGCGCCCCTCGACCCCGTCAGCGGCTCCTGGAAAGGCCTGCTGAACGGCTTTGCCCCGCTGGAAGCGAGCCTGACCCTCAAAGGCAACAGGGTCACGGGCGTCACGCACTTCGCGAAGATGGACTTCCCGGTCACGGGCTCCTTCAACGCCCAGAAGAACCTCGTCACGTACACCTTCAAGTGGGTGGACGGCAAGACCGCCACGGTGAACCTCAAGCTGGGGGGCAACACCCTGAGCGGAACGTACCAAGTTCACACCAATTCCAAGGAAAACATTATGACCCTGACGCGGGTCTCCTCCACGGCGGCGAGCGCCCCCGGCAAGGCCGGACCTTACGTCATGACGGGCGTGGTGCGCGACGAGAAGGGCAAACCCCTGGCAGGTGTCGAGGTCTTCGCCGACCACACCGCCTTCTACAACATGAACGCGCTCGGCAAGACCGACGCCCAGGGCCGCTACCGCATCGCCTTGGCCCATCAACCCGGCACCTGGAATGCGGGCGCCTACCTGAGGGGGGAGGTAGGTAGGCAGCTGTTCGAGGTGCGCCTGTCGCCCGACGATGACACGCCTTTCGATGGATCCAAGGGCGCAGTGCGGAACTTCACCTATAAGGCCAGCGACGCTCCGGGCGGCAAGGTGTACACCTCCATCGCCCACAGCAACGTCGAACTCGATTACGACTCCCTGGAGTTCACCTTTACCCCTGACGGTCCGAACGCCACGGGCAGCACCAGGCCGTTCACACGAAAGTTCGTTGTTGGTTCCGGCGTTCAGAATGTGCCGCTGGGCCGCTACCGGGTCAGCGCCACACAGGTCTTGAACGGCGTCAGGCAGCAGCTTCTGCTGAGTTCGCGCCTCCAGAAAGAGGCCTCGACCAACGTGCGGGCTGCCTTCACCCACGACAGCCACTACGGCGAGACCCTCGAACTCTTCCTCAACAACCCCTGAGTAGTGGACGAGAGAGCTGGAGTGGGGAGCGCAGGATCTCGTTTTTCCGTCCCACGGAAAGCATCACCAGTTCCCTCTCCCGAAGTGATCCCAAAGGAGAACAACCCATGCGAACCCTGCCCCTTGCCGTTTCGCTCCTCGCGCCGCTCGCCCCCATCTCCCACACCCAGGCTGCCACCGCGCAGATCCAGCAGAGCCAGACGCGAGCGGTACCCGTCAAGGCGCGCCCTTTCCACATGGTCGGCGTGGTGACAAACTCCCTGGGCGTGCCTCTGAAAGGGGTGCGTGTCGGCGCGGACAACACGGTCATCGACGGCTCCGAGGTCTGGACGACCACGGACGCGCAGGGCCGCTACGACCTTGACCTCTCGAAGATGCCAATCCTGAATTCGTGGACAGCCGTCGCTCACCTTGTGGTGAAGTACAACGGCGACCAGCGGACGCTGACTCCCGAACCCGACAATACGGCGGCCTTTCTAGGCAAGGATGGCGCGGTTCGGAACTTCACCCTGAGGATCATGGGGAAGTCACCGGGGGGCGGCTACTACGGCGCGATGTTCTACGCGCAGCTTGGTCTGTCCGACGTTGGGGAGATGCCTGAATACGGTGACGTCGAGTTCATCCTGACCCCGCTCGGATCGCTCATTGACGGCTCGAAGGGCCAGCCCATCAAGCTTCGCCAATCTCAGCTTCCCTTCGAGGTGCCGCAGGGCCGCTACACCGTCACGGCGCGCTCGATCTCGAGCAAGGGGCCGATCTGGCTCGCGCCGCGCAAAGGTGACTATGGCCCCAGCGCCACCGTGGACATGATCTACTGGGCGGGCACAGGCGTGACGCTGGAAGTGTCGATGGTTCATCCCCGGCGGTGAGCAGGGGGATGCGTCAACGTGTCCAGGCCAAGGACGGGAAGACTTGCGCAGAACGTTCGGCGTCGCCTGGGTGTTGCTGGGTCTCGTGGTGGGTGCGGTGCGGGTGCCCGTGTTGAGGAGCGTGACGAGCGAATCTCATTGGGAAGGCGTGCAGGGCGTCGTTCTGTCCTCGGCGTTCGAGCGCAGCGTCTCCCAGGAGATCAACGCCAACGACAACCGAGATCGAGCGCTTTGGGCCTCGCGTCACGTACCGCTCTAGGGCCCTGGGCGTGACCCGAGTGACTCATGACTTCACGGTGTCCGGGGCTGCGTCCGTTGACGCGGCCTGGGCACGGGCACAGCAAGAGCGTGACAAGCCCAGCTCCCAAGTGACGGTGTACCACTCGCCCGACGGCACGCGCTCTGTCCTCCTGCCGAGTCTCTCCGCACGGGTCCGGGCGTGGCTCGTCCTGCCCGGCCTCGTGGCACTGATCGGTGCGGGACTCCTGTGCGAGGAGCGTCCTTCTCTTTGTCATCCCACCTGACCGGTCACGCGGCGACCTGAGCCTCCTCGTCCGCCTCCGCCAGGCCGCCGGAAAGACCTCGCCTCCCTGCTTCCGAACCCTGCGCTGACGGCCTGCATAGGAACCATCGGTGCCGCACAAGGTGATGGGTGAACGGTGCCGCTCTGGTATCTTTAAAGAATCATGAGCAGCGCGCCCTGGCACCTGGCGGCCTTCGGTAAACCGCGCCTTCTCGATCCGTCTGGGAGGGCGGTGCGCTGTGAGCAGCGGACGCTCGCCCTCCTGACCTACCTCGCCCTGGAGGGATCTACGTCACGCTCGCGGTTGGCGGGACTCCTCTGGCCGGACACACCCGAGGGGGGAGCGCGCAACAACCTCGTGCATCTGCTGCGCCGCGTGGCGAAAAGCCACCACCCCGACCTTCTTCATGCGGGGGAGGCGGTCGCACTCGGCACCGCCCTGAGCTCGGACGTGACGGCCTGGGGTGTCACGGGTTCGCCTCTGCCCGAGGCCGGCACCGTGCCGCCCGGCGTGCTGCTCGATGGCGTGGCCCTCGACGATCAACCCGACCTCGCGGAGTGGCTGCTGGCGTGGCGGGAGCGGCTCGACCTCGCGCGGGCCGAGCGGTTGACGGGGGCCGCGAGCAGGGCAGAGGCCGAGGGCGACCTTCTTGGGGCCATCCGCCTGGCCCGCGACCTGATTGACCTTGATCCACTGTCGGAGGACGCCCACCGCCGCCTGATGCGGCTGCTGTACCTGACTGGCGACCGCCCGGCGGCCTTGAAGGCCTACCACCGCTGCCGGGGCGTCCTGGAACGCGAGCTGGGAGTGGAGCCGATGCCTGAGACCCAGGATCTTGCCCGCCTGATCGACCGGGGCGCGGTTGAGGTGCCCCCAGTACCCTCGGCGCGCCGTATCCCGCTCTCGGTTCTGAGACCGCCTGTCTTGGTGGGACGGGCGGCGGCATGGGCGAGGATGGAAGAGGCGTGGGCGAACGGGCAGTCCATCCTGCTTGTCGGCCCTGCAGGCGCGGGCAAATCGCGGCTGATGCACGACTTCGTGGCGAGCAAGGGTCCGGCCTTTCGTCTGGAGGGACGGCCGGGCGACCGCGCCGCGCCCTTTTCGACGACCGCACGCATGTTGCGCCGGGTGCTGGACCTCCTGCCGCCGGGGTTCGAGCTGCCGGGGTGGGTCATGCCTGCCCTGGGGCCTCTGCTGCCTGAGACGCGGGCGGACCTGCGCGGCGGCCCTCGCGATCCGCGCATGATCGAGGCCATTCATGTCATGTCAGGCGTGGCCATCCAGGTTCTGGGCGCAGTGGTGAGCGTGTTTGAGGATCTGCACGAGGTCGACCTGGCCACCACCGACATGGGCATGGCGATGCTGGCGAGCCACTTCCCGCTGGGGCAGGCGGGCGGACTGCCGCATTTCGTCGGCACCTTCCGGGCCGAGGAACTGGATCCGGGCACACGCGCGGTGTTCGAGCGGTTCGTGGCTGCCGGACAGTCGGTCTGGATTGACCTCGCGCCGCTGCTGGACGCGGACGTGCAGGAACTGGTGGGAAGCCTCGACCTGCCCGGAATCGAGGGGCGCAGCGCGGAGCTTGCCCGCTTCACTGGGGGCAACCCGCTGTTCGTGCTGGAGACCGTCAAGCACATGCTTGAACAGGGGCCGCAGGGCGCGGTGGGGCCCCTCCCCGTGGCTGAGAAAGTGTCGGGCATCATCACGCGTCGCCTGGCTGGGCTCTCGACCTCCGCCCTGCACGCCGCGCGGGCCGCCGCCGTCTTGCAGAGCGATTTCGACCTTGAACGCGTGGCCGAGGTGCTGCGCGCGCCCTTGCTGGAGGTTGCCGCCGCCTGGGAGGAGCTGGAGGAGACTCAGATCGTGGTCGGCGAGCGCTTCAGCCACGATCTGATCGCCGAGACTCTGCGGGGGGAGACGCCTGAGGGCGTGCGCCGTCTGCTGCACCGCGCGGCAGCCCGCACGCTGACCGCGTTAGGCGAAGGTTCGCCCGCGCGCATCGCCGGGCACTGGCTAGCCGGGGGCAACACGGCGCAGGCCGCTCCGTGGCTGATCCGGGCCGGACACGTGGCGTGGCGGGCCGCCCGACTGGAGGAAGCCCAACGCTTCTTCGTGCAGGCCGCCGAACTGCTGGCCCCCCACGACTCCGCCGCCGCCTTCGCCGCCCTGGCGCTGCGCGCCGAGGTGCTCGCCAACATGGACGATCCCCGGCACGGGGACGCCGTCCGGGCGTTACACATCCAAGCCGTCACGCCTATGGAGCGCGCCACCGCCCTCATGCAGGAATACCGCCTGCTCGAACGGACGTTCGACGTGGGCCGCATCGAGCCGATCGTTCAGGCGGGCCTGGCGGCCCTGCGCTCCGCCGAACCGGGTCAGGAAGCGTGGCTCGTGGAAGCGCAGCTCACCGAGGGGCTGGCGCTCGTGGCCTTTGTGCGGGGGCAGCACGAGGAGACGCTCGTTCATCTCGGGCGGCTGGCGGACCTTGGCGGGCGCACGGCGTCGCTGGAGTGGCAGGCCAAGGCGCAGGAGGGGTTGGGGCTGGCCCTGAGCGCCACCTCGCCGCGCGAGGCCCGCGCTCATCTGGAGCGGGCAGAGGCGCTGCACCTCCGCAGACAGGATTTCCTGCGGGCGGGGTCGAGCCTCGCCAAGCTAGCGCGCGTGCTGTGCGAACTCGGTGAGGTGGCGGCGGCCCGCGAGGTGGTGGCTCGGGGGGCCGCGCACCTGGGCCGCCTGGATGCCAACCACGGCGAGCGCATCGCGCTCCTGAACGCACAGATCATGGTCGCGCAGGCGTCCGGTGATCTCGAACTCGCCCGTGCGTTGTACGATCAAGCTCAACGGGATCACGGTCCGGAACACAGCGCGCTGCTCGGCTATTTCCCGGTGCTCCACGCCAAAACGTTGCGCCTCGCCGGACAGCTGGAGGAGGCCCGCAGCGAGATCGCCCGCTCGCGTGATGGGCGGCCTTTCCCGGGCCACCTCAAGGCGGCGCGAAATTTGGAGGAGGCGACGATCTTGCTGGCCCTCGGACAGGGAACCGAGGCAGACCCTCACCTCGCCCAGGCTGAACGTGAGCTCCAGGCGGCCTCCAACGTCGCGTGGCAAGCTCGGCTCCACGACTTGCTGGCCGTGCGGCTCGGTTCAGACGCAGGCCGGGTTCACCAGGAGGCCGCACAGGTGCTGCGTGAACAGCACGGGTTGCCGGAAAACCATTGGAGTGCCCTGTGACCATCCTGTGGAGGCTCAGAACCCTGGCGGCGCTCACTTCCGCCCGGTGGTCACCCACAGGGACCTGATCGTCTGTACCTCAGCGTAGACCCTACCTCCAGCAGCAGCGGGCATTTCCTCTGGCTGCATTGCGCTAGGGAGCGTAACGTCTACGCCGGGCCTCACAGGTGCAAAAGGTTGTGCTGCTTTAACCTAGCCGGGAGGGACTTGCCACTCATGAACGACGACAAATCCCACCTCTGTTTTCCGGCGTGCATCATTGGGCACGCGACAGGGCGTGCCTCCTCGTCCCATGAAGCGACCGGGGCGTCCAGCAATGGGTGTGTTGCCTTTCCCAGCCCTCCAACAGAGGGTGGGGGTGACCTGAGGACGAGGCCATCCCCGCCGCAACTGCAACCTGCGTTTGGAACGCTTTTTAATTGTGCTTCCTAGAGAACGGGCGACCATGAGGGCGCCTGTCCGCTTCGTTCGGTCCAGATGCAACCGCTGGTCCCGGCGTGATGGTGGAAGTCCAAGCCCCGAGGCTCAAGCATCCTGTGTGTGTTTTCGCCGCTTAATAGTTGTGCTGCCTCTATTGGGGCTGCGATGGCTTCACCCGCCGTGACCGGCCCCCAACCCTACCGCCACCGCGTCCCAATGACCATCGTCCAGCACGCGACCTGGCTCGACCACCGTTTCCCGCTCAGCGATCGGGATCTGCAGGAATTCCTGCATCAGTGCGGCCCAACAGGTCGGGGACGGGAGTCTCGGCGAATGCAGTATCAAGCCTAGTGGACTCTGTGCGGAAGACCGGCACCAGCCGGAACCCCGCCAAGGTTCCAGCTGGTGGCGGGGTGACCACAGGGCCGCGGCAGCCATCTGAAGCAGATTGCCAAAAGCCGATGGCCTCTTCACTACAGTCACTGGTCAGTCACGCACGGTCTCCTACAGTCAGATCATGACCTTTTTTCACAAAAGTCCTTGGGCCGCGCTCGCTTGTGCGCTGCTGCTCAGCACGGCTTCTGCCCAGACTCAGCCTTGGCGGGCCTGGAGCGACGCCCTCCCCCGCCCGGCCCTAGAAGAAGCGCAAGATAAGGTGGCCGAGCTGCAAGCCACAGCCTGCGGCGAGTCCGGCAATGCGGGCGCCCTGCTGGCCCAGCTGGAGAATCATCTGGGAAACGCGTCCCCACTCTCCCCGCAGGCCCTACAGGCGGCGCTGGACAGTGCTGGACTTCAGCCGCCTGCCCAGCGCCCAGTCGCTCTGAGCCTCTCCAGTGCACTGGCCCACGCCCAAGCTTGGCTGGAGCAGCACGATCCAGCGGGTCTCAAGGCTCTCGCGGCCAGTGAGGACGCCCGCAGCGCGGCCAAAGCCAAGGCCGCCGCGCTGGAAGCTACCCTGCTGAATAAGCCAAACGCGGCGGCGGCCGCCCTGCTGACGGCCCACCGCCTGGATCCCAAAGACGCCGAAACGTTGGTAAATCTGGGCGGCGCGCTGGTGGTGCTGGCGCTCCCCAATGAAGCACTGGCCGTGTTGGACGCTGCCAACCAACTCCCCCTTCCCATTGGCGGCGCATTGGGATGGTCGCCTCAGGCCGTCGCCCTCAACAACCGGGGAGTGGCACTCCTGGATCTGGGTCAGGCTGGCAGCGCAGAACCGCTCTTCCGTCAGGCGCTGCGCCTCACCCCCGATTTGGTGGAGGCGCGGAGTAACTTGGCCCGGGCACTGGCCTGCACAGGGAAAACGGCAGAGGCCGCAACCCTCCTCCGGGCCAGCGGACGGCGCACCGCCCAACCTACCCCAGCCACGCCCGGAACCCCCGTGACGCCCACCGGAGTTCCCCCAGCCGAGGTCACTTCGGACGACGATCCGGAAGGCACAGAGGAGACAACTCGGCCTATCGAATGGGCGTTTGACATCTCACACGGCAAGGGAGTCAATCTGCCCAATCTGAAGTTACCTGGGTCGCCCAAAGAAGCCTTAGAGCTGAACGCCAGCTACGGTGCCCTGTCGACCACACTGGTGGGACGGGTGCACGGGCTGGCTCAGCAGCAGAGTCAACTCATCTCTTCGCTGGGCGCGCAGCGTTTGGGCGAGCCACCGCTGGTGCAGCTGCGGCAAGCAGCGCTGGACGCCGCCCTTGTTCAGTCCCGCCGGGAACCCCGAATTCGGTCCCTGTGGACAGCCACCGAGCAAGCCGACCGGGAGGTGCAGCGGGTCATTGACGGGTTCAACCAAGAGTTCAGTGGCTTCTATGCCCAGACAGCTGGCCAAGTGGACGCCCTTCCGCGCCTCCAGGCGCTGTGTATTCCAGCCATGAGTAGCGCGACCAACAGTTGGCGGGCGGCGATGAACCTGTATGCCACCCGCCTAGCCAAAGCCGCCGAAGCCCAGTACCGACTCGAAACTGGATTGGCCGCCAATTCCAGCGATTCGCAGTGGCACCTGTTCGCCTCGTTGACCGCCGAGCACACCGCAGTCAACAGTTACGCCACCTTGGTCAACAGCGCGGCGCAGTGGACCGGCTTGGTGACAACCCTAGCCACCGTATGTGTTGAGAGTGAGACGACCTCACTGGTGCAGGAGGTGGCGGGGCCACTCCATACGCCGCGCGCCGACCTCTGCTCCGGCACCATGGACCACCTGAGCCTATCGGTGTCGATCAAGGTGGTGCAGATCAGCGTGTCGTGTGACAAGGCCAGTCTCAAGGTTGCCTCACCCGGCTGGATTGGCGCGTTTGGCAAGGTCGACAAAAGCTTTACGTCCGGTGACGTCACGGTTTCGGCAGGGGCCGAAATCGGGGCCGAAGTGCCGCTCACCTCAGCGGGCATCAAAGCAGCAGGCGGTTTTTACGTCACCCTCAATGCTGAAGGAGAATTCAAGGACGTCGGCGTCTTGGCTGAAGCCAAAGCCTCCCTGTCTACTAAAGTTGGGCCCGTCAAAATCGGCTCATCGGTTAAAGGACTCAGTGGGCGCTGGAGCCTCATCGCTGGGTCTTCCCACTGAGCTGACAATGGACGTCGCTGTCTATCTGACCTCGTCATGCCGCAGCAGACACCTACTCTCCGCCCAGAACCATCGCGATGGTCAAGCCCGCAGGACCCTGCAGCGCATCACAAGATTTCAGGGGACAAAAGAAGCCTGTGCTCAACGTGTCGGCAGATCAAACAGATGAACCCAGGCCACTACGCCTGAGCCAAAAGGCACGCCACTGATCAAAGGAACCGTGACTCCCTGATGGACGAACTTCAATCCACCCAGCACACAGCAGACGACGAAGGACCTTTAAAACGCCCTGCACGTTGGAATTTGGCAATTTTGAAACTGCTTCGCCCGCGAGGGACGCGAACATGTCAGCGTGTGAGCAAGAGGATGCAGGTGGCGCAGTAGTCAAAGGCCGAGCTGGCATGGACGGGACAGGTGAAGGCTCACCACGACGAAGGGAATGGAAAGCAACTTGACCTCCTGATTCAGGATGGTTCGACAAGACTTGTTTCTGAGCAGACCGTGACTCGTGCAAGGGAAGGACTTTGTTGGCGAATTCACACCCTGTCGTTTTCTAGGGCGGATCGTCGCCGCTCGACATCGAAGAATGTTGGGGTTGGAGACTGTCGCCTGAATTCGCCAGCAGAATCGGGAAGCACGAAGAGGAGCTGCCCGCTTGTACCAGAGTCTGAAAAGCCGGAAGCGGTAAAGGCCGCACATCCACTGTGGAACGGGAAAAGGCCGCGAGGCCCTGCCTAGCGTTACGGAAGGTTCAGTTCAACACATCCTCCGGCGCTGGCATTGCTGCGCCTCACCATTCGTGTGTTGAGGCAGCCATTTCAACGGCGATGAAGCTCAACTCCTACGCGGTCAACGGTGTGGTCTCCACTTCCCTCACGGCCCGAGGCACGAGGTCACGAGACAATGGATCTCTCGGTCACCAACGGTTGAGTGGCGCAGGGCGAAGTGTATGGGCCTGACCGTGGTGAAGGCTGCCCTGGAGTCACCCTCCAATCACGGTGCTCTGTCTAAGGTGAGTCCAGTTCGGTCTTCACCTGACCGACGAGGAGAAGATGATGAAAAAGCTAATGCTGCTTGGAACTGCTCTGGTGCTGAGCGTCGGTCAAGGCGCCATCTCAGCACCGACAACGCCCGCTGGCACCCTCAGAAGCTATCCGTATAACCCGAACAAGAACGCCACCGAGGCCACCGATCCCCGCACGCCCTATTACGGCGAGTGGAAGTGGACCATCACGTTCCGCAATGGAACGGTCGCTTCTGGCCGGATGAGCATTTCCAAGCGGGTGACGCCCAAACAAGGCTACGCGAACGCCAGCATCGGCGCCGCCGTCTGGTGTCCCGCTGGAGACGCGTGCCCCTTTGAGAGCGATACAGCCCTGATCGGATCGACGTCCAACAACGGAGCGGCCGAACTGATCGTCGAGATGGACGACCCGGCCCCGGACCGATTTATCCGCTTCGTCGGGGTGGACCTGGACGGTGTGGTGGGGAAAGACAAAGCTGGACGTCCTACCCTGCAGGGCTCGGGCAACTGGAACTACGACAGCGCTCACGATGTGTTTGTCGACTTCACATTGACCCAGACGAGCACCGTCCCGCCCGTCAAAGCGCGGCCCTGACTCTGGTCCCAGCCCTAATCAGCACGCTGAAGCCGGTCTCGGCGGTTCTCGGCCTGCTGTTGGCCCTCGAACCCGGAGCGGCGGGTTGTCGCAGCGGTGAGGAACACTCCCTAGGGTGGCGCTTGACCTCGTGCGGTACGCTCCAGATGCAGAGGCAGCCGGCTTAACTACACTGACACGACACCCCAACTCATGCAGCGTTATGGTGACCCGTTCCCAATACACGCTGGTCGACCTCATCACCACGGAGACCTCTGCTCCAGAAGTGAACTTCCCCATCCGACAAGTTGCTCATGTCCCTAGACGGTGTGAGGAACCCTGTGGACCGTCTCCAGGACTTGGCTCAATACATAAAGTCATAACGCATCAGTTCAGTGTCACGCCCCAATCACTGGGTCTTTTCTAAGGTCACGCCAGTTCGGTACCACCTACGTGACCGACCAGGAGGAAGGTATGAAAAAGCTCGTGTTGATCTGCGTTCCACTTGTTCTGAGCGGCTGCGGGGTCGGCAGTCAGTCTCCCGCGACCACGCCCCCTGATGGGACGACGGGAGGCTCGTCGGGCGGAGGTACGCAGAGCTATCCCTATAACCCAAACATGAATGCATCCGAAGACGCTGACATCCGGACGCCGTACTACGGCGAGTGGGTGTGGGGCATGGCGTTTCCTGATGGCAGCGTGAGCGTGGGCCGAATGAGCATCGCTAGGCGAGTGAGTCCACTCGCTGGGATGACGAATGCCAGCGCTGGGGCCGCCGTCTGGTGCGTGTCAAAAGACGAGTGTCCCTACGAACGCGAAATCGGTCTGATAGGAACGAAGACTACCACTGGCAAAAGCGAGCTGTTCGCCGGAATGTATCCTGATCAGGCGTATCAGTGGGCCAGATTCATCGGCCTGGATGCAGACGGCCTTGTGGGCACCGAAATCAATGGCCAGCCGACCCTGGTAGGCACCGGCAGCTGGCAATACTATATGGGCAGCCCCAGCACAACGGTCGGGTTCGCAATGACCCAGAGGAGCACCAATCCCCCAGTCAAAGCAGTGAGCGTGGGGCCGTCGCCAGCCCTCACCAGCAAGCCAGAGATCAGTGGGGCAAACCTCCGAGCTCTAGCGCCCTCAGAACTGAGAGAACGGGCCATTGCGGCGGTGAATAAAGCTTTCTAGCCTGGTGGATTGTGTTGCCTTAACCGACTTTTCTAAAACCTAAGGTTGATCTCGCGCCTGACGTCGGTTGAGCTGGTGGGAGTGCAGAGCTGCAGGAGTGCATCAAGCAGTGTACATGACCTGTAAGTGATCAATCTCACCAAGGCTTGTCATCTCTCAGATGACAGTTGCACCGCCCCGAAATAGATCTGTGTGGATGCCCTCTGAAACGTCATATTCAGTCAGAATCCGAGGGTGAAGAGCCAATAACCCTGGATCGCTTGCTGGATGCTGCTTACCTTGAATTGGTGGTAGTGCGGCTTGGGTCAGTTGCGGCGGGTCAGTTGATCCTGACCCCGTTAGGGGAGCACCACGGCTGCCAATTCGGGCTGATCTTCCAAGTCCACCCGGGCCAGCGCCACTGCTTCGGCCACACTCAATTGACGGCCCTGAACGCGCAGAGACTCGAACTCGACTTCCCCCAAGGCGGCCATCAGAAGGCTGCGGGTCTGATCCGGCGGCAGTGGGCCTTCGTCCCAGCCAGGCGTATTGATGGTCTCCCGCAGCGCTTCAGAGGCGCCAAACAGTTGCGCCACAATCGGCAGGTTCTGACGCTGTACGTGGATCAGGGTATAGCCTTCCATTACCATGGCCAGACCATTCTTGTACCCGATAGCGTGGGCGTGCCGGTAAGCCTGCGCGAGTTGGCGGGCGGCACTCAGATGCGCTCCGCCCAGAATCTGGGCCACCGCGATCACAGCGTGGCCGTGCAGCGCATTCAGGTGATCGTCCACTGGCTCGGCCAGCGCCAGCACGCGCCCGTACCACTGGGCCATCCCGTCCGGATCACGCGCTGCCATTGATAAGAAACCGCAGGCGCTGTAAGCCAGGCTCCGTGCAAAGCTGCTGGCCCTCTGCGCCCGGTTCACGTTCGGTTCCGCCAGAGTGTGTGCGCTCTTCCCCTCGCCCAGTTGAACCAAGGCCAACACCAGAAACACGCTGCTCAGCACGTCCCCCTCGTCGTCTCCAACGGCCTGAAAAGCTTCCCGCGATTTCCAGAGTGCGTCACGCGCGCTTATTCGTTCATGCAGCCACAGCTGCATCAGGCCCAGGGTGCCCTGGGCCTGAGCCTGCCCTAGCACACTGAGCGCGGCGGCCTGTGGGTGGGCCAGCAGGGCAGTCATCAAGGCGCGGCCTTCCAGCATTTGCGCGGTAATCCACCAATACGGCGAAAGATTCCAACCCAACTCCGCTGCATCATTCAAACGCCCCGCGGCGAGGAGGTCGGACATGACGGCGTGAAAGTTGCCTGTTTCGGCCTCTATCTCCTCTACCCAGCGGGCCTGAGCAGGAGAACTGAGCCCCAGGCGTGCCCGGTGGGCGAGAGCGATAAAGTAGGCCGCTTGGCGCTGCCGTACTCCATCAGCTTCCCCCGAGACAGCCAGCTCCTCTGCGGCGTATTCGCGGATGGTGGACAGCATGGCGTAACGCGTGTTTTCCCCCCCAGTGTCCTCCAAGCGCACCAAGCAGTGGTCGATCAGGGTACTCAGGTGCTCTAGGACGTCATCCCGCTTGTCCTCGTCCGTCAGCGCTTCAGCGGCCTCCAATGTCCAGCCTGCAGGAAAGACAGACAGCTGCCGGAAGAGGCGTCGCGCGGCGGCGGACAGCAGATCGTCGCTCCAAGCGATGGCGGCACGCAAGGTCTGCTGGCGTTCGGGCAGGTCACGCGCTCCTTGGGAAAGCAGGGGCAAGGCGTGTTCCAGACGGGCCAGCAGCGTTGACGGCGACAGCACCCGCAGCCGTGCGGCGGCCAGTTCCAGCGCGAGTGGGAGGCCGTCAAGACGCCGCACGACGCCGCTCAGGGCCGCGTGGTTGTCTGCCGTTAAGGAGAAGTCGGGGCGCACGTCGCGTGCCCGCGCGACCAGCAGCGCCACGCCGGGATTGCCGACCTCAGCCCCCGGCTCGGGCAAGGGCAGCGGTGCGAGGGGCAGCAGGCGCTCTCCGGAGACCCGCAACGGTGCCCGGCTGGTCACCAACACCCTGAGCTCGGGCAGGTCAGCCAGCAATGCAGCTACGTCTGGGGCAGCCAACAGCACCTGTTCGAAGTTGTCGAGAATGAGCAGCATGCGCCGCCTCCGTAAAAAGGCCAGCAGCGAGTCGTGTAGCCCCAGCCCCCCGTCGCTGATGTTCAGGGCACGGGCTACCTGCCCGAGCACCTGCTCCGCGTCGGCCACCCCCGCAAGCGGCACAAAGACCACGCCGTCTGAGAACTCACCTGCGCCTGCGTGGGCTGCTTCCAGAGCAAGCCGAGTTTTGCCGATGCCGCCCGTGCCCAGCAGCGTGACGAGCGGGGCACCGCTGCCCAGCGCACCGTGCAGCGCCCGTAAGTCGGCGTCGCGCCCGAAGAAGCCCTCCTTGACAGTGGGTAACCGGAAGGAGAACGTCGTCCCGGGCCCAGTAGCGGTGGGCGCGCCCACTTCACGCTCGATGACCACCCGTTGAAGGCGGTAACGCTCCGCTTCCTCCGGCAGGAAGCGGGCACGGGACTGGCGCTCAGCGGCCAATAAATTGGGGATCGCCTCAGCGGGATTTCCGGCTTCCAACCAGTGCTGGGCGGTGCGGGCCGGGCTGGCCCCCGCCCGCTCGAGGGCGCGCGCGGCATTGCGGTGCAGCAGTGGGCCCAGCGAGGTGGGAATGCCCTGCAGCACTGCCTCAGAGACCAGGTCATGCCCGAAGCCGTTGCCACGCATGATCTGTGCCGCCTCCAATTCGCTCCAGGCGGCGGCCACATCAAGCACAGGCGCGCCCAGCACCTCCGCCACCAGGGTAACGTCAAAGTCCCGGCCTAAGGTCGCAGCGGCGCGGGCGGCCTGAAGCGCCGAAGTACCCAGCAGCGCGAGGCGTTGTTCGATCAATTGCCAGACCTTGTCCGGCAGGGGCAGTTGCTCTGGCAGGCCGCCTTGCAATTGACCAGTTTGGATCAGCAGCTTCACGGTCTCGAGCAGGAACAGGGGATTCCCGCCCGTGTGCCGGATCAGGCGCTCGCGACTCGGTGCGTCGTCCGGCACACCGACCTCGTTCATCAGGTCGTGGAGGCCCACTGCCGGCAGCGGTTCCAGGTCAATGAGAACGGCCATGCCCTGCGCCACAAATTCCAGAATTCGCGCTTCGCTCTCCGGCGCGACTTCGCCCCGGCGGTAGGTGACCGTGGGATGGGGCATCTTACCCGACACGCCCGCTGGCGGCGGCGTAAACCACATATAGGGAGCGTCAGCATTGGATACGTCATCGTAAAACTGCCAGTCATCGATCAGCAGGGTGGGGAGGTGCCCGATGCGCTCGATGAAGAAGACCTGCATCGCTTGACGCAGCCGCAGCAAGTCCTCTTGACTCTGCATAGACGGCAAGGGCCCGCTCGCCCCGGCCAGTTCAGGCACGATGCGTGACAGTTCCCGGCGTACCCAAGGCTGTAAGGGGACGTCTGGGTACCGCGCCAGAACGGTGCGGGCATTGCGGGCGGTCGCCGCAAAGGGAATCTGCGTATCCCCAGGCCGCCCGCTGAGGGTGATGCACTCCCCCTTGCTGCCCACAAAGTCGGCGGCAAGGCGGGTCTTGCCACTGCCCGGCTCACCGCGCAGGTAGATCCACTGCCCCCGCGCCCAAGCGTCTTCCATCAGTGCCCACTCGCGCCCGCGACCCACCAAGGTGGGCGGGCGCAACACGGCGAGCGGCAGTTCTGGCTTCGTTTCGCCGGGCACGGCGGCAGCTACCTCACCTCGGTCGATCTCCTGGGCCAAACGGACGGTTTCTGGGAGAGGCTGGGCACCGAATTCGCGCGCCAACACCTCCCGGCATTTCTGGTAGGCCCGCAGGGCCGCCGGGCGATCACCGCGTAAATACTGCAGCCTCATCAGGCGGCGCCAAGCGTCCTCGGAAACCGGGTCGAGGGCCAACAGCTGGCGCACCCACTTCTGGGCCGCGTCGTACTCCCCTGCCCGCTCCAACCGGGTACTTTCTGCCCGCAAGGCCTCGCTCCGCCATTCTGACCAGCGCTCACGTTCAGCCAACACCCAGTCATCCAGGTCGGGGCAGTCGTCGTAGCTGAGGCCCTGCAGGAGGTCACCCTCAAAGGCGAGCAGCTCCGCATACCGGCCCTGAGCGTACAGCGTGCGCGCGGTCAAAGCGTCCACCTGCAGCCCACTGGGCAGCTCCACAGGGTCAGCCATACCAGCTTGTCCCAGCTCCGCCGTTGTTCGTAGGCGGCGCAGCAGTTGGGAGAGGTTGTTGCGTGCAGTTGCCTCCAGCGAGTCAGGCCACAGCAGGCCTGCCAGCCGGGAGCGGTAGGTTGGGCCTTCCAGCGTCAGGTAAGCTAGACAGGCGGCAAGCTTGCGTTCCAGCCGCCAGTCTGGCCGCCCCGGGCCACTCAGGCGAGGCTCGCCAAGCATCCGGTAGACCCATGCCGGGGAGCTGTTCATGAGGCTTTCATCATAGGGCAGGGGCAGCTCGGATGCTAGACCGATGCCTTCTCTGTCGGTGCTGTCACGCGCCAGTCACGGAGCCTGTCCTACCGTGTGGGCAAGATCTGAGGAGAACCCACCATGCCCGAACCACTCGCCCCACTTCGCCCAGCGTTAGAACATGCCGTCTATCTAGTGCGCATCTGGCATGAACCCGGTGATACCCAGCCGGTCTGGCGTGCGTCGGTTGTGGCTCCACACGGAACAGAGCGCCGGTACTTTGCCCACCCAGAGGTGTTGTTGGCGTACCTGCGAGCGCAGGTTCTTGGGGAAGCCCCTCAGGAGCGGTAAGGCCGCCTCTCCTCAGCTGGGTGGAATCAAGAGCGCCCGTCACACGGGTAAGGCTTTTTGCCCCCTGGGGCGGGAGAGCGCGGTTAATCTTTTGCTGAACCCAGTCGCTCCTGCAGGCAGCACAGCACACCGAGCTGGATGTCACCGCCCGTAAGCACAGGCGTTTGTAGAGGCGCTGGGATTGGCGTCCAGCTCGGCTGCGGTGACCAGCTTCCGGGGACTCAGCGCCCAGTGTGACTCCCTGCCCCGCCGCGTGAAGCAGAGCGGAGACCCGCCCTTGTCTGCGAGCATCTGACCTATGCCAAGACCCGTATACCGCCTCAGCGTCGGCGTCATGCAGGCTACGCTGTGCCCTAGCGTGACAAAAGCCCCGTTGAGCTTCAGAGGATGGCGCGCCTGCATCCGCGGCCACCACCTCAATCTAGACGTGTTGTCGAGCCAGACTGTTGGCCTCCCTGCTCAGGGGGCGCAGGATATACCAGACATCCATCCAATTGGCCGTGGGGCCACGTCTGCTCACAGATCTATACGCTGGCGGATCGCCTCGGAGCCGTGGGCCCGAAAGTTCCTGGTTGGCCCCTGAAAGATCCGGTGAAAAGAGGTCAGCCACTGCGGCGGCCTGCTGGCACGCGGGGTTTGGACCTGCAGAAAGAGTTGCCCTAGCAGATCTCTGGCAGTCGCGATGGTCACCGTGCTGGGCAGTGGCCCTGGCAGAACCCCGAATGCCTTCACTGCGGCGCAGGGCAAGTTCGGTTTGGTAGGCCCACGACCCACAGGTGCCTGCCCTCAGAGGTGGCATCTGACCAGCCAGGCCTGAGAGGAGTCACGCAGCGCACGGACTTGCGTGACTCCTCTCAGGACAACGGGCAGGGTGGGAGAGAGCTGGATCAGCGTAGTTTCTCTTGGCGGGGAGCGAAAAAAGCGGCGGCGCTGGAGCAGCGGGCGAAAAGCCTCTACGCTGTTCGTTATTCGGAATTTTTGTCCGATGTGTCCAGCCAGAGTGAGTGAGATCGCCCAAGCAGGACGTGAAATACAGGCCTTGCAGGAGCGGCAGACTCTTCCAACTCAGGGCCGTGCTACATATAAGAAAGCGCGGCCTGCATTACTGGTGCTCCCTCCACACCCACCCGACGGCTGAAAGTCGAAACTTGTACTGGCGGCCAGCGCCGTGTCTGTTTGCCCCACGATCAAAGGGGTCTTGTGGCCGTCGGCATGCACTTCGACTGCGCTGACACGGTAATGACCCACCGGCACGTCCTCCATGATGGGGTTACCGTAATTGGCTTTGAGGGTGACGGCCTTGCCCGGCGTGCCGTTGATCATCGGGCCATTCGGTGTGAACGTCGTCTGCACACTGGAGTCCTGCGCCACTGTCTTGCCCGCGTCGTAATCGCCCTTCCACATCAGGCGTACTTGGCTTCCGAGGTAGGAGACGTACCCGCTGGAATCAGCTATTTTGCCACTGAGCTGCAGCCTGAAATTTCTGACCACCCCGGTAACGGGATCAGGACTGAAGGCATCATACCCACCCGGTTTTTCTGCTGCCAGCCGCAAGCAAAAGCTCTGTCCATGGTATTCGGTCTGGTAGTAGCCTACGGCGTAGTAGGGAATGTTGGGCAGTTTTGGGGATTGATAGCGCCCCTGACTATCGGTACGCACCGTCAGCAATCCGGTGGTCACAGCAGGCTTCACCCAGATCAGCGCGCCGCTGAGGGGGCGGCCCCGCGAATCAAGCACCTGACCGCTGACGGTGGCGGGGCTGGGTTGAGCGGAGGCGGCCGAGGCGGGAGGAAGGAGGAGGGACAAGGCCAGAGTGAACTTCAGGATCGGGGTGCGGCGTACGTGCATAGGATGCTCCTTGGCTGATTTGAGGGAGGGCAGTGAAAGGCCAGCAAGGCCCAAGCAGGAAGCTCAGGCATCAAGCCGATGAGGGTCGACACGTCAACTCCCAAGTAATGATGATCTGAGTGGGCACCTCGCCCGGCTCAGTGGTCGCGGTCTGATCGTTGGACACGGCCCCGGCGGGAACTTCGATGTTGACGCTGTGATCGGGCAGGCTTAACGTTCCTGCAGCCGCGCCGATGCCCCCGGTGACTGGGGTACCGACCGAGGTGGCTTGAGGGTGAGCAAGAGTGGCGTTCGCATGCTGGATGTCCTAGCGGGCGAGTTCAACCGGACGGGTTCACGGCCGGGCGACATAGAGGAAGGCGCGGCTGACGTTACTGGTACTGCCGCCACACCCGCCCGAGGTCAGAAAATCCAGCGTCGTCTGAGCGCTGGGTGGTCCCTGGTACTCCCCCAGCACCAGCGGCGTGCGCGTCCCGTCCCGGTGCACCTCGGTCGCCGTCACGTTGTAATGCCCAATGGGGATGTCGTACAGGAAGTTCTCCCCCACCTTGGCCGACCTCACCAACGTCTGCCCCAGGCTGCCGTCGATCAGGGCCCCGTCCGGCACGAGCGTGACTTCCACGGCCGAGTCGCTGGCCGCCAGCTGTTGATCGTTGCGCCACGTATGGTGCATCAGCCTTACCTCCGCGCCAAAGTAGCGGTTGGCGGTGTTGGCGTCCGGAATCTTGCCACTCAGCTGCACTTTGAAGTTGCGAACGACGGTGCCAGCGGGATCGGGACTGAAGGCGTCGTACTCATTGAGCTGATCAGCGGCCAGGCGCAGACAAAATGACTGCCCGTGGTACTCGGTCTGGACGTAGCCGTAGGTGCGGTAGGGCACGTTGACCAAGGCAGGGGACTGATAGTGGCCCTGGACGTCGGTGTGAACGGTGACCAGTCCGGTGGTGACCGCAGGCAGTACCCAGATCAGGGCACCTGCGATGGGGGTACCCCGCGTATCCAGCACCCGTCCGCTGACAGTGTTGGGGGCCGAGCTGGGGCTGCCAGCGGTGTCTCCGGGAGGCGTGATGGGCGGAGTGGTGCCCCCGCTGCCACTGCCGCAGGACATCAGGGACAAGGCGAGTAGGGTGGTGAGGCCGAAGGTGAGGCTGGTGTGCTTGGTCATGGCATGCTCCTGTGGAGAAGAAGGCGAAGAGGGGACGAAATGCGGTTGTTGAGGTCAGTGGCGCAGAGGGCAACGGTGAGGGCCGACCTCTTAAGGCCAGTAGCGGGTCAGGGAAAAGTCGGGGCCGTCATCGAAGCCCGCCAGGACGATGCGGGTGGCGGCGATGCGGTCGTCGGGTTGCAGCAGCAGGGCATTGGCCCGTTCGTTTCCCTTGGGGGTCGCGGTGATGGTCGTGCCGCCCTGACCGAAACTCACGTCGGGTTGACCCGCGGGGGTCAGGCGAGTGAGGGCGAAATTCGCGTTGGTGGAGTTCGTCTCCTGCACCCACCCGCCCACAACGAGCTTGCCGTCCAGTTGAAGGGCCACGCCGGTCGCGCGGCTCTCGAGACCAGGGTTGAGGTTCAAGGTGGTCTTGCCGCCCATACCGAAAGCGGGATCAGGCGTTCCATTGCTGCTCAGGCGCATGACTGTGCTGATGGTGGCCTGTTCACCGGCCACGATGACGCGCCCCTGATCGTCGGTGGCGATCGAGTGAACGATGCCGCTGGTGGTCACGGCGCTGGCATCAAAACTGCCGTCGGGCATACCGTCGGCGCTGTAGCGCACGACTGCAAAGGCGTCGCCGCCGCCCGCGATGATCTTGTCGCCTTGCAGGGCCAACGCGTAGATCTTGTCGGAGGAGGAGGAGGAGCCGACAGGTGTGATCACCTGACCGCCACTGCCGAAGGTGGGGTCAAGTGCACCGCCCGGCAGGTAGCGGGCTAGCGCGAAGTCCACGCCGGTGGTCGAACTGCTCCGAGAGGCTTGACCACCCACCACGATGCGGTTGTCAGGCAAAATGAGCAGCGCACCCGCGCGGTCAGCGCTGCTGGCAGGAAAGGCCGTCGTGAGCTTACCGCCGGTGCCAAAAGTAGAATCAAGCGTGCCGTCCGGGTTCAAGCGGAGCAGGCCGAAGCGTTCCGTATCGCCGGGTACGGTGGCGCCTCCGGCCACCACAATCTTGCCATCTTTCTGCAGAGCCACTGCGCGGGCGGTGTCCCGGTCGCCAGCAAAATCGATCACGACTTGACCACCGGTACCAAAGCTAGGGTCGGGTGCCCCGTCGCGCATGAGGCGGATGATCCCGAAGTCGTTGTACGCACCGGAGATTTCTCCAGCCACCACCAGTTTACCGTCGGACTGCTGCGCGACGGCGTACACGTAGTCGAAGCCGGAACCCGTAGCGATCTTGGCTGTGCCGCCCGCTCCAAACGTGGTGTCGAGGCTTCCTGCTCGGCCACGCACCGTCACGGTGAGCGTCTTGGCGGCCCTCAGGGTACCGGACGTAGCGGTCAGTGTTACTGCTGTGGGCGGCGAGTGGGCGGCGTTCGCTGCGGCTTTGACGGTCACTGTGCCGCTGACCAGTCCTTCTGGAATGGTCACGCTGGACGAGGTGGCTCCAGCCGGCAGGCCGCTAAGCGCTACGGTCACCGCGCCGCTGAAGCCTATGCTGCGGGTGAGGTTCAGCGTCAGGCTCGCGCTCGTCCCGGGAGTGACGGGCAGCTTATCGGCCGAGAGGGTCAGGTCAAAGCTTCCTGCTGGCTGGTCGCCCGGTGCGGTGACGGGCGCACTGGTCACTCCACCTACCGAAACGGTACTCTGCACACTTCCGCTGGCCAGTTCACCTCCCAAGCCGTTCGCAACCGAAGCGGCGTTTGGCACGGCCTGGCCTTGGGCGTCTTGGACGGTGGCAGTCAGAAGAGTACGCTCACCTTGAACCGCACTGACCGACGTCGGAGTAAGTTCGATGCTCTGAAGAGCAGTGGGCGGGGCCATGTTACCGCTGGCACTAGAAGACAGCGCAGCAGTGAGGAAAGCAGCGTTCAGGACGTGCAGCGTTTTCATGGGTAAGTTCTCCTTGCCTGATGGGCAAGGTCACCGTACGAGGCCATGCCTGATTGACGCGTGACAGGGACAAACAGGCCGCTGGGCACGGGAAATCTTAGGGGCGACCGCCCCTGGGCCTCAGCCACCCATCAGCCCATCAGCTGACCGGCCCCTAGAAGTGTGTCATGCGTCAGTCACCGCACGCCGCCTACGGTATGGCCATCACGCTCAAAGCGTGATAAGGAGAAATCGCCATGACCCGAACCCGTGCGTTCCCTGCTCTCAGCCTCCGCTCTACACGTCCCTCCGCGCCGTGAGGGGCAAAGTCTTGCTGCCCAACTCTGCCCGGTACGAACAGGTTCGTCAGGGCCGGAACGCGGCGGTAAACGTTCATCCAGCTGCGGTTGTCCAGCTGCTGAATACCCGTGAGGGCGCCAGCGCCGTACGATCCGCCTGTACCAAGAGTTGGCCTATTGCCGTCCCCAGCAGTGGTCACAGCCCCACCAGGGTTGGCACGGCCAGAGGTGCTTTGGCCATCAATCTGCTGTGCATGAAGGACTAATGCCCCACACAACGTGTTTTTAATGCAATCAATTTCCACCCCTGAGCTCACGGCCCTCAACCCTCTTACCTTGATTCAGGGCGGAGTGCGGCTTCACACACTCACGTTAAAGCCGACTCCACCAGAAGCCCGCGGGCCTCACAAGTGCACTCGGCTCCGCAAACTTAAACGGCTGTTGTCCTGATTCAATCCCAAGCCGCCCCATTGTCATTTCCTCCCCTCTTAGGAGCCCCCTATGAAGGTCTTGCTCGCCATGTCTGCCCTGACCCTGTCCTCTCTCGCCGCTGCCACCCCCAACCCTTGCACGCTGTTTACCCCAAACGATGTGGGCCTTGCCCTGGGGATTACCAGCGTTACGTCCAAGCCCGATCCTGACCAAGACTTTCCCACCTGCAGGTTCAACTATAAAAACGGAGCCTTGATGGTTCAACTGATCACACCGGCCCACACTTACCTCAAAGGCAATACGCTGCTCGCCTTTGCTCTACACGGCGCAGGAGGTGGCTCAGGGTTTAAGGGGATAAAGCCGGTGGCGGGTCTAGGCAATGAGGCGGTGGGCACCAGCAGTGAAGCAGTCAACACGGTGGGCAGCACGAGCGTGGTGGTCGGCAGCGCCGTCATGCTTGTCCGGAAAGGCGACACCCTTATGTTGATGATCGGCACCTCTCTCAATCGCTCGGCGTTCAGATTGAATGCCCAACGCCTAGCCGTACTCGCCAAGCGCGCCTTGTCGCACCTGCCGTAGCAGGGCTGAGAGTTGTGTTGCCTCACATGGCCACATGCCAGATGAAGGGCGGGGGTGGCCTGAACTTCAGGCCACCCCCGCCGCGAGCGTTGACCACGTCTGGAACGCTTTCAGCGGCGATTCAGGTGCTCCTCAGCCTGCTCCATGTGGGGCATTAGCCCTTCATGCACAGCAGATTGATGGCCAAAGCACCTCTGGACAGCCGTACGCCCTGATGCCCTTGACCCCTGGTCTCCGGAAATTTTCGCTGACGGTGCATGTCAGCGCGTCCATGGGGTGGTTGGGCGCGGTGGCTGCTTTTCTGGCCCTGGCCGTGACCGGCGTGACCAGTGCAGATGTCCAGACTGTTCGGGCCATCTCGATTGCTCTTGAGCCGCTCACCCGGTGGGTCATCGTGCCGTTGGCACTTGCCTCCCTGCTGAGCGGTGTGGTGCAGGCGCACGGACGAGTTGCTTGAGTTCTTGCCTAAGCCACTCGGCTCACTCACCTATGCGCCACTCGCCGCATGTGCTGCACGGGCACACAAGCGCACCATAAAGGCGCAACAAAGGCGCACCACCGGGCCACCCACAGGCCGCGCCCCAAGGAACCCCATGCATTTCCTGAACGCCGAAATCCACGTCCTGCACGCCGAAGCCCTCCGCGCCGAAGCCACCCGTGAAGCTCAGGCCCGCAGTGCCCGCCAAGGCCAACCCGCCCGCCCCAGTTTCAGCCTGCGCGCCGTCCTGCACCGCCTCTTTGCCGCGCCAGTCCGCCCCGCGTGAGACAATTCACCGCAGTTGAAATAAACCCCCTCGCAAGTTGAGGGGGAAATTTTTTGGTGTCTTGCCCGCCTCACACTTCGCTAACGTTCTCCAACTCCAAGCGTGCAAATAAGCAACCGCATCAGACCGAAGGCCACTGCCTGCATACAAGTCGCCTATACAGGGCGGCGTTGCGAACAGGTGGTGCCGTACCCAGCATGGGGAAGAAAGGAGATTGTTTTGACAACGCAGTCGTGGAGTCGTTTTTTTCGACCTTGAAACGGGAATTGCTCTTAGACCATGTGTTCCACACGCGCCAGGAGGGGCGCAGCCAAGTCTTTGAGTCTCTGGAAGTGTTCTATAACCGCCGGCGTCGGCATTCGACCTTAGGGTATAAAACCCCGCTAGAATTCGAGCAGCTCAGCATTCACGCCGTGGTGTAACTTCAAGTACGCAAGATCGAGGCAAGCTCATGACCCACAGCTCCCGGCTTTAAGCACCTCCCGTGTCGTGACCAGCACGGAAGGCAAAGCCATCATGACAGGGCAGGCGATTGCTCACCATCTGGGTCTCCCCCTCAAAACTCCCCCTGGTCTACAAGAACATGGATGGCTCACCGTCGACACAACTTCCCGCCTTGAAGACTTTCAAGCTGGAATGCAGCACCTGTTCGCACATCCCCACCTGCACGTCTTTGGGGACGAAAGCGCTGAGGCGGCTCGGATCCGATTTACCACTGCCTTGGAGGCATTGATGACGGATCAGATGAGGTTTTCAACCCTTCGAAGAGTGTAGGGTACTGAGGGCTAAACTTTTCAACGGGTGGTTATGAGAGGAATTGATCAATGTTGCTCAGTTCCTCTACCCGAAACACCCTGAATGTTCTTATGCTGAACATGTGATACACCCCTTTCCCCCTGGTCATCAGCCGAATGGGTCTACTGGCCTGCAAGACGAACGATATTTCCTGCTTGAGTTCAGGTGCGTCATGGCCACCGTGAATGATCAGTTCACTTCTGCTCAAGGGGTGATCCAGGCAGCGCTGGGCTGGAGCCAGTCTTACCGATCTCTCAGTCAAGGCATGACGTTAGATCCGGTTTGGCTGGCCACCAGCTGATGCGCAGTTACCGCTTCGTCACAGTGGATGTCTTCACTGACCGGCAATTCGGCGGTAACCAGCTCGCCGTCTTCCCAGATGCACGGGGCCTCTCGGGGGCCGAAATGCAAGCGCTGGCGGGTGAGCTCAACCTGTCCGAGACTACCTTCGTCTTACCGCCCGAAGACCCCGCGAATACCGCCCGTGTTCGCATCTTCAACCGTACCGCCGAGATGCCATTCGCTGGCCATCCCAATGTTGGCACTGGCTTCGTCCTGGCTGACCGAGCGCGGAACGGCCTGCTGCGCTTCGAGGAGATTGCTGGGTTGGTTGAGGTGCGGCTTGACCATGATGCGGCTGGCACAGTCGCTGGCGCTACCATCGCCGCGCCGCTGCCGTTGTCTATCGGCGCCACACTGCCGCGCCATCTCGCTGCTGCCTGTGCGGGGATCACGCCGGACGGGATCATTACTGCCAACCACCCGCCGACGGTTGCCATGGACGGCGGCAATGCGCGCCTACTGATGGAGGTGACCGAGCTGGCCCTGGCCGCGGCTGCGCCCGACTTGGCCGCCTTCCGCCGTGCGGTGGCGGCGACGCCCTCACTTGGCGGCTGGCTCTCGCTTTACCTCTACCGCCGTGATGGGCCAGGTCTGCGCGCCCGGATGTTCTCGCCGCTGTCTGGCACCTGGGAGGATGCGGCGACCGGCAGCGCAGCGACGCCGCTGGCCGGCTTTCTGCTGCACCTATCAGGTGCTGAGAGCGGCGCTTGGGACATCGTCCAGGGGGTCGAGATGGGTCGACCGAGCCAGATGCGCACCACTGCGCGGCGGACTCCGGATGGCATCCGCGCCAGCGTTGGCGGCGGCTGCGTACCGGTGTTCCGGGGCGAGGCCATGCTGCCGGACGCAGTGGTTCCGTAGCCGACGGAGAAGGGTCACTTGACCGAGTCAACGCTCAGGACGGTCTGACACTGGAAGTGTCAACGGTCGACTGGGTTAGGCTGCGCGATCCTGGCGTAGTCTTGGGCCTAGTTGCCCAGGGGCATGGCCTCACCCTCTTGAGCCGCTTGGTGGTCACGCCCCTCCCTCGGGGACTGCGCACCGAATCCTTGTCCACACCGTTGTGGCGGTTTACAGGTAGGGTGATGACGGAGGCAGGAGCGTACCATCCGCTGGTGACGGCCTTCAGGGACTTGGTACTCACATTGCATGCCGCTCGAGAGCATGTGCGCAGCTTGGCACGAGTCCTGCTCTTCCCAGAACCCCTTGCAGGAGAACTGGCTCGTTCCTCAACACCTGTGGCGCTCCAATTAGGGTGAGTTCATAAGCGGCCATGAGGACGAGAACAATACGCTCAAATTAGACGGAGAAAATGGAACAGAAATTCGCCTGGTAGGAGGCTTCCTCTCTGGGAAGCAGCACAGCGGAAACCATCCGTAACGGCGTCAGCACCGTGCCATGTCTTGTCCCAAGAGGAACCGCGATTCGGTGGGGTGAGGCCAGAGTGACCCATCAGTCGCTGTGGGAATGAATGCCTAGCTGAGCGGTGGACTCAGTGCCATGTGTTGCGGGGCAGAACGCGTCATCTACCGACTTGCCCCGCAGCCATGAGCTGCTCTATATCCTCTTTTGATCCAACCCGGCGTCTTCATCGGAAAATTAGATGGTTGCATAGAGCGGCCTCCGAGAAAATAACGGTGTGGCAGTCCAAGATGGGCGGCTCCTTCATGAGAGGAGGTTGGTGTATGTTCACCTGTTGTTCCCGCATGCTGCTCGGTCTGGTTCTGGCAGGCGAGATGCAAAGATCCAATCAACTGCTGACGATCAGCACAGTGGCAGTGCCTGCACAGGCCAGTCTGGATCACCCTGGCCTCATGAGCATCCCGGATCGGCCAGCGTCCGTCCTCCACTTTTGGCAGCATATCCACGGGCGCTGGTGATCGCTCAGCCATCTGCTGGTCTCCCCCTTCGCAGACCATTGCAGGCCACCTTCCGCAGCGACTTGGAAATTGAAAGTTGGTCAGTGGGGGCAACCCGGCATACCTTCATGCCGCATGCTCATCCATCCAATGTGGTTGCGTTGATCGAAGACGGTGAGGTTCTCGTCACTCTGAATCAAACTCCGTTTCACTGCCGCCCCGGGGCCATCATCCTGATTACCGCCTGGACGCGTCACACGGCGACCCCCATAGACGGCAGGGGCTGGGCCTACTCGTCTTTCTCAATACCCACGTCCACGGTGCATCGAACCGCTGATCAGTTGAAGGTCAGTCCATCCATCAGTCTCCCAAACGGCGTGATTTATAATTCGGGACTGTTCAAGTCGCTCCAGAGCAGTCAGCATGCCGGCGACGGGCAAGCAAACCTTCGTGCGTTAAGGCAACTCCTGAGCGCGGCCGGTGGCCTTGCAGGTCAATCCGTGAGCCGGTATTCGGCAGCCGTTGCGTCTACCCTTGAGGTCTTTCATACCCAGTTCCATCAACCCATTCGGCTGATGGACGTCGTGCCGAAGGTCGGACTAAGTATCTTCCGCCTCATCCGCGCATTCAACGAGGAACTGGGGTTCACGCCTCACGAGTATCTGATGCTCTGGCGCACTGAACAGGCCAGGCACTTCATCCGCCGGGGCGAAACATTGGCCCAGACCGCTCTGCTCTGCGGGTTCTACGACCAACCGCACCTTAACCGTCATTTCAAGCGCGTGTACGGCCTGACGCCCGCCCAGTACGCTTTTGCTGTGCATGACGCGACCGGACGCACTGGATCAATTTCATCCAAGAAAAGTGCCCCACAGCTCCCTATCTTCACGTCGGAGCAGGCAAAGACCAGCGTGTCTGCAGCCTCAGCGTGATGAGGAGGAAGTCGATGCAGATTGGATTTATTGGACTGGGTACCATGGGCCACCCTATGGCCATCAATCTTCAGCGGTCTTGCGGTTCGCTCATGGTCTGGAACCGTACCCCAGAAAAATGTACTGAGCTCGTGATGGCCGGGGCGGCGGTGGCCATCACGGCCCGCGACGTCTTGCGGAGCTGCAAGACCACCATCCTGATGCTCAGCAGCAGTGACGCGATTGATGAGGTGCTTGAGAGGGACACACCGGAGTTCACTCTCAACGTTCAGGGGCGGATCATTGTCAATATGGGCACGGTTGCCCCTGAAGATTCCACTGCTCTGAGACACGCCATTCGCGTTGCAGGAGGGGAATACGTTGAAGCGCCCGTATCCGGTTCAAAGAAGCCTGCGGAAGCGGGTCAACTCGTCGCCATGCTTGCTGGGACACCCGCAGCCGTCGCTGTGATTGAGCCGCTCCTGCAACCGATGTGCTCGACTTCGGTCGTCTGCGGCGACGTGCCGAATGCTCTCCTGATGAAATTCGCGATTAATGTCTACCTCATCACGACAGTGACCGGGCTGGCCGAATCGATCCACTTCGCCAGAGCGTACGGCCTGGATATGGAAAAATACCTCTCAATCCTGAATGCAGGGCAGCTTTCCAGTCCCATCTCCCGCGTGAAAGCACCCAAGATGATTGAACGGGATTTCACCGTCCAGGCTTCTATTGTGGACGTGCTGAAGAACAATACGCTCATCTCGGATGCTGCCCGTCAGGCGGGCATCTCCTCGCCGCTTCTGGACATCTGCCATACCCTGTTCTCAAAGACACTTGCGGCAGGCCGAGCGCGAGACGACATGGCTGCTGTGATCACGGCATTGGAACAAGAAGAGGAACCTCGTGGATTGTCAACCGAGCAGGGAGACGGGTCACGCCGGTGACGTGAAACATTGGCCGGAAGGCCTCACCACGCGTGTAAGCCCTCTTTGCGGTTCTCCAACGGCAGAGATCAGCCCTGGGAGAACGAGGAAGGTAGGCTTCTGGCATCTGAGCTTTTTCAGATGATCTCCATGAAGCGCTGCAACAACCTGAAGGAACAATTGCATTGATCAACACGGCATGAGGAACGGCAACAGGGATGAGGGTGGAAGGAACGCGCGCAGGAAGTTCTGAACCTATACGCCCAATTGGAAAACCTCGGCCATCACACCCGAACCACGTTTCTGCCCCCATGAGACGAGCCCATCAGCAGTCAGCGTTCCAGATATGGACAATGCTCGCGGTAGGAATAGCCTGAACTTCAGGCCACTCCTGCCCTACATTTGCCATGGGTCAACTTAAGGCAAAACAACCAGCATGCCGCACGGTTAATCGAGTTGGCGATCCCAGTGACGCAGTGCCTGAACCGACGCAGGCAAGATGAATTGGAGCGGCAGGCAACGGTCAGGCAATACGTACAAGAGTGCTGGCACTCCAGAATGGTGCGGCAGCTTCGTTCGCAGCATGCGCGATTGAGGGCAAGAGGTGAACAGCCGAGGCAGTAAGGGTGCCCTGCTCGGGCCTTTACAGCAGTGCCGTGAGCGAGACCGAGGTGAAGGGGAAGCGCCGTTATAGCGTGCAGAACTTCGAATCAGACGGCCTGCTGTTCTATCGAAATATTCGATATGTGAGGGTTGGAACATCGATCCGTCCCTCTAGGTGGTCTGGCTACCCAAGCCCATACTGAGCGCCTTGTTGTGCTTCCTCGCTCAGCACGCTGGTCAACGTCTCCTTGAGCCCTTCTTTCACTTCCGGTCAACCCTCCCCGCTTCCAACCTTCAGGAGACCATGATGCTCACACTTCCGCGCCGTCTCTCCCTCCTTTGCGCTCTCCTCGGGGTGGCCCTGGCCGGCGGCCGCGAGTCCGCTGAACGATTTGTGCGGCTGCCGACCATGTCCACTCAGGAGGTCACTGAGGTGCGTTTGGCTGTGGCTCCAAACGGTGACGTGTTGCTGGGCTGGATCGAGAAGGCCCAAGAGGCCGGTCAACCTTACGGTCAAGACGTTCATGTCGCCCGCTACGCCCAGGGGCAGTGGCAACATCTCGGAGGGGCGCTGAACTACTCGCGACCCCGAGAAGCCACCACGCTTGACCTGGCCATTGATGCCCAGGGCCGTCCCCTGCTGGCGTGGAACGAGAACCTCGACCATGTCGACCTGCACGTGGTGCGGAGTTTTCAGAACGGAACCTGGACTGACTGGGATGCGCGGCGGCTCGGGCAAGACCTCACCTATGCTGCGCGGGTGCGCCGGGTGGCGTCCAGTGCTGGAGAAGCCGTGATGGTCTGGGGCATCCAGAATACCCACATGCCGGGCACTCTCCTGGTCGTCCAAACCTGGGATGGTGTGACCTGGCGGCGCTCCCCTCCCCTCAATTCGGGTCGCCAGGTCGCGCTGCTGCCTGCCATCGCGCTCAACACTGCGGGGGCCCCCGTGGTGACCTGGCTGGAAGGGGACGCGGCCACCAGCGCCGTGCTGGTCAAACGCTGGACGGGCACGGCGTGGCAGGCCCTGGGAGGAGCGCTCAATCGCCGTCCAAACACGTACACTTTCGCGCCCGCGCTGCGTCTGGATGGCGCGGGCCGACCGGTGGTCGCGTGGTTGGAAGACCAAGACGGGATCGACACGCTGTTCGTCAAGCGCTGGACCGGCGTGGCATGGCAGGCCCTGGGAGACGCCCTGAACGTCCGCACCGAATCGCCTGCAGGCCGTCCAGCGTTGGCACTTGACGCTCAAGGCCGGGTCACGGTGGCGTGGGCCGAAGGATTAGACGGCAGCCGGCAAGTGTACGCCAAGCGTTGGGACGGCAAGACTTGGCGTGGACTGGGAGGCGGGGCGCTGAGCACATCAGGACGAGACGCGGGTTTCACCGACCTGGGAATCGGCCCCGACGGGCGCACTTACGTCGCGTGGCAGGAACAGACTGCAGGTGGACACGTGGCGAGGGTGGTCGAGCTGCACTCCCCGTGAGGCCTCAGGAGGTCACTCTCTACTGGCACGCTGGGTGTGCAGGGCAAGTGAAGAACGGGAGCTGCACAGTCAAAGGGTCTGAACATGGGCCGCGTACGGGTGACCTTGTGTGCCGCTCAGGCGGAGATGCGGAGCGCTCAGAGCCTTATTTTCCCTTCCGGTCATTCAGGCAGGTGGTCTGACCCTGGTGCCTGGTGGGCAACCGGGGTGAGGTGAGTCAGGCCGCCGCCTGCTCGTTGTCATTCGTCCCTTTTACTTTGAAGGCCTACAGGAGTACTCATGCTGGTTGTCAACACTCATACCGCCCTGATCCTGATCGACATCCAGCAGGGGTTTGATGACCCTCGTTGGGGGCCACGCAATAATGTTCGCGCCGAAGAGCGAATCGCACTCCTTCTGGAAGCTTGGCGCCGCTGCGGCTGGCCGCTGTGGCATGTTCAGCATTTTTCACTGCAGCCCCACTCGGTCTTCGCGGCCACTGAAGAGGGCTCCAGAATCAAACCTGAAGTGCGGCCCCGCGCCGGTGAGCCATTGATCCGTAAACACGTGAATAGCGCCTTTATTGGCACCACTCTGGAGGAGGAACTGCGGGCTGCGGGCGTCACCAATCTCGTCATCGTTGGTCTGACGACGGATCACTGCGTTTCGACGACAGCCCGTATGGCCAGCAACCTGGGGTTCCAAGTGCTGATGCCGGAGGATGCTACGGCGACATTTGCTCGGACAGGAGCAGATGGGGGCCACCACAGCGCTCAGAGCATTCATGAGAGCCACCTGGCCAGCCTGCATGGCGAGTTCGTCACGGTCACAGACACAGTCACCCTCCTCACAGCGATGTCCGCTGAGCACTGACGGAGTATCGGCTGAATGTCCGGCGGGACGCGGGTGGCGGCGCAACGCCGGATCATTTCCAAGGGTCACCGTTTGCACGAGTGCGGCAGAAAGGAAATCTACTCCGGTCTTTGCTTCTGTTTGTTGGGCCAGGGGATGGCGCGGATCTCTTCAATCCCTTGAATCTCGGCTCCCTCGGTGTCCAGCACTTTGACTTGGAGTTCGTCGTTGGTATTGCGCCGGACAAACGTGAGAGGGCGTTCACCTGCTGGGACGGTGTACTGGTTCCCCCACTGGGTCAGGGCGATCAGTGCAGGGTAAAGAGCCTGACCTTTCTGGCTGAGGAAGTACTCGTGTCTGGTGCGCTGGCCAGAAGCGCGATAAGGACGCTTTTCAAGGAGACCATGTTCAACGAGCTTGGAGAGGCGGCCGGTCAGGAGGTTTCTGGCAATACCGAGGTGTTCCTGCATGTGGTCGAAGCGGGTGACCCCGAAGAAGGCTTCTCTCAGTATCAGGAGCGTCCAGTATTCCCCGATGATCCGGATGGTGCGCACCATGGTGCAGTCGTCGGGGTCAAGAGGAGGATACGCCATGGTCTCCATTGTACGAGGTCAGAGTTGCAATCTTGAACTCAGCCTTCTATGCTGAGTCTTAAATCTAAACTCAGCATAGAAGGCTGCATTTGCAGAAGGAGCGCTATGTCACAGAATCCCATGCCAGAGTTCGAGCCCCTCGCCGACTTCGACCAACGACGGATTGAACTGGAGGGCGTGCAGAAAACGGTGTATGTCCAGGGCCACGGCCCAGGAATCATCGTGATGCCGGAAATGCCTGGCGTGAGCCCCCATGTGGTTCGATTTGCCCGCTGGGTGGCAGAGGCTGGATTTCGCGTCTATCTGCCTTCCCTGTTCGGTCACGATGGTGCAGTTGGCACCGCTGAGGAGGGAGCAGCAGTCTTTCAACGTGCCTGTATCAGTGCAGAATTCAATGCCCTGAGGCGGGGAGCTTCCAGCCCCGTGACCCGGTGGTTGCGGGCCCTGGCCAGGCAGGCCCACGACGAGTGCGGGGGGCCAGGCGTGGGCGCCATTGGGATGTGCTTCACTGGAAATTTTGCACTGAGCATGATGGTGGAACCGGCCGTGCTTGCACCTGTCCTCTCTCAGCCCACCCTCCCCCTCCGTGATCCCGCTGGATTGGAAATATCCGAAGACGAACTTCAATTTGTGCGCCGCAGGCTTGAAAACGAGGATTTGCGCGTCCTGGCTTACCGCTTCGAAGGCGACCCCCTCTGCACGGCGCAACGGTTTCAGGCGTATCAAGAAGCACTCGGGCCACGCTTTGAAGGAAGAGTTTTGCCTGATGAACGGGCCAACCCTGACGTTCCACCCTTTTTCAGCCGCCACGTGCCTGCGCCCCACAGCGTTGTAACAGTTCACCTGATCGATCGTGATGGCGAACCCACCAGGTCGGCAGTAAACGAAATACTGACCTTCTTCCGGCAGAACCTCTCTCCGACCGCCTGAAAGGGGGAGAGACGCGATTTGATACTGGTGGCGAATTCCAGAATGGTCACTCCGCAGACAGAGCAAGCAGGCGGGACGTCCGAGTCGTTTCCGGCGCAATCCCTGCGTACCAGGCGGCAACTGCATCTTCTTCGCCAATCCGGCCAGTGATTCTCAACTTATCCGGCGGGCCATTTTGACGTGGCTCGGCGGCCTGCTCGGCACACGAGACTCCCCGGTCATCCTGAAGGATGACCAAGAGGCGTGTGAATATGCGGGAGATTCGAGAAGTGCTGCGGCTCAAACACGAACTTCATCTCAGCGATTTCGAAGTGGGTCGCAGTGTCCAAGTCGCGCGCTTCAGGTGCAGAAGATGAGCGAAAGACCTCTTGGCATCAGCCGGCTCACTTAAATCGGATCTGCTCATTTGCCGCACAGGCGGTGTCAACTTTCTGGGTCGGGTCACTGATGAAGGCGCGTGCCATCAGCACACCGCACTGACTGGTGAGGCCAACCGCGTGTGCTTGACCAGTGAGGATTACTGCCTGGGCGTTTCTTAACTTCCCTGAGGCCACTTTCAACCAGGCCGGAGGAGTGACGGGGTCAAACTCGCCTGCGAGCAGCAACGTGGGCACGCTGGATTGAACAGGGTCGTTCTCATTTGGACTTGCCTTGGACAGTCCCCACGCGCTGCAAACGTCAAAAATGCTGGCACTCGCAATTCCGGGGAAACGTCCGAGTGCCTCTTCCCATTGCGGCATTTTCGCATAGGCCTCTGCAAGATTCGCTCTGGAACTGTACGCCACCTCTCCCTGACATTCGTGACTGTAGAAGGCGCCCCACGAAACATTGTTTGCAAAGAATTCAGCAGCTTTCGCTGAGAAGGAATTTTCGAGAACCGCCGCGTCATTGTTGAGCGCTGCGAAGATCAGAGACGGCACATCGGCGACGCTGAGCGAGAAGGACAGAGATCCCAGGATGAGTCCCTGGAAGCCATGCCCGTCCAGCTTTCCTCCACTGCCCTTGATGTTGACCTCAAGAGGGGCGCCGTTGAGCTTTCTAAACACACGCTGGTAGGCTTCGGCGAGCTCCGGGTACCTCTGGTTGCATGCCTTGTCTGCCGCGCACGCGGAGAATACCCGCTTCAGGGATTCTTCCACTGCTTGAGGGGTCGCCGAAACGCGGTCAATACTTGCTGGAATGACTGAGTCGAGCACGACGCTGCGGAGGATGGCTGGCGTGCGCCGCATGATTTCCTGGGCAAGGCGGCTTCCGTACGAGCTTCCGTAAAGATTGACCATGTCGTACTGGAGCGCACGCCGGACATCGTCGATGTCGAGCGCACTCTCCGCAGCGCGGTAGGCCGTCAGGTGTACGCCTGACTTCCTCAGGTTCTGACCACAGGCAATCAGGGCTCTGGTGAATGCACTCAGCATGCCAGCGTTCGACTGCCCGTCCTGACGGTTGTACAGGGTATTCACCTGAGGGCACTGCAGTGTGGGCATGCTGCCCCCAATGCCGCGCTGATCGATGCCGATGACGTCATGCTCAGGAAAGACACTCCCAAGTACCCCTGCTGCAAAACTGCCTGGTGCGCCTGGGCCCCCTTCAAGATAGAAGATGGGATCAGGGCGCTTTGACGGTGCAGCAGCACGCTTGACAGCGACGAACAGTTCGATGCGTTTCCCATTGGGTGCGGCGTGAACTTCGGCCACCGTGACGAAACCGCAGCGGTCAGCAGGTGCAGGCACGTCCGACGGACAGGTGACTTCACGGAAGTTCGGCGTGTTGGCTGCGTGCCCTGGTTCATGGAGGAAGGCGAGCAGGCCACTCAGGACGAGGGGAACAGAGAGAGTCCGGACGTTCATGTGGTTCTCCTTAGGTCATGCCAGGTCGTCGATGTCGGGTTCCTGCCAGGCGAGAATGGCGGTGGGGAGGCCGAGATACAGCAGTGCAACGCCGGACAGCAGCGAGATACATGGAGCGAAGTCGAGCGTGACAGCGAGCTGCACGCGCTGAGTAAGGGCCTGATCATTCGCTTCGCTGTGCACAGCGCCAACAACAATGCCGAACAGCGGCGCGAGCGCCCAATAAGCTGTGCGGTGAGCGCGGTCGCGGACTTGAAGTTCGCGTTCGTCCACTTCGTTGTCGAAGCGGTTCGACATGTTGCGTGTCAGGAGGAACAGGATGAGCAAGCCGAAGAAAGTGCCGGCGAGCAGGGCGCTCCAGGTTCCAGTGGCAGCTGGCGCCACCAGGGAAACGGTGTACGCCGCGCAGTAGGACAGCACCATGGCCAGGACAGTCAGGCGGCGAGTGATGGCGCGGGGCGCAGGGTGCCTTGTCATCTGTGTCATGAAGTGACTCCTTTCTGGCCCTGAGGGCCTCTAGTCCTGTGGGTACTTTTCTTCGCTGAGAGGTTTGAAAGGCGCTCGCGAGAAGATCGCCTCGATCGGAAGCCCGAAGTACTCGCTCAACCGGAAGGCCAGTTCAAGGCTGGGTTTGTCGTCGCCGCGTTCGAGATATCCGATCGTCTGGGAGTTGACCTCCACTGCGGTAGTGAGGTCCTGTCGTGAGAGACCACGTTCAGCCCGGAGCACAGGCAACCGGTTGTACAGGTGAGATTCCTTTTCTCGCGGACTTATCAACAGGTTGTTGTATAAATACGACACATTGTTAGGTTTGTGGATATTGGCGACATGAACCACGCCCAACAAGGCGCGCTCCCCAACGAAACCCGAACCAGACCCCCCAGAGGATGAACACCGGGGGATCATCACGGTGAAACCGCTAAAACGCAGTGAGGAGAGCAAGAAGACCCATACCTACAACTAAGGTGAGGAGGACATTGCGTGTCCGCCAGGCAACTCCCGCCGCAACCAGACCCGCGATCGAGCGGGGGTTGAGCATGCCCGCCTGTTCACCTTTCAGGAGGAGGTCCGGTGTGACGAAGGCGCTCAGAACAGCAACGGGCACCAGCGTCAAGGCAAACTTGATGGCTTCAGGCAACGGCCGGCGGCTGAGCAGAATGAATCCAGCACGTGTGAGGAACGTGGTCACCGAGACGGCAAGGATGATCCACCAGTTCGTCACTCACCGCCCTCCCCTCGTGTTGAAAACCTTTCGACGTTCCAGCCCACCAGCATGCCAAAACAAGCTGCCAACACGATGTTCAGATGGAAGGGCAGCGACGCGAGCAGTACAGCCGCGATTCCAGAGGTTAGGGCTGTGGCAACCTGCGTTCGGTGCCGCAACAGGGGAACCAGCAGGCTGATAAAGCTGAGCGGCACAGCAAAGTCAAGGTTCCACGCTGCAGGCAGGCGGACACCGACCAGATAGCCCAAGATGGTTCCTCCCTGATACGTGAACCACAGGCCAGTCCCCGTCCCCAGGTAATACATGACGGGGGCTGGCCTGTGCACACCTCGTGACATGGTCATGGTGTACGGCTGATCGGTCAGCAGATAAGCGCAAAGCCATTTGAGGCGCGTAGGGCTCGCGCGAATCACCGGTTCAAAGGAAGCGGAATAGAGGGCCAGACGAGAATTGACGATCATTGTGCTTAAAACGGCCAGAACAGGCAGAGCACCGTCTCCGACCATCTGCACCGCGACGATCTGACCTGTTCCAGTGAAGGCGAGCAGGGAGAACACCACCGCCTGCACTTGAGTGAATGACGCCGCGTTCATCGCCGCCCCCACAATGACTGAAAAAGGGAAGAGTGCGACGACGAAGGGCAGGAAATCGCGCAGGCCTTGCCAAAAGGGCGAGCTGAACTTGGGTGAACCTTGTGCTCGCGTTATCACTCCACTTCTCCTCCCATCTCAAATGAACGCTCTACCAGGGGCGGGATGGTGTCTCTCCAGATGCAGATTCAACCCCACCAGTGATGGATCCACCTCCACGCCCACCAAGACAGGACGAGGTCTGGTCGTTCCGCACGCTGGGTTGTATCCACAATCAAGCTGTATCCCAGGGGTCGCCAGCCCATCTTGGACTGCCACCCTGTCATTCTCACGGGCGGAACCACACGAAACCATCTAATTTTCCGATGCAATCTCCGTACAATATCGAAGGAAAATGGAGGACAGCCCTTTGAGCACAAGGGATCCAACAAATGTCGTCCCACGGCGCTGAGTCGTTCGCTTGTTGATGCCTGTTTTGTCATCCTGGTTAGGGTTTAGCCGCGAAGGAGAGTGCGCAGGCAGACAGCGTCCTCAGCGAGCCCTCGGGGGTGAGGGTACCGGATGACTTCATCTAGACCAGGGAGCCGTTGAGGCATGATGTCATCCAGGTGATAAAGCCGATTGGTGGTTTTTACATGACAGCATGTTCAATTTACGCAGGAAGTGAATGCGTGGACATTGGGGCAATGCCTGAGCGGAAGTCAGAGCAGACTAGGGGAGAGGGCCAGCTCTGCTGCAAGTGGTTCAGGAAAGTGTAGAACCCGTGCCAAACCACCGACGTAATGTTTCACGGCACTTGATGTCAGGACCAAATCGCTGAACGCTGTCACCAATGGATGACAAGCGCCTGCCTCTGTTGTCACGGTACCGATCGATCGCCACAACGGTGTGGGCAAGGATTCGGTGCGTAGACCCTTGGGAAGTGGTGTGACTACCAAGCGGCTTAATAGCGTAAAGCCGTGGCCTTCAGCGACCAGGCTCAAGACCACGCCGGGATCGCTGATCCGAACCGAGGCATGAGGGGGCTGAGAGTACTTGGCAATATGGGCAGCCATATACGGAGCACAGTCTTCTTCGCAGACAATGTAACGGGCGGCATGCAAGTCATCCCAGGAACGGATCGGAGGTGCGGAAGCAGCGCTCACGATCAGGTATTCGTCTGCGACCACTGGAGCCGTGATTAATCCGGTTGGCATGGGCAGGCGACCCAGCCCGAGATGGACCTGGCCACTGTCGACGAGGTGGGCGATTTCTGCGTGTTCACCGCGGGTATCGATCACGACCACCTCAACCTGTGGGTGCCGAGCATGGAAGGCCCGGAGGGCGGGCGTAATCACATGCCTGAGAATGCTGCGGCAGGACGCGATGCGGAGTGTTCCGCTCAGTTGGCCGTGAACGGTGAGTTGCATCGCCTGGAGGGCCAGAGCCGCGTGGCGAGCGTGAACCATGATCGCCTCACCTGCCGGGGTCAGACGCGCGCCGTGCCGTCCTCGCTCAAAGATGATGACGCCCAACGCTTCTTCTGCCTGCCGCACCGCGTAACTGAGCGTGGATTGTGCCAGACCGAGTCTCGCCGCGGCCTCACTGAAGCTCCCGGCGTCGGCGACCGCCAGCAGAGCCGATAAGGGGGTACGCAGTAAAGGAGAGGACTCGTAGAGCGACTGGGAGGCCATAAGACATTCTATGGTGAATTTCGATCCAACAACTTCTCACCCTCAGTAGCCGACAACTTCACTTTTTGATCGTCTCAGTGAGGAAAAAGGGCTGATCAGAACCTGAAAAATTTCGATAAATTTGTCTGAAATCCAGCGCAGCACATTGTCAAGATACTCTGAGCCATACCGCACCACGCTCATGGCCGGAGGGCCATGAGGCAGGATTCGGATTGCTTTCGCCTCGTGGCGCCAGATCCCCACCCACAGGCAGCTCAGCCATGCCAGGGTCTACGACCTCCGGAGCTTAGACGAGATGCGCATTCAGCTCAATGTGATTGCCGGGCAGCTTCAGTAGAGGTTAAGAGCCTAAGACTTGGCAAGCCGAACTGTTGTGCTTAAGGTCAAGTTCGCGGGCTTCGAGCCTATTTCACGGCAACGCTCGTTGCCTGCCCGGTGGCTTCGGAGGGTGACCTCTATCAGATCGCCACGCAACTCCTCACGTCTGAACTGGTGTACGGGCGGGCTGTGCGGTTGCTGGAAATCACCGTGGGCCACTTACACAATCCGATCCGACGGGCGCGATGTGTTGCCTGCCTTGTTTAATTCTCGGTAGTCCATCCGTTTGTCAGAGCTCCAGCAGTTCCTGAACACGGCCCGCGATTTCCTCCCATTCCACTGCGGTCTGACGTCCCGCCTCAAACTCCGTATTCAACTGTGCGTGCAGTTCCTGAAGGCGAGAATCATCCTTGTGGAGTTCCACTTGGGTATGCCCCTTAATCAGGAAGATTAACCCGGCCAGCCCACTGTCTTTGGTCAGGCTGAGTTCTAATGGCCGTCCCAAGAGCCTCGGAACGTCAAAAGGCGCGTACATCGGCCAGAACTTGTTTAGCCCGTCTGCGTGAATGCCTGCCCGAGTCCGGTGCGCGTCTTTGCCGTACAACGGGTACTTGGCGGGCACCCCCTGACCCAGCCCTTCGTAGAGCTCGGCCAGCGTGTTCAGCTGAGTGAAATCAGGCGTCTGATCCACGAAGTAGCCCATGCCCAAGAGTTGAAGTAGGACTCCTTCCAGAGGGGCATTGCCTGTTCGCTCGCCTTTCCCCAGCAGGGTGCCGTTAATGGCCCCGCAGCCGGCCATGACCGCCGCCAGACAATTGGCCACCACCAGATGGGTGTCGTTGTGCGGATGGAACTCCAAGTGCTCACTGTAGACGCCCAAGGCCAGCACTTCACGCACCATCCCGGGAACACTGCGCGGCCACGCCACACTGTCGTAAGGCAAACCCAGTCCCATCGTGTCGCACAGGCGGAATTTGGGTCGCCCAGCCTCTCCATACGGTGCGGCCAACTCCAGCACAGTTTCCACAAAAGGCAGCAGGAACTCCCGCGGCGCGCGGGTGGCGTCTTCCAGATGCAGGCGAGGCCGCAGACCTGCATCGAGCACGGCTTCGACAGCCTCCAAGTAGGTTCGTGCCGCCTGAGACCGGCCTCCTGGGGTGAATTTATAGAAGGTGTGATAGTCACTGGCACTGGCCAGCATGCCCGTCTCCCGCACGCCCAAGGAGCCCACCAGTACTGCATCCTTGCGGCTGGCACGGATCCAGGTGGTGGGTTCGACGGGTGTGCCGCCCCGGAAGCGTTCCAGCGCGGCTTCCAGCATCTGGCGGTCGGAGGCACGGTACACAAAGAACTCGGCTTGCCGGATGGCCCCGCTGTCCCCAGTGAACGCGCACATCAAGTCGTAAATCTGCACCCCTTGCATGACCGTCAGCGGCAGGCCGCCCTGCTGCCCATCGCGGTGGGTGGTTTCAGTCGTCCACGCTTGGGCAGGCAAGGTGGCAGGACGCTGCGTCCACACGAATTGCGGAAAGCGCTCTGCCGGGTACGCCTCGGGAAAGAGCTGGGGAAGCGGCACATCCTCAATGCGTGTCATGGGTTGACCTCCTGCGATCATGCTGCTCGACTTGATCATCAAGGTCAATCTTGATTTCAGAATCAACCTTAGAATGGGATCATGTCCCACTCCCTTTCTGCCACTGAAGCGACTGAACGTCTGGGCGTCAACCGGGCCACCCTTTATGCCTATGTCAGCCGCGGCCTGATCCGCTCTGAACCCACTCAGGGCAAAACGCGGGAGCGCCGCTATTCCAGAGAAGACGTGGACACTCTGGTTCGGCGCAAAGAAGAGCGCCGCGATCCTGAGAAGACCGTGCAGGGCGCGCTGAACTGGGGCGCCCCAGTCCTAGAATCGGAGCTGACGTTGATCACCGGAGGACGGCTCTATTATCGGGGGCACGATGCGGTGCAGCTCGCAGAGCAGTGCAGCCTGGAGGAGGTCGCGGCCCTGTTGTGGACAGGAGAATCGCGGGCCATTGCCCTGCCACTCCGTGCCCACCTGGCCCTGATCCCCCAGAGTCCAGAGAGTGGTCTGCTGGAGTCTTTTGCCCAAGCCCTGACTCATGCAGGAGCACGTGACTTGCAGGCCAGCGATGCCCGCCCAGGAGCCCAGCCTGGCAACGCCGCGCGGGTCTTGTCGTTGCTGTTTGCGGTCGTGGAACGACACCGCGGAATTCCCAGCGCGCCCGATCTGGCGCTGCACGAACGCTTGGGGCGCGCTTGGGGAGCCACGTCCCTGCACACCGACCTGTTGCGCCGGGCGTTGATCCTGACGGCGGATCACGAACTCAATGTGTCCAGTTTTACCGCCCGGTGTATCGCCTCGAGTGGCGCGGGCCTGCACCACGCGGCGTTGGGAGGCTTGTGCGCCCTGCAAGGAGTGCGCCACGGTTTAGGAACCGAGTTGTGTTCTGAATTGCTGGACTTGGCAGAGCAACAAGGGGCTGCCCGCGCCCTGTCCAGCGTGATGCGGCGCTTTCGGCGCCCGCCTGGCTTTGGGCACCAGCTCTATCCTGAAGGCGATCCACGGGGCCGGGCGTTGCTGGATCAGGTGATGGCCACCTCTGCCGACCTGCCAGCCCTCCAGGTGGCGCATGACCTGTGTGTGGAGGTGAAACGGGAACTGGGCGAACTGCCGAATGTGGATTTGGCCCTGGCACTGGTGGCCAGGATCGTAGGTGGCCCCGTAGAACGGAGCATTGCTGTATTCACGCTCGGGCGAACCGTGGGGTGGCTGGCCCACGCGATGGAGTCTGCAGCCGGGGGGCAATTGATCCGTCCCCGCGCCAAGTATGTGGGCGTTTCACCCACTTGAGCCGCACCTGCACACCTCAGAATTCTTTGGAAGTCGGACAACGCCCTGACGCGGTGATGGATCTTCTCTGGTTGGGTCGTGGTGCAGGCGACAGCAAGCCGGGACGCGGGGGGATCCCTCTCTTGATAGAACTGATAATCACTAGACCTCTCGCGAAAGTCAGGCGGGACGTGCGCGGGTGAGGTTGCAGAGCGCGGCGATCAGCTGAACTCGAAGGGCAAACCGACGCCGCCGATGTCGGTACACGCCCTTCAGGACACGAAAGATCTTCATCCGGCGAATGACATATTCAATGCCCTACCGGGTCTGTGTGAACACACGGTTTTCTTGGCGCTGATCTGCGGAGAGGGGCGACGCGAGCGTCGCCTGATGGGTCGTGATGGCGTGCCCATGGCTTCTCCACAGGCCCTGATCTCCGGCATCTCCAATGAGCACCGTATCGTGGGGAAACCGCACGCCCAACTGACAAAGCAGCTTCAGATCATGCACTGCCCCAGCGTTCGTGGCGGTGCCTAACACGGCGCTGAGTCACGGTGCAGATCAGCAGCTGAACTTTCAGGAGATGCCGCTTTTTCTTGCCGCTTTACCAGCGGCGCTGTTGTTTTTGGCCGTTCACACGGCACTTCAGAAACATTGACGCAGGCGATGCTGTAGACGAGCTGCGCTTCCTGAAACACACGTTTCTTGGGCATCTGGAACGGCGCACTGGCGATCAGGGCCGCTCCACGCGTCCCACCGTGCGGTGCACGCCATCGTCATGGACGCCCCAATCGTCAGCTAGGTGCGCGAAGGTGCGATCCTCGCGCCAGAATTCCAGCGTCAAGAGGAGTTGTTCCGCCACGCTGAGTGCCGCTGGGCGGCCAGATTTCTTCTTCCGTCCTTCGCGTAAGGTCAGCACCTCTTCCATCTCGGTAAAGGTCTCCGGGTAGACCCCGGTACGGCGATGAAACTGCTTGCGGTTCATCTTCAGCGTGCGTCTCAGGCGGTCTTGCTCCACACTGCCAGCTGAGCCCACGACTTTCGCAAGAGGTCTATTGAAGGCGTTGAAGGCACGGCTCAGAGTCGGCTGGCAGCGCGTTCGGTATGTCCGCCTCCCCGATCGTTTCCTTCACAGTGATCTTCCGGCTTAAACTTCAGCCGAGATCAACAGGCTGCTCTCCCCAGAAACCTGGCAAAGGTGCGCAGGAGCAGAACGAGTAGGGCGTATGAACCTGGGTGCAGACCACCCGCCTAGAGGTCGAAAAAAAGTTGCGCAGGGCGCCACCCTCGTCTATCTGGATGAGGTGGGCTTCAGCCTGAAAGGGGTTCTCCACCGTACCTGGGCGAAACGCGGGAAGACGCACCACGGGCGTCTTCCCGCCACCTGGCAGAAACTCTCGATGATTGGAGCCATTACATCTGGAGGCCAATTTTTCCAACATACCCAGGTGGGAGCGGTCAAGACGAGCGACGTGCTGGCGTTTCTGGATTACCTTCTGACGCGTGTTGTAGGCAAAGTCGTGTTGGTGCTGGACAGTGTAGCGATTCACCGGGCGAAGGCCGTATCGGCCTTTGTGGCCGCGCAGGAGCGGCTACCGTTGGTCTACTTGCCGCCGTATTGTCCGGAGTTGAACTCGGTTGAGAAAGTCTGGGCCTGCGTGTAACGGAAGGTACTGGGGAATTTTTGCGCCAGGACGACGAAAGAACTCAGAGAACGGCTGCGCGTGGGATGGCAGCGGATTCGCACGATCAACCTGCCGCAGCGCCTCATGTCAGCAACTCCAATTTGAGCCGATATCAATCGGTGCTGGCCTGTAAAGGAAATGAGAGCATCAAGTCTGGTTTCTGGTTCAATGAGGCGACTCGAATGTGCATAGCGTACATACTTGACTGACCTAGTCGGAGGTGAGGAACGCACCTCGCACCAATGGCTTGTAGCGCAGCACTCGGCGGTGATTCAGGCGGCATCATCAGCAAGATCTCTCGCACCACGCCGAATCCTGCGTCATGCTGGAGCGATCCCCGTTTTTCGGGCGGCCATTCAATGGGTGCTGCCGCACCAGGCGATTCAAACATCATGGGTTGTCTGACATCATCGCTGTCGGTGGCAACCGGGATCGACATGCCATCGGGCAAATAGGGCGGAGTAAACGTCCATGTCGGAACGGTCAGAGCTGGATGGAGCGAGGGCCGCCGCCAAGCGATGCCGAAGGGGCAGGCTCCGTTGGTTCGCCACAATGATCGTTCATAAAGTCTAGTGCGCGCTATGGTGGCGCTCCGTGCGGCATCCGGCTCATCGACCCAAAGCAATTCCAAGAACAGATTGTCGAAGCAATAGCAGACATTGCGCGTTCCCTGTCCTGGATGGCTGCGGCGATATGTTTCGACGAGACCCGCTGCTTCCATTCGAGCAATTTCTGGCCCGTCAGGCTCGATGAACATGGAAACATGATCGATCATTTGAGTGGCTCCAGGACAGCTAGGGCGTTATAGGTCTCACTCAGAAATTTCACGCCCCTGTCAATCACGTGATACACGCTTCCAAGTCCATTTCGATCGCGCCGGTCAGGGCAGTCAGGGGATGCGTCTGCTCTCTGATTCGATTCCCTGTGCTCGTTTTATCTGGCCACCCATGCTCGCTGGCGACCGGCTACCTTTCTCCCCCAACACGAGCTGAGGTCATTCTCAGAGTTCGGCCTTCACCGCGGTGACTTTCCGGTCTTCCTCAAACTCTCCCACTGAAACTTGCCGAGCTGGCAAACGGGTTGCTTTAAAAGGAACCTCGGAAGGACATGATCATCGAACCTTTCGTCAGGCAAGCTCATCGTGGTCAACTCCATTCAAGCTGTTTGGTGAGGCGCTTTGCGTAAGAATGGCTTGCTGCCCATGCTCCGAGGCCATCCTCATCAGGGCGGGCTGTTGGAGAAGTCGGACGTGTCCACCCCCTGGCCAGGCCTGAAGATTGGCCAGCGGCCACGCATGAGTGAGATTCTGAGCCTCGCTGTACGGGACAACAGCATCAAGCGGGTCATGGATAACAAGACCTGGATGCTTGAGGTGTTCAGTGAGTCGTTCCACGCTGAGGTGGTCGAGCGGCTCACGCATGTGGTCTTCATAGCGGCTCAGGAAAAAGGCGGTGTCTTCGAATGAAAGATGGTGCGCTGCAGCAGTTTGAACCAGGACAGAACGCAAGGTACTCGGTCCGGCCAAGTGCACGCTTGAGAAGGTTTTGAGCCCGAGGCGAAATGCATGGAGGCAGGCAGCTGAACCCGTAGAGTGCCCGACGACCTGATGGAAGATTCCGCTGACCTGACCAGCGCTGAGGACGGCACGGCCGCACTGCGCCACGTCGGTAGACCGGCCGCCCGAGCGGCCGTGAGCCGGCAGATCCAGCGTCCAAACCGACCAACCCGCGGCCAAATAACACGCCGCCCACTGGTTCCAGGTGTCCGATTGACTGTTCCAGCCGTGCACCAACAGGACTCTTGGTGCCCCTTTCCCCTGCCGGGACAAGTGCAGAGTGATCCCCTCGAAAGGGAGTTCGATGGACTCGCCCTGTGGTGTTGCCGTGAGAGAAGAGCGAAGAGGGAGCGTTAAGTGTTGCAGGAGAGCAGCCCAGGCGGGCGCTTCAGGAGCGGGTATGTCCGTGTGATCCTCCTTGCGTCATGTCAGGTTGGTGAACATCGCCAAACCTTCGGCAATGAAGGGGCCGCCCCTCCTGGACCGACACATCGGCATTCTCTCGGGAACTCCCTCATGGAACCATCTAAATTCCCGATAAAGTGGCCTGCTTGAATCCAATAAGGACGGAGAACCGCTACTGGCCTTTGTTAGGCTTGCTGCATGAAGCGCAGCATCCCGGATCTCCTGCAGGCCGAGCAGCCCCTGGTGATGGTCACTGCCCACGACTACCCTGGAGGTCGCCACGCTGAAGCCGCCGGTGTGGACTTTATCCTGGTCGGGGACTCGCTGGGCAACGTCGTGCTGGGGTATGAAAGCACTGCGCCGGTGACCCTGGCTGACATGATTCACCATGGTAAAGCCGTGCGCCGCGGCGCGCCGGACACCTTTCTCGTTGTGGATCTGCCGTTTGGGACGTATCACACCGGCGTCAACGACGCCATGCGCAACGCCGTGCGAGTCATTCAGGAAACCGGCGCAGATGCCGTCAAGATGGAAGGCAGCACTCCAGAAGTCCTTCAGGTGGTCGGAATCCTGACCCGCAACGGCATCCCTGTAGTCGGTCATGTCGGCTTGATGCCCCAGACCGCGACGGCCCAGGGCGGCCTGCGGGTTCAGGGGAAAGATGATCAGACGGCTCGCCGCATTGTGGAGGGCGCTCTGAACCTGGAGGCGGCTGGCGCCTTTTGCGTGGTACTGGAAGCTATTCCTGCGCGGCTGGCCAGGCTGATTACTGAGCGCCTCACAGTGCCGACGATTGGCATTGGAGCAGGCGTCCATTGCGACGGTCAGGTGCTTGTGACGCACGACTTGTTGGGCATGTCCGAGGGTGAAGAAAAAAAGATCGCCAAACGCTACGCGGAAGTCGGCCAGCTGGTGCGTGAGGCCATTGCCCGCTATGCCGCCGAGGTTCGGTCTCGCGAGTTCCCCACGCGTGAGCATAGCTTCGTGATGAAAGATGACGTGCTGGATAAGTTGTACTGAAAGTCGAAGGGGGTAAGCAGGAATTGGCCGGAAGCCCTTCCGACGGTTCTGTCAGATGAACTCGTTGGGTGGGGCGAGTGATTGACCCGCTGCCCTCTAACCAACGCTTTCCCATCCGCACCATTCAGCATGTGGGCTTGAGTCGGTCTTGCACACGTTTGGTTAAGCCACCCCTGCTTGGCGCTCGAACTCGTGTGGTATCAAGTCAGCCAAGGTTGAATGACGGCGTTGTCGGTTGTAAAAGATCTTGATGTCAGCGTCAAGGAATTCATGGCCCAGAGTGCTGAGCGGGAAAATCTGTGATGACTCTTGTGCGCCCCTGAACGGTTCATCGCGGTCTGTCTCCGCGTCGGCGTTCTGTGCTCAGAAAAAACCCGCCCAAGGGACGGGGCGCCGTGGCTGGTGGGGAGACATGCTCCCGCCGAAGCGTAGAGACAGTGTACGCGATCAAGACGCGACAGGGTCTTCGGCTGTCCCGGCCACCACTCGCCGCGTAGATGGGTCGACGCTGTTGGAGAGGGCTCCAGAAACCTATCCTGAAGCTCGCTGGCTGGCTGACATAAGTTCATCCGACCTATTCAACACAGACCTGAATCTCCTGAACAGATGTCACTTAAGCGTCTTAAGGTTGGCATCACGACCAGCAGGAGCCGCCTGAACATTCAGCTTGACCCCACACCGCTGTTTAGCCTTCCCCTCAATGGGTACAGCGAGAGAACTCCAACCCAGAGATCGAGCAGACACCCGAGTCACGGAACACCTGGGGCTCAGCACTGGATCTCCCTGCTCCGTATTCAAGTCACGCGACATCGACCAAAAAGACGTTCCCAGCCTGTCTTGGCTGGGAACGTCTTTTGAATCCTGAGAGGGCGGCTCAACTCCCCAGTTGAGCCACTGCCGCCCCAGCAATATAAACGACGTTGATTCTCCAGTGGCCGCGAGATGTCGTTCATGAAGCCCAGTCGAACAGACCATCAGGCCGCAAACCTGATCGAGTCCAGGACAGGGTCACTGTTTAGGAGGCAGAGAGAAGGGATGGAACTCAAGCTTGTTCAGCGCGACCAGAGTGGCGAGCACAGCAGCAAGCCACGGTTACCGTGAAAGAACGACCTGCAGCAGGGCCGAGCCTGCAAGGGGAAGCCCGTTCTGCGCTTTTATTCTGTTCTAAACAGCACGTGGAAATCAGAATTCATTATTGTCAGAACCGTAAGAAGATAACCCCTGTGCTGGACGACAAAAATAAGTCGTGCTCACAGGAAGGCCGTGAAGGGGTGAGGAAACGGAACCAAGAGCAAAAGGAGGTCACGTTCGGGTTGTGGCGCTGAATCCTGAAGGGAGAGGAGATTTCTTGTGAGGACGGCACTTCGCAAAGGCATTGATCGCCAGAGGTGGGGTGGTTTCCTGTCGGCGTCAGGACAGGGGCGGTCTGAGGAGGGTCGGAGAGTCAAGACTGCAGCAGATTTAGAACTAACTAGTATTAGTGCTAAATCCGCTGCAGACGCTCTCTCCCCACTCTGCCGAACTGTCTCTTAACCGAAAGTCCTGACCCATGGTCACCCGCAACGCAATGAGCAAGAGGGATCTGCTTTGATTGGCCTTCAGTTCAAACCATTCAGCGACAAGCCAGTCAAAACCATTCAGCCTACCGGTTCCGGCAGGTCAGCCCCTTCGACCGCGACGGGGTTAGCCGTGCCCTGCACCTGCACGCCTACAATACCCAACCAGCCGGCGAGGTTGGCCTGCGGATCGAGGTCAATGAGCAAGATCTGCGTCCCGACACTGGCGAGCTCGGCCCCCACGCCGCGGGTCAGCGAGGTCTTGCCGACGCCGCCCGCATGATTGACGAAAGTCAGGGGTTTCAAACTGGGCCTGTGGAGCGAGCATGCCGCGCTAACGTGGTGCCATGACGGACGCGCAGATGCAGGCTATCGGACAAAAATTGCTGACTCAGCTGTGGCAGGCGGACGGCTTCGCCGTGCAGGTGAGCAGCCATACCAACCCAGACCCGAGTGCTTTGGTGTTCATGGCCCGCCAGCGTGGGGATACCGGACGTTCAGCGCGGGCGGGTACGGTCTACGTGTCGGCACAGGCCCTCAACGATGCTGGGGAAGGTGCCGCCCTGGAAGGCCTGGACTACCTGCTCACCCGCGTGCGGATGGAAACCTTGCCCGCCTGCCCCATGACCCTCAAAGCCCCCGTCCTCGCGGTGCGTGATTCGGAGGGCATGCGCGTGATGCGGGAGGGCGACAGCCTGCCGTTCTAATCGTACCGCGCTTGCCCATTGCTCATGAGCGGCGCGAACGAGCCTATCCACCCGCTGACAGAGGGTTTGCGTTCTCCCCCACACTGCTTCCGGAGTGCGCCCAATGACCAGTACTCCTTTAGGTTGCGTCCGTAGTGCTCGCAAATCCATCACAAGGATGTTGACAGCAGGACACACCGGGTCTTGCTCCCTTGCCGTTGACCACAGGCAAGGCGCCCCCATTCAGATCTACATCCGTCCAGTTCAAGCTGGTGATTTCTGAGGCCTGCGGCCCGGCAATTCCACCAAGCCGCAATAAGACACGCATCTCTACCGGGGCAACATCCAGCAGCCGTGGCACTGTCCGGGCTGCCGCGCGAGATCTGCGTATTGAAGGTCTACGGGTTGAGCAGTACGGGGAAAGGACATCGGAATCACTGCTGAATTGAGTGTGATCACTGAAGGACATGGGAGACCAAGCTTATGTGCCGCTCGCGCAGCAGCTTGGCTTGCCTGCACCTACCATAGATCAACAATGGGTCAACGTCACCGCTCAACTGGTCCGCTGACGAAGCAGAGCAGCACAAGTGACTCAGGCTCTCGTGGAGGCCCTTTCATCCACATGCCCGATAGGGCCGGAATGGGGATCGTTTTGCCTCCCTCCAAGCACCGTCCGACAGCGTGCCTGAAGCTGAACAGAACACCGAAAGGCAGTCAGTTGAATCGACAACGGCGAGAAGAAGCAACCTCAGTCCGCTCGCTCCTGCAGTTGGACGCCGTTGGGTATGCTGCGGGCATGCTTCGTGAACAACTGCTTGCCCCGACTCCAGTGGACTTGCGGGCGTTCCTCATGCGTGCTCTCCGCACCCGGGACTGCCTGATTCAAGTGGGCGGTCTTGCGGAAGTGAGTTACCACGGGCGGGCCGCCAGCACCGCCGAGGTAGGGTCGTACTTGGTGATGATCAAGCGGGATGGCAGCTTGCAGATTCATGCGCCAAAAGGTGTCAAACCGATGAATTGGCAGCCGAAGACCGACGAGATCACGGCGGTTTTGGAGGAAGAGCAGTGTGTACTCTTGGCCTCGCGCCGAAGTCCGACGGAACTGGTGCGGGTCACGTTTTTAGACGTCCAACTCGCGCAGGCACTGGAACTCAACGAGGAAGCAGGCTTCTTGCTCACCGGCTCGGAAGCCCAAATGCAGGACACCCTGGCCGCGCACCCGGAGCTGATCGAGCCGGGCTTGCGCGTGCTCAACCGCGAGTTGCTGGTGGAATCGGGCGGTATTGATCTCTATGCGCAGGACGCTCAGGGCCGCTTTGTGGTAGTGGAGTTAAAGCGGGGCCGGGCGACACAGGATGCAGTGTCTCAACTCGGGCGGTATGTCGCCTCAGTGCAGCGAGTCGTCGGCACGGGGGTGGTGCGGGGAATTCTGGCGGCGCCGTCGATCACGGGGCCGGCGCGTCGCGAGTTGGAAGGGCGGGGATTGGAGTTTGTGGAAGTGGGTGCGCTGCCATTGCTAGAGAAATCGAGCACGCAACCCAGTCTGTTTTGAATGTTCGACCTGGCTTCCAGCTCGAGTCGAGTGTGGCCCGTAATGGTCGCTCACCCATCACCAATCCGTGAGAGATGAGCACGGCCGTCTCCACTTGCGTCTTCGTCGTTCTGGCCCAGCCGGTCAGGCTGGCCTGTGGATCGGGGTCGATCAGGAGTACCTCTGTGCCCGCTGCAGCGAGTTCGGCCCCCGTCACGGGTCAGGCTAGTCTTGCTGACCTCGCTCACGTGGTTTCAGGACGGACGCGCAGATGCAGGCTTTCGGACAGAACGTTCTGGCTCGGCTGTGGCAGGCAGACGCGGTCTCGGTAGAGGTCAGCAGCCACACCAGTCCCGACCCCGACGCGCTCGTGTTCATGGTTCGGCAGCCGGAGACGGTCAGCCGCCTCGCACGGGCAGGCACGGCGTCCAAGCAGGCGCTTAACAATGACGGTGAGGCTGCTGCCCTGGACGGGCTGGACTATCTGCTGACCCGCGTGCGGATGGAGACGCTCCTCACCTGCCCGGTCACGCGCAAAGCTCCCATTCTCGCGGTGCGCGATGCGGAGGGCCTGCGGGTGGTGCGGGAGGGCGACCGTCTGCCCTTCTAGTCCTTGGACGCCCGCCAGGCCCTTAAGAATTCAGCGAGGGTGCCGGACTAGCCCCAATAGTGGGCATGCCTAACGTCTCCTAGGGTCGGGAATGTGCCTAGACAACGTTACGGTTGCTCTGTAGGAGCCTGTGGTCAATGCACCTCTGTATCCTGCGCTATGGTCGAACTCGTTGCTCCCACTCAACGGTACAAAATAAGTTTCCTCTCTGCTGTGCGCGAAGCGCAGGCGGCTGCGACCGGGCTTGGTGACACCCTGAACTGGAACGTCGATGAATTGGAAGCAGACTTTGGCAAGCTGTTGAACAACTTGCGCCGTTACGAACCCGGCAACAAACTCCCCGAAGGTTTCGTCTATTCCGAGTCCCGTTGGCTGGTCGACGGCAACGACTACTTGGGTCGGATCAGTATCCGGTATTCACTGAACGAACGACTTCGCGAGTTTGGTGGTCATATTGGGTATGAGATTCGTCCCTCTGCCAGACGACAGGGGAACGGCACGCTAGCGCTCAAACTCGCACTGGAACGGACACGGGAACTCGGCATTAAACGGGTGTTGGTGACCTGTGATGCGGACAATCTGGGCTCGCGTCGTGTGATTGAGGCCAACAAGGGTGAGCTGGAAGGGGAATTCCAACTTGAGTGTTATGACCGACCGATTCGCCGGTATTGGATTACTGTGTAGGCCTGCGCCCAATCCAGTCTTAAGAAGATCAATGATCGACGTTCAAGACGTCAGAATTTCCCTCTGACCTGAGGGGGATTCTGCCTGAAGTTTCAAGAGACCTCTTGCGAAAGTCAGGTGGGACGTGCGCGAGTGAGGTCGCAGAGCGCGGCGACCAGCTGAACTCGAAGGGCAAACCGACGCAGCCGATGGTGATAGACGCCCTTGAGGACACGAAAGATCTTCATCCGGCGAATGACATACCTAATGCCCTACCGAGTATGGGCCGGCACGCGGTTTTCTTGGCGCTGATCAGCGGAGAGGGGCGACGCGAGCGTCGCCTGATGGATGGTGACGGCCTACCTGTGGCTTCTCCACAGGCCCTGATACCCGACATCCTTGATCAGGACCGTCTCGTGGGGAAACCGTGCGCCCGACTGACGGAACAGTTTCAGGTCATGAATTACCCCAGCGCTCGTGGCGGTGCCCAACACGGCGCTGAGTCACCGTGCAGATCAGCAGTTGAAATTCCAGGGGATGCCGTTTTTTCTTGCCGCTGGTACAGCGGCACTGTTGTTTTTGGGCCGTTCACACGAGATCTCAGAGGCATCCATCGCAACGATGCTGTAGACGAGCTGCGCTTCCTGAAGCACGCGTTTCTTGGGCATCTGGAACTGCGCACTGGCGATCAGGGCCGCTTCCACGCGTTCCACCGTGCGGTGCAAGCTAAGCTCATGGACGCCCCAGTCGTCACCTCGGTGCGCGAAGGTGCGGGACTCGCGCCAGAATTCCAGTGTCATCAGGAGTTGTTCAGCCACGCTGAGCGCGGCTGGACGGCCAGATTTCTCCTCCCGCTCCTCGCGTAAGGTCAGCACCGCTTCCATTTCGGCGAAGGTTTCCGGGTAGACCCCGGTGCGTCGACGGAATTGCTTGTGGTTCATCTTTAGCGTGCATGTCAGACGGTTTCGCTCCACGCTGTTAGCTTGGCCCACGACTTTCGCAAGAGATCTAGTGGGTAGGCTGGCGGCGGAATGCGGCAGCCTTGGCAGATCAACTTCAGGCCGCACACGCTACGGCGGGCCGGATGAGGCGCCGGACCTCTTCCACGTGAAGAGCAGTGTCCCGTTCACTTCGGGATGAGTAGAGGAGCGCCACGGCACCCCTTCCCGCGTCGGGCCAATGTCAGCAACTATAATTGTCTCACTTTTTTTATGGTACATATACAGTTATTAAGTGAAGCTTGCTGCTGCCCGAAGGAGCGAACCCATGACCACCCAGCATCAACCCTCCAGCCGCACCTATACCCCTCCACAGATCCCCTCCCGGCCCGCGGGTGCCCTCACCTTGGGGCTCAGCGCCACCAGCACGCGTGACCTCCATGAGGCCATTGGGCGTGGTCTGCCGACGCAGGCCATCAAGGCCTTCGCCGAGACGCTTCAATTGACGCTGCAGCGCATGCTGGAACTGCTCGACCTGAATGAAGGCACGTATCATGCCAACCGGCGTCAGGGCGGGGTCATCAAAAGTGGTCTGGTCAATCGCCACCTGATTGACATGGCCCGGGCCACTGAAGCGGCGCGCAGCTACTTCGGAGATCTCCCCGCCGCACAGCGCTGGCTGACGACCCCCAGTGCCACGTTTGATGGCAAAACGCCGCTGGAATATGCCCGCTACCCGGGTGGAACCGAGTATGTGACGACGATCTTGGCCCGTCTCGAACACGGCGTGTACACCTAACGGGAGCTTGAGGTTGCTTGTTCACTGCCTCTGTAAGGCTCGTTTTGCCAGCCCTGATCTCGACCTTTTGGGGATCGGTGCCGCACGTTACGGCGGCCGTTGGAATTCTGCGGCGGAAGTCCGTGACCGACGCCTAATCTATACGAGTAGTCAGTTGGCATTGGCATGTTTAGAAGTGCTCGTCCATACCGGCGGTGTAGGCCTCCGGAGTGAGCCGCATGTCCGGTTGACGTTTGAGCTGGACTTGGGCGAGATTCAGGAATTGCCCCTCGCCCAAGTGGGCAGTGATTGGCGCAGCTTTTCGGAAACGCCTCAAAGCCAAGGGGTGGGAGACGCGTGGTACGACGGGCAAACGAGCTCGGTGCTGCGCGTTCCGAGCACCGTGATGCCGGATGAGCTGTATAGCACGGAAGTGAGCAATTACCTGATCCATGCGCGTCATCCGCACGTCGCCCAGGCTGTGCGCTTGGTGGACACCGTACCGTTCTTGGTGGATGACCAACTCCGTTAGGCTGGCCCAGATCCTCGGTCAAAGCTGCTTCATTCTCCCTGGTGTGGTTGTTTCACACCAGAAATGGGTCTCACGCGTGATGCGTCTTCTGCGGCTGCCCGGGTCGAATTCAGGTCGGGCAGCTGGCGCCCGCTGCACGCAGCGGCGACAGCTCATCCAACACGGCATGCGCATCCGCCCAGAGACTTAACTGAAATATTTGTATGTTGAGCGCAGCTGTGGGAAATGTGCTTGTCATACGGACTCCCATTGAAAGCGCCATCATTTGGCGCCTCAATCCGAGCGAAGCGAGAAGGAACAAGTACGGGCTACGCGTTACGAAGCCGCAAGCGGTGCTGTCTAAGGTTGTGGCGAAATCAACCAGAGTCCGTACTCGTTCCCCCTGGAGCCATCAAGCCTGTTGACATCTTCAATCTGCCAAGGTCGAATCGTAAATTCTGGTGGGCTTGAGGCCCCAGTGAACAAGAGCAACATTTTGACGCGCAGCGGACACGACGCTTTACTCCAAGGGAGGACAGATCAAAAACACAGTTCAATGTTTCTGTGGCGTAGCGTCAGAACAGCACCTCAGGTGGCTCTACGCACATTAGGGTTTTGTATGCCTGACATCCTACAAAACCCTAATCATACCCCCAAGAACTTGCTACTACACTTCTGCTGTTTTTTCCGTCCCAGTCTCACTTTAAAGCTGCTGGCCTATCCAATTCAATACAGACATGCCATGATGCTTCGTGTCCCGTCCACATCCCGCCACGCTCAAGGCCGAATTGCGGCGCTTTCTGGGGCAGCATCCGGTCGTTACAACCGTGCAGCTGGAGCGCTGGGGCTGGGCGCAGGCGGCGGACTGGCTGGATCTGCCGCGCCTGTCTTTGGACATCCGGACGCAGGTGACCCAGCCGAGCAGTCAAGTCGAATTGACGTTCGTGGCACACACGGAGGCCGCCCTGCTTGATCCGCCTCATGTCCTGCTGCATTCGGCCCTGCTGGCGGAGACGTGGGCCGTGCTGAACGCTACCCAGGCCACGTTTCCGGGGGAGGGATTCCGGTACGTGTCGCTCCGGGGGCGAGGGCAGGGGCGGTTGCCGGACGCAGAAATTCAGCTCTTCGACGACGAGCCCGGCTTGGACTCGGCGGTAGAGGTCGACACGGGATACCCTCCTCGCCGCTGCCACGAGAAGCTGCACTCCTATGCGCTCCAAGGATTCAGCAGCCTGGTCTGGGCCACGACCGTGCACGGGCGGGTCACGTCTATGGCACGCCAGATCGAAACGCTGCAGCGTCTGGGGCAGCTGCCTGGGGTGCGCGAATACTTGGTGGTGTATGTCAACGTTTCCCGGCCAGGCGATCCATACGCGCCCCGGCCGCGCGGCCACAAATTGAATAGTGCTCAGGGAGCGTTCGACGGCCTCTGAATAAGATTCGGGCGGGGTTGGGTGATGAGGCGCAGGGCCGAGTGAATCTGTCCTGCGGCTGTTTGGGGCCTCTGGTTCCGGGCGCGCTCCGCTTCCTGTGCCCGCAGGAGCCCGCGGAAGGTTTCCGTGCTCGGCACGACGAGAATCAGGGGAGAACGCCATAGGTTGATGTCCCCCGCATGACCGTGGTACAGCTTGCTGGCCATGGCACGGTTAATGCCGCCGCCGCTGATGCGGGCGTAGACCCAGGGCTGGCCGAGTTGCTCACGCTTGGCGGGGTCTCCCCCGCTCGAGTTCTGGCGGGACGCCTGCAGTGCCTGCATCTCGACCTCTGAAACCCGCACCCGGGCCCGGACGATGTGCGCACCTTGCTTCCCCAACTGGGGTGCGCTCTTGAACTGGGTGTCGACAACGGTGTAGCCCTCGAACTCGAGGGTACGGAGCGCGTCCATCATGTACGCGCGGTCGGCCAAGCTTGACGGCGCGCTCAACCGGGCAGCGGCATGGGCGCCGATAAGGTCGTGGGCGCGGTCACCCCAAGTCACCACCGGGCCGTACACCGTCTTGACCTGTTTGAGCCAGCCCATCGTCAGCAGCCGGCTCCAGTTGGGCCGCAGCCCGCAGAGCTCGTCGAGACGCCGGGCGGTCAGGGCACCCGCGTGCTGCACCGCATAAAACGCTTTGCCTTCGTTCGAAGACCAGTCACTCATGGTCTATAGCCTACCTGCCGCTGCTCGTCAGCGGCGGGCGACGGCGCCAAACGTCTGGCCGAGCGCCAGGGGACGGCCACGGCCACCGGCGCTCTTGCGCGCTGGGGCTGACGCCCGCAGCGCGCAACAACAAAAAGGGGGCACAGGGGGGAGCCCTCTTCTCTTCACACTTGGAGGTGGTCTGCATCACTGTCCGCCACCGCACATCACCAGTTCTCTCCTGGCGTCCCCGGACGACCACCAGCGCAGGGCAGGCCCAGTTCCTGCAGCGCACGTGGCTGGCTGACTGCCCAGACTTCCCCAGACCCCCGCCCCTCTCCAGCCGGTGCAGGGTCTGCTGTGCGGGTTGCCGTGTGGTCAGCCGCTGTGTCTGCCCGGCACCTCTGAACTGCTGCGGGTGATCGTCGACACCCGGCGACTCCGAGCGTACGAGCAGCAGGTGAGCGAGGGGGCCGGCCGCAGGCCCTGGTTGCCCCGGCAAGCAGCGCGGAGCTGACGGGGGTAAGGAAGACCGTGGCCGCCTGGCCTGCCCGCCGCTGGCGGCCGTTGTTGGGGCAGTTAGTCTCCCCTGCCCGGCCCGCGCGGTGGCGGTCGTCCGGGCGAGTCCCGCTGGACGGCGGACCCCGGGCGACGCCCCCGACCGTTCCCCATCACTGGCGCCTGCCACTGCAGCTCACGGACGCCCTGGAGCGCGCCACCACCGAAGGACCAGCAGACCCTGCCCGGCCAGCATGGCCCGTGGGTGTTGGCGCGCCTCTACGGGGGTGGCGTCGACCGGGCACTCCCCCACCGCGCGTGGCCTGCCAAGCGGCGTTGCCCGGCAGGCCGGTCGGACGCAGCCGGGTGGGTGATCGCCCGGTGTCCGGAGGTGCCGTCCAGCTGGCTGCCGCGCGCCTGCGGTATGGAGTTGGGGCGCGGCAGCCAGCTGACCCGGGCTGCCCGCTGGGCACAGCGGGGGTGACCTGGCGCTGGTCTTGCTCCTGCTGTCCTGGCTCGCCCCGAACGGAGTGGTTCTTTCGTCAGACAGGCAACGCCCCTTGCCCAGGCTCAGGCTATCCGGTGACCCTGTGCTGCCAGCAACGCCTCCAGGTCTCCCTGGCCCGCGGGCGGCTTTGTCCGGCACGCACATTCGAATTGTTCTGTCCAGGCGGGTCGGCCCGCTTGGACTCCTCTGGAGGAATCATGAATTATGACCCAATTGTCAGTCTTTTCGTCACTCGCACTCTTCAGGTGGGCTGTGAACCCTTCATGGACGGTGAGGGGGAGTGGCACTCCCCGGGCCACCGGGGCAGCACGCAGGAGTGGCAGCTCGAGACCCTGAATGACTTCTGGCTTGACCTTCAAGGAGCCGAGTGGCCGGTCATTCCCGAAGCACAGCTGACAGGTTCGGTGCTCGCGATGGATGCCGGACTCGGCTGGGCTGCACGCCACCGCGGGCACCCCGCGCTCGGTTCCTTGGTTCACCGTCACATGCTCTATCTGATGCTCGGCCGCGCGGTGGTTGGGGTGGATCTGGACCGTGGACGCCTGCGCCTTCCCGGTGTGAGCGGCGAGCTCTCCATCACTGCCATGGCTGGGACGATTCCCGCAGACGCCTGGGCACCCGGGCAGCGCTGGGTCGGGGGCGTGCTCAGCCTGTCGTACTGCGGGGCCGGCATGATGGAGGGCGGCGACCTGGAAGTGCGCCTGCTGCCGCTGCCCCAAGCCACCCTGGCAGAGCGCTTGCCCTGGGGCTCCCACTATGTTTGAACGGCCTGGTGAACGAAGGGAAAGGGCGCGCGGTCTGAGCGGCTCGGCTGGATCAGGCCGCGCGAACCCGCCGAGCCGCCGGCCTGCGCCCTGTCCTGCGAATCCTGAGCCTCTGGAGCCTCACTCGCCGAGCAGGCGGAGCTCCTGACGCCCGCACTACAACTTATCCGTCAGCTGGCGTGCGGCGTCCCTGTGCCGCTCCTGACAGCGGGGCAGCTCGTGCGGCTTCCGCGTGGGCATCTCCCAGACACTGCACGTGCTGTACAGCCGCCGGACAGCTGACGGGTGGCGGCGCGGGTGAACCGGCGGGTTCCCTTCCACGGCCAAACGCTGCTGAGGTACTTTCTTTCCAGCGGGCTGCGGGGGTCAGGCTTCACCCGGCGCCTTTGCAGCCTGAGATCTGCCCAGACGACGACGGAAAAGGCGTCCGGAGAGGGAAGAGCAGGCGGTGACCGGTAGGGGAGACTCCTACCGGTCACCGCCCGTGCTTCAGGAAAGCGGGCCGCGCCGCCACAGGTTTTACACAGCATCCGGGGGTGGGAATTGCGCAATTCCCACCCCCGAACCGGTGTGAACGCCGCTGCTACGCCCGTCAGGAGAACAGGGCGGCCAGCTGGTTGAGCAGCTGCAGCGCGCGAACCTTTTTCGCTTCAGGGAGCCCGTCGATCGCCTGGGGGCTGAGCCCCTTGCGCACGGTGGCCAGCTGAGCCGCCGTGACGGTCGGGAATATGGCCGGTTTAAGGGCCGCGATCCGTTCCCGCAGGCCATCAAAACTCAGGCCCGTTGCGACAACTTCGTGCAGCAGCGCCCCGTGATGCTCCTGCGGCGCGCGGGCGATCAGCACCGCCTTGCTGTAGGGCAGTGTTCCCGCCTGCATGGCCGCCAGCAGGGGTTCCGGTAGATCTAAGACAGCCAATCCATTGGCGACAAAGGACGTCCACCGCTCACTGCCGACCAGCCGGAAGAGGGTTTCGAGCCCCTGCACCTTGTCCGGATCTTCCCCCGGATGCTTGCGGAGCCGGCGCAGCAGCGTTTTGGTTTCTGGTTCGCTGAGCGCCCAGGCCGCGGCGATCAGCCGCAGCTTGGAACTGACGTCCTCGAACCGGTTCAGATCATCCCGCTGCAGGTTCTCGATCAGGGCCAGCTGATCGGCCTCGGCGTCACTGCAGGCATGGATCCGGACAGGCACCTGGGTGAGCTCGGCCAAGTGTGCGGCCCGCAGGCGGCGCTCACCCGCCACGACTTCGTACTGGCCGTCCGGCAGCGGGCGAACCAACAGGGGCTGCAAGACCCCTTTTTCCCGAATGCTGCTGGCGAGGTCGCCCAGGGTGGCCGGGTCGAAGTGCTTGCGGGGTTGATTCGGCCGGGCCGACAGGAGAGTGAGGGGCAACTCCCTGCGGTCGGCGGCTGAACCGGGCGCGACCCGTTCGGCCAAGTTGACGTTGCCCACCAGTCCCATCAGCGCGGCGGCACTGTTCTTTTTGCGGCTGGTCACGCGGGAACCACAGCGAGGTAGTGCAGGATTTGCCGGACGGCGGCCTGAACCTCTTGGCGCGCCTCCCCCGTGGGTGCAAACACCCCGACCGGCTCTTTGGCCACCTGGCATTCGTCATAGACGGCGGGACGGGATTTGATGGGACCGCTGATGTTGGGCAGGATCGCTACCGCGGCTTCCTGTGCGGCGCGCGAATGGTTGGTGCTGCCGCGCTGGGTAATGAGATGCGACAAGATGTTGAGCTCCGGGTTGTATTCCCGGTAGGTGTTGACCATGTCATGCACGGTCTTGACGGCGGTCAGGCCCTTGTTGCGGCTGCTGACGGGAATGATGACCTCATGGGAGGCAAAAAGCGAGATCAGCACTGGTTTACCCAGGGTGGGCGGCGTGTCGATCAGGATGAAGTCGTAGGTGCCCGCTTCGACGACAGGCCGCAGCACCTTTTTGAGTCGGTCGACCCCTCCGAGATCCATGCCGGTGAGCACCGCTTCGATGCGCGCGAGCTCAAGTCCGGAGGGGATCAAGTCCATGCCGTGCACGTGATGGACCGCGGGCAGCGGCAGGTTGTTCACCAGGGCGTCGAACAGCGTGACACTGTCCTCGTCCTCGGGATCCACGCCCAGCCAGTCGGTCAGGTTGGCCTGCGGATCGAGGTCGATCAGCAGCACTTGGTGGCCGAGCTGTCCGAGTTCATAGCCGATGTCGCGGCAGCTCGACGTCTTCCCGACGCCGCCGGCATGACTGAAAAACGTGATGATCGTGGTTTCGCGCATGGGAGCTCCGGTGACGGTGGAGGCGGGGGGCGCCGCAACAGGGGCCTGGCGTTCCAGGCGGTTCAGATCGGTGAGCGGGACCAGGGCGGCCACCGGGTCGTCGTACCGCATGATGATCGTCCGCGTGCCCGCGCCCATGACGGGCAAGACGGTGCTGCGCAGGTCCGAACGCACCGCGTGGCTCGGAACCCGGGGCGCTGTCGACAGGGCCAGGGGGTCGAGGAGGGTCAGTTCTGCCAGAGGAATCATCACCACCATCGGGTTGTCGTGGTGGGTGATGAGGATGCGCCGACCGAAGAGTTCGACCTGACGCAGCATCGCCTTCCACTGGGCGCGGGCATCGGTGACGCTGACCTGCTCGAGGTCTGCGGCTTCGCTGGAGGAGAGAAGAGAGTCATCCATATTTTGTACAGAATGTACATCACGTACGGTTCAAAGCCAAACGGCACTCAGCGCGTCATGCGCCTCCCCCCCCCACCCCCCCCCATCAAGAGGCGCTGGAGCGGAGAACGCTGGACGAACGTTTCGATGTTCCGCCAACACACGCGGGGGGGCGCCATGCCACGCTGGAGACATGACCAAAACGCCCCGCGAACAGTCCACCCCTCTGCTCCTCACGCCCAGCTCCAGCGGCTCGGGACAGGGCAAGCCGCCCAAACCCCGCCCTCACCGTGCGGCTGGAGGCGACAATAATGCGGGCCTCCTGAACGGCCTCATCCTCGTCAGTGATGCCCAGAAGACCAACGAGACTGCCGTGGAGTCCCTCCAGACTAAGGTGGTTGCTGTCCAGCAGCGTCAGGAGGAGGTTGAGTCCGGCATCCAGGAGCTGATCACGACCAGTCACGAGTGGCAACAAGCCTTTGAGAGAGCCGAGGGGAAGACAGATCAACTGCAGCTCGCCTTGACTGAGGCGCTGGCGGCGTTCCAGCAGGCCCTCACCGTCCAGGCCACGTCCAACACTCTGCTCGAGGCGGAACAGGAGCGCTCGGTAGCAGCCCTGGCACTGCTCGAGGAGGCGCAGGAGATGCTGGGACTCATGCAGGGTGTCGTCGCCAGACTGCTGGAACGCCCGACAGGTTGGCGCGCGGTGGCCGCGTGGGCACGCCGCCTCTGGCACCGCCTCAGGGGGAACGCCCAAGGGAACGCGGACGACACGGAGTAACGCCGCTTCGACCAGGCAGGCCGATCACTTGATCGGCCTGCTTTTTGATGACCGCCCTCTGCCCGCCTGTGGTGAGCAGAGGGCGGTGCCCCGCACCAAAAATCTGACTGATTCCCGTGGAGCTTCCCCCTGTCCCAGGAAACAAGTCGTTCACCGGGCTCAGACGTTCCAGTGGGTAGGCGCGCAACACCTTAAGAGCATGACTGTCGCCCGCGATCATGGAACCAGTCAATCCGCTCCGAAACCGGAGTTTAAAGCTGCTGAACACTAGAGATAACAGGTCTTCCCCAGTGAAGGAACCCAGAGGTTGACGCCTGAGCAGCAACATCCAGAGTGAACCTGCAATGAGCATGCAGGGCTGTGTTAAGAGCGCGGAACACTGAAGAAACTGCGCTTTTTCGGAGCAGCACAAGATCCAACAATTTGATGTGGTGAGGGTCGTCCGCCCACCATCCGCCATCGATCCAGTGGCGGGCTGAGGCGCCCTCACGGGCCGCTTCTCAGTGCGCTTTTCCCGCAAGCCTGTTCGGACGTTTGGAGGGGATTGGGGTGTTTGATCTGCCGTACTGGTACAGCTTTTCTACCTTGAGAGGCAAATCTAAGGGCTGAGCCGGACGAAGTATTCGGTGTCCTGCACGGTAAGCGTTGCCAACGTCCCTTCAAACGTCCGAACGACAAATCCCGGCGACTGCCCAACCCACGTGAGATGGGGGAGCGACAAAGCTGCTCCCCCACAGGGCAGGGCACAGGAGGGGAAAGGGAATCACTCCCTCCTGGGAGGCCGACCTTTGACTCACCCTGTCCATTCCAATGCCGATCATGAGCTGATCCGCGTCACCGTACAGCTGTTCCCGACCCCGAGTCAGGACGCCACGTTTCGTGCGTGGCTGGCTGCCCTCACCCAGGCCAACGGCGCGTTGACCACAGTGCTACACGGCACCACCCTCCGGGCCGGTGCGCCCGCGCTTACTCGGGACGAAATCGCCTACCTGCTCACCCTCGTCTCCCCAGCGCTGGAGGCCAGCCTTCCGCCTAGCGTGTGGCCCAGCGTCATCTCGCAGTGCTGCACCCGGTTTCAACGGCGGCGAGATTCGTCTGCCTCCGAACCCAGCTTGCCACTGGATGTGCAGATTCAGGCGATCGGTGAGATGCACGTTCACGTCACCGGGCAGCCTGACCTCGTCGTGGCTGACTTGTGGCGGTTGCCCTTGGGGCTCACCGAAGCCCTGGTCTGCACCGGCAACGACCATGTCCGTGCGGTGCAGCATCAGGGCCACACTCTCCGGACGGCGGACACCGCCGGTTCCCCCGCGGCGCTCACCCAGTTGCACGACCTCATCCGTCTCCATGGCCCGGTGATCGGCCGTCCCCCAGGCCACACTGGGGTGCACCGCACCCAGCCCCACCGCGCTCAATTCGCAGACCTCACCTGCCAGATCGGTGTCGACGGTAAAGAGATTTGGCTGTTGACGTGCACGGTGCGCGTTCCGCCCGGTTGGCTGCCCCGGGCGCACCGCCAGGACACGGTCGGTGTCGATGTGGGCGTCCGCGCTCTGGTGACCTGGGCCGACGCGACCGACGCAGGACAACTGCTGCGAACCACGCTCCCGGTGGGAGACTGGCGTCCCCAGCAGCCCGCCACCCTGCTCTCGGCCGCCTGGGTGCGGCGCATGCAATTCGAGCGCACTCAGGCAGGTCTTGATCAAGTGATCCGTCATCTGCTGACCTACCGCCGCGTCGCGATCGAGCAGCTGGCCTGGAGGGGCCTGACAGCTGGTATCCGGGAAGCCATGACCCTGAACGGGGTCAGCAGTCTGGGGGTCTGGCTCACTGGGCTGGGCCGCCTCACGGGCACCGTGGTGTGCGCGGTCAATCCGGCCGGCACCAGCGTCCAGTGCGGGCAATGCGGCCAGCGGGGCGTGCTGCAGGCCAACCGCGTCTTCAGGTGCCAGAACTGCGGTGACATTGACCGGGACACCAATGCCGCCCGCAGCATCCGGCGCGTCAGTTTGGAAGGTTGGACTTGAGCGGCCTCCTCCTGGACGCCTGGCCCGCGGGACTCCAGACGCTGCGGCGGTACCTGCCCTGGCGGGCGGGGGTGCGGCCCAACGGCCGCTGCGCCAAAATCCCCCTGGCCCAGCGGGGCCGGAGCCTATATCCGCACAACCCACTCGATCCGGCCGTCTGGCAGGACTGGGCGCGGGTGCAGCGGCTGGTTCACACCGGCGCAGCCGACGGCGTCGGCATTGTCTTAACGGCCGACCTGCCGTGGGTGGCCCTCGATCTGGACGACTGTGTGGACGCCGCAGGCGTGGTGGATTCACGTGCCCTGAGCGTGCTGGAACGCTTTCCACAGGCCTATGCCGAGCTCAGCCCCAGTGGTCGCGGGCTTCACCTGCTGCTGCGGGCCCGGCTGCCCCGGACGCTTCGTCTCCCCGGCGTCGAGTTCATCACGCACGGGTTCTTGACCGTGACCGGACGGGCCATTCAGGTGCCTGCCCAGTTGCTGGACGCCAGTCACGAGCTGGAGCGCTGGGGTCAGGCACAGGCCGTTCGGCCCCAGGTGTTGAGCCACAGTTCCCCCCGGGAAATGACGGATCAGACCCTGTTGGAGCGGGCCATGCGGGCACGCAATGGACGCTTATTCCAGCAGCTGTGGGCAGGAGAGCTCGCAGGGTATCCGTCGCTGTCCGAGGGAGATCTGGCGCTCGCCCTGCTGCTGCTGTACTGGGTCGGCGACGCCGACGACGGCCGGGCCGACCGGTTGTTCCGGCAATCCGGCCGGTATCGCGAGCGCTGGGATCAACCGGCTCATGACCCGTATGGTCAGCGCACCTGGATCCTGGCCCGCCGGATTCGTGCCGGACGGACACACTAACCCGCACGGGAACGTCTTCTCCATCGATGTCCCCTCTGTGAAGGCTGGCCGGGGCGTTGCCCACGGCCCGCCAGAACCCACCTTCAGACCAGAACGGTCTGTTCCGAAGCCTGTGTCTCAGGAGTTTTTATGACCTATGTTCCGACCTCCATGCTGTTCGTGACCACCTGTGATCCCAGTTTTGTCCAAGTTATTTGGGTGAACGGACGAGCGGTTCCACAGTTCCCGAATGATCCTCATCCCTGGCTGCAGCTCAGCGCCCTGGGCGGCGACTGGACTGCCCTGATGGCCGGTCAGCGGGTGCAGGCGAGCCCCAGCCTGCAGGCCGCCGCGGCCTGGATCCTGCGTCATCCGGATCACCCCATCCTCCTCAACTTGCACGCCGACTTGGGCGGGGAACCGATGTTTTGCCTGCTGTGCCCCGACGCGCTGACAGTCGACATGACCCGCGGTGAGTTGCGCTTGCCGGGCCTGCCCGGCTTTCTCGAGCTCGATGAACGCGCCGCCCAAGAGGACGAGGAATCTTGGATCATCATGTGCTCCGGCCTGCTGGCGGTGGGACTGCAGCATGACTTCCGGATGGGCTCGGCGCGGGTGCAGGTCGCGCTGTGGCCCATTTCGCCGGAGCTCATCGCGCAGATGACGTCTGAACAAGTACCGATCCTCCAGGAGACCGCGTGAGCGACCCAGAGGAGCCCCTGCTGAACCTGCGAAACCCGGCGGTGCGGGCACGGCTGGCGGGAGGCTTACCGGCGGTGATCTGGATGCTGGACAGCTGGGGCCTCACTCGGGCGCAGCAGGCGGAACTGCTCACGCTGCGCCCGACCACGCTTCGTCAAGTGCAACGTGCAGTGGTTTTGCCCGCCCTGAACATGGATCAGGTGATGCGGTTGTCGTTCCTGACAGGGATCTACCGCGCGGTGTACGCGCTGTATGAGGCGGACACCGCGGCGGGCTGGATGCGGCGGGCCAATGGCCGGGCACCGTTCCTAGGACAGACGCCCCTCGGGTACCTGTTGGCAGGAGGGATCCCAGCGCTCCTGGCCACCCGGCGCCTGCTGGAGAGCGATCTGGGGGGCCAATTCACCGGCACGCCGTCAACACAGGCACTGGCACGCAGCCTGCCTCAACCAGACATCCAGCTCGACGATTGAAGCTTGTTTCCAACGTGTCGTGGCGCCCCTCCCCGCAGAGCCGTGAGAGGAGGGCGACCCCACCTGGGCTTGGCATCGCGCTGGCCCTCCAGCAAATGAGACAACAGCGCCCGACTGGTCAAGGCGACCCGCGTGCCCGTCCTCCTTTGGCCTTGACCTTCCAAACTTTGGTCGCTATATGCGCCCCATTGATGATGTGCCGGGCAGATGACAAGGGGTTTTGGGTTGCCGCCGAGCCAGCCATGCGCCGCCCAGGCCACCTCCGTATTCCTCTGGCGTCTAGCGGGCGCATGTGCCGCAGCGTCCCGGCAGAAGCGGGAGGGCGGCCACGTCCAAGCGCCCATCGGGGAAACGTCCTTCCTCCAGTTGCCGCACCAGGGCCGCCCGGTGTTGCCGCATCCCTTCGACCAGTTCAGCAGGCGGGGGCTGGTCGGCCTGACGGCGCAGCTTGCCATCTGGCGTAATAGACAGCCTTACGCCGTGGCGTACCAGCTCACGGCGCAAATCTGAGAGGCGCGTCAGTCGGCCTCGTCATAGCCCACTGATAAGGGCGTATCAGTAAACACAACATCATCTCTTACACCACTTACACCACTTACAGCTTGACCCCCATTAAGCACAGCTACGCTATACGCGGGGGAGCTTACTAGGGGTTGAGGTGTATCAGGTGTATCAGGTGTATTAGGCGCGTCTTCAATGGTTAGCCCAGTCCACGAGCGCACATTCTTTATTGTGGCTGGCAGACAGCCCTTTTTACCCTTTAAGTACGCATGTAGGTCGGCCAATTTGACCGTGCGCCCTAACCGCTGCCCGTTCTCTTCTGCCCATTCCTCAAAGGCAATCTTGAGTCGGGCCGAGCTTACTTCTGCTTTTTTGTCAAATTTGAGTCTTGCAGAAGCAAACTTTTCGTATGGATTTTGGTCTGCCCAGTAGCCATCTGTAGCCTTACTGACGGCTTCAGACTCGCCCAATTCATAGCCCGCGTCATGCCATAAACGGAAGCCTTGATAAGCCCATCTCAATAGGGCCGCTCGCGCGGTAGGGTCAGACTCCAGCGTTTTCTTGAAACTGGCCTCTGCCTTGGCCGGCTTTGCCGTGAATGGCACAACCCGCATCCGCCGCTGCATTCCGCTGTCATCATGTGCGCTGCCAATGGGGTAATTCGTGTGCAGCCACAGCTTAAACACGGGGGTAAACGTCACCATGACGTTGCTTCTCATGCCGCGTGCGGTAATCGGGTCATTCCCGGTCATGCCCTTGATCCGGCCTGCATTGAACCGCGCCCCCTTGGGCGGCTCGCCTGCGATGACTAGGCGCTTGCCGTGCAAGTCAAGCAGCTCTGGCTTTGGCCCGGTTGAAGATTCCCCGTGCGAGTTGCTCAGCAGCAAACTGACTTCGATGGTGGCCGCGTACTGGCCTAGTACAGCGGTACTGGCACTGACTAGCGTTCCTTTGCCCGTACCGCCGGGGCCTTCCATGACGGTAATGGTTTCGTTGGGCGCGATGCCGCAGAGTGCAGAGCCGATAGACCTCTGAAGGAAGTCATGCCGCCCATCTTCTTTGAGCAGGGCAAGCAACTGGTCAACGTAGGGGTGACTCGCTTCAGGATGAAACGCCGCGCCCGCCTGCCAAGTGATGAGGTCTTCAGGTGCATGGGGTCGTAGCGTGCCAGTAAGCAGCTCTAGCACGCCGTTCTTGCAGTTGAGGCTAAAAGGGTCTGCGTTCCATGCCGTGACATCGGTATAGAAGGCGGGCATACCCGCCGCCGCTGCCAGCGCGTTACTGACGGCGTGCCGATTGCAGACAGCATTAGCCCACCGCGCAATACGCTCGCGCTCTTCCTCTGGTAGACGGTCTTCAAAAGCTTGGGCGAGGTAGCGCCCCAAGACATGTCGCAACACATGGCCCGCGAGCTGCTCAGACAGCACAAGATCAGCGTCTCGCTGCCATACCCCTATCTCTGGTCGGTAGACGTGCCAGCCAAGCCCAGAGGTGTAGCGCATAAGCCTATGCAGGCCGTTCAAGGCCAAGATGTGAGCATTTGCCGCGTCGGTTCCTTCCTGCACCCCGAAAGGAAATTCGGGCAGGGTGTACGCCTCATCTTCCGGCGGCTTTTGTTTGGGCGCGGTACTGGCCTTGGCCTTCTTTGGTTTGCCCACCTTGATAGCCTTGGCCGCTTCCTCTGCCTCAAATCGGTCAGGGTCAGCCGGGTTCTGTGTGCCCTTCCCGATCCCGCTACGAATCGTCGGCATGATCTCCGCTTCATCGAGGCCCGCCGCCCGCGCTGCACTGGTCAGCACTTCGACTAGCCTTGCTTCTTCCAGCTCGCCATGAGCCAGGAAGCGGGCCAGCTTGCAGGCCGCAATGTTTAAGGTGGCGTTTCGCGTGCCGTCCGGTGCATTCCTCATGTTGTCTTCTTCCCCTCTGAGCGCAGCTTCTACTTCTGCCCGCTGCCGCTGTTCTGCCTTGCTGCCTGTGCCTCTGGTTGGCAGAGGTGCACGCGCGGCTTTAGGCGCAAGCGCCCGCACTGGCTTGGGCTTGGGAACCAGCGCTTCTAGGACACCTCTCCCTATCCACGCATCAGCGTCAGCCAGCCAGATTTCGACGGACAGCGGGCGGGCGGCATTCTTGACGTTCAGGCTACCGGGCAGCCTTAAAATCCGCTCTGGGTTCACAATGACTTTGTCTGCACCCAGTTCAGGCCCGAACGCTTCAACCAGCGCGAGGTTATGCGCCCGCATATCCTCAAGGCTGCTTCTGGCCCGCCGTGCGAAATAGAGCTGGAGGCCATGACCGGTATACACCACCGCACGCGGAACCAAGCCCAGCGTCTCACAGCGGGCCAGCACATCTGTATAGAGGCGTACGGCACACGCCCGCAATTCTTCTGCCCCCATCTCCAGCACCTGTGCGCCTTCAGGGATGTAGACCGTGTGCTTCATATCGAGGTCTAGCCAGATCAGGTGCGTGGGGTGTACGCCGTCATTCCCGGCCTTGTCTTTGACCAGTCGCAGGGCCACACCAAAAAAGGTGTTGAGCTTCGCGCTGATCTGGTCGGCGGTGACAGCGTCCGGCTGTCCTTCACGGCAGGGCCAGGACATCCATTCACGCTGAGGGCTGCTGCTGCCCGGCTTGAAGGAGCGGAATTCTATCCAGCCATCAGGTGGTGTAGAGCCCCTGTAAAGGTGGGCGACCCACTCGAGGGGCGTCATGCTCGTTACTGGTCCGCCGCCCGCGCCCGCTTGGCCCGTTCTGCCCGCACTTCCTTCTCTGTTCGTCTGGCAGCTCCTCTCAACGACGGCCACAGGCGGAATAATTCGGTCATCAACGACAGCAGTCTTAACAGTCACAGGAGACCTTGAATGCCGCGCCAAAGATTACGGGTATACTGGCGTTCCTAGTCACCAATGCCCCGCCTCTGTACAGGCGGGGCATATTACGTTCTGACCGGGTGCTGGGTGCCGCGCAGCAACTCGTCAATGGCCGAAATCGGAATGAAGATTCGCCGCCGTCCAACTCGGATCACAGGTACCAGACCCGCCTTGGCGACGGTATACAGGGCGTCCCGCCCATACGCCACGCGGCCATAGGTGACGCGTTGATAGTCCACCGCTTCCGCTACTGTCAACAACCTCTTCTGCATAGCTTCCTCCCGTTCTGAAGCTGTGCGAACCGCCTCTGAACTGCCTATAGCGTAGTCAGCCGTCTAATTGCGGAATAGTCCGAATTGCGTTACAGTTGCGTGACACCATGCCCCCCGACCCAGACCTGATCAATTTCCCTTGGCGGCGCCTGACATCCCTGCGCTGGTTGGAGCAGGACAATCCTAAGAGCGATATTTTCTTCGGTGGACGTCCAGAATTCGAGAGGAGCCGGGCGTTCTTCGGCGAATACTTTGGGGATGATGACGTCTTGCACCAACGGGACTCAGAGCTGTTGGTTGCGGGCCAGGGGGCGAGGTGGCGTGAGGTAAAGCCGCTCAAAGACCCGCACCTTTGGGAAAAGTTCGCCAAAGAGGACGCCTCGCGACCACAGGTGTTGCGCCTGTGCCAGACGTACGGTTTCCTGCAGCGCAACATCCGTTATACCCACTCGCCTCTACCGAACAACAACCCAGAGGCTCAAGAACTGGAGCCGACTCGAGGGCCAATTGACCGCGTGCCCGAAGATTCCGAGCTCGGAGCGATATGGCCACCGACGCCGCCGAGCGAAGATCTAGAGGTGTTTACAGAAACTTACACCTTCTGGCGCTCAGAAATGCGGCTGTTGTATCTAGCAAATAAACTCCACGAGGCCCTGCAACTTGGCGATCTGCCCAGTGCCCTCGTCCTGTGGCCCAAGTTGCCCAGAGAATTCCCCCCTCTGACTCGTGAAGAAGTTAGAGATGGGGAACAGCAAGCAGCGCAGGACTTCGCCAATTTCAGGCCTCAACAGGACAGTACAGCTGCTCCCCCCATTTCCCTTCAGCGCTGTCAGGACCGGTTGCAGGAGCTCCTTCAGTGCCGAGCACAAAAGGTCCAGGTCGCTTACGTCTACACCGCGCCAGGAAAACTCGAATTGCAATTGACGCCTCCAGACCTCCTGTCGGCGCTGTGGATGCAATTGGCCTTAAAGCTTTCTCAGGTCAAGGCAGTAAGAAGGTGTATCCACTGTCAAACGGTATTGACCATCGGGCCGCGTCAGCACTGCACTCGGAAGTACTGCAACGACACCTGCCGGCAAAGGGCATTGCGATCTCGCCGGGCCGCCTTGAAGCTCTAGAGCATCACCGCGCTAGAGCCCCGCTCGGCGAGAAGTAAATCAGACCGGGCATCGGATGATCCATAAGTTTGCTGAGGGTTTGGCACGACCGAACTGAACCAAGCGGACACTGGATCATCCCGCTCTAGTTCTGCTCCACTTGTAATAGCGCCAACCGACTCGGATGCCTGCAACGAGCTGGGGTGTCCAAACGGAAGGCATCTTATTCTCCGACGGCTGCCTACCAATACACATGAGCTTTCGAGTAGACCAGTGGTATGAACGCGCTGACGAAACCGTGCACGGCTTGATTCTGGTGGTCGCCGTTACTGCCGGATCACCCGTGAGCAGCGCCTGTCAAGATCATTTGGCCCGCCAAGAATCTGCGAAATACGGCATTGAGCGCCCGCGCGTGTGCGGTTGTGCTGCAGGAAGCCGTACGTCTGGCACAGGTGAAGCACCCGTGTTCGCGTGACCCTCTCTTCGGCAAACTTTTTCCAGAAGAGCAGGGCTTCGAACAGCTTCACCTCGCCCCATGGCCCGCAATCAACAGCTCTAGACCCACGGGTTCGACTTCGTCGTTGATGTCTGCGAAGCCGAGGGTCTGGGTGAAGAACGCGCAGCTGCTCCCGAGTTCCGGACGTCTGCCGAAGACAATATCGCTCTTGGGACTGTCCTGCTCCGATCAGTACAGGGGTGTCATACGGGACTAATCTGGTTCCCGAATATCCAGGACAGCGCCGGATATTCGTCCATCTCCTTAGCCCCGTATTTTCTAGTCCTCGCGCTGCTCGAATGATTCCAATGCACTGGAGTCATCTTAGCTTGATATCCAGCGCTGCCAAGTGAAGCTGATCAGATCTGGGGCAGGCGGCAGGGTGTCACGCAACTGTAACGCAATTCGGACTATCCCGGCACTGGACGGCTGACTACGCTATAGGCAGTTCAGAGGCGGTTTGCACAGACTGGTGCCGCCGCTTCCGAACCAAGGAGCACTATGGCTAAATCCGCACTCAAGACCCACATCCTCAAGCGCACTGGACAGGCCTCGTTGTCGTTCCAGGGTGAGGAGATCTCTCAGATCGAAACCAGTTTTGATAACGGGCACTCAGACTACAGTGGCCGAGTTGGCATCGCGGAGGCCATCACGCTGTACCGCGTCAGCGATGGCATGCTCGCCGTCAGCTTGTGGTTGCGCACACTCTGGGACGGCCAGCAGGACACGTACTCGGTGGAGATCTGCGGTTCCGCATCGGACGTGCGCTCGTTTTTGGAGGGTAACGACGTCGCCCCCCGGTTTATAGACGCGCTGTTGGACATGGCCGATATCGTCGATATCGACTCCTACCCTCCCAGGCTCGCTCTGCGGAATAGCGCGTCGTGATGCAAGCGGGCGGCGTGTACTGGGAGAGCTGCGCGTAGCAGCTCCACCATCAGAGATGCCAGGTGAGTGTGGAAAACCCCGCACGCATCTGGTAGGTTGCTCACTCCAAGTCGCGCCGGGGAACACTGGAGGCGGTGGACGCGGAGCCCATTGCCCAATACGGCGCCACCATGTCACCCACAATCTGGTGGCCCCCAGTCGAGCGCTGCATGAATTGAAGCTGCTGGCGACGCTGAACGCCGAACAGCATCGGCTGCAGGCCATGAATCATTGAGCCGCAGGCCTCATGCGCCTTGGCCTGATTCAGGAACGCGCGGGTCGAGCCCTTGGCGCAGGCGCTGGTGAAAGCGGATGGCTCTCTGGGTGCCCCTCTCCCGCTGTTGATGCCGACTCCCAGTGACGGCTTCCTCAGTGCAGCAGGTGTCTTGGCAGAAACGGATGGTTCCGCCCTACTGGAGGCGGGAATGCAGATTTCTGCCTCTGCACCCTTCGAGTCAGGCAGCAGTATTCAGTGACGTGGACGCGTTTTTAAGGTTGAACCTGCTTATGTCGGGCAGACAGCATCCCCCTCGCTGCCTGAGGCAATTAACGTCCGAAGAGTCGGATGGGCGACGTTGACCGGCACCCCCGCGCCAAGGGAAAACCGCCTAAGATCGCTGTGGTGGCCCTCGGGCGCACACTCCTGTGGACGGGCCAGCCCGATCAAGAAGCCTGCCGACGTCCCCAGCTTCCTCGTTCTCCTGATCCTTGACCGCTCACCCGAATATCGCTAGCTGCACTCTCTCCAGTAAAGATCCGAGTGTGCCAACGGTGTCCCCTCTAGGTCAGACCGGCAGCGAACGCGGAAGCAAATGGGCTGCACCCCCCCCGACCAGACGGGCCGTGAACGTGAAAACCCCTTGGGGATCAGATTGTTTAAGCACCGCGTTCCAGCGGGTGAAGGGAGTCTCCTTACTGTTCCCGTTTCTCACGCCGGAGTTCTAAAAGCGCTCCCGACACGCCTCCCTCTGGGATAGGCTTCTTGAACCGTTTCTGGCCCGCTCAAAAGGTGGGGCGTCTGTAGGCTGACCAGTCATCTGAAGGAGTCGAGCATTGTGCCATTGATAGCCTCCATTTCGCCCTGTGGTTCAGGGGGTGGCGTGGCAGAATGCCCGGTATATGGCTGTTAAGAAGTCCGACCTTTACTCCTCTCTCTGGGCTTCGTGCGACGAACTGCGCGGCGGCATGGACGCCAGTCAGTACAAGGACTACGTCCTGTTCATGCTGTTCATCAAGTACGTCTCCGACAAGTACGCCGACAGCGACGATTTTGCGCCCCCCGTCACGATTCCACCGGGCGCAGGCTTCCGCGACATGGTCGCCCTGAAAGGCAAGAGCGACATCGGGGACCGCATCAATAAGGACGTCATTCAGCCGCTGATTGAGAACAACGACCGGCTGGCGCGCAGCGACTTTCCAGATTTCAACGATCCGAACAAGCTGGGCACCGGGCAGGAGATGGTGGGGAGACTCACCAACCTGATCGCCATTTTCGAGCGGCCCGAGCTGGACTTCTCGAAGAACCGCGCGGAACACGATGATCTCTTGGGGGACGCCTACGAGTACCTGATGCGGCACTTCGCGACCGAGAGCGGCAAGAGCAAGGGCCAGTTCTACACGCCCAGCGAAGTCAGCCGCATCATCGCCAAAGTCATCGGCATTTCACCCAAGAACTCGGTAGCAAGCACCACCGTCTACGACCCCACCTGCGGCTCGGGTTCGCTGCTGCTCAAAGTGGCGGCGGAGGCGGGCAAGCACGTCACCCTGGAAGGTCAGGAGAAGGACGTCAGCACGGCAGGCTTGGCCCGCATGAACATGATCCTGCATGACTTCTCCACGGCCAGCGTGCAGACGGGGAACACGCTGACCAACCCGAAATTCAGGGACGGCGAGGGCCTGCGCACCTACGACTATGTAGTGGCCAACCCGCCTTTCTCGGACAAAGCCTGGAGCACGGGCCTGACGCTGGGGCGCGACGAGTTTCAGCGGTTTGCCTGGGGCGAGCCACCTGCCAAACAGGGGGATTACGCGTACCTACTGCACATCATCCGCAGCCTGAAAACTACGGGCAAGGGCGCGGTCATCCTGCCGCACGGCGTGCTGTTCCGGGGCAACGCTGAGGCGGTGATCCGGCGCAAACTGGTGGAGTCCGGCATCCTCAAGGGCATCATCGGCCTGCCGGCCAACCTGTTCTACGGCACCGGTATCCCCGCCTGTATTTTGGTGCTCGACAAGGAAAACGCTCAGAACCGGCACGGCATCATGATGGTCGACGCCAGCAAGGGTTTTGCCAAGGACGGCCCGAAAAACCGCTTGCGGGAGCAGGACGTTCACCGCATCGTGGACACGTTCCGCAAAGGCGAGGCTGTGCCCCGCTATGCCCGCATGGTGCCCCACAGCGAGATTGCCGACCCCCGCAACGACTACAACCTGAATCTGCCCCGCTATATCGACAGCAGTGAACCAGAGGACATCCAAGACCTTCAGGGGCATCTGAAGGGCGGGATTCCTAACCGCGACATCGATGCCCTGAGCGAGTACTGGGCCGTGATGCCGGGGTTGCGCGGCGACCTCTTCTCGTCTCTTCGGGATGGGTACAGCTCTTTGAACCCGGAACTGGCGGATCTAAAACGCACCATTCTGGGACACACTGAATTCACGGCGTTTCAGGACAAGGTCAACACCCTGTTCGCTGACTGGACAGCCCGCAACCGCCCCACACTGGGTGACCTGAAAGTGGGCGACGTGCCCAAGGAACTGATCGAGAGCGTCGCCGAAGATCTACTTGACACCTTCCGCGCTGCGCCGCTACTGGATCCGTACGCCGTGTACCAGTCCCTGATGACCTACTGGCAGGCTGCCATGCAGGACGACGCCGACCTGATCACAGGCGACGGCTGGGTGGCCACCCCGACCCGTATTGAGGTCAAGGACAGGAATGGCAAGGTCAAGGTCAAGGACAAGGGCTGGCTGTGCGAGTTGTTGCCCAAGGCGTACATCGTCGCCCGCTTCTTTGCCACCGAGCAGGCCGAGCTGGACACCAAGCAGGCTGAACTGGACGCCGCCCGCAGCGAGCAGGACGAACTGACCGAGGAACACAGCGGCGAAGAAGGCATCTTTGCCGACTTGGACAAAGTGAGCGCCAAAGAGGTGAAGGGCCTGCGCCCCGGCCTGACCACCAGCGCCGACACGGAAGGGGAATTGACGGTGGTCGCTCACTGGCTGGCCCTGGAGAACCAGATTGCCTCTCTGAAGAAGCAGGTGGCCGATCTGGACGAGGCACTGGATCAGAAAGCCTTGACTCAGTACGCCAAATTGACCGAGGAAGATGTAAAGCGCCTCGTGATTGACGACAAGTGGTTGGCAGAAATAGAGCGCCAGTTGCACGCTGAGCAAGACCGGGTATCCCAGCGCTTGACGACCCGTGTGCGTGAACTGGCCGAGCGGTATGCCAAGCCCCTGCCCGCGCTAGAGCAGCAGGTGGGCGAGTTGCAGGCACGTGTAGAGGCACACTTGGCCCGCATGGGAGTGCAGGCGTGAGTGCCGTACCGCCGAGATACAAACAGACTGAGGTGGGGGTGATGCCGGAGGATTGGGATATTACAGAGGTGGGGCAAGAATTCGAGGTTCAACTCGGTAAAATGCTGGATTCTGCCAAAAATTTCGGTACGCCAAAGCCTTACATCGGCAATCGTCATGTGCAGTGGAGGAAAATCGAATCGGATGACCTGCCGCACATTGCTATCTCCAAAAACGAGATGGCACGTTATCAACTAAAAAAGGGAGACTTGCTGGTTTGCGAGGGCGGCGAGGTGGGAAGGGCTGCCCTATGGGAAGGGCAAATAGATGAGTGCTATTACCAAAAGGCATTACATCGTTTGCGCCCCAAAAATGATTATTCTTCTGTGCTTATGCTGGAATTTTTCAGCTATTGGGCGATGACAGGGGCCTTCTCTAACTACGTAACTCAAACAAGCATCGCACATTTACCAGCGGAGAAATTAAGACTTTTACCTCTGCCTAAAATTCCAGTACCTGAACAACGCGCCATTGCCTCCGCTTTGGCTGATGTGGAAGCGCTGCTCAGTTCGCAAGAAGAGTTGCTGACTAAGAAGCGCCAGCTAAAGCAGGCTGCAATGCAGGAATTGCTGAGTGGGAAGAAGCGGCTAGAAGGGTTCATGGGGGAGTGGGAAGAAAAGACTCTAGGCGAAATCGCCGAAATTGTTATGGGACAAGCGCCAAGCTCAAAGAATTATTATCTTCAGCCTGTGGGCCTACCGCTTTTGCAAGGTAACGCCGATATAAGGGCGCGTCGTTCAATTGAGCGAATCTGGACGACACAAGTTACCAAGAAAGCCTTCAAATCAGACATATTAATGACGGTTAGGGCACCTGTTGGTAGCATTGGAATCGCGAGTAATGATGCAGTTTTAGGGCGTGGAATTTGTGCTATTCGTTCAATATCCATCTTTATGGAATTCCTCTATCACAAGCTTCTCAGTGTCGAGAAAGAGTGGGAGTCTGCATCTCAAGGCTCTACATTTAATGCAGTTAATTCTGATCAAATCAAAAGTTTTGTTATCTTTATCCCTACTGGCTTTTCCGAACAGCAAGCTATTGCTGCCGTTCTGTCCGACATGGATGTGGAAATAGACGCCCTAGCGGAGCGCCTCACTAAAACACGCGGCCTCAAGCAGGGCATGATGCAAGAACTCCTGACGGGTCGGACGCGGCTGGTATGACGGGCAACGCCGAGTCTCAGCATCTGGAATGGAAAGAGTCGTGGCGGGACGAGTACCTGAAGTGGGTGTGCGCCTTTGCCAACAGCGGGGGCGGCACGTTGGTGGTGGGCCGCAATGACGCGGGCCGAGCCGTCGGCGTCACCGACTCGGCCCGGCTGCTTGAAGACCTGCCCAACAAGATCCGGAATCTGCTGGGACTGGTGCTGCCCGTGCACCTGCGCCAGGAGGACGGCTTTGACCTGATTGAGATTGATGTGGAGGCTTCCCCCTATCCTGTCACCTTCCGGGGCAAGTACTACGTCCGCAGTGGCAGCACCACGCAGGAACTGAGCGGCGCGGCCCTGGATGCTTTTCTGCTGAGGATGCAGGGACGGCACTGGGACGCCGTGCCCGTGCCGAGGGTGGCCTCTCCTGACCTGAGCCGTTCGGCGCTGGAACGCTTCCGCAAGCTGGCCGGGCGCAGCGGGCGCATCGAAGCCGACTGGTTGGGGGAACCAGACGCGGACTTGCTCGAACGCCTACGGCTACTGGACGGCACGTACCTGAAGCGTGCAGCGGTGCTGCTGTTCCATCCTGACCCAGAAGCCTTTATCGGCGGCGCTTTCGTGAAACTTGGGGCCTTCGGTGAGAATGACGCCGACCTACGGTTTCAAGATGAAGTGCGTGGGCCGCTGCTCATCCAAGTGCAGCAGGTGGTAGACGTCCTTAAAGCGAAGTACCTGAGGGCCCTGATCAGTTATCGGGGCCTCCAACGCCTAGAGACCTTGCAGGTGCCGGAAGCCGCCCTGCGCGAGGCTGTGCTGAACGCCCTAGTTCACAAGGACTACGCCAGCAGCGTGCCCGTTCAAATCAGCGTCTACCCAGATCGGCTGCTGATCTTCAATCCCGGCCAGTTGCCGCCCGGCTGGACGGTGGAGAAGTTGCTGGGCAAGCACGCCTCCATTCCACATAACCCGGACGTCGCCAACACCTTCTTCCGTGCTGGGCAGATCGAATCCTGGGGACGCGGCATCGAGCGGATTCGGCAGGCCTGCCGGGAAGCAGGGAGCCCAGAACCACGATGGACAGTGGACGCCACCGAGTTCTGGGTGGAATTCGGGCTGCTGGAAGCATCACCAGACACCACGGAAGTCACCACGGAAGTCACCATGGAAGTCGCGCTGCTCCGTGCCCTGACGGCGCCCCTGACCCGGCAGGAGCTGCAACAGGCCCTGAAGCTGAAAAACGCCGAGCACTTCCGCAAAACGTACCTGCTGCCTGCCCTGGAAGCTGGATTGATCGAGATGACCCGGCCGGACACTCCCACCAGCCGCCTGCAGCAGTACCGCCTGACCGCAAAAGGGCAGGCGGCATTGGCCCAACCCCGAGGAGAAGCCTGAGATGACCCGGCCTGAAATCCGAACCCAGAAACGTGTGCTCAGCCTGTTGAAGTCGTTGGGCTACCGCTACCTCGGAGACTGGCACACGCGCGAGAACAACCGGGGCATCGAAGAAACCTTCCTGCGCGACAACCTTTCTGCCCGGGGATATTCCGGCGCGCACATCACGCAAGCGGTACAGAAACTGCTGGCGGAGGCTGACAGTACAGGCGTGACGCTGTATCAGGCGAACCTGCGCACCTACAGCCTCCTGAGATACGGCGTTCCGGTGCAGGTGGAAGCCGGGCAACCGCACGAAACGGTCCACCTAATCGACTGGGAGCACCCCGAGCGCAACGATTTCGCGGTGGCCGAGGAAGTCACCTTGAAGGGCGCCGGGCATCAGCGCCGCCCAGACCTGGTGGTGTACGTCAACGGGCTGGCGCTGGCCGTCATTGAGCTCAAGCGCGGTTCTGTTGAGGTCGCCGACGGCGTCCGACAACTGATCACCAATCAGGAGGCGATCTTCAACAAAGGCTTTTTTAGCACCGTTCAGTTAGTGCTGGCCGGGAACGATTCGCAGGGGCTGCACTACGGCACCGTGGGGACGCCGGAGCCGTTCTTCGTGCGTTGGAAAGGGCTGGCGGGCTGCCCTACCCCCGAAGTGCGGGAAGGATACCTGCTTGACGTGCCCCTCAGCGAGATGCTGGATCAGGAACGGTTCCTCGATCTGGCGCGCAATTTCGTCATTTTCGATGCGGGCCTGAAGAAAGTGCCGCGTCAGCACCAGTACGAGGCGGTCAAGGCGGCGCAGGAGCGTACCCGGCGGCACGAGGGGGGCGTGATCTGGCACACGCAGGGCAGCGGCAAGAGCATCCTGATGGTGCTGCTGGCCAAGTGGCTGCTCGAACATGAGCCGGACGCCCGCATCCTGATCGTGACCGACCGCGACGAACTGGACAAGCAGATCGCCGGCGTGCTGAGAAATACGGGGGTAATCACGAAGGAGACGCCGTCACCGCGCATCACCTCCCGGCGTGAACTTCTGGAGAAGCTCGCCCGCCCCGAGCAGCGGGTGATGTGCGCGCTGCTGCACAAGATCGATCCCAGTGACCTGCACGGTGACGTTCCCCGGGTCACGGGGAAGTTTTACGTGTTCGTGGATGAATGCCACCGCACGCAGGGCGGCGACATGAACCGGCAGATGAAGCGCTGGTTCCCGGACGCGATTTTCGTCGGCTTCACGGGAACGCCGCTCCTGCGTAAGGATCGGCAGACCACCCGTGAGGTGTTCGGCACCCACATCCACACCTACAAGTTCGACGAAGCGGTGCGTGACCGGGTGGTGCTCGACCTGAAATACGAGGCGCGGGACGTGCCGCAGCGCCTGAGTTCTCCTGAAGCGGTCAACCAATGGTTCGACCGGAAGACCCAGAATCTGAACGCGTACCAGAAAGCCGTGCTCCGCCGGAGCTGGGCGAATCTGGAAAAGCTGATGAGTTCCGGCGAGCGCAAGGCCAAGATCGTGGCGGACATCGTCAAGGATTTCACCGTGCAGCCCCGCCTCAGTGGTGACCGGGGCACGGCGATGCTGGTGGCAGCCTCCATCTACGATGCCTGCCACTACTACCGGCTGTTCCGAGAAACCGACCTGTACGGGCGCTTCGCCCTCATCACGTCGTACGAACCCAACCACAACGCCGTCTCGCGTGAACCCTTGGGGAGTGACGAGCGCTACAAGTTCGACACCTACACGCGCGACGTTCTCCAGCCCGGGCAGTCCACGGCCCAGTACGAGGAGGAGATGAAACGGCGCTTCATCGAGGAACCGAACAACTGCAAGCTGCTGATTGTCGTGAGCAAGCTGCTGACCGGCTTCGACGCGCCGTCTTGCACGTATCTCTACCTCGATCAGGAGCTGCGCGACCACAACCTCTTCCAGGCCATTTGCCGCACCAACCGCCTGGACACGGAGGACAAGGAATACGGCTACATCGTCGACTACAAGGAACTCTTCCAAGACGTGCAGCAGGCGATCGCGGTGTACACCTCGGGTGAACTGGACGTGGACGAGACCGGCGAGACGGGCAATCCCCACCTGCGGGACTGGCGCGAGGAAGGACGCGCCCAGCTGGAACGCACCTGGCAGGAGCTGCAGTACCTATGCGAACCCGTCGGTGGAAGGGCGATCGAGCATTTCATCGCGTATTTCTGTGGAGACGCGACGAAGCCGGGCGACCTGAGGGACACCGAGCCCCTGCGCATCAGCTTCTACAAATCCAGTGCGGCCTTCCTGCGCGCCTTTGGCGATGTGGCGGCCAACTTGGGCGACTTTGGGTACAGCGTCACCGAGCAGCAGGACTGGCAGGGGCGCAGCACCTCGATGGCCGAAGTGCGTGCCGCCGTGAAACGGGCGTCCGGCGAGGAGCTCGACGTCAAGCCCTATGAGCAGGGGATGCGTCACCTGATCAACACCTATGTGCATGCGGATCTGGCCCAGGACATCGGACAGCTGAGCGGCCTCTCGCTGATGGAAGCCATCGTCGAAACGGGCATCCACGACGTAATCGCCGGGCAGATCAACCGCGGCGGCAAGCTCTCGAACCGGGCCGTGGCGGAGACCATCATCAACAACGTCCGCAAGACGATCATCCGTGACCAGTTGACAGATCCGCGCTTCTACGAGGACATGTCGACGCTGCTGGACGACCTGATCAAAGCGCGGGAGGAAGGCACCCTGCTCTACGAGGCGTTTCTGCGTGAGACCGAGGAACTGATCCGCCGCCTCGCCCAGGGCCGGGGACAGGCGGGCGTTCCAGCCACGCTGCACGGCAAGCGCGAAGCCACCATCCTGTACGGCCACCTCGCCAGCCTTCCTCAGGACGGGAAGTTCCTGGCTCCGGTGGAGGATCAGGCCCGCGCTGACCTGGCCCTGCAACTCGACGGCGTCGTGCGCCAGTCCGCTCCAGCCGACTGGCGGGGCGACGAGACCCGTGAGAAACAGGTGCTCAATGCCCTGTACCCCCTGCTGAGCCGAGACCGGGCCGCCACGCAGGCCCTCTTCGATCTGATCAAACATCAGGACGCCTATTGATGAGGAGTCCTCTGGAATCGGTCATCACGGTTGGTGAGCTGCACATTCAGCTGGTGCGCAAGGACGTCAAGAACGTTCACCTGAGCGTCCACCCGCCGGACGGCCGCGTGACGCTGGTGGCCCCCAGGGGAACGCGGGAAGACGTGGCCCGCGCCTACGCCATCTCGCGCCTGCGCTGGATTGAGCGGCAGCAAGGCGCCCTGCGGGCGCAGGAGCGCGAAACGCCCCGAACCTTCGTCACCCGGGAGAGCCATTTCGTCTGGGGGCGGCGTTACCTGCTGCGGGTGCGTGAGGAGGATCGGAAACCAGACGTTACCCTGGAGCACAAGTACCTGACCCTGACGGTGAGGCCGGGAACCACTTTGGCACAGCGCGCCCAGGTGATGCATGACTGGCACAAAGCCCTGCTGCATGCGGAGGTCACGGCGCTGATTGCCACCTGGTCGAGCGTGTTGGGCGTTCGGGTGCAGCGCTATTTTCTACAGCGCATGAAAACCCGTTGGGGCAGTTGCAACCACCAGGCCCAGCACATCCGCCTCAACACCGAACTGGTCAAAAAACCCAAAGATCTTCTGGAATACGTCGTCGTGCACGAGCTGGTTCATCTGCTTGAGCCCACCCACGGCGAGCAGTTTGTCAGGCTGCTGGATCAGCACTATCCCCGGTGGCGGGAGGCCCGCGCCGAGCTTAACGACTTGCCCCTGCGGACTGAAACGTGGGGACAGGCCGTCCAGCAGTGAACCAGCTGCATCCGCTTGGTAGAGTCGGGGCGCGTTTCCGGAGAGGTGCCGTTTCCTACATCGGAGATACATCCGGCGGGCCTATACACTGACGTCTTGTTCGCCGATTCCTACAGCTCCTACAGCGTCACCCGTTGCCTCCAAGGCAGAGTCTCGCCAGCCTGCGGCTTCGACGTGACCCAGTCCGAACGTCGTCTTATACCCGACGCCCGCGTAGTTGGCGTAATCCGCCAAGAGGCGCACGAAGGTTGGTTCAGCATCTCCGGGCCGGGTAATGCTGTAGTCCACGTCGCCCACACAGGCACTCATGGCATTGCCGCGCATGCCCTTGAAATACACCGTGCGGGAGCGCAGACGAAAATCCTGTACCCGCACGGCCCGGCTGACCCAATCGTTGAGATCGGGGCCAAAGTGCAGGTCGCAAAAATGCTCCCAGCGAACCTGGAGGCCCGCGAAGACTGTTTTGGGCGTGGGAAACGGCAGCTCCAGGTCGGTGACCCGGAAGGTCGTCGGGGTCAGAAAGCGCAGGGACAGCTGCCGCCCAGTGACGCTCTGGGCATGGCGGCTGTACAGCGCTTCGTAACTTTCTTGCGCCAGCACCTGCAGATCAACCACTACGCCCCGTAGGGTGGCTTCGGGATCACCGTGCTCGGTGCCCTCAGCCAAAGCGGCGAGCATTGGATCAATGAGACTGTCGTCCAAGACGCCCAACTGGAAGGTGACCCGGTGGAGGCCCTCGCCCTCTTCCCACCAGCTCTGGGCGATGCGGAAGGGCTTGACTTGGGCTGCGTGAATCTGAGCCGAGAGTGCGGGGCTGACCGCTTCCAACGCGCTGAAGATCAATCCGTGCAAGGGCACACCCAACAGCCCGGTGGGCCGCGCATGGGGCGTATGCAGCGTGACTTCCAAGAGGGCGGGCACTCAGCCTACCCACGCCTGAAGCTCGCCCGTGAGGCGTGAGATGGCGGCGGCAGAGACGGGCGCAGCATCGGGGTCTGCTACCCACGCTTTGGCCCAGGCGGCTTGAAAAGGGAATGCTGCAAGCAGGTCTCGCACCACCTTGTCCAGCACATCCAAATTCATGTCTTTGGGCGTGGAGCCCTGATGAACCACCCTGTTCCGCCAGCTCCGAACCTGTGCCAGTGCAGGATGGGGAGCCGCACGCCGGGGATCGCCTGCATCAAAGACATCGACATCGGGAACGCCCAGCGCCGGGGCACGCAGCAGTTGCAACTTCTCCTTGAGTCCCATGAACTTGAGTTCCTTGCCGCTGCTCGCCAAGAGGTCGGGCACTTCCTGGGCCAACCGCTCGAAGAGGCCCGCCGCCAAATCACGTGGGCGCAAGGATTTTTCTGAATCGGGCAGCCCGTGATGTTCCGCCAACTTGATGACCAGGAGCTCGTGCAGCGTGACGGCCCAGATGAGGGCGTCCGCAACCCGGTTTTGTGAGGCAGCCCGGTCATAGCGGCTCCAAGTCAGCCAGATCAGGGCGTCGGCATCATGCGCGGCCCCGCTTGCCAGGAGGGTTCGCAGCGGCACCAGCGGCGGCACATGCAGGGTCAAGTCGGCGAGCACGCCCTGTGCCTCGCCAAAATCACGCGCGTCCAGCCACCAGAGGGCCTGCGCGACATCGGCCAAGGCCGCCACCGCCTGCTGACGGGCAGGCAGTTCTAAGCTTCCCGCCGCCAACGTGCGGAACGCATCTTCAGCCCCCGCAAAATCGAATCGGCGGAGCGCCGAAAACGCCGCGTCCAGCCGCAGGGTTTCTTCCAAAAAAGGCGTGGTGGCTTCGCGGTGAAAAGGCTGGCCTGTCTGACGGTGTTCGGGGCGGTCTATTTGCCACAGCGTGACCTGGCCGCCCGCAAACCAGCCGGTGCCGCGCAAGACCTTCAGTGCCTCCAGCATTTGAGGCGTGCCGCTGGACGTGTTGACATGCAGCCGCCCCCCATGCCGGAACCGTTCGAGCGCCTGCGCCAGGACTGGCAACACTTCTGCCGCTGCATTGGGCCGCACCCGCAGCGGCACGGGCGTGACCTTGGCCTGTGGCAGCCGTTCCTTCACCGCCGCGACAAAAGCCGCTTGCTGGGCATCGTAGCCGCCTTCCCAAGACCGATTGGGTTCGCCGGGAGTCCAGACCACCAACACCTCTGTCGGACGCTCACCCGCCGCCAGCAGCGCCTCCAGCAAATCCAGCCCGGGCCCCTGCGTGCCGCCCGGTGTGGGCTGTGGGTCTTGACTGCCAACCACTGTAAAAAACGTCGTGTTGCTGTTGCCCGCTGCTTCTGCGTTGGTCGGTGTCATCAGTTTCAGTATGGCCCGCAACTTAGCAAAGCGGAACGAAACCAAGGACTATGCAGATGAGAGCGATGGATGTTGTCTGGGTGAGCAAAAACGTATATACGCTGCCGCCTCGGTTTCATTTTTTTCCGCAGTGCGCTGAGACGGCAAAAACGAGAGATATGACTCCTGACAGCCTGACAGATTTTATGAGGGCGGACGAAAAATAAGCTGCCAGCCGACTGTCAGTGTTGTTTGTGGCGCGACGTGAGGGCGTCTCCTTCCGCTGAGTGGCTCAGGGTCAGGCGGGTGAAGACCGCCTGACCTCGGCTCAAGGCGTACTGAACAGTCCGAAGACCGATCTTGAGAGAGCTCAGTGCCCGTCGCCAGTGGGGATCGACGACACGTCGATCCCCACTCTGCACCATCTGAATTACTTCAGACACGAGCAGCAAGGTCGCCACCGCCAGCACCAGAATCAGCCGTTCCAGGCTGGCGGCGTCTCGCAGCTTGGAATTCTCCAGCCTGAACAGGCCGCTTTTCTCGTCCAGAAAGCCTTCTTCAATCTGGAAGCGCTCGCCATACTCGGTGAACGTCTTGATGCTGGTTGGCTCATCACTCACGACCTGCCACTGCTCTGGGCCGTCCGACGGACGGCCCAGAGCGACATGAAGCGGACCAAAGTGCCGCCGGGTGAGCGTGACGTTGTGAAAGCAGCGAGTCTCCCTGGGCGAGAGTTGCACCTCATTGACCTTGCACAACCGCTGCCCATCCGGGGCGGCGAGGATCAGGCTGGATTTGATGCGTATGCGGTCATGCCAGCCACAGACCTGGAGCCACGCCATTTGTTCCGTATTGCAGAATCCTCGATCCGCCAGCAGGCGGACCTCGTGCAGGCCCAGGAAATCGAGCATCCCCTTGACTTCGGCCAAAACGGGGAGCAGTTGAGCCGTGCTGACCTGGGCGCTCTGGTGTTCGAGAACCCGGGAGACGAGCGGCACCGCTCGTCCCCGAAACAGAACAGAGACACGGATCAGGCAGAACTTTTCAAAGAGGACGCTGGTGTCCAGGGCCAGAATCAGGGTATGTTCGCCCCAATCCCGCAGGGCACGGGTCACGAGTGGACCGTAAATGCGAGTGGGGTCGATGGCTGGATTCTCCAGCCACCGACGAAATCGACGTTCGGTGCTCTGGGCGAAGGTGGCGCTGGAGTGGATGTGCGGCAGCCAGGCCGGGAGGGTGCTGCGCTGGGAAGCAGCAGGCCAGTGGTCATCCAGGCGAGAGTCCGCGCGTTGCGGATGTCGTTCCAAAGGCTCGTCTGGAGATGATCGAGGACAGCTTGGTAGAGTCGGGGAGCGTCCCCGGTGGCATTTTCGGTTGTCACGAACAGAAAGTGTCCCCCACCGGGGACGCTTTCTCATACTTTGTGTTAGGCGATCAGGAAGACTCTTACATTTTTAGGGCTGGGAAGGCCGTGGACAACGACCTTTTGAAGCGATAGAGTTGCAAATGAACTTGCCCCGGGAGGGGATTGAAACATGGCGATCAATGCGACGGTGATGGGGTTATTGAGCATGTTGCAAATGAACTTGCCCTGATAGGGGATTGAAACGCCCATTTCCCGGCTACGCTCTTCTGCACGGCCCGCGTGTTACAAATGAACTTGCCCCGTGAGGGGATTGAAACATTGTGTCGACCACCCGTATCGTAACTTTGAACATTTCGCAAATGAACTTGCCCCGGGAGGGGATTGAAACACGGCAAGCACGCCACTATCAGACTGCCAGCACACACAAGCTGCAAATGAAATTGCCCTGTGAGGGGATTAAAACGGGCGAAGAAGAAATCATTAAACTAGGTGAATTGAAGTTACAAATGAACTTGCCTCGTGAGGGGATTGAAACTCGAAAGGAATAGGGGTAGCGAACAGCTTGTTCTTACGTTGCAAATGAATTTGCCCCGTGAGGGGATTGGAACAAACTACCCTTACCAACGAGGATGTTGGAGTAGCGAAGTTGCAAATAAAGTTGCCCCGTAAGGGGATTGAAACAGTTCAGGCAAAACTTCTAGGATACCCGCTTGGTCAGCTAGCTGTAAATGAAGTTGCCCCGTGAGGGGATTGAAACAGGTGTTCCGCACGGTTAACATTCACCCGCATGAATTCAGATTGCAATTGAGGTTGCCCCGTGAGGGGATTGAAATGTGATTTTGTACAGCTGCGCCATGGGCTCGACGTCGTTGCACGTGAAGTCGCCCCATGAGGGGATTGAAACGTGCTCAGTGGGGAGCATTATGCATTTGCTTCCGCTGTTGCACCTGAATGCCCCGTGAGGGGGTTGGAGCCGCTGGCCGACGTGACAGAACATGGCCCGGGTTCGGTATTGTGCCTGAAGTTGCCCCGTAAGGGAATTGAAACTTGTCCATCAGGATTCCTTCGAGGTGGTGGTTACAGGTTGCACCTGAGGTTGCCCCGTGAGGGGATTGAAACTCCGTCACACGCGGCCCCAGCACCCCGCCCACGCCCGCGTTGCACTTGAGGTTACCCCGTGAGGGGATTGCAAACCGAAATCAAAGTCGAACATCATCCAAAAGGGAAGATTGCTCCGCAAGGAGATTCAGTCGCACGTTTCGCATGGGCGGCGGCCTGCGCTGGCGCTGGATGTCATGGAGCCATTTCGCGCGGCGGTGAAGTACGGTTGGGCCGAGAAGGCTGCGGTGTGGTGGCGCAGGCCGTGGCCCACCGAATGCACGAGGTGGGAAGTGGGAAATCCCCTCACGGGGCAACCTCAAGTGCAGCACTTCACCTTCGAAGTGGGCGGGAACGCGTATGACACGTTTCAATCCCCTCACGGGGCAACCTCAAGTGCAACCACTTCATCGTAGGACGTAAGAACCGCCTAATCTTGTTTCAACCCCCTGATGGGGCAACTTCATTTGCAACGAAATCGGCATGCTCGACTTCAGAGCGGGGAAACTCATGTTTTAATCCCCTCACGGGGCAACCTCAATGGCAACTGGGGGATCAGCTACGCCACTTTTACCCTGGGAAGCGGTCTTCAATCCCCTCACGGGGCAACGTCATTTGCAACTCAGTACAACGGCATGAATGGCGATAAGCCCTTCTGGTTTCAATCCCCTCACGGGGCAATCTCAGCTACAACGATGGCATGGTATACACTTCCCGGCCTGTACCAGTGTTTCAATTCCCTCACGGGGCAACTTCATTTGCAACCTTAGACCGCATCGCCAACGATCAAGATTTCAGGTTTCAATCCCCTTACGGGGCAACTTCATTTGCAACAAGCGCACCGGGCAAGTCTGCCCCCCGTGATACCGCATTTCAATCCTCTCACGGAGTAAATTCATTTGCAACTTCTATGACATTCGTATCAGCCCCCAGCTTGGATAAGTGTTTCAATCCCCTCACGGGGCAATCTCAATCGCAACCGGAGAGGACACCTACATTCAGGCGCGCGCGTTCATGTTTCAATCCCCTCATGGGGCAACTTCAGGTGCAACCAGGGCGTATGGGAGCAGGGTGGCGGGGACTTCGACGGGCTTCAATCCCTTTACGGGGCAACCTCAAGCGCAACTCTACTGCCTCGCAACGTCGTTTTCCGCGGCATTTTCCGCCTCACTGAGATAAGAGTCTTCCGAGTATCGACTCATCTTCCCTGGATGAGAGTCACATCCCTTCTTTTGACCGACTGGGCGCATAGCGGAACGAATATGAGAAGCAAGCCGAATTGTATAGAGGTTTCTGCCCATCCACACAGTGTCCGGGCCTCTCATCTGCATCATCCTTACTTTCGTTCCGCTTTGGTAAGCCATCCGGCTTGTTTCCGCTTTGGCAGGGGGCAAGACATATCTGAACTATGGCAACTCTGATTCCTGGCTGGACACAACTGAAGGCGTTGGCGACGCCGCTGACGGCGGGCGAAGCGCATCTGGCCGCGTACCTAGAGCGCGACTTGGGGCCAGAGTGGGAAGTGTACCTCCAGCCTTTTCTGAACGGGACGCGGCCTGATGTGGTGGCGCTGCATCCCACACGTGGGGCCTTGATTCTGGAAGTGAAGGACTGGAACCTTGACCTGTACCGCTGGCCGCAGGGTGAGGGGCGCTGGCGGGTACGCAGTGCGGGCGGCGAGGCCCGGATTGCCAATCCGTTTGGCAAGGCCGACCATTACCGCGAGAATGTGCTGCGCTTTCTGGTGCCTGAAGTGGGCGCACTGGTACGCGAGCAGGGGTGGGGGGCGCTGGGCATGGTACGGGTGGGCGTGTATTTTCACCAAGCCACACAGGCACAGGTGCGGCAGCTCACGGCAGGTCGGGTACACGGGGCGGTGTGGCAACTGGGCCACGACAGCCTGACCCCTGGCGCGGCCCTACGGTGGCTGGGGGGGGAGGGCCGCGTGCCAGAGCAGTTCGCACCGCTGCTGCGGGCGTGGCTCAATCCCCCGGCGCACGCGCTGGAGCAGGTGGCTCCCCTGCGCCTCTGCCGGGCGCAAGAGAACATTGCCCAACCGAAGGCCGGGTTTATGCGGGTGCGCGGCGTAGCGGGCAGCGGCAAAAGTCTGGTGCTGGCGGCACGGGCCGCGCGGGTGGCCTTAGCGGGGGGGCGCGTGTTGGTGGTCAGCTTCAACATCACCCTCTGGCACCTGCTGCGCGACGGCGTGCGGCGGGCCGGGGGCGCGGCAGCGCTGGGCAACGTGGTGTTCAACCATTTTCATGGCCTCGCGCGGGACTTGTCCAATGAATCGGGCCTGTCCTGGCAGGAATGCGGAGACGATCCCGCCGAGTTGATCCGCCGCGCCGCAACCTTACTGGGCGTGCGCTATGACGCCGTGCTGATTGACGAGGCACAGGACATGGAAGACGCTTGGGGTGAGGCGCTGATGGAACTGGTCACAGACGGCGGACAACTGCTGGCGGCCTGCGACGACTTGCAGAATGTGTACGGCAGGCCCGCAGGCTGGCTGAGTGCGGCCCGTTTCGGGCGCTGGCGCGAACTGCGCTCCAGCGTGCGGCTCCACGATACGGTGGTGCGGCTGGCCAATGACTTTGCCTCCGCCTTTTTGCCGGGAGTAGGTCTGATGGCCGAAAGCGACCAGCCGATGCTGCCGCTCGGTGCGCCCGAATTTCGCTGGCAGGATCAGGCTGGCCGCGAGACCGCCTTGCTGGGGGCTGTCGAACGGGTGCGCGAACTGATCCGGGCGGGCGCGCAGCCTACCGATATCGCCGTGCTGCTCCCTGACCACCGACTGGGGCTGGAATTCGTGGAGCGGCTGGAAACGCTAGGCATCCGCGTCAACCATGTCTTTACCGAAGACCAGGACGACAAGCGCCAGAAGTTCGCCTTCTGGATGGGCGACGCCCGACTCAAGGCGTGTACCGTCCAGTCGTTCAAGGGCTGGGAGGCGCGGCACATTGTGGCGGTGCTGGACATGCCGGGTCAGGCGTCGCCCCAACACGCCATGATTGCGTACACCGCCATCACCCGTGCTCAGGGATCACTGACCATTCTGAATCTCTGCGGGCACTTCCGGGGCTTCGGCCAAGGGGCACGGGAACTGGCCTTGCAGGCGGGGTAAAGCTCTTCCACACAACAAACAGGGCGCAGAACTCAGCTACGAGTCTGCGCCCTGCTGCATCGGAGAATTTACACTGGAGTCAGCGTCGTTGTCGTCCAGCCTAGAGGCCGTTCAGCGCTCATTTCACTCGCCAATTTGCCACCAAATTGCCCCGTGACCCGCCGGGATTTGGGGGCCGGGAACTCAGGGTTGTCATAGGCATTGAGATCTCGCTTGAGGCCTGTATCCAGCACCTCTTTCATCAGGGTCTGACCCCTCCCAGCCTCGTCTCCCAAAAAGGCGATGTCACTCTCACCTTCGGGAGCCAGCACCCCCAGCAGGCTGTGGGCCAAGAGGCCCGTGCCCATCCCCAGGGGGAGCAGGTGTTCGGCAGCCTTCTCCTGGGCGTCGGCCATCACCCAATCCAATACCAGACCCTGCTGCTCGTTCCACAGCTTGATGCCCGTGCTGCCCTGCTTTGGGAGATCGGCCAGCATGTCGTAATGGAGCTTTTCAGTCCCGTAGACACGCTCTCCGTAGCCTGCCAGCGCGTCGATCCACGCTGAGGCTTCTCCCAGCCCTTTGACCAGATTCTGGACGTCCACGTCACCGCTACGCATCCGGCGCAGCAGCGCAAGATCAATCGTTACGGTGCCCGTGTAGGTTGCGCCTGCCTCTGGATTCAGACATTCCCACGCCTGCGCGCCTGCCCGCCCTCCGTTGCTGGCGCGGGCATGGCTGTCCGGCTGGTAGGACATCGACAAGACGGCTTGCACCCGGGTCAGGTTCTGGTCTCGGTCAGGCATCAGGTCGCTGACCTGCACGGCCCGGAACAGGTCGCGGTTCTGGGGTTGCATGCGCCCGGAAGCGCCTTGCAGCGTCTCGGCAATCTGCTTGCGCTCCATCAAGGTGTCGTCGGCCCGGTCACGTCCTCGCCTGTCAGCGGCTTGGACGCCACTCAGAAACCGGGCATACGCTCCCTTGCGCTGCGTCTGCCAATCCAGCCACATCGTTCGGATGGCCCCCTTGACGCTGCTGCCCGGAAGGTAGGGCAGGCCGTTGGCGAGGGCGATTGTAGGTTTCAAGCCACCATTTTGCCCGGTGTCGCGCAGGTGGGCCCAGGCTCCGGGGTGAACTCCCATCCGGCGCGAGGCCAACTTTCCGCCTTCGATTTCACGAGCGATGGATTCTGGGTAGTTGCCCAACGTCCTGTACTCTTGGATGGCTGTAATCAGACGGCCCTGATCAAGCAGGCGCTCTGCCAGAGGCCGGACTTTGAGGAGGGCCAATCGATACGCCTGTCCCTCTCTGTACAGGTGATAGGCCCCGCGCTCTAAGAAGTCCTTGCCCGCGCCAATGTGAACCGGCGACAGCGGCTTGACCCGGATCTCAAACTTCAAGATGTCCCGGGTCATCCGCCCACCCCTAGACTCACCGCAAGCCCACTGCGCCACACCGGGTGAGGATGCCCCGGTGGAGAGACATCGGCCAAGGTGCCGTTTAGGGGCGCGGGTACCAGGCTTCCTTCTGCCAACAGCCACACGTCCTGCCGCTGGAGCGGAGTGCCGTCCAGAAATCCGTCGCGGCGCACCAGGGTATAGCTGGCCTGTTCGGCCTGATCGATCTGCTCGGCTTCGTCGGCACTGGGCCGGGCCAACCCCAGCAACACCTGTGGGCCACCCTGCCCCAGGCGCTGTTTAAGCTCAGTGGAGAGAGGTTGAAGCTCGAAGGCAAACTGCCCACTGCCCTGCGTCCGCATCCCGCCCAGGCCGGAATCGGTCAACAGGCGCAGGGCCGCAATCAACCGGGTGCGTTGTCCCTCATCGGATGTTTCCAGCAGGAACGCCAACCGGGGCGGCATCACCTGCGCCGTCAGAAAGGTAGTGGTGGATTGGGTGATCCGGTCTTGGGTGTTGCGCTGACGCTCGGCCTGCCCGGTGACGCTGCGTCCCCGAGCTTCCCGACTCAGGTGCAGCCGTTCGGTGGGCGTCAGGTCTTTTTCTTGGGCCGCGTACTGTTCGCCTGCCCACTGGGCCGATCGTCCAGCGTGCTTGGTGCCTCTTAACGACCGGGCCAGATGCTCCGGCGTCACGGTGAGTGGGAGAGTCTCGGCACTCACGGGCAGCAGCGCGCGCCGTTGACGGGCCGCCGCCGCCTGGAGCCGTTCAGGACTCAGCCGTTGTCCACTGCTGAGGGTCACAAAATCACTGAGGTTCACGAACTCCAGTCGCTTGACGGCTTTCTTGTCACTGGGCTCGCTCCCGCGGTCTCCTGTGCCTTGATGGGCACTGGCGCGGGGCTTGGGCAGCAGCCACTCGCCCCCCACAAACGGGAAAGCGCTGCTGACCCGGTAAGGATTGTCGGTGGGCAGGGGCGTGCCCTGCAACCGGACATCGGCCGCGTAGAGCGCGCCCCACAGCAGATCACTGGGCAGGTGGCCGGGGCGCAGGTCTCGCCCGCGCAGGGGATCACGGAACGTCAGAACGACCAAGTCGTGGTGTCCCACCCCCGTCACCCCCGCAGGGCTTGCAGCAGGGTGCCGCTCAGCGCCTGCCGCAACGTCTGAATGCTGTCAAACTCCTGCGCTGGAACAGGCGCGTCACTGAGGTACGAGCTGCGGGACTTGACCGTGACCCGGATCGGCAGGCTGCTGATGGTATCGAGCGGCAATTGGGGCGCTTTGCCGAAGCGGACGCGGCCATAGCCCCGGCTGCCGTTGCCCCCGATGTAGTCGTCTTCCAGCCACAGCAGGGCAGCCAACACGTACTTGAGATCTGCTTCCACCTGGCTGAGGTCTTCGACGGTGTAGGTCAGGCGGCTCACGAACACGCTGCCTGCGGGCACCCGCTCCAAACTGCGCGGATTGGCCGCGCTGGTGATGCGGTCGAGGAAGTTTTCGCTTTTGATTTCCGTGAAGGGGAAGTCGCCTTCCAGATCAGACAGCACCTCTGCCGTGCCTGCCGTGACCTGTGCATCGCTCACGGCCAGTCGAGCGGGATGGTTGCTGTCCCGGCTGCCTTTGCCCGTGGTGCCGAAGGTGCGGTCTACAGCGTGTTTGAGCGCCTCTTCACGGGTGTCGGCCTCGTGGCGGTACATGTCGCTGTGGCCCCGGTTGTACCATTTGCCCTGTTCCATGGGCTGCTTTTTGTCCATGCCCTCCATCGCTTCGACAATGGAGCGCAGCTTGCCCTTGAGGCTGCTGCCCGGCACGATGGGAAGGCGGGTAACGGCGTCGCGCACCACAACTTTGTCAATGCCGCCGATGGCAAACCCATCATTGGCATTGCCGATGTGCGTGCCGGTCATCAGCTTGAAGGGAAGTTCGATGATGATTTTGCCGTGGAATTGACGTTCCATGTTTATTTGCCTCCATGAAATTTGAAATAGGCGATGATGGCTTCGCTGAACTTGCGCAGCACTTTGAAATCCTCAAAGGTGTTGACATGGCCGGTCATGCTGCCCATCAAATCCGCCAACAGCTTGATGCTCTGCGTCCCCTTTTTCTCGCGTCCGGCGTTGTAGATCAGGCTGATGTTGAGCAGGGCTGCCTCCCGCTTGGCTGCCTTGTCCTGCTGTTCGCGGTTGGGGGTAGAGAGACTGAGGCCCAGGGTGCGGCCCCGCCGGATGCGGCTGACTCCAGCCGTGGTTTCCGACAGCAGCACCCGCAGTTGTCGACTACTCACGTCATCGCGCTGCAAGGCTTGCCCAACAGTTTCGGCCAGCTTCACCAGGGTGCTGAAATCTTCAATGTCGCTCAGGCTCTGGGCCTCTTTGCGGGCTGCCTGAAAGTCCTGTGTCCAAGTCATGCTCAATCCTTCCTTTCCCCGGCACTGGGGCGGGCGAGATGCAGAAAACCCAGCACGTGGCCGAGGTGATCCCAGGTCGATTTCTGAAGCAGGACGCGCTGAAGGTTCTGCCACTCTGTGTGCTGATCGGCAGGCGGCGTGGCCCGCGCCAGGGCGTAATGCAGCAGCGGCAACCGCCAGGCGTCTCCCTCCCGTTCGGCAAAGGCTTGCAGCTTCCACAGGAACGCCCGCTTGGTGGTCAACTCAATGCCACTGACGGAGTTGGCTTTGCTGCCCAGTGCCAAGAACGCAGAGAGCACGTTCAGCGTGTGATCCAGGCCAGTGCCCGAATCGTCTAGAGCAGCGAAAGCATTCCAGCGCACGGCCGCCCTCGGATCGTCACCGGGCGCGTCGAGCGTCAGGAAGGGAACGAACCCGTCTTTGACGACGGCGCCTTGGTGCTTGGCTTGCTTGGCGAGTTGTTCGGCCTCATAGGCCCGCTCGGCCATGCGCAGCAGCGGGTATTTGGCCTTGGCAATAAATGCCCCGCCGCTGAGGCCCAACTTCTCGTTGCCGCCCGTGAACTTGCGGTAGGCCCGGCGCAGATCGACGGCGAAGGTCAGGACTTCGTTCCAGGCCCCCACAACGACGGCGTCGTCTCCCCCGCTATAGATGATGTTGAGGTAACGTCCATGCCCCGCTTCGGCGCTGCGCTCGGCCTGTGGGATGCCTGGCAGGAGAGCTCCCCTCTGGGCACAGATGGCGTTGACGTAACCCTGAAAAAACAGGCTGAGCAGCCGCGAAAGGGTGGCGTGCCGCGCTGCGCTGTGGCCGGGAATGCCGCCGGAAAAGTACGTCCCCATGTTGTCGGCGTCACAGCGGAACAACGCCAAGCGGGGCTGACCCAGGGCCAGATCCGCCAGTTGTTCGTGGGTGGCTACACTCCTGCTGTTCTCCTCCTCGGCCAAGAGCCGCAGAGACCCCGGCACGTCCAAGACCCGGGTGACATAATTGCCAGTCATCAGCGGAAAAGCGTCTCCATCCTCAAACGAGTTGAGGGCGAGACGCTCAGCGGGCAGCGGAGTAGCAGGTCCCTGGCGCAGTGGACGGTAGGCGCGGTCATGCAGCACGACCCACCCCCGGCCCTCAATGTCCTGAGGCATCCGGATTTCAATATGGGTGGCGCGGGGCAACAGGCCCCCAAACGCCACCAAGGCGTCGGCCAGTTGCTCTTCTTGGGCCAGGCGCTCTTGAGGACTGGTCACCTCGGCAAAGACTGCACTCAATTTCCCCCGGCGGCGGCGGGCTTTCTGAGCACTCAACTGCTCCGCGAGGTCACGCTGGAAGTCTCCCGCCCCTTCGGCTTCCGCGCGGCTGACGCTGATCAGGGCCAACGAGAACCCCAGGGCGCCCTGGTGGGCGTCCCACAGCCAGTCATCAAAGCGCTGGGTGTAGGCCCGAACTTGATCCTCGCAGTGAGCCGGAAGGTACAGCTGAAAGCCCCCGCCCCCCAAGTAGGCAACGTTGGCCCGCGTCACGCTGCACAACGTCAGCAAGTGCCGCAGGGCGTGAACCGCCAAGAGTTCGAGGTAAAACGACCGCGCCCGCAGCGACTTGAGGGCCTTGTCGGACTCTACCCGGTAGATAAAGTCTTGGATTCCGCTCAGATCGGCCCGGACGACCAAAACCTGCTCGCCGCAGGTATTGAGTGCGGCGTCCAGCCGCACCTGATCAAACCAGGAGACCCCACCCACTTCCTGCCCGGCGGTGTTCTGGGCGGCCACAAAGCCACCAAAGCGCTCAAGCAGCGTGAACTGGGCTTCTGGAGTGTGGGCCTGCTTCAAGTGCTTTTCCAAGGCATCCGCCAGCAATTTGGATTGAGAGGTCGTTCCCGGAAAGGTGGGGATGAGAGGCTGATTTTCCACCAGCGGATACCGGAGGGAAGCCGTCCGGTAGGCTCCGGCTTCCCCCAGTCTCTGAAACAGGACGTCAAGTCCCTGTGCTTTGCCGCTCCGCAGATGCCGGAGGAGCGCCTGTACTGTTTGTTCCATCGTGCCCCTTTCTAGAGATAAAATCTGTGTGCTTCAGATGTGAACAGGATGTGGAGAGGCCAAGAAGGCTTCCCCACTATAGGTATGACTGAGCTCGAGCGTATGCGGAAGTGAGCATCACTGGCCCACCACCACCGACAACATCTGTTCGACCCGGCGGGTCCGGGTGCGGAGCGTGCGGGTGCTGACCCCCTCTGTGGCCGCCACAGTCTGCTGTTGACCGTGTCGCCAGACCAGCTGCGCCGTCCCATGACTCACGGTGAGGGGCTGCTCTTCATGTAGGGCATCGGCCGCCAACCACACCCGCAGCCACTGGGCGGCCTGAGAATCACTGGCCAGCCTCAGGAGCCGCTCCAGTTCCGCTGGGGCAGTCCTGCGTTCATACCCGTCAGCCGGATCGGCCTGCTCATCCGCCCAGTCCAGGAGCTGCCATTCCCCCTCATCCGTCAGGACGTGGTCGGTGCCCAGGACGTATGTGTCTCCTGATGAGCGCCAGTAGCCGCTTTGTTTCTCTGCCTGTCTGCGGCCGTCGTTGTTGAATTCAAAGAGCGCTTGCTGGCCCCACCAGGCGGCAAGGGGGGCCTGGGCCGCGTCCCACTGCAGTAAGGCGTCCAGTCTCCGGAAGGCCGCCCGCAAAACGGTGCACAGGGCATCCTCGGCCGCCAGGGTGAACAGCGCTCCGGAAACGCCCTGCCTCTGGAGGAGTTTCAAGAACCCCCGGCGGGCGCCCTGACACAAGTCGGCATCTTCCAGCAGGCCGTCAAGAAAAGCCGCACGTTCTGCTTCGGCCCCTGTAATCAGGGCCGCCGTCTGACGGCGTTGGTGGTGGTCTGGATCGGTGGGGACGCGGCTTGGCATCTCCGCGTGGGCCGGAGCGTCAAGACCCACCCTAGCGGGTTCAGGCTGCGGCAGCATCGGCCAAATGGCACAGGGGGAGGGGGCTGGAGGCTGAGACCACAGAACCTGGAGGGGCACAGATTCAGGTGAATCCCGCCCGAACCGAGCATCTGGCAAAGAACTCCAAACGCTGCTGGCCTCTAACCGGCCTGGAGAGCCAAGACCCAAAATCACTCTAGAAGCAGAAACAAAAGTAGTTCTGCGCTCCCCTGTCGCGTTTTTCCGGAGAGAATAGAGGCATGTTCGGTGACCCGCGTCTGCTCCTGACTGAGAAGGCCATGCTGAAAGTGGCGCGAGAAGGCAATCGGGAATCAAAACTGGCCTTACTGGACAATCCCTGCCTCACCCGAACGGTGCGGCGAATCCTGCGGGCAGACGTGGAGGTGATGGGGGAGGCTCAGGCCGTTCCATGGTGGAGCCCCGTGGAGCTTCAGGCCGCCGCAGAACAGGGTTCAGTCACTGTTCTGGAGGCCGTGTTGCGTCACCCCGACTATTTCCCTGTTGACCCCGCTGCCCACCCAGGGCTTCTGTTTCCCTGGAAGGCTGTGAACCCTGTGGGCTGGCGTTCACTCATTTCCCTAGACCACCGCTATACCCTCGTGAGAAACTTGATGGACGCTGACCAGATCACGGTCTCACGTGAGCTGGCCGATGAGTTGGGAGAAGAGCTGGGGCTCCAGGGTGTTGACGGCGGTGCGCTTGAAGAGGCCGTGGTCTGGTTCTACACCGACCTGATGCAGCGCATGACCAGCAATCCCGCCTTCTTACAGGCGGATCAGGACTTCTTGGAGAACTACCTCAGCTGGCGCTTCCGGTTGCCTGGAGACCATCTGGCAGAGGCGACCCGCCTGTTGTCGTGGAACCACCCCCCGCTCACCACTGCTCTGGCCTGCTGCTGGGCCACCCCTGTTCCTGTGCTGGAACAGCTGCTGGAGCAGGCCTATGAAGGCGGAGATATCGTCCTGCGCCAGCACCTGCTGTCGCGGCATACCCTCTCTGCAGCAGCAAAAGCCCGGTTGTGGACTGATCCAGACGTGCGGGTGCGCGCCTGGGCTCTGAACTACGGCCTGGCGCCTGCCGAGGTCATGCTGGTGCTGGCCCAGGATCCAGAGATTAAGCTGGAACATCTGCCCCAGGCACCGTCGGGGAGGCTCATCTATGAGGTGAGCAAAAGTTATGGGGCAGCGTTCGCGCAGGTGATCTGGGAACGGTTCGGCCTCGAGGTGGGCTGGTACATCCACTGAGAGGTGCATCCATCGGCTGCTCCGGACGGCCAGCCTGATCCAGGAGTGATGTCCCTCTGGCACAGGCCGGGACACCGCTCCCCACTCGGTTCAGGCTGCTGCATTCGGGCACTTCACCGCCCCGCTGGTCTACAGCGCTTCGCTGGGCCGCCGCAGCAGTTTGAACGCGGAGACCGTCCGCACCTCGGTGCCGCTGGGCAGGGCCGCCTGGGCGGCCAGCACCTCAGGATGGTCGGGAGTCCACAGCGGATGCGTGATCAACAATGCCCGGCTCTGGCGACGTTCCTGCTCTAAGAAGGCAGGCACGCTCTCGCTGACGTCCAGGGGGACGTACCCCAGCTGCGCCAAGGCCTGAGGAATGGGCGCCTGTTCTCCCCAGACCAGTGGCTTCCAGGGATTGGGAAACCCGGCCTGGTCGGCATGCAGCCCGGGTGCGCGGGTGGGATCTTGCAGCACCTGCAGAAAGTCCAGCGCCAGGCGCCAGTCCAGCAGCGGATGGTAGGCGAGGTTGTGGTAATCGCGCAGGCAGCGGGCACAGCTGGTGTCACAGGCAGGTGCGTGTGTCCCCCAGGCCGGCGCAAGAACCGAGTGGGCATGCTCCAGCAGGCGCGAGAATTCGCCAGCCTGTCCCAGGTGGGTGGCGTAGCCGGCCCCGTTTTCCAGATGGTCACACAGGAACGCGTGGCCCTGGGTGCCGTCGCCTCCGCCCGTCACATAGAGTCCTGCATCCAGTTCGCCGGGTTCCACGTCGAGGAGGGCGCTGGCCGCAGTCCGCAGGGTAAAGGCCAGGGTGTACCAGGCGGCGCGGCCATCCACACTGGTCGTGGGAGCGTGGATGCCTGCAGGCCAGTGTTCTGGCCGCACCAGCAGGGTGTCGGTCACCCGGCGGGAGAGCAGGGCAATGCGGCGCCCGCTGGCAGCCCGCCCACTGGCCGGGCCCGTGTTCAGGTCGGCCACATAAGCGCCAGGAAAGCCCGGCTGGTCACGGAAGGTAAAGCCCAGCCGCCCCCCATCGTTGTGGGTGAGCAGTTCTTCGGTCCGCGCCGTCAGCAGGGCATTGGCGGTCTGGGCCGTGGGGGTCACCTCGCCCCGGACGGCCAGGGTCGGCCGGGTGGAGCGTCCACTGAATTCCACATGCCCGTCGTAGTCGTCGCGCTCCCCGTTGGTGAAAAAGTGGCGGGGTTCGCGGGCGTCCAGCACCTTGACGGCCGCTTCCCCGCAGGTGGGACAGCGGGCCGTACGGTCCCCGGGGCTGGCAGGCAGCGGCAGGGGATGGTGCACCGCCTGGCAGCTCTGACACAGGCCCAGCAGCAGGGGATTGTCCTGGGAGAGGGGGGGATACAGGCCCGGGCCCGTGCGCAGGCCGCGGCCGCTGGGCTGCACATCCATCACCCCCTGAACGGTGTGAATCATCTTGTCCTTCACCACCTGGGCCCCCGGCGCGAAGGCCCCGATGGCGAGGTCCAGATCCCGGTCGATGGTGTCGGCGTCCCTGGAGTGTCCATCCAGGTAGTTCAGGGGACTGAGGAACAGGTTGCGAACCCGGGTGGGAAAGCCGAACATCGGCAGCAGTCCCGCGCCGGCCAGCCGCTCACTCAGTTGCGACTGGCTGTAGCGCTCGTTGGCCACGACCGCGTCGATCTCCGTCACCAGTGTGCCCAGCACCTCGTTCATCAGGGCGGCGGGATCCGCCTGATCGGTGTGGGCGGCCAGGGCCACCGCCAGCGCCTCTAGGGCCGCGCGTTCCGCCGTAGATTTCAGGAATCGCTCGACCTCGGGGCGCAGGCGCGGCCACTGCTCGGTGAGGCCGAATTCACCGTGCACGCTCTCGGGGGTGTCGTCCGGCAGGCGCCCGGTCAGGGCGCGGCGCAGCACCTCCTTGACCAGGACGCGGCGGAAGATGGTGGGCCGGGCGGTGTCCAGGTACGGCGGCGGCGGCGCGTCGCCCGTGATGCTTTCCGGGCGCTGATAGTAATACGCGTCGTGGGTGCGGCCCCGGCAGAAGGTCAGGGCCAGTGACAGGCCCGCTCCCCGGCGGCCGGCCCGGCCCACCCGCTGCTGATAGTTGAAGCGGCGCGGGGGCATATTGCTCATCACCACTGCCAGTAGTGACCCGATGTCTACGCCGGCTTCCATGGTGGTGGTCACGCTCAGCAGGTCGACCCCCTGGGCCTGAGGTTTCTCCCCTGGCAAGAACACCTCCTGAAAGTGACGCTGCCGGGCCGGACGGTCCAGCGCGTTCGTCTGTCCCGTCAGTTCCTCGACGTTCATGCGGTACGGCTGACCGAAGTCGCGCGCCAGGTAGGCGTAGTAGTCGTGTTCGTCCTCGTAAATAGCCGGCTCCAGGCGGGTGACCCGCTCCTGGGTTCCGGTCTTGCGGGCACAGTTCACGCAAAACCCGGCCGCCGGATGTTGGTAAAAGGCCCGGCAGGTGGGGCAGCGCCACCCGTCCCGGCGGCCAGACAACAGCTCGAGACCGTCGGGACGGAGGTTCAGGCCATTGCCGCTTTCTGCGGCCTGTCCCCCCGCCAGCAGGCGCTCTACGAAAGCTGCCTCGTCCACATTCGCGGCCTTCAGGTACAGGCGCACCGGTTTGGGGAGATCCCGTTTTGACCCGGGGACAGAGTAATCGCTCTCGGTGTGCCGGCGCTTGACGGCCAGGAACCGGGCCACGGCGTCAGTGGCTTCCTGGAGATGCACGGGAGTCGTGCTGGGCAGGGGGACATGAACCTGACCCTGCCCGACGCTTTCCAGCGTGCGGACGACGTGGGTGAACAGCACCTCCATGATCTCACTCATCAGCAGCTGGTGTAGCCGCTCTTCATGCCGCTGGGAACTGGAATCGGGAACGACGGTGACCGCCGTCCGGGTCCAGCGAAACGCGTCTTGCCAGGGTTTCCAGACCCGGTCTTGCTGGAATCTCAGCGCGCCCCGCGTGTTGCCCCCGGGGCAGACGCCCAGGCTGATCAGGCGGGCGAAGACCGCGTCGCGGAGTTGCCCGATCGGCACGCGGGATGGGTACTGCCTCAGGGCCGCTTCAGCGTCTGCCTGCATCACCTCGTCCGCCAGATCACTCAGGGTCATCAGCAGGGGCTGAAAGCGGGCCGCGTGGATCCGGAACAGCGCCAGGTCTTCGGGAGTCGCGGGCGTGGCGAGGGCTGTGGCCAGCGCTGGATTGATCGCCAGCATCTGGGCGGCCCCGTCTGCCGTCCGGCCAGCCAGGACCCGCACGGCCGCTTCCAGCGCGCGGCCCGACTCGCGCAGGGCGTCCAGCAGCACCACCCGCACCAGGTCGCGGTAGTGGTCGCGCTCCAGGCCCGCGGCCAGACGCGCGGCGTCCTGACGGCTGTCACTGAAGACCACCAGCTTGCGGGCGCCGCCGTCACTGCTCACCTCCCGCATCAGGGAACTGGCCAGCACCTGCGCGGCTTTCTGAAAGCCGGTGCGGTGGGAGCGTAGGGGGGTCGGAAAGCGCTTTCGCCGGGTGAAGTCCGTGTCGCAGGCCGGGCAGATGGGCGGCATGGCCGGCGCGCCCTCCGGGTGACTGGCCTGCACGGTGTAGATCCAGACCGGCTGCATCCCGGGTTCCCGGCCCGCCCCCGGTGTGCGGGTCAGCAGTCCGGTGTGCCGCTGAAAAAACGCCCGCTGCCAGGACGCTTCGGCCGCCTGTCCACTGGAACGGGAGGTCCAGGAGTAGGAGGGCTGCTCAGGTTCGCGCTCATGGGACGGCACGGGCCACAGCACCGCGTAGGTTCCGTAGGTGCGGGGGCCGTCGCCTTCAGGCGCACTTTCCAGGTCGGGCCGGTCGGCACTGAGGAGTTCCGTGGCCCGGCCATCCTGCTTGCGCTGGGCGCCGTAGAATCCCTCGCCGCACACGTCACAGACAATCAGGTCGAGCACGCGGCTGCCGCAGCCACAGGCCAGGCGGTGCTGGTCGTGCAGGCGGCCGATGGTCTTCTCGTGCGGGTCTTCCCGGTCCGGGACGCAGGCGGGATCCGTGCAGGCCCACAGGTTCTGCACGTTCTGGAAAAACAGGTGCCCCCGCAGGGCCAGTGCCGGACGGCCTTCTGGCGTGCGGGCGCTGGCCAGAGCAAGCAGCAGCCCCCGCAGTGCTTCTGGCCGCTGCGGCAGCAGGCGCGCGGTCAGCACGCTGCTGCGGGTCGCCCGGATCTGCCCGGAGCTGTCCTGGCAGGCGCCGCGCACCAGAGAGGGGGCCTGAAGGGTCGAGAGCGTGCTGCCCAGAGACACCGCAGGATCGCCACTGACCACGCCGCCCAATGCCTCGACGAGCGCCGTGGTGGCGGCCGCAGGAATGGCGGCGGGCACCGGCGGCGCCGTCGGAGAGGCCTGCACGGCAGCGGCGAACGCCTCGAACGCCGCCGCGTGGGGTTCGAGCGTTGCTCCCTCCGCTGGGGTCTCGCTGACCAACTCACCGCTGATAAACTCGAAGTGCTCGGCGGCCCGCCCGAAAAACTGCGTGAGAAACTTGCGGCCGGCCGGATTGTCTGCCAGGCTGGCGGTCGTAGCGATGATCCGCAGCTGCGGACTGTCCGGGGTGAGGCCCAGGCGGGAGAGCAGTAGCCGCACGATAAACGACACTTCGGTGCCGGGGGTGCCGCGGTAGGCATGGAGCTCGTCCACGATCAGGTGAAAGACGTGCCGGGGATCAGCCTCTAGCCAGGCGCGGGTGGCGCTGAACAGCGGGCCTTCCACCTCGCGCATCAGCATGATGTTGAGCATGGAGTAGTTGGTGATCAGCAGGTCCGGCGGACTGTCCTGCATGTCCCAGCGGCTCCACATCTCGCCGCCGGACGGGTCAGGGAAATGATCGAGCAGTTCAGGTTGTCCGGCTTCGCTCAGCGCCTCCCACTGCCCGTCGAGGGCCAGCAGTTCTCCCCGCAGCCGCTTCATATTGCGCTTGCCCCGGGTTCCGGTGGTCTGGCCTGGAACGGGGGTGAGACCGGTGTAGCGCCCGAACGTCACGCGGTTGCCGCCCCGCGCCTGATCCAGCCAGGCCCGCGTCGCAGGTGCGTTCAGGACGCCCCGCAGCCGTTTGAGCTGATCTTCCACCAGGGCATTGAGCGGGTAGAGCATCAGTGCCCGGACGGCCGCTGGACGCTGGGCATGCGCCCACTGGGAGCCCTGCCGGGTTTCCCCGTGCCGCCACCATTCCCGCTCAGGCGCGGGGGAGCCCATCGGGGCCCAGTCGGCGCTTTCGCGGGCAATTTCCGCGAGCAGCGGCAGCAAAAAGGCTTCGGTCTTGCCGGAGCCGGTGCCGGTCGTCACCACCAGGTCACGGCCGTGCACCGCCCCCTGGATCAGGGCTTGATGCTGGTGGGCGTAGAGGGGCAAGTCCGCCGGGAAGAGGGAACCGGCCAGCTGCGCCAGGTCGGCCCGGGCCCCGGGCAGGCCCGCCGCCGCCTGCGCGAGGGTCTGGCCACTGCTGGTGTAGGCGGCCACCGGTTCCACCAGCGGTTCCTGGGCCAGCATGCCGGGTTGGGCCAGCAGGGCGCGGCGTTCCCGGCGCAGATCGGGATCCCGCAGGGGAAAAGCACTCTCCACATACATGCTGTAGATGTGCTCGAGGCGGGCATGCAGGCCCAGGAGGTCGTTCACAGTGTCTCCAGTCCAAGTTCTAAACGGTTCGCGAGACTCTGGGCCACGGCCAGCGGCACCGCGCGGTACACCAGCCAGCCTCCCCGGTGCTCCGGCAACAGGCCACTGCACAGCACCAGCGCCCGCTCGTACAGCTCAGGGGGGCGTTCCTCGTGGCGCAGCGCGAGTTCGTGGGCCTGGGCGTCATACCGCCAGGAGCCGAGCAAGCCCATCTGCCCCAGCGCGAGGAACCGCAGCGCAAAGAACTCCCCGCGCCGCCAGAGTGCGCCGTCCCGCAGGGCGTGGATGATCCGGCCATCTGGGGACGTGAGTTCGTAGAGTCCAGCAGCGTCCAGGCTGGTGCAGGCTTCAAAACGCTGGCCATCGAAGTGTTTGAGCTGCAGAGCCCGCTCGTTCACGCTCCCCACTGTCCCCAGGGTGCTCAGGAATCCAGCGGTGTCCGGCAGGGCCTCGGCCAGCTGGTAGGCGGGATCGAGCAGCGTCGGGCGACCTTCTGGCTCGCCCACCAACACGCGGTCTGGTCCCCCAGGCTGACCCTCCCGCCGGTCGCCGGCCTGGAGTCGGCTGTCGCGCGCCCCGACCAGGAACGGCTGGACACTTCCGTCCGGCCCGGAGACCGTCACGACAGCCGGGGGAGCCACGGTCCAGCTGCCATCTGAGGTGATGTCCAGATGTCCCAGCAGCCGCAGGTGGCGGGCCAGACGGCTGGCCAGACCTGCGTCCGCCACTCCAAGGGCCTGACAGGCCGCCCGCAGCGCTGCCCAGGATCCGTTCCCCGCGGCGGAGAGGCACCACAGCAGCCGCTCTCCTGCGCCGGCGGGCAATTCGGCGTCTCTGGCCAGCACCCGGGCCTCAATCTCAAAGGGGTCTTCGTGGGTTTCCCTGACCACCCGGCGGTATTCCAGACATTGCCCCAGGGCCTTGATCTGCAAGTCGCCCGAAGCCATGGTCTCAATCTCTTCCAGGCTATAGGCCGTTCCCACCGGAGACCGCAGGTGACGGCAGGTCGGCAGGGCGTCTTCCAAGGCCTCTGTCAATTCGCCCCATTGCTCCGTTTGCAGCGTGAGGAACAGCAAAAACTCCTTGTCTGCGCCCCGCTCGACCCGCAGGCTGATCACCGACTCCGTCAGGTCTTCCCGGCGAACAAAGCGGGCGACGTCATCAATGACCTGCGGCGCCTTGCCGTAGGCGGTGTAGGCCCGGAACCAGCGGGCCGTGCCCCACCCCGCCGCTGACCCTACCTTGCCTCCTGATCCTACTGTTCCCATACGTGTGCCCCCCAGATCCGCCGTCCATTGACCTCTGTTCCGCCGGCCCCATTCAGTTCAATGGAAGCGGCCCTCAACTCTTCCCAGCCCACCACGCGGACGGTGCGCAGGGCCTGAACCCCCCGGGATTCGGCAACCAGGTCATAGGTGCCTGGCTCATCGAAGGGCACCCGCACCACGTCGCCCGGGGGCACGCTGGCGGCAAAGATCTCCTGATCTCCGCGGCAGATGCGCAGATGTGCGTCCAGCGCGAAGGACATCACCCGCACGGCGGGAGCGGCCCCCGCCAGGTACGCCCCGCCCCGCTCTGCCCGGACGCCTCCCTCGAGGTGCACGCTGACGCCGCCGGGGGGCCGCAAGGCCTCGTGCAGTGCCCGGGCAGCGCCTGCCGGCACCTCATCCCAGTGGTTGCCGATGACCATCAGCTCGCGGATTTCGAGCCAGCCGTCTCCCAACGGTTCGGGCCGACCCGGCCAATACACCAATTCGGCTTCCTGAAAGCGCTGCAGATCAGCCAGCAGGTTGTCCCGGAGGAGCAGCAGCAGGTGCTCTCCCACGCCGGGGGTGCCCAGGGACGCATACAGCCCCTGGGCTTCCGGATCCTGACGCAGCACCCAGTAGTCGCGGGCCGGCAGGACCAGGGCGTCGATAAACGGGCTGCCCGTCACCTCATACCTCATGCCCGCCTTCAGCTCTGCGGGCGTCACTTCACCGAGCGGCTGGTAGAACCCGGGGCGTTCGAGCTTGAGGGCTTCTGGGCCCCAGGAGAAGTGAACGGCCATCTCGGCCAGACGGATGCCCCGCGGCTGCCGCGGAAACAGGCGGTACTCCGCTTCTCCCGTTCGCCAGTGTTCTTCCCGGTACAGTCCGGCGACCAGCTGACGGGCGCCCAGCGTCAGGCGGTGCCCTTCTTCCTGTTCCTCTCCGGCAGCGTGAACCCCCTGCAAGACGTCCAGCAGGGACATCTGCACGTCTTCTGCGGCCGCTCCAGTTCGGGAGAGCAGCTCGCGCAACTTGGTGCTGGGGAGACCGTCGGCTCGCAGCCGGGAGGCCAGCGTTTCTCCGTCCCAGCCTGCCGGGTAGCCGCGTTCTGAGATCAACCGGCGCAGCCGCCGCCGTTCCCCTTCCGGAATCAGCGTCTGGCTGATGGGGTAGGCAATGAACCGCCGGGGACCCTCGCCGCCCTTGGCCGTGCTGTCCAGGCCCCGCGAGCGCAGGTAAACCAGCCAGTCCCGCCAGAGGGGTTCTTCCGCGCCTGTTGGCAGACCTGGGGGCCGTCCCTGCGACCCCAGCGGCACGCCCAACACGTCGGACAGCCGCCGAAAGTAGTTCCGCTCGTGCAGCTGGCCCTGGGCGTCTGTGGCCATATTTGATGCCGCCAGTACCATGGCCCCCAGGAAGGCCACGCCCAGAGGAGGGGCTTGAGGGGTGCTGGACAGCAGCCAGTCGGTTGCCACCCGTTCACCCGAAGTGCAGTTGTCCTGCACGGTGGCCAGAAAGTCTTCTCGCCAGGTTCGGTTGTCGGGGGGAGAGCCCCACCGCTGGATGCCGACCCGGTTCAGGGTCTCGTCGCTGACTTCCAGGTACACCGTACTGCCCACCGGTGCGCCGTGCGTGACATGCTCGATCAGCGCTGTATTCCACTCGTAATAGCCCGCCATACTCCTGTATGTCATACCGGCAGTGAACGCGGAAGCGAATGTGCCGCACCCCCTAGTGGGTGGGATAGGAAAGGGCAACCTTCCGGGGATCAGACTGTATAGGCACCAATTTCCAGCAGGTGAAGTGAGTCTCGCCTCAGTAGGTGACAACTTCACTTCCAGCCGCTCCTAGCGCGGAAAAAGGTTGCGTCAGCAGTTCAAGAAAAATCCTAAATTGCTCGGGTTTCCAGCGCAGGGCATCCACGAGATGTTGAGCACCACGTCGGACTAGGCTCACGGCTTTATGACCGTGTTTGAGGACGGGGATCGGTTGGCTCTGGTTCAGGCAGACTCCGAGTCGCAGGCAGAATATCCAGGCCAGGGTGACCAGTCCGAACAGCCGTTGTAGACGGACAGCATCTGTGATGCCTGTCCGTTCCAGGTCGAAGCCCCGTGACTTGAAGCTGCTAAAAGTGCATTCCACCGACCAGCGAAGTTTGTAGAGCTTCCACGTTTTCCGGGCGCTGAAATCGGTCGCGATGATCACGAGGTCTCCAGTCGGAGACCTCGTCGCCACCACCCGCATCAACTCCCCGAACACGACGACCTTCTCGTCAATCTCATGAAAATGGCCGTGTTGGACGTGTTCAAACCAGTCTCCCCCCCGCATGTCGTCAATCAGGTCGCTGTGCCTGATGCGGATGGCACGCTTGATTCCTGTGCGCCTGAGAAAGCGGAACCACTCGGCCCCGATGAACTCCCGGTCGGCGACCAGGCCCAACCAGCGTTTCGCTGGCAGGGCCTGCAGGAGTTTCAAGACCAGCCACATCCGAGCGTAGGTATGACTGTTCCCCGCCTGATCCAAGGGCGTCCAAATCAGGGGGATGGTGAAGCCGTGAACCACGGCGCCAAGCACCAGAACGTTGATCGGCGTTTCCCCATGCTCCCAATTCGTGCGGTCCAGGCTCATCAACACTTTGCCTGGCGGGAGATGGGCGACGAGCAGGGCGATGAAAAACGCCGTATTCAGCTGGTCATCCCTGAACGTGCGGTCGGCGCGTCGCTTCTTTGCGCTTGGTGTGCTGACCCCTGGCAGATGAGCACTCAGGTCATGATGGTTGACGCTCTTGGCCGCAATCATGGCCAACACGACGTCAATCAAGCGCTGGAGCGTATCGATGCGCAGATGGCTCGCGTGTGCTTTGAAGTGCCGGGTCAGTGCGGTCGCCTGCTGGGAAGCGGATGCTGTTGATTTCACACCTTCAGGAGAACGCTGCCAGTCGCCCCCATCAAGCTTGATGGGGGCGACTGGCATTTTTCGCCGTCTGGGACGTAGCTAATCTGAAGTTGTCACCTACTGAGGAGTCTCGCACACAAGGTGAACGCGAGTTGATTGATGGACAGGTCAATCACACCTGCAAGCGATTTCATTCGACGCTCCTCTGCTTGACACCCGTTAAGGCAGAGAGGCAAGCTCAAGTCGCTTAACTAGACCTACGCAAATCGGGTGAGGCCCACACCCCTCACGGGGCAATTTCAGGTGCAACCCGCGTGACAGTTGAGCGGCATGAGGCCATATTTCAATCCCCTTACGGGGCAACTTCGGGTGCAACATATAGTGCTCGGCTGGCGCGAGGAGTACATCGGCAAGTTTCAATTCCCTCACGGGACAACATCAGGTGTACTTGTGCACCAAAGTGTTCAAAGGCCTCGTGCACGTCACGTTTCGATCCCCTCACGGGGCAACACAAGGTATAACTCCCGCAGACGGCGGCAACATTTGGAGCCGCCATATCCCGTTTCAATCCCCTCACGGGGCAAGTTCATTTGCGACAGAATGTTGTAGTAGAGGTACGCGCTGAGACGGTGCGGTTTCAATCCCCTCACGGGGCAAGTTCATTTGCAATTATTGCTCAAAGGCACAGATAGCCGCTACGTCTGGGCGTTGCAATCCCCTGACGGGGCAACTTCATCTGCAACCATCAGCATCCATGACATTGTCCCCCTCAGCTTCAGGTTTCAATCCCCTGACGGGGCAACTTCCTCTGCAACACGGCATGAAGTCGAATCAAAGCCAAGTCAAGCAGGTATTTCAATCCCCTGACAGCGTATTTCATCTGCCACATAGGTTGCTACTTCCGTTCAGGGCGTATGGGAGGTGTTTTAATCCCTCACGGGGCAACTTAATCTGCAACAGCTGGCCTCTCTTGGGGGACGTGTTACGCCTATTGGGTTCAATCCCCTGGCGGGGCAACTGCATCTGCAACGGACGCTTCGCAATGCGCACGCTCACCTATCACGAGTTTCAATCCCCTGGCGGGGCAACCTCATTTGCAACTTCGCTTACAACGGCGTGCAAATCACGATCAAGCATGAGTTTCAATCCCCTCACGGGGCAAGTTCATTTGCAACATCCGCTCCGGCAAGGCCATGCACGCGGAGTTCTAGTTTCAATCCCCTCACGGGGCAAGTTCATTTGCAACATGGTGCACTACTTTGTAG
>NZ_SSNW01000008.1 GCF_004801315.1 Deinococcus sp. Arct2-2
CGCTGACCCTGTTCCCCTGGATCAAACATGTTCTGGACTCAGTTTAGTTTGGTATGAGCTCCATCCCCACCTCTGGCACCTGCAGGTGCAGGAGTGTTCCCTCTGACTGCACGAGCAAGACCATCTGTTGTCCGGGTTGCCTCGGGCAAGGTAGTAGAAGGTGGCCGAACACCGGATGCTTCAGCGTGATCAAATTTTGGTGTTCCCATCCCCCAGTTGGCCCCCAATCCACTGAGCGATACTGGGTGCCTGCCTGAGCCCACGCTGGAGCCAGCGGAAGAGCCTCAGCATGCGCAAAGACAACATCCCGATTTACCACCAGACCCATCCCCCAGACCTCGCCACTATTGAATTCCTGAGACTGGAAGGCCGGCAACCTGCCGACGGTCAAACCGTCGCCTCGGGCTCCCACTCAATCCGTGCCTTTCTCTCAAAGGACGTCAGAGGGATGGGATTTCGGACGTGCTCTGCTGCGTTTGACTCCCAGGTGGCCAAACAGCGGCGGGGCGGCCCAACAAGTACCCCTGAGCGCGGTCGCAGCCCAGGGCACGAACCGTGTCCAGTTGTGCCGAGGTTTCGATTCCCTCGGCCACCAGATCAAGCCCCAGGCTGGTCGCAAACGTCCGGAGGGCGCCCAGCACCTGTCGTCCCCTCGGCCTATCCCCCAGGGTGGAGATCAGCTCCCGGTCCAGTTTCAGCACATGAAACGGCAGGTGAAGCAGCCGCCCGAGATTGGACTCCCCGGCACCGAAATCATCCAGGGCCAACCGGACGCCCAGAGTCTGCAAGGCACGGGCCTGGTGCCGCACCGCAGGAAGATCGGCCAGTACGCCCCGTTCTGTGAGTTCCAGTTCCAGCGCATCCGGCTCCAGATTCGCATGCTGGAGGGCCGCAGCCACGGTGTCGGCAAAATCTGAGCGCATGAACTGAACGGGTGAGACATTCACCGCCACCCGCATCTGCGGAAATCCACTGCGCCTCCAGACCGCCAACTGGGTGCAGGCCGTGTTCAGAACCCAGCTGCCGATCGGCACAATCAACCCGGAGGCTTCCGCCTCTGGAATGAAGCGATCCGGGGGAACCAGGGGCCCCCCGTCGGGAAACCACCGCAGCAAGGCTTCGAGACACACCACTTCACCGCTGTCCAGGTCCACCTCCGGCTGGTAATACAACTGGAATTCGTTTTTCCTCAGCGCCCCTCGCAGCCCATTGGCCACGAGTAGGCGGGTGCGCGCCTCCTCACTCAGGTCAGGGGTGTAATGCCGCCAGCCGTTTTTTGCCTCCCGCTTTCGGTGATACATCGCCAGATCGGCGTTTCTGAGCAGGTCGTCCGGAGTCTGCCCGTCCCTGGGAAAACGAGCAATGCCGGTCGAGGCCGTCACGTACACATTTCGTCCGGTGACCGGGAAGGGGCGATTGAGGGAAGTCTGCAACTGAAGTGCGACCGCTTCGCACAGGGCGTCCTCGGTGATGCCCACCACCACGGCGAACTCGTCGCCGCCGATCCGGGCCACGAGTTGCTCGTCGCCCAGCGCGCTGCGGAGCGTGGTGGCAATCTGTTGGAGTAGCCTGTCTCCGGCCTCATGCCCGAGGGTGTCGTTCACTAACTTGAAGCCGTCAATATCCAGATAGAGCAGGGCAAAGGGCATGTCACTGGTGATCAGCTCGCTCAAGCGGTGCACCAGACCCACGCGGTTGAGGAGGCCCGTCAGTACATCGTGGTGGGCGAGGTAGGTCATCGCCTCGGCCTGCGTTCGCTGCTGATCCGCGTCGTGCTGCGCCCACACCGCCCGTGTCTGAGCTTCGAGCCGTTCCAGCGCCAATTCAAGGCTCGCGATCACGGTCTCCAGAATAACCCGGTCGGTGCGGCTCCAGGTTCGCGGCTCGAATAGGGCCACGGCGAATATCCCGATCGGCTCCCCGCGCCGCAACACCGGGAGGCTGGCATTCGTCTTCAGATGTTCGACCAGCTCGGCGGGGGTATCACTGCCCTGGGCATACACGTCCTGATACAGCGGCTGCCGGGTCGTCCACGGAAAATCCAGAGTTGGGTTTCCGCCCACCCGTGGCCCCGCATCGACAAAGGCCTGAAGACCAGCATCCCCAAGTTCACCGACCTGCGCCCGGTTGCGCCAATGTGCGCCGTCCTGTTCGTAATACACGACGTTCCCGGATGGAAGCAGGGAGAGCACCACTTCCTGTGCCCGCTGGATCAAGGCATACGGATCTTGTTGTATCGCCAGATCCCGCGTCAGCTCTGAGAACCCCTCCAGCGCCTGCGTGCGGGCCATCAGTTCTGCATTCTGAACCTGCAAGCGGCCCGCTTGATGGGCCCGCTCCAGGGCCAGCCCCAGACTGCGGCCGACCGCCGTGAACATCGCCCGGTCGCGGACCATCCAGGTGTGGGTGTGTTGCGTCCCAATGACGAACATGCTGAACGGCTGCCCCTGGTTGAAGTAGGGGGAGAAGGCCACCGCTCCATAAGATCCGCTCAGCGGAACCCCCTGCTGTTCGGCGTCCCAGTTCTCGGTGAAGATTGGCCCACCCGTCTCGATGGCTGCCGCAAAACTGGGCGTGTCGAGGGGCAGCCCGGCGCGGAGGACGGCCACCATTTCAGGGGCAGCGTCTTCAGACACTACCCGGGCCTTCCAGAGGCCGTCCTCCAGCTAGTAATAGGCCACACTGAGTTCGGGCAGAACCGCCTGGATGACCTGGGTGGCCCGGAGGATCAGCACGTCCAAGTCGGTCGCTGTACCGACCGCTTCGGTCAGGGCCACGAAAGCCGTCAGCGTCTCCGCGCGGATCTGTAACTCCCGAGTCTGCTGGCGCAGTTGAGTGGCCAGGTGCAAGCGGTCGAGAGCCAAGGCGCACTGACCGGCCAGCGTTTGGAGGAACCGGCGTTCTTCAGGCGTGAAATCGTGTGGCTCGGTAAAGACCAGCACGATCACCCCGAGGGCTTGGTCATCCAGCAGCATGGGAACCACGGCGGTCGCGACCACCTCTACCCACACCGGAGGGGCGTTCAGGTCTGGATAGGCGGCGGTCAGGGCGGCTTGGTGCTCGAAGTACAGGGCTTCGCGCCGGCGCAGGGCGTCGCCTGTCGGGGCTAGGTCGTTCAGAGAGCCGTTCTGCCAAAGGGTCTGTTTACCTGTTGCGTACCCTTGTGTGGCGGCGACCTGGAGGCCGTCACCCGTGTCATTTACGAGCAGGACGACGCCAGCCACCGCGCTCAGGGCCTGGAGAGCCGGGTGCAGCACGATGTTGAACACTTCCGCAGGGGTGCGCGTGGCCGCGAGTGATTCCGTCACGCTTTGCAGGCGTTCGCTGAGCGAAACTCGCTGGGGCGAGCTGGACAGTTCGGACATGGGACAGCATACCGTGACACGCCTTAATTCCCTGTTCACTTTTGGCACTTTTCATGGGAGTGGTATGCATTTGCGGGACGATATCTCCTTCCCAAGGTCATGCAAAAGGGAAGCCTTTTGCCGTGAGCAGTGGAGGTTCAAGCTGTTGTTTGACCCCAAGGTGGCTTCGGCACCGGCTGCCGTGATGCCGTTCGCCGACAGCCAGGCTCAAAAAAGTGTGTTTCGTACCCACCCACATGAGCAGGAGCGGGGACCGACCGTGACAGCCCAGTTATCGCCTCGACCAGCAGAAGCCCGCTCTGAATTGAGTTCAGGGTGGGCTCGTTTTGTTGTTTACGTACCGGCCTTGTCCGGCAAGACCACCTGCCGCTCAGCACTGAGGAACACGGTTTGGCCCACCTGCACACCGCCAAGTTGGGTTTTAGGCACATGCACTTCCAGGGAACCCAAGCCGTCAGACCGGGCCACATCCACTCGCGCTTCCGGCCCCACCACATGAATGCGGGTGATCTGGCCAGGTATCCCGCCTGCTACCGAAGTCAAATGCAGGTGCAGATCATGTGGCCGGGCCAAGGTCACCTGCCCATCTGCCTGCGCCAGCACATTGGCCTTGCCCAAAAAGCGGTAGGCAAAGAGCGTGGCGGGCTGGTCATAGACCTCTTCCGGCGTGCCCTCCTGCTCAATCTGGCCCGCATTGAAAACCACGATCCGGTCAGCAATCTCTAACGCTTCAGCCTGATCGTGGGTCACGAAGATGCTGGTGAGGTGAATCTCGTCGTGCAGGCGGCGCAGCCAGTCGCGCAATTCTTGACGCACCGAGGCGTCCAGTGCCCCGAACGGTTCATCCAAGAGCAGCACTTGGGGTTCCACAGCCAGCGCCCGCGCCAGGGCTACCCGCTGCCGTTGCCCACCCGACAGTTGCGCCGGATACCGGGCTGCCGCCCAGTCCAGTTGCACCAGTTCTAACAGCCGCATCACCTTGTCACGGATGATGGCGGGCGCTGGGCGCTGGCCTCCGCGCTTCACCTTCAGCCCGAACGCCACGTTTTCAAAGACCGACAGATGCTTGAAGAGGGCGTAATGCTGAAACACGAAGCCAATGCCGCGTTCGCCGGGGCCAGCGTGCGTGATGTCCTGTCCGCCCAGCAGCACTCGCCCGGCGTCTGGCGTCTCCAGTCCTGCAATCACGCGCAGCAGGGTGGTTTTGCCCGATCCGCTGGGGCCGAGCAGGGCCACGAGTTGGCCGTCGGGCACGTCGAGGGTCACGTCATGGAGGGCGGCGAAGGTGCCAAATTGTTTGCTGACCTGTTGAACTTGAATGCTCATGGATGGGAGTGTCCTGTGCGGGATTCGATCAGGGCCTTGAGGCCGAGCGTGAGCAGGGCAAAGAGCGCCAGCAGTGATGCCACCGCAAAGGCGGCCACCGTCTGGTATTCGTTGTACAGGATTTCCACATGCAGGGGCAGCGTATTAGTCAAACCACGAATCTTGCCCGACACCACCGACACCGCGCCGAATTCGCCCAGGGCGCGGGCGTTGCACATGATCACGCCGTACAGCAGCGCCCAGCGAATATTGGGCAGGGTGACGCGGGTAAAGGTCTGCCAGCCGCTCGCACCAAGGGTTAAGGCGGCCTCTTCGTCGTCCTTGCCCTGGGCCTGCATGACCGGGATCAGTTCGCGGGCCACATACGAGAACGTCACGAAGGTGGTGGCCAGAATGATGCCGGCCGGAGCGAAGATGATCTTGAGGTCGTTGGCCTCCAGCCACGGGCCGAGCCACCCTTGCCGCCCAAACAGCAGCACATACACCAGCCCCGAAATCACCGGGGAGACGGCCAGCGGCAGGTCGATCAGGGTCAACAGCAGGCTGCGGCCTGGAAAATCGAACTTGGCGGTGGCCCACGCCGCACTGACCCCGAACACTGTATTGAGCGGCACCACGATCAGGACCGTGAGCAGCGACAAACGCAGGGCCGACAGGGTATCGGGCGTTTGGAGCGCTTGCAGGTAAGGCCCGACGCCGCTGCGAAAGGCCGTGATCAGCACCACCAGCAGCGGCAGCACCAACAACAGGCCGACCAAGATCAGCGTCAGGGTCACCATGAAGGTTGGCCACCACCGCTGGAGCCGGGTTCGGCGAAGTTGCGGCACTGAGGCCTTGCTGGTGGTCATGCCTGCCCCCGGCGACCCAAGCGCGCCTGCGCACTGTTGGCCGCCAGCAAGAGCGTCACGGAGATCACGAGCATGGCCACGGCCACCGCCGCCGCGCCCGCATAGTCGTACTGCTCCAGCTTGCCCACGATCAACAGCGGCGCGATCTCGGTTTTAAAGGGCAAGTTGCCGCTGATGAACACCACCGAGCCGTATTCCCCGATGGTGCGGGCCAGCGCCAAGGTAAACCCGCTGAGCAGCGCTGGATACAGCGCAGGCAGAATGACCCGTGCGAAGGTTTGGCTGGGGGTGGCCCCCAGGCTCAGAGCCGCTTCTTCCGGTTCGTAGCCGAGGTCTTCCAGCACCGGCTGTAAGCTGCGCACCACGAAGGGCAGCCCAATAAAGATCAGTGCCACGATGATGCCCAGCGGCGTGTACGCCACCCGCAGGCCCGCCTCCAGCAGCGGCGCACCCAGCCAGCCATTCGGAGAGAGCAGGGTGGTCAAGGTGATGCCTGCCACGGCAGTGGGCAAGGCGAACGGCAAGTCGATCAGGGCGTCTACCAGTCGGCGGCCCGGTACGCGGTAGCGGGTGAGGGTCCAAGCGATCACTAATCCAATGGGCAGATTGACCAGCGAGGCCGCCAACGCTGTGAGGAACGAGACCCGCAGGGCTGACCAGACGCGGGGGGTATTGATGGCCGCCCAAAAGCCGTCGAGTCCCAGCCCCGCCGCCTTGAGCACCAGCGCGGCCAGAGGAATAAGCACAATGACACTGAGATACAGCAAGGTGTAACCCAAGGTCAGGTTGAGGCCCGGCAAGATGTGACGGCGGGCTGGGCGACCAGAGGACAGGCGCGAGGTCACGCCTCAGCGTCCGCTGTATACCTGATCAAACACGCCTCCATCGGCAAAGAACTTCTTCTGGGCCGCCCGCCAGCCGCCAAATTGCGCGATACTGAACAAGTTCACTTTGGGAAACTGCGCGGCGTACTTGGTCGCCACGTCTTGCGAGCGCGGGCGGTAGAAATTCTTGGCGATGATCTCCTGCGCTTCGGCGGTGTAGAGGTACTGCAGGTACGCTTGAGCAACTTTGGCGGTGCCGTGCTTGGCGGCGTTCTTATCCACGACGGTCACGGGTGGTTCGGCCAGAATACTCACGCTGGGCACGATGATCTGGAACTTGCCGACCCCCAGTTCCCGGGTAGCCAGCAGCGCCTCGTTTTCCCACGCCAGCAACACGTCACCGATGCCGCGTTCCACAAAGGTGGTGGTGCTGCCCCGAGCGCCCGAATCCAGCACCGGAACGTTTTTGAACAGTTTGGTCACGTAGTCTTTGGCCCCGGCTTCTCCCCCGTATTTTTTCTGTGCCCAGCCCCAAGCGGCCAAGAAGTTCCAGCGTGCCCCGCCACTGGTTTTGGGATTGGGCGTGATGACCTGCACGCCGGGCTTGATCAGGTCGCCCCAATCCTTGATGCCTTTGGGATTGCCCTGACGCACCAAAAACACAATGGTAGAGGTGTATGGACTGCTGTTGTAAGGAAGGCGTTTTTGCCAGTTTTCAGGCAACAACCCTTTGTCGGCAATAGCGTCAATGTCGTAAGCGAGGGCCAGCGTCACGATATCGGCTTCCAGACCGTCGATCACGCTGCGGGCCTGTGCGCCGCTGCCGCCGTGTGAGGCGTTGATTTTGAGGGTATCGCCGGTTTTGGCCTGCCACTGCTTGGCAAAGGCCGCATTGATGTCCTGATACAGCTCGCGGGTAGGGTCATACGAGACGTTGAGCAGGGTGATGGTGGCCGCAGTGGCTGCGCCGCCAAGTAAGAGGGCAGAAGTGAAGATTCGTCGCATAGGAACTCCTTGAAAGGTGGGCGAGAGACGAGGGGGCGGGGAAGACTAAAGAACAACTGTGCACGGCGACCGGGTTGGAGTGATGTTGACCAATCATTAGATAAATTACAAATCTTGTCAACTATTCATCTAGATGCCGCTACAGTAGGTTCATGCGACTCTCCAGTCTGGATGTGCATGCCTTCCAAGCCGTGGGCTACCTCGCAGCGCATGAAGCCCGCTGGGTCACGGCGGCTGAAATCTGTGAGCGCACCCTGCTGAGCCGGGCGTTTTTGCTGCGGGTGCTCGCCTGCTTGGTGCGCGGCGGGGTGGTGATGTCTAAACGCGGTACCATGGGGGGTTACCGACTGGCCCGCCTGCCCACGCAGATCACCTTGCGGGAGGTAGTGCAAGTCTTAGAACGCCCCGTCGCGCCGCTGTCGTGTGTCAGCCTAAGTGCCCCGGTTCCATGCGTTCATCAAGACACGTGCGGGGTGCGCCGCGACGTCTACGCCGAACTGCGCGACGCCACCCACGCGGTGTTGGCCCGCTTTACAGCAGCTGACCTCGCCACCGACATTCAGGCTGGACGCAGTTACAGCCCTTGTCTGAGCCACCTGTGGCATCCCCAACAGGAACTGGCGGCGGGGCGCTGGGCACGGGTTTGAACTTGCCTCATGCGGAGCGAAAGCTTAAGCGCCTTGCTCCTCGCTCACTTCCTGAAGCCCACCCGTGGTTACGTCGTAAATGAAGCCGCGCACAGGCAGGTTCTCGGGTACCAACGCACTCTGACGAATGCGTTGTACGTCGTCACGCACGCTCTGCGCCAGGTCTTCAAAGGTCAACCAGTCCACACCGCGCCCCTCTGGCGAGCCAGGGCCTTGGCCCACGTCGTGCCAGCCGTGTTCGTCTACCACGGCAGTCTCAAGGCTTTGGGACAGCAAGTCGCCCATGATGTCGTTCGTAAACAGCTGCATGCCGCAGTTGGTGTGATGTACCACGAAAAACTCCTGGGTGCCCAGCAATTTGTGCGAAATCACGAGCGAGCGGATAGCGTCGTCGCTGGCCCGCCCGCCTGCATTGCGAATTACGTGGGCGTCCCCTTCCTTCAGCCCAGCAAAGTGCGCTGGGTCAAGCCGAGCGTCCATACAGGTCAGGATGGCGAACTTGCGGCCTGGCGGCAGCGGCAAGGCGGCCCGCTCTCCGAACTCGGTCACGTACTGCGCGTTGGCGGCCAGAATCTCATCCAAAACGGTGCTCATGGCTTCTCCTTGGCTGGGAATGGGGGGCGGAGGCCTTCAACACTGCCGTCAAGCGGCGCGAAGGGCAACTAAGCGAAGGAAGTCAACTCCGTAGATACAGTTTCGTTGCGGCTGCGGCCTGCGTTAGTGCCGCCCCACACAGATTCCGACTGCGTTGTGGCTGGTCACAGGCAGGCCGAGAGCACTGGAATGTGCGGTGGCTGAGCAGGGGAAGGAGACATGCGCCAGCCTAGAGTAGTTGACAAGTTTTGTAAACTGGTCTACCGTAACCCCAACCCGATCACGGGTCACGCTCAACCAGAGCGGCAGCGGGCCGAGAAGAAAAGCTGGCCTGTTGCCGCCCTCCGGGAGATGTTATGACGCACTGCCAGCCTGCCCGCCACCACCTGACCCCCTGTCCGGGGCAAATGTGTCGTTGTCGCGCCTGACCTCTGCTCCCCACGTGACTGTGTCCGTCTGATTCCGGCTCGAGTTCCTCCCTCGCCGTTGCTGGCCTGCACCCTTTGACCTCCGTCTGATCTCAGGCCGTCTCGACTGGGCTTGGCCTTCCTTCATCTGTTTTCCCTCCTGACCTTTCCAGAGAAGGCCAGAGTCGTCCTCTCATTCCCCGTGAGGTTTGCCATGTCTGATTCTTTTGCTGCCCAGTCCACTTCTGCTCAATCCGTTTCTACTTTGCCCGTCTCCGATCTGCCCTCTCCCGAATTGTTCTGGTTCATCCCCTCGGGTGGAGACGGCCACCGCCTCGGCCAGCCCACCCGCCCGGCCAGCTTCGCTTACCTGTCGCAGGTGGCGCAGGCCGCCGACGTGCTGGGCTTTGATGGCGTGCTGCTGCCCACCGGCGGCACCAACGAAGAAACGCTGGTGGTGGCGAGCGCCTTGAGCAGCCTGACCCGGCATCTGCGTTTTCTGGTGGCCCTGCGCCCCGGCCTGCTCTCGCCCGTGTTGGCCGCCCGCCTCACGGCTTCGCTTGACCGCATCAGCGGTGGGCGCGTGAGCCTCAATATTGTCTCGGGCAGCGGCAACTTTGATTTTGAGGGCTTAGAGTTGACCCAAGCCGAACGCTACGAACTGACCGCCGAATGGCTGGGGGTGTTCCGGGCGCTGCTGCGCGGGGAAGAGATCACGCATCACGGGCCGCATTTTCAGATCACGGGTGGCCGCGCCCCGTTGCCCTCGTTGCAGCAGCCGTACCCGCCGATCTACTTTGGCGGCAGCAGCACGCCCGCGTTGGCGGTGGCGGGCGAACACATAGACGTGTACCTGAGCTGGGGCGAGCGCCCCGAACAGGTGGCTGAGAAGTTCGCGCAGGTGCAGGCGCACGCCGCGCAACATGGCCGCACGGTGCGCTTTGGGCTGCGGGCGCACATCATCGTGCGGGACACCGAAGACGAAGCGTGGGCCGCCGCCGATGACCTGATCGCAGGCATTAGCGACGAGGCGATTGCACAGGCACATGGGGCCTTTTTGTCCAGCGGCTCGGAAGGCCAGCGCCGCCAGAGCGCCCTGAACGGCGGCACCCGGGAGAGCCTGCGCGTGGGGCCGAACCTGTGGGCGGGCGTGGGCTTGGTGCGCGGCGGTGCGGGCACGGCTTTTGTGGGGAGCGCACAAAATGTGGCTGCTGCTTTGCGCGAGTACCAAAGAGTTGGCGTAGACAGCTTTATTCTCAGCGGCTATCCGCACTTGGAGGAGGCTTACCGCACCGCCGAACTGCTGTTTCCGGCGTTGGGCCGCCCCAGTCCCGCCCTGACCCCGCACGCCGGACAACGGCTGGGCCACACGGCTACACCCACACTGGACGCCGCCCGCAATCAGGTTGATGCACCACAAACCGAACGTGAACTCGTCGCAGCTGGCCGCTTCCGCTCCATCTGAAGTCCGGTTTCCAAACCCCTTCCCCAAACTCTGCCCACAAGGAGCCTCACCATGACCTTTCAACTGAACCAAACCCGCACCCTGACCGCTGCTCTGCTGGCCCTCACCCTCGCTGGCGCGGCGCAGGCGGTCACCTTCACCATCGGCTACCAAAAGGGCGGTATTCCCAACATCCTCAAGGCACGCGGCACGCTGGACAAGTACGCCGCGCAGGGCATCGACTTCAAGTGGGTGCTGTTTACGGCTGGCCCGCCGCTGCTGGAAGCCGCCAACGCGGGAGCCGTCGATTTCGGCAGTGTGGGCAACGCGCCGGGGGTGTTTGCCCTCGCTGGAGGAGCCGACCTGAAGTATGTGGGCGTCAGCGTCAACCGCTCCGACACCACCGAAGCGGTGATCGTGCCGAAGGGGTCTGCGCTGCAACAGGTCAGCGACCTAAAAGGCAAACGCATCGGCGTCGCGCGAGGATCGAGCGCCCACGCCTTTCTCTATACCGTGCTGAAAAGTGCTGGACTAACTTTAAAAGACGTGACCCTCGTGCCGCTGTTGCCGCCCGATGCCCGCCCCGCCTTCGAGAGCGGCAGCATCGACGCGTGGGTGGTCTGGGATCCCTTCCTGACCACCGCTGTGCAGGCCACGGGCGCCCGCGTGTTGCGTGACCACACAGGCTTAGGCCGGGGCGACAGCTACCATCTGGTGCCCAGCGCCGCACTGAACAACCCCGACAAGAAACGCGTCCTACAGGTGCTGCTGGCAGAACTGGAGAACGCCGCGCTGTGGGCCAACAAAAATCAGGGCACCGTGATCTCGCAGTTCAGCGACGAACTCGGCATTCCTAAAAGCGTGCTGGAAGTCACCGTGCCTAAGGGCATTCCCTTTAATATCCGGCCTTTCCGGGCGGCTGATCTGAAGCCCCTGCAATCTCTGTCCACCGCCTTCCGGGAAGCGGGCGTGTTACCCAAGGATGTGGCGTTCGGCCCACAGTCTTACGCGACCTTACCTGCCTTCCGGCCCGCGCTGGGCACACTGGGGCTGAAATGACGCAAGTCAAAATCACCCAAGACGCCCTGACCGGGGCCATTACCGGGCGGCCCGCGCCCGATCCGGTGAAGTCGGCCCCCCGCCGCCTTGCACCCCACTGGGTGCTGGAAAGTGTGCGCTGGCTGGTGCCGGTGCTGCTGGTGGCGTTCTGGCAAGTGGCGTCCAGCGTGGGCTGGCTCAATCCACGGGTTTTGCCTGCCCCCACTGCCGTCGCCCTCGCGTTTTGGGAGCTGGCCCGCAGCGGCGAACTCTGGCACCACTTTCTGATCAGTCTGGGGCGGGCCGGAACTGGCGTGCTGATCGGGGGTGGGTTGGGCTTTGCGCTGGGTATCCTGACCGGTACCTTCCGGGCCGCGCACCTGCTGCTGGATTCCTCGTTTCAGATGGTCCGCACCATTCCCAACCTCGCGCTGATTCCGCTGGTGATCCTGTGGTTCGGCATCGGTGAAAGCGGCAAGGTCTTCTTGATCGCGCTGGCCACCTTTTTCCCGGTGTATCTCAACACGCTGCACGGCGTCCGGAGCATCGATCCCAAGCTCACCGAAATGGCCCGCGTGTACGGCCTCTCGCCGCTGGAGACGTTCCGGCGCGTATCGTTGCCGGGAGCGCTGCCCAGCGTCCTGGTGGGCGTGCGGTATGCGCTGGGCATCTCCTGGTTGGCCCTGGTGGTCAGTGAATCATTCGGGGCCAGCAGCGGCATCGGCTTTCTGGCGATGGACGCCCGCGAGTTTTTCCGAACCGACGTGATCGTGCTGGCGATCCTCATCTACGCCTTGATCGGCAAAGCTGCCGACGCCGTGGTACGTGGGCTGGAACGCCGCCTCTTGCCGTGGCAGGTGCAGGCATGACAGCGGCTCCAGTGGTTCGCTTGCCCGCTCCCGTATCCCTGCGGGCGGGCGACGGAGCCAGCGTGCATGTTCAGAACCTGACAGTGAAGTTCGGGGCCAACACCGTTCTCAGCGACCTGACTTTAGATGTGGCTCCCGGCGAACGGGTGGCGGTGGTGGGCGCGAGCGGCGGCGGCAAAACGACCCTGCTGCGGGTGCTGGCAGGCCTGACCCCCCACAGCGCTGGGCAGGTGCAGATTCGGCAGGCCAGTGATACCGCACGGGTGCGGGTGATGTTTCAGGAAGACCGGCTGCTGCCGTGGCTGGGTGCTCTGGACAACGTGACGCTGGGATTGCCGCGGACCGAGCGGGCTTTCGGACTCACTGCCCTGGCCGGGGTGGGGCTCGCTGACCGCGCCGATACCTACCCGCACGAACTCAGTGGTGGGCAGCGGCAACGGGTGGCGCTGGCCCGCGCCCTCGCGCACCGCCCGGCTTTACTTCTGCTGGATGAACCGTTTGGTGCACTGGACGCCCTGACCCGCGCCAGCATGCATACCCTATTGGAAACCCTGCTGGACGAAACTGGAGCCACCACGCTGCTGGTCACGCACGATCTGGACGAAGCCCTGAAATTGGCCGACCGGGTCATCCTGTTGCGCGGCGGTGAGGTGGCTGAGGACGTGCGCCCCCCCGCGCCCCGCCCGCGTGACCGTACGGCGCTGGAACCCCTGCGGCGGCACTTGGAAGGGCAGTTGCTGTGAGGGCCGCTGTTCATCTGCCCCGACTTCACCCGGTGCGCTGGGGCCAAGCCGCTCCCGGCCCGGCGACGCTGGTGCTGCATGCCGCCCCACTGACTTCTCCGCTTCATGCCGTCCTCAGCACGCAGCCTGATCTGCTCGGCGCGGTCTGGTCAGTGGCCCTCAGTCAATCTCAGCAGGCCTCGGCCCACCGCTTGCCTGCTGCCGTGCGGGAACTGCTGAATCAAGAGGGTGTGTCTGGGGTGCAGCTCCTGCTGCTGGAGGTAGAACCTGCGGCTCAAACGGCGTTGGCGGCCCTCTTTTCTGCCGAAGTCTATCAGTTCGTGGCCCTCAGCTTGCCCGCCGCAGGGCGTGGACAGACGTCTCCCATACGGGCGCTCCGGAAGCTGCTGTACGAGTATGTGGCCGCCCCGCCCCCATCCCGCCTGCTGTCTCCACCGTCTCCCTCCACGCAGAGGGGAGCCGCGTGACCAGCCTAATTTTTGTTTCACTGCTTTCGCCGCACCTGCACGGCTTTTATACCGGACTGCTGGCCCAGTTGTCGGGCACGCTGGGGCAGAGGGTTGATCTGCTGTCCTCCGGTGATTGGTCGGAGGACCGCCGTGCGGTAGCCGCCGCCGAAGTCGACGGCGCGTTTCAGTGCGGCCTGATTTTGCAGCAGCACCCAGCCTATCTGCCGGTAGCCGCCCCGGTGCCACTGGGACAAGGCCAGGCGGTGTACGCCACCCATGTGGTGGTGCGCCAAGAGTCGACCGCTCAGCAGTTCGCAGACCTCGGCGGCGGGCGCTGGGTCTACAACGACCCGACTTCTTTTTCCGGGTATGTGGCGCTGCACGCCCACGCCGCCCGCCTGGATTTACCGCCGGGCTTTTTCGGTGCGCCCCACTGGAGCGGCTCTCATCTCGCCTCGCTGGACGCAGTGTTGGGCGGTGAGGCCGACGCGGCAGGCATCGACAGTACGGTGTTCAGTGCGGTCCTGCGTGCCCGGCCTGTTCTGCGCCGGAGCCTGCGCGTGTTGACCACCCTCGGCCCTTTTCCCATTCCGCCCGTGACCCTGCGCCGCACGCTGCCGCCCGCGCTGCACCAACAGATTCAAGCGGCTCTGGCAGAACTTCATACCCAACCCACAGGCCGGGCCTTGTTGCGGGAGGCCGGATTCAGCCGTTTCGTGCCCACCACCGAAGCCGCCTATTTACCCTTATTGGCCGAAGCCGCCCACGCCGACCACTGGCGACACCCTGCACCCCACACCCAAAGGTCTGCCTATGTCTGAAGTTGCCTCCAGTGCCCGCCAGTACAGCAGTCCACCGGGGTCTGAGAAGCAGCCGCAACCGGGGCGCGTCCTGCTCTCGCCCCATGAAACCCATCCTGCTCATGCTTTTGCCGACCCCGATCACAGCGCCGCCGATCTGCACGACCTGCGTCAGATGCAGGCCCGCTTGCGCTTGACGCTGAGGAGGGTTTCCGCTGATGACGGCCAAGTTGACCGCATCTATGACCCGCAGGGCCTGCGTACCTTAACCGGTTTAACGGTGGTGGGCTTCCGGGGCCTGTGCCGCCCCGACATCTCTACCGCCCTGCAAGAAGAAGTGACTCGCGTGGATACGGCCCTCGGCGCACAGTTGGAGCGTGACCAGAGTCGCATGATCCTGGGCTACAGCACCCGGCAACTCGGCCCGCACGACTGGCTGAATCTGGTGGTGCTGCGCAACGAGGCAGGCTTGCACTACTGGCACCAAAGTGCCCTGCACCGCTACGCCGCACAGGAATTGTCGCCGCAGCTCTATCAGGGCATTCGGCTGCACACCGGCAAGTTGCCGCAGGGCTTACGCGGCCCGCTGCACCTGTCGGTCACCAAATATTATGCCCTCGGAAGCGCACCCTGGCAGGCCCAACGCAACTATGGGGGAAACGCTTCACGGTCGGGGCAACAGGGCGTGGGCGCAAGCGGAAGCCCCTGACTGAACTTGATGGACGGGTTGAGACTTATGTTCATCGCTGAGATCAACGATTTGAGCGGCACAGAACAACGTGTTGATAGGGTTGCCAGAACAACTCCAGGGATGACCAATGAAGCCCTAACTTTTCAAGGGGATAAACGTTCAGGGGCACCACCCCCCAGACCTGGTCTGATATGGATTCCGCGTGATGGAGGTCAGGCGTCCTCGCGGGCGTCCGGTCTGCCCGACAGAACCTACGGCGGTGCTTTCCTGATGGGGGCGAAATGAAGCGGAATCTATGTGACGGGAGATCAGGGTCGGTGCTCCACCCGAGCGCAGCTATCGCCACTTTCGTACAGCTGGCCATCCGCCATACGATTCAGGAACTGGGCCAGGTGGGGTTGAGCAGGTCGCCAATCCAACTGGTACTTGTTCCTGACAGTTGGTCCCTAAACTGTCTACATCCCAGACAACCCAAGCCGACCGGGTGAAGTCGGCGGGGAGCCTCGCTTGTGGCGAGGCTTGTTCATTGTCCATGGAAGGTCTGCCGATGTCGGAGAAGTTGCAGAATCCGGTTCGCCGTGCCTCTCTTCAGGGCACTGCGACTGAGCGCCGCGATGGGGGCTGATGCAGCGAGGAATGCGCTGCCGGATGCGGGCCGCACCGAAGCAAGGGGAGCCTCGCGGTTTGCCCCTCATCCATGCCTGATTCGGAGTTGCCGTGGGAGGCGTTCACCGCGCTGGTGCCGAGGAATCAGGCGAGGGTCATCATTCGGCGGAGATGAGCAGACCCAAATCACGCAGTCTTGCGACTGCATTGATGTAGGCGAAGGCGGCAGCGGTGTTGATGTCTCCTTCCTGTTCGAAAGCGATTCTCTCACCCCCGTAATAGATCTCGACTGAATAGGGAGTGGTGGTGTCCCGATCAGGATCAGTGCTGTACCTGACCTCACAACCGAACCGCACCAGCACCTCAAGCCGCTGGCGGACGTCGTCAGACCAGGGATCTCTCATCCCTTCATCTTATCGCCTGGGACAAAGCCGCTATTCCCAAATTGTTGAGGTGGGACGGAGCTCGTGATCCCTCAATGGGGTCGATCTATCCCAAACAGCGCGCTGTCGAGGTCAGGATTATGGCCAAAGTCGAGGGTAAACCCTGGATCCTGAGATGCCTTCCTCTCAGCAGGATCACCAACAGTCCCGCGTCCCTGACGCCCTGCTATCCTATGCTCCATGAAGCTCGTGCTGGCGGTGATTCAAGACGCGGATGCCTCTGCACTGGTTCGGGTGCTGTCGGCGAACGCGTTTGAGGTGACGAAACTGGCGAGCACCGGCGGCTTTTTGCGCGAAGGCAATACCACCCTCATGATCGGCGTCACCGATGAACGACTGGCCGATCTGAAACGGCACGTGCAGCAGACCTGCCGCGCCCGTACTCGTCTCGTGACACCCGGCGTGTCGATGGGCGAGCAGAACGAAGGCTTGGTCAGCGAACCGGTAGAGGTACCAGTGGGCGGCGCCGTCATGTTCGTGTTGGGCGTGCAGGAGTTCGTCAAAATTTAAAGGGACAGTACGCCCGAAGTAGGCAACCCTGATCGCCATTGATCAGCGCCTTCGTACGGTACGGCGTGCAGGCCCACCGAACGGGCCGCCTCCGCATGGTGGGTGTGGTCGTTGATCATTATGGCCTGCTCTGGCCGCACGTCCACCCAGTCCAGCACGGTGCGGTTCATGGCCGAGCTGGGTTTCAGCATGCCGAGTGGTCGTCCGTTGACTGAGCCTGGCGAACGAGTTAGACGCCATGTTCATTGCTGAGGGCAACGGATCCAAGCTGCCAAGGACGACGTGCTTCTGGGAGCTCTAAGTCAGTGGACGACCAATAAGAGATGGATCAGCCGCCAAGACATGAAGCGCGGCTGACCTGGCGAACCCGATCAATCACATTGAAGTCGTGCAAAAGGGAAGGCTTGCGCCGAGCGGCGGATAGTGTGATGGACACAGCCTTTTCTTGTTGCGAAAGCCTGTTGCTCTTGTGTTGATCCATGCAACAGGGTTTCGCAATGTGGAGTGATCGTGTTTGCCACCTCACTCAATCTTGGCGTACCTGGCCGTTTCCGCACCAGTTAACAGCCACCCGACGATGCCAGCGGTTATGTTGAGCTATGACTTCATTGCCCGGCTCCGAGGTGGGGGCGTTCGCCTCTCTGGCAGACGACCTTCAGGAGATCACCGAGGCCCTCGCTGCGGCCAGCACGGAGCGGGAGGTCATCGAGATTGTGCTCACCCCGGCCGTGCAAGCCCTCGGGGCGGTCGCCGGGATCGTCTTGCTGGTTGACCAGACCGATCAGCAGCTGAAAATCGCGGGCAGCCAGGGCTACGAAAACGCGACCCCCACCGTGTGGCAGGCAGGGCAGCTTGAAGACCACGTGCTGATCGCAGACATCCTGCGCATGCGTGAAGCCCGATACTTCGAGTACGCTGGCGCGCTGAAGGAAGCCTACCCAGAACTCGAGAGGCGTACCGAGGGACTGGCAGCGATCGCCCATGCGACGGTTCCGATGTTCCTGGACAACCGCCCGCTCGGGGTGATCGTGCTCGACTTTACAGAGCCACACCACTTCCCACCCGAGGAACGGCGCTTCCTCACGATCCTCGCGGGTCAGTGCACGATCGCTCTGGGGCGCGCACAGGCGACCGGAACGCTGGAGGCCCGCGTTGAGGACCGCACCCGGCAACTCGAGGAACAAACTCGCCGGCTCGAAGAGGAACGGGCCGCCCAAGCGGCCTTCGTGGCCTTCACCGAGGCGGTCGGCAGTGAAACCGATCTCTCTACTCTGGTCGGGCAAGCGATCACCGTGCTCCAGGGCCGCTTCCCAGGGGCGAGCATCGGCTACTACGAGGAGGAGGGCAAGCTCTGGAAGGCCCGGGTCTGGAGCCAGGACATGCATCCTGAACTGGTCACGGTGATCTCTGCTGGCGTCCCCAGTGAAACGCCGCTGATCTCGGAGGTGCTCCAGACCCGGCAGCCCGTGTTCACCGACGCGTGGGACGCACAGCAGCAAGGCGTGGAAGAGAGCAGAGAGTACGGCGCCAGCGCGGGGTATCCCTTAGTGGTGAACGGTGCAGTGCACCGATTGTTGTCCATCGGTCTCCGGCACACCCGGCGCTGGAGCGAAGCGGACAAAGCGCTGCTGCGGTCGGTCGGGCGGAGCCTGAACTTGGCGCTGGAACGTACCGACGCCGCTCGGCAACTGCTGCTCCAGAATGCGGAGTTGCAAGCCCACACCCGTGCGCTGGAATCCTTCGCGGAGCTCACACGGGATCTGGCGCTCACCACTGACCCACTCCTGCTCATCCGGCGTGCCCAGGAAGTGGTGATGTCAATGCTCGCGGACGGCGCGGCCCTGTATTTCGTGCTTGAGGGCGAGCGCTGGCACAGCCGGGTGCAGCACGGCAGTCTCCACGCGCCCCAGTTGCAGGCAGCGGTCGACGCGGGCCTCCTGTACTCGGAGACCTATAGCCTGCGGATTCCCTGGACGGCCGGGCAACCGTACTTCCAAGACATGTACAACCAAGACGGTGATGGGCTGACCTCGGCCGTGGCCCACATCAATGCGGTCGCCTACTTGCCGCTGCGGATGGAAGGGGCACAGACCGGGGTGCTCACGTTCGCTCTCTTCAATCAACGCAGCTGGTCACGCGTGGACCGAGTGGTGCTGGAGACCGTGATCCAGAGTCTTGAGCTGGCCCTGGACCGGGCCGCCAAGACCCGCAGGCTCGACGAAGAACGGACTGCCCTGGCGGCCTTCACCCACTTCGCCGAGCGGGTCGGCAGCGAAACCGATGTTGAGGCCCTGGTCGGGCAGGCCATTGCCATGCTGCACGAGACCTGTGAAGTGGAAGCCGCTTATTTTGAACGGGACGGCGACCTCTTCAGGACCACGGTCTGGAGCCCCTCGGGCGATCCCACCCTGCTGCCTCTCTTGCACCAAGGCTTCCCCCTGCAGCACTCCGGCATCGCCTTGGGGCTTCAGCAGAACACGGCCGCGTACATCGATCACTGGCGGGACACCGGGTTGCTGATCCCGCAGTCGGGGATCTATCAGGCGGTCGCCGGCTACCCCTACTTCGTGGACGGCACGTTGGAGAGCGTGCTGATGATCGGGTCACAGACGTCGCCGACCTGGGATGAGCGAAGCAAGGGGATCTTCCGCGCCGTAGGGCACAGCCTGAACCTGGCCCTTGACCGGGCACGGCAGACCCGGATGGTCACGGTGCAACGCGACCTGCTGAATGCCCGCACCCGCTCGCTGAGCGCGGCCAACGAGGAGTTGGAAGCGTTTGCTTACTCGGTCTCGCATGACCTGCGCACGCCGGTTCGGCACATGACCAGCTTTGGCCACATGCTCCGCAAGACGTTGGACGACCGGTTGGACGAGAAGTCGGTCCGCTACCTGGGCATCATCGATCAGGCGGCGATGCGGATGAACACCTTGATTGATGCCATGCTGGATCTCGCACGCACGTCCCGGCAGCCCCTGTCTTTCCAGCAGGTTGAGCTTGATGGGCTGGTGAGAACCGTGCGGGTCAGTCTTGAGCCGGATGTGGGTGAGCGGCAGATCGTCTGGGTCATCGGCCCGCTGCCCCGGGTGCTGGGGGATGCGGGGTTGCTCCAACAGGTAGTTGAGAACCTCCTGAGCAACGCCCTCAAGTACACCGCCCGCAAGGCGGAAGCGCAGATTGAGATCTGGGCGGAAGACGGCCCACACGACTGGCGGGTCTGTGTGCGGGACAACGGGGTAGGGTTCGATGCCCGCTACGCTCACAAGCTGTTCGGGGTGTTCCAGCGCCTGCACCGTCAGGAGGACTTCGAGGGCACTGGCGTGGGACTGGCCAACGTCCGCCGAGTCATCGCCCGGCACGGCGGGACGGTGAGTGCAGAGGGAGAACTGGATCAGGGCGCCACCTTCTCATTCACGCTGCCCAAAGAAGGGATGCTCGGAGGTCAGCTGGACTTCAAAGGGGCACAACCGGCTGGAGACGCAGACAGAGGGATGAGTGGGGAAGAGGGTCATCGGGACTCTCTGTGACGGTGAGTCGCGTAGCCCAGCGATCACCACATCAAAGGTATCGGGGGTGCGTGGATCGCGCAAGATTTGCGCTTCCCAGTGCGTGTACGGCAGCAACGTCCTAGGGGACGGGCGGGGGTCGGTCACAACCACTCCACTGGTCGTCTGCGCAACGATCAAGGCGCCTGACCGCTTGGCCACCGATCATTGGGTTGGGTGGACTGGTCGCCTCTGCCCGGAATGTTCCTCGCTATTGATTGAGAGCTGCCAACCTTTCACCAGCCAGCGAGCGCGTCATTGAGAGCTTGGTCGCTCCATTTGGCGTAGACGCGGGTGGTTTCGATACTGCTGTGGCCGAGATGGCGGGCGGCGTACTCGAAGCTACCCGTTTGCCGAACGAGGCGGGTGCCGGCGTAGTGGCGGAAGGCGTGCCAACCCCGGTAGCGGGTCTCCGCCCGTTTGGCAATGACTTGGAGGCGCTGGCGGGCAGCGGTCTGCGTGCTACCAATGACTGGGCCCTCTTGTGGCAACACCTGTAGTGCCGTGATCAGGGTGCGGGTCAGGGTAACACGGCGAGTTTTTCCGCCTGTGCCGTGCTGAACGGTCAAGACGCCGCCGGGCAGGTCGAGATCCTTCCAGGTCAACTGCAGGGCTTCCTCGATGCGGAGGCCGCCGTGGGCGCAGAGGAGAATCAGCGCCCGGTCGCGGGGAGCGGCCATCTTGAGCAGGGCTTGGACTTCGTGATCGGTGTAGGGTTGGCGTTTGTCCTAGGGGGCAGTCTTGTCCTGAACTGGGCGAGCATCACTGAAGGGATCGAGGGCGGTCGCTCCGGCCCAGCGGAGGGCACGAAAGAGGGCCCGGGCCGCGGCCAGCTGAACGCGAATGCTGGAGGGTGTCAAACCTGTGACTTCGAGTGACCGGATATAGAGGGCTCCAGCGTCTCGTTCCGGTCGAATGAGGCTGAAGCCGGTTCGCTCAGCGTGCTGCAGAAGTTTGCCAATGCCTTCCCGGTAAGCACGGGCGGTTCGGGGGACAGTCCCGCGCCTACAGACCCATAGAAAGAGGTGTGGGCTTCGGTCAGCGACCAGAGCAGCTCGTGATCCAACTGTTGGGCGGCGACAATAGCGCGGCGGCGGCGTTCCTCGGAGGTGGGGTTGATCCAGCCTCGGGCGGAGGCGAGGGCATCTCCTTGGAAGCGAACGAGGGCGAGGCTGAGATCAGAGATGGTCATTGGCTTGATCAGATGAGCTTATGCCAACAGGCCTTAGCGTAAGGATAAGAGCTTGGTGGCGAAGAGTGGGCCTTTTTGGTAAGCAAGAGGCGCGGCGGGTAGGGCTCTTCGCATGCTCAAGGAGGCGGGCTTACCGCTGACAGGTCAGCCCCACCCGGAAACTGGGGGTCGGCGTGGTATAGGCGACTTTGTCCGCTATCAGGTAGCCCGCCGTCAGGCGCTTGGGGTTGAGTTGCACGATCAGTTTGGCCGGACGCGGTACTTCGCTGGCGGGTGTCCGGGCGCTCTGGGTATGAAAGCGCAGTTGATAGGTCACGCCGCCCGCCTGCGAGATCTCCTTATACAAGAAGCCTTCCTCGGCTCCGCGTTCCTCCAAGACCAACGTGTTGCCGTCGGGCTGCACCAGGTCAATAGATTCCAGCCCGGTGTCGTGGAGAGAGGTGCGCGTGGTGGTGCCATTGCGGAGTGCGACGCTCACGCCCCAGCCGGGACCAAGGCCCACATCCGGCCCAATCGCCTCCACCTTTTTCACGGTCATCCGCCAGATGCCGTTAAAGAGCGTGTCGCCCACGCACCCTTCCAGCGAGACGCGTTGGTTGACTCCTCCGGGGGCCGCTGCGGTCTGGGTGCCGAGTTTCAGGGTGGTTCCCTGAAGTGTGGCGGGAATGCCCAAGGTGTTGAGGGCCGAGAGCGGCACATAGGTTTTGCCGTTGATCACGATGGCCGGATCGGGAGTGGGCCGCCCATTGACCGACACGTTGTATTTCAGGTCTGCGGCGAGGGCGAACGAGGCCAGCAGGGTCAGGCCGAGAACAATCCGTTTCATAGAAGACTCCCAAGTGAGACAGAAGAAGAGGGGCGAGGCGACTGGAACGGACTTCAGGGCACGCTGCGGGAGGCGGTCACCGCAGGCAACGGCCCTGCTTTCCAGACCCACCGAAGACGGTTGCCCGTGCGAGTGGAGCAGCAAGCGCCACACGTGGGTTCGTTCGGAAGCTTGCCCAAGCCCCAGCGCTGCCCGGCATTGCACTGAAAACCGGGAAGTTGGGGCCGGGTGGGAGAGGCGAAAGCCACTGCTGGAGACCTGACCAAAATGCACCTGGCCTGCAGACGCGGTGGTCTCACGGCGCGGCAGAAAACGGGTGGCCGCATCCCGCACAAAAGAGGGCGTAGGGCGAGAGGATCGCGGCCTGACAGACTGGACAGGCGCTGAGCAGCTTGGTGCCGTCGTTAACGCAGTAGTGCTCGGGTGAATGCCCCGGCACGGCCCGCAGACAGCGGGGACACAGCCGGTAGGTCAGCGGGCTGAAGTCCTGCTCCCGCCGGTTCGCCGCCCCTCTCCAGTTCAGGTCATGGTTCACGGAGAACGCTCCTTGAGACGGCAAAGCGGGGTTCAGGGCTGAACGGCCACCAACCGCCACAGTTGGCAAGCGCCGCCCGCGTAGGTCGAGCCGGGATTCAGGCCCAGGGTCGTGGTGCAGTTCACGGCGTCCAGATACCGCCCGTCTGATTTCAGTTGCAAGCGGCTCCAGCCGTCTCCTGCCGGAACGAGTCGCCACAGTTGGCAGGCCCCGCCCGCATAGGTCGAGCCGGGATTCAGGCGAATCGGCGCGGAGCAGGAGCTGGCATCCAGAAACTGTCCGCCCGACTTGAGCTGAAGGCGGTACCAGCCGCCCCCCGCCCGCAAAAAGCGCCACGCCTGGCAGGCGCCGTCCGCGTAACTGGACCCCGGATTGAGGGTCACGTTGGCCGTGCAGTTGGCGGCGTCGAGATACTGACCGTCCGATTTGAGTTGCAGCCGGTAATAGCTGGGCGTCTGGGCACTGACCGACGTGGCGCCGGTCAAGAGGGCGGCAAGGAGGGCCGTGCGGCAAATGGTGCGGTGTGAGGTGAGGCTCATGGCGGCTCCTGGTTTCCCTGAGGCAAAGGGCTGCAGCCTCAGGGAAAGCGCACGAAGCAGGGAGCGGCGCTGCCGCCTCGGCAGGCAACCTCCCTGTCTGTACAGTGCGCCCCGCCCAGTTACGCGCCGATCAGGAAAACCCCCGATTGCGCCGATCCTGTCTGGCCAGCGGGCCTGGGTGTGGGGGCCACCTTCAGGCAGGCTGCGCCAAAAAGTCGGCCCAGCGGGGGGCACTCGCTCGCCCACCTCACGCAGGCGGGCACAGGCGTCGGCATACACCCGGCCCAAACTCCGGTGGTTGCCCGAGGCCCGTAGCGCCTGCAAGGTCAGGCGCAGCGCCGCGAGGTCGTAAGCTCGGCCTCCAGCAGCAGGCGGGCGCTGCGGGCCGCTTCGTGTGGGTCGGTGGGTAGGGCCGCCTCGATCCGGGCACGCAGGGCCAGGCACAGGGCTTCGGCCACCGTGTCGTCCTGCCGTTCGGGGGCCGCGTCCTGAAGGTAGGTCCCGCGCCACAGCTGGGTGCTTCCGCCCGTTAAGAACGCGTGCGCATCGGACGCGACGTGGCCCAGCGCGTAGACCGACGGCGTGGTCTGAATGATCCCGCTGCCCAGCGCGGTTCGGGTGGTGTGCACCAGTTCCCGCAGAGCGGCGGCGGCCTGAAGCTCCTCGGTGGTGGGATACAGCAGGTCGAGGAGATCGGTGCGGGCCAGGTCGGGGCGGCCCCGCAAACCGGTGTCGAGCAGCGCCGCCAAGAGTTCGCGGCGTTTGCGGCCCTTCACGGGCATCACCTGACCCAGCGGGCCGCAGCGCATCGGCCCCAGAACCTCTAACCACAGGACCCCGCGCCGGACTCCAGCGGATCAGCCTTGACGGACAGCCGCTGGAGCCCCGGAAAATAGCGGCCGGCCACACTCGCCAAATTGAGCATCTCGTGCTGCTGGAACCAGGCCATCCGCTCGGCGGCCCGGTCTGCCCGTCCCGCCACCCGGTCGGCTTCCAGTCCCACTTCCTGCGCGGCGTCGGTGATGCCCTGCGCGTTCAGGTCAGTTTCCAGCTGTTCGAAGGCCCGCACAGCAGCCTCGCGCGCGCCGGCGGCTTCCAGAGCGTGGGCCTGAGCAAAGCGGGCCATACCCAGCACGCCGGGCGACTCCAACGCGGCCAATTCCACGGTCTCTTCGGTGTAGGAGGACGGCATTCCCCCTAAGGTACAGTCCCCACCCGGTGCAGGAAGGCGCAAATGGGGTGGGAGCAGGTCAGGACAAACACGCGGGTGTTCGTTCGCCTCGCGCGCCCCTGTCTGCTCCTGGCCGAAGAATCAAGCGGGAGTGGGAGGTGAAGGGTTGTGTTGCCTAAAATGGGCCGGGGGAGGCGGACCGGCCGTAACCGACACTCAGCTCTCCCGCCACCATTTCCCAGCAACAACCCATGAGGAACGAACCACGCGTCCGGGCCCCGGAGAGCGAACCAGCGTTTTGGCGCGCCCTCCGCCGACAGTCTGCAGGGTCACTCCGCGCGTTCGAGGGCATTCAAACGCAACGTGAAAGCGGCGAGCTGACGTTCAAGTGCCTGAATGCGTGCCCCCCGCTCCTCCAGTCGTGCGTTCAGGCCCTGAATGGCCGCCAGGGCCACCCCCTGCGCGTCCACCGTGTTGATGCTGAGTGTGTCGCCGCCGTTCAGGCCGAAGGCCGCCGCGAAATCCTGCGCCATCGGGCCGAGGTGCTGCACGTTCGCCTGATCGTCCCGGTAATTCCAACGTTCGATGGGCAGCCGCGTCACGCGGTCGAGCACCTCTTCGGAATCCACACTTCGGAAGTTCGCTTTGGCGTTGCGGTCACTGCGGTTGTTAAAGCCGCGGGCCGTCACGACCCCAGTGGCGTTGTTGAGCTGCACATTGAGCTGACCCGTGGGCGAAATCAGGCTGACGGTGCCGTTCGCGGCGATCTCGAACTCGTGCTCGCCGCCGTTGGGCCCGAAGGCTTTGAGAAATTGCCCCGTGCCCGCCTGCGAGAGGACGACGGCCGCGTCGGCGGTGCCGGAGCGGGTGTTGCCCAGAACGGCGGCGATGCCGCCCGCCGTGTTGTACGCCTGAAGCGTGGCGTTCGGGATGCGGCTGCCGGAGCCACTGAGCACCAACGGCACGCCGACTGTCTGGGCGAGGGCGAGGGTCACACCGAGGCCGGCGGTGAGGGCGGCGCCACGCACGAAGGCCGAGCGCCGCTGGGAACGGAGGGTGGGGGCGGTAGGGGTAGAGGTGGTCATGAGGCACATCCTTGTGGAACACTTGGAGATTTTGGACAAACCCAGATCGTGGGTGATCGGCTGTCGTTCCGTTGGCTACGTGGGCACATTGACCTCCCCGGTCAGCATTTCCGTTGCCGCCTTGTGAAACCCACCCTAGGAAACGGGGCGTCACAACGGCGACACCCGGCTGTGGGGCCAAGCGTCACAGGCACTGTCCAGGCCACTTTCCCGCACAGGTTGGAATGGCCCCGGTTGCAGGCCCCGAACAGGCGCCCTGAGAAGTTCAACACGCACCTGTTCAGTCGCGGTGAATTTTAGGTTTACACTCGGCCCATGGCGTCTGGGCTGCTGACCGCACGCTGGCTGGGCGAGGGCCGACTGACGCTGGACTCCGCAACCGAGGTGCATCTGCCGACCCGCAAGGCGCTGGCGCTGATCGCTTACTTGAGTCTGGAAGGGCCGGTGCCGCGCGCCCAGCTTGCCGGTCTGCTGTGGTCTGATTTTTATGATGACCTGGCCCGCAAGAACCTGCGCCAAGAACTGCACCGCCTGACCCGCACGCCGCTGGGCGAGTATCTGAGCCTGACCCCAGACCAGGTGGGGCTGCGCGGCCCACTGCACACCGACGTGCAGCAGTTCCGGGCACTGGTGGCCCGCGGCGCACTGGAAGAAGCCCTTGCCCTCTACGGCGGCCCGCTGCTGGACGGCCTCGACCTGCGCGGCGCGGCGGAGTACGACCACTGGCTCTCTCTTCAGCGTGAAGCGCTGGCGGCCCAGCGGCTGACGGTGCTGGAGCGTCTGCTCGGTCAGCGGCAGTCGGCGGGCGACCTGCGGGGGGCCCTAGACAGCGCCGCGCTCCTGATGGCCGCCGATGACTTTCAGGAACGCCACTACCGCACAGCGATGGAGCTGCACCTGCGGCTGGGGGAACCCGGGGCAGCCCTGCGCCTCTTTGAGCGCTGTCAGGTCATGCTCCGCACCGAATTTGCCCTTGAACCGCTGCCGGAAACGGTGGCCCTGTCTGAACAGGCGAGGCTGACCCCCGTGGTGCCAGCGATGCCTCCGGTGCCGAACTTGGAAGCGCCCTTGGTGGGCCGGGACGAGGTCTGGGCGCAGCTGGAGCAGGCGTGGCGGGCGGGCCGCAGTGTGGTGCTGTCTGGAGAGGGAGGCGTGGGCAAAAGCCGCTTGCTGCGCGACTTCGCCGCCTCTCAGGGGCGGGTGCTGGTGCTGCGCGGGCAGGCGCTGGACGCCGGGGTTCCTTTCGCGACCTTGGCACGGACCATCCGCGAGGTGTGGGGGCAGGAACCCGCCTTGCCCCTGCCAGAACGGGCGCGTCACGAATTGGCCCGCTTGGTGCCGGAACTCGGCGCACCCCCCGCAAGCCCGCTGCGCTCCGAAGAAGACCGCCTGCGCCTGTTCAGCGCCTACGTGGACTATCTGGAGGCCGTCTGTACCCGTTTTGACGTGCTGCTGGGCGATGACCTGCATCTCTTTGATGCGTCCAGTTTTGAACTGCACCACTACGCGCTGGCCCGGCTGCGCGAGCGTGGGCTGCAGCGCCCGGCCCTGTTCAGCCTGCGCCGCGACGAACTGCGCCCAGACGCAGCGGCGCACCTCGAGACGCTGCTGCACGCTGGGGACACCGTGCTGATCGAACTTGGCCCCCTGAGTGAGTCGGCGGTGGCCGATCTGGTGGCGCGGCTGTCGGGGCGCTCCGCCGTGCTGTTTCCCCGGCGACTGCACGCGGCCACGGGGGGCAACGCCTTCTTTGTGCTTGAGACCCTACGCGGCCTGTTCGAGGCCGGCGAGTTGCAGGCCGAGCCTGCGGGCGGTTGGGCCACGCGCTACGACGACAGCACCAAAGATTATGTGGAGCTGCCGCTCCCCCCCAGCGTGCGTGAGGCCGTGCTGGCCCGGGCCAACCGGCTGGGGGCCGCTGTCCGCAGGCTCCTTGAGGTCGGCAGTTTGGCGGGCGAGCCGTTTGCCCTGGACACCGTGGCGCAGGTCAGCGCCTTGTCGGACTGGGAAGGGCTGGAAGGGCTAGAAACAGCGGCAGAGGCGCGGTTGCTGCGGGTGAGCGAGGGTGGCTACCGTTTTGCCCACGAACTGGCCCGGCGCGCCCTGGCACAGGCCCAGAGTCCAGAGCGCCGCCGCCTGATTCACCGCCGGCTGGCTGAACAACTGGAACGCAGCGGGGGCGCGCCCGCCGTGATCGCCGCGCATTTCGGGGAAGCCCAGCGTCCTGCCGAAGCGGCGGCGGCGTGGCTGCGGGCCGCGCAAGACGCCCAAGCCGTGTACGCCAACCGCGAGGCGCTGGCCCATCTGGGACGGGCCCTGGCGGCTGGGGCTCTGCCGGGGTTCCCCACATCGTTGCCGTCGCCAGAGCTGTTCGACCTGCATGTTCGGCGCGAAGGGCTGGCCCGCGAATTGGGCGAACGCGCTGTTCAGCAAGCCGCGCTGGACGCCATGCAAACTTTGGCCGAAACCGCGGCCCAGCGCCTCACAGTGGCCTTGCGGCGCTCCAACTTTTTGTCGATCATGGGCCGCCCACAAGACGCGTTGGCGGCGGCAGAGCAGGCCTGCGCGCTGGCCGCCGCCCTGGGCCGTCCGGCAGAGCGGGGCGAAGCGCTGATTCGGCTGGCTTCGGCGCTGTACTACACCGAAGACTTTGACCGGGCGCTGGCGCAGGCGACTGCCGCCGCGCAGCTCGAAGACCTGAGCCCCGCCCAGCGCGTGCAGGCGCTGAACCTGTGCGGCCTGCTGCACACCACCCTGAGTGACCCCGAGGCGGCGCTGGCCGACTACGCCGCCGGACTGGCAACCCTCGGTCTCCAGCAGGACGCCCTGCTGAGGGCCAGAATCTTCAACAACCGCGCCACCACGCTCTGCCTGTACGGGGCTTACGCGGCGGCGCTGGCCGACACCACCGCGTCTCTGGCGCTGATCGCCCAGCACGGCTTTCGTCAGCTGGAAGGCTTTGTGCTGGATACGCATGCCCGCGCGCTGCGGGGTCTGGGCCGCCTGGACGAGGCGGAAGCGGCCCTCACGTCGGCCATCTCGTTGGGCCAGCAGACCGGAAATCACCGGCTGGTGTCGTCGTGCCTGCACCACCGCGTGCAACTGCTGAACGACCAAGGCCAGTTTGGGGCGGCGTTGCAGGCGGCCGACGAAGCGCTCACGTCGGCGACGACCATCCAGTCGGCCTCCAACCGCAGCGTGACCCTCACCGCCCGCGCCGAAACTTGGCTGGCGCTGGGCCGCCTGCCCGAAGCCTTGAGCGATGCCCAGCAAGCCGCCCTGCCCGGGTTGGTGGCCCTGCGCGAGGCCTGGCCCGAACAGGCGGCGTGGGTGCTGGCACAGGCGCTACGGGCGTCTGGACAAGAACAAGGCGCCCAAGCGGTGGCCGCTTCCGCCCGCGCCGCCCTTCATACGCGGCTCGCGCGGCTGCACGATCCCGAGCTGCGCCGAGCGTTCACGGCCCTTCCTGTGTGGCGTGCGCTTTTCGGTTAGGCCGCCTGTGACGCTGGGGCACCGCCGCTGGTGTCGCTCCTGTGTCGCCTGACTCCGTAAGGTTGGAACCGACCTTACAGGAGGTGCAATGAGTCAGAACAGCGGCGGCGAGCGGCGCACCGAACTGGACATCAGCTTGGTCTGTACTGGCCCCCCGGAGACCTGGTGGGCCGAAGTGCGCGTGCGGGGTGAGGCGAGTGGCCGCACCTTTACCAGCATTGCGGCGTGGCTGGACTACCTGCGCCAAGTGGCCGAGCCCGCCGGCACTGCTCAGGCTGACCCGGTTCGCCGGGGGCTGCGCTGAGTACACGGTCAAAGGCGTCCCACATTCAAAGGAGAAAGGAACATGAACCGAGTTGGTCTGTCGCTTCTCGCGGTGGTGTTGGCAGGCTGCGGCCAGCAGTCTCCCGCCGATCCTGCCGCGCCCATTATTCCGGCCACCACCAAAGTGGCCGACGCCGACACCCGCGCCGCGCTCCGTGCCTACGACCCAGTGGCGGGAACGTTGACGTTCTCGGCCTCGACCCCCACCCTCGGGGCGGTCAAAGTGGGCGACGTGGTGGTCTCGGAGCCTTCGGCCGCGGCCCCTTACGGCTATCTCCGGCGGGTTCAGGGCATCCGCACTGACAACGGCGCGGTGGTGCTCGACACCACGCAGGCCAATCTCACCGACGCCATTACGCGCGGGTCGCTGAAGGTCGAGGCCGAACTGACCGAAGCCGATTTGCCCGCAGACAGCGACTTGCTGGTGGGGGAGGCCGTGAGAAGCGCCGGAACGCTCGCGCCGCAGGCCGGCTTCGGCCAAGGCTTCCGGTTCGGCAAGACCTTCAACCAGACCTTTGTGCCGCTCAGCGGCCCCACGGCACGCGGACAAGTGAAGGTGGACGGCTCGGTGGGCTTCAATGCCGGATACGGCCTGAACTTCGACATTTCCCCATGCTGGTCGCCGCCGTTCGTGTGCCTCGACTCCTTTGAAGCCAGCGTGGGCTTTGACCAGAGTGCGCGGTTTAGGGTCACGGGCGAAGCGCAGGGACAACTGGGCAGCGCGGTGAAAATCGGTGAGCAGGTCTTCACGCCCAAAGTCTTTTTTATCGCCGTTGTCCCTGTGGTCGTCGTGCCGCGCCTCGAGTTGTACCTCACAGCGGGCGGCGAAATTCAGGCCAGCGTCGATTTTGATTCCGGCCAGTCGGCCACCGCCAAAGTCGGCGTGCGCTGGACAGACGACGACGGCTGGAAACCCCTTCAGGGCTTGAATGTGCGGGGAGACGTGCGCCCCCCCACCTTTGCCGGAGCATTAAAACCCCGCGCAGGCATTCAGGCCACCACCAGCGTCACCCTGTACGGTTTGGCGGGGCCAGAAGCCTCTCTCGAAGGTGGGCTGGAACTCGACGCCAAGATCCCGCGCAATCCGGCCTGGATCGTCAGCGGCTACCTGAGGGGGACCGTGGGCTTCCGCGCCAAGCTGCCCGTGATCGGCACATTGGCGAATTACCAAAGCACCTTGTTCGACAAGGCGGTGGAATTTGGCCGTTCGGTCAACAGCCCGCCGCGCTTGACCCTCACGACTGTTCCGCTCAGTGTCAATCAGGGCCAATCCACCAATTTCCGGGCAGGCTGCGACAATTTGGGCACGTTCTTCTATACGGCCCGCGACCCGGAAGACGGCTGTAACGTCACGGTAGCGGTGCAGTCGAGTCTGGACGGCACCCTCGGCCCTGACCACACCTTCTCGTCGGCAGGCGTGCGGCGCATCACCATCACGGCGCGGGATACCCAAGGGGCCACGTCCCGGCTGGAGTTCGACCTGAACGTGCTGAACCCGCCGCCCACGTTGACTCTGCAATATTCTGGAGACCCGCATCAGGGCGAGGCGTACTCGGTGGCCGCCACCATCAGCGACCCCGACGAGCCGACCAAGACGGATCTGTGCAACAACACCACTTGGGGGGTGGACGCGCCGGACACCCTCTCCCGCGTCAACGGTTGCCAGATTCTGGTGACCTTCGGGGCGACGGGCAGTCGGCAGGTGCGGGTATCTGTGTCCGACAGCCAAGGGGCCGTGACCCAGCAGGCCAAGACCTTCACCGTGCTGCCGCCGCTGGCGAACCCTTACCCGAAAATTACCTACGCCAATGTGTTCAACCGGGAAACGCCCCGGTCGGATAGCCCCGGCTGCTCGACCAGACCAGTGTTTCCCGGCGAGATCGACCTGACCCTACGCAGAACCGGCTGCGGCGAGCCCGGCCCCACCCTCTATTTCGCGGGCATCGAGCTGGAGAACCCGCAGAATGAAGCCCTGACTTACGAGTGGAAGTTCTACGTCAGCGGCCCTTACGGTGAGATCGAGCGGGGAAGCTCCACGGAAACGATCTTGAATCTGTACGACTATGGCAACGACTCCCGCACCACGACGCCCTGCCGCGTGACCTTGACCCTGAACGCGCCCGACCCCAGCCGCAGCAAAAGCCTGACGGTCTGGTCTGGCCCGTGTACCTACCACGCCACGATCTTGAAATAGCTGGTGGGTACACCACATCGGTGCAGAGAGGAGCGCCCGTCGCCGAACAGTCTGCGGAGAGCCGCTTCAAAGCGTCGACACGGCGGTGCAGGAGACGGGTGTTCAGATGGGCGGCCAGCGTGTCACTCTTGCAGCAGGGCGGTTTCGGAGCTCGTCACAGACTCTGATATCGCCCTTTGTCATGCCCGACTGCGTCTAGGAAACCATTCTCAGCAAAGTGTCAGGTGCTGAGTCATCGACCAAGACAAGTTGGGCGCCTTGTTTAGGGTCAAGAAAGGCGGAATGGACGTAGTCTTCGGCAACTTCATTCTCGCCCATATATTGGAAGCTCAACTGATGAACATTAGACGCACTGGCCAACTGAGTCACTCGCCGGCCTGTCAGAAGATTGCCAGCGGCTGACCGAAGCACAATCACTTTTTCTTGCATCAAGATCCCAAAGACATCAGGACATGCACGGTGTCTGCCTGAAAGGTGCGGGTCTGCTTCTCTAGGCAAGCGGCGTCCATACGATCCACAGTGCCAAGTGTGTTGACATTCTGCGTTCTGCCAGTGGCCTTCACACAAAGGTCATGCCATCATCTTCGCAGAATTCATAGCGGCCCACTCGGAATCCTTCTGCCACATGGTTGAAATAGGCAGCCAAATCCGAATAAGCGACTTCGTATTCCCCGCCCTCATGAAAGTAGCTGCCGACTTCGCGCGTTTTCAGGTCGAGCAGCAGGTAATCTCCTGCACCGTTGGACAACAGGGGGAGCCACTCCGCCCGCCAAGGTTCGGTGGCGATGATGTCATCAAACACATCCTGGTTCTCTCGGTACAGCTCCGAGATCATCTCACTGTCCAGCAGATGCCAGGTATCCTCCAAGATGAGCCAATGGGGAAAACCGTCATGCCGCGAATACAGCGTCAAAAAGTCTTCTGACAAAGGCAGGGGAAAGGCGGCCCTGAGAGCCACGAGTTGGTCTGCGGTGATCGGTGGGGTCAATTCATTTCGTGGAATGCCTTGAGCTTCAATCCACCGTTCGACTTCTGTCACGCTTGACTCCAAGGTCATAAGGTTGATACCACCTTCAAAAAGTATTTCCTATCTGTGTTTTTCAAATCAGAGATCTTGGCTTGGGCGCCATTGTGTAAAGTGAACGTCACGCGAGAAAGGATCGATCCGCCTGAACCATTGATCGCTCGGTTGAGCGGCCACAGGTTCTCCACCGTGTCTGGGCCACCCAATTGCCGTTCCAAAACGTGATCGGCATTGAACCGGCTGCCTTCCACATTGAGGTCATGTTTGCGCAAGATTTTATTGGGTTTGTCTCCGCCATCGGTTCGGGCGCTTTGACTGGCATCGAACGTCAAGGTCTTGCCCTGAAGTACCTGATTGGCTTGGGTGATGCCGATGGTCTCGCCCCCAGGCAGGACATTGCGCCGGTGGGGGAGATAGCCTTTAATCTTTTGGCCGCTGACGTCGGGTGGGCTGGCCCCAATGTTTAGACGACTGCGAGTAAAGACTCGGCTCAACCACAGGGTACAGGATGTGAAGCCGAGCGAGTCAACTAAGTACACCGCATTTAACATCTAGATAAACCTTGCTCCAAGAATCTTCAGCCCAGTCACGAGTGCAGCCCGAAGGTCAGTCACGGAGTTGTCGCAACGACGCGGCATCAGGATGCCCTTGAGCTTCCGCCCCACCTCCTCAATCAGGTTGAGAAAGGGCGCATAGGGTGGAAGGTATCGAAGGAACAGTCCCTGCTGTTCCCAAGACGCGCGTTGTTCCCTGAGTTTCGCGCCCTTGTGAAAGGGCGCGTTGTCCAGGACGACAACCGTGAGCTGATCTGGGTCACAGCCGGAGGCTAAGGTGTTCAACTAGGCGATGACCTGATCCCCGTTGCAGCTGCCTTCCAACTCGCGAACTTCGAGCTGTTCTTCGCACGCGTGCAGGGTAGAGGTGCCGATGAGATTGATCCGTCCAGACGATCCCCACTCGGTGGGGATCTCAAACTGTTGCCCAGAACCTCGCTTACACCACGTCGCTCCCACCGAGAGCATCAGAGAAAGTCCAGTCTGATCGAGATATTTCAGGGTCAGCTTGCCGTCCAGTGCCCCCTGTTTAGGGTTTCCAAAGAAGCCTGATGCGGGGCAATGAGTTCAGGATCAAGCGTCTGAGCGGGTGAATATCGGGCGCGTTTCCAGCTGTACCCTAGGCGTTGCAGATGATTGGCCAGCGCACGAGGTCGAATCACCACCCCGAACTGCTGTGCGAGGCACTCGCACAGCAGTGGAGCGTTCCAGAAGCGCTGCTCCTGCAGTTTCTCGTGGCGAAACTGCTCCATCTCGGGTGTCACTTTCGGAGGCTGTCCTGGTGGACACTCGTCACTCAATCCTGGAATGCCGCGCTCTTCGAAACGGGTGAAGTCGTGGTGGATGGCTTGATGGTTCCGACCAAAATGCGCGGAGAGTTGGGGAATGCTCCAGCCCTGTCGATGCAGCCGGAGGATGCTGGCCCGCAGACGAACCTTCGGATGGGTGTGTGGACTGGTCTCCAGTTCTCGAAGCAGCTCATCAGCGTCTTCAGAAATCTCAATGCGGCGGGCAGGACGGGCCATACTTAAGTCTACATGTTAAATGCGGTGTACTTAATTCCCTCGCTGTCAACCCCTATTCGCGGTGAGTTGACTTGATGGCGACAGACGAAGGCCTGTTGTCGTTACAGACGTGCGGGAACTGGAGCAAGGCCGTACTTCCCGCTTGGCACAGATTCGTTTTATTAGGGATTCCGATTCACAGCCTTCCTTCAAAAATCTTCCATACCAGTAGAGCGGAAAGGGAAAGGCGGCTTCCAGAGGATGGACAGGCGATAACCCATTAGAGGGGGCCGGTGTGAACGCCGTGCAGTGTGGGCTGCTTGCCCCGCCGCTGGCTTTTTTTGTGCCTGTGCAGTGTCTCTAAGGTCTACTAGGAAGCCGGATATTCGGGCCAAGAGGGGAGAGAGGACTACGTGCTGTCGGGCCTATCAATTGCCAAAAGCGGCTGCAGCTCATCCTTAGGCGTCCAGTGTTCCGGCGTGATTTGCCCACCGTAGAGCGGCAGCTCAATCGGTGCGTCGCCCGGCTGGAACTGGCTCCAGGGGCGCGTGAGGCCCCCTGTGCCGTACTGCCGAACCCGCGTCACATGTTCCATATCCAGCACGTCGGTCAGCACCGTATGGTCTGCGCCGCTGGCTGAGGCCCGCACCAAGCCTTCCGGATCGACGATCACGCTTTGACCCGTGCCCACTGGCCCCGCGCAGTTCACGCTCACCACGAACACCTGATTCACAATCGCGTTGGCACGGGCCAGCACAACTTCCTGTGCGCGGTCACACGTCGTCGTCTTCACCACATTCAGCACCACTTCGGCCCCCATCCACGCCAGATGCCGGGCCACTTCTGGGAACCAAGCGTCGTAACAGATGGAAAACCCCGCCGTGCCGATGCCGGGCATCTCGAAGGTCACGAAGCGGTCGCCTGGATCGAATGGTTCGTAGGGCCGCCACGGAAATACTTTGCGGTAAGAGGCGGCCAGTCGGCCCTGCGGGGAAAGGGCCACAGCCGTATTGAACAATTGGCCCGCTGGCCCCCGTTCGCACACGCTGCCCGGCACCAGCCACACGCCCAAATCACCCGCCAGTTGCGCCAGAGCTTTGATGCGCGGGCCGTCTAGGGCTTCAGCGTTGGCGTTCAGTTCGTCATGGGTGGGGGCGTCTCCACACAGGTGCAGTTCCGGGTACACCAGCAGTCGGGTCTGCGGAAAAGACCTGGCCAACGTGGCCACCGATTCGCCAAACCGCTGCACAGGCTCGGTGAGCAGCCTCGGTGAATCCTGTACGACGGCGATGGGCAGCACTCTGGACATGCTTCAACGAATCCGCAGGCGCATGGAATCGGCGTGACCGATCATACCTTCGGTGTCGGCCATGTGGATGAAAGGCGGGGCGACGGTGTGATTGGCCGCGTCGCTGACCCGCTGCCAAGTCACAGTCTTGATGAATTTGCCCACCCACAGCCCCCCGGTGTAGCGTGCGGCGCGGCTGGTGGGTAGTACATGGTTGGTACCGATGCCCTTGTCGCCATACGCGACGGTGGCGTTCTGGCCCAAAAACAAGGAGCCATAATTGGTCAGCCGCTGCAAATACCAGTTGGGGTCACGGGTCATGACTTCCAGATGCTCGGACGCCACCTGATCCGACACCTTCAGCATCTCGGCGTCGTCGGCCACCAGCAGAATTTCGCCGTAGTCGCGCCAAGATTGCCCCGCAGCGTCGGCGGTGGGCAACGTCGCCAGTTGGCGCTCTATTTCCTTGGTCACAGCCTCGGCTATGTCGCGCGACGACGTGATCAGCACCGATTGCGAGTTGGTACCGTGTTCAGCCTGTGCCAGCAGATCGGCGGCCACCTTTTCGGGATCAGCGGTTTCATCGGCCAAAATACAGATTTCGGTGGGGCCAGCCAGCAGGTCTATGCCCACCACGCCGAAGAGTTGGCGCTTGGCCTCGGCCACATACGCATTGCCCGCCCCCACGATCATGTCTACAGCGTCCAGAGGCGGCGCGCCATCCAGCCCAAAGGCCATCGCCGCCATCGCCTGCGCCCCACCAATCGCGTAGATCTCATCGGCCCCGCTCTTCACCATGCCGTACAGTTGCAACGCGTTGACCTTGCCCGTACCGCGCTGAATCGGCGCACAGGCCACGATCCGCTGCACGCCCGCCACTTTCGGCACGCCAATGGTCATGACCGCCGATGCCAGAATCGGATACCGCCCGCCGGGGATGTACGATCCCACCGCGTTGACTGGAATCTGCTTTTGTCCGATGGTCACGCCGGGCAGCGTTTCTTCTTCAAAATCGGTGAGGGTGCGGCGCTGCAACTCGGCAAAATGCTTGACCTGCGCGATGCTGAAGTCGATGGCGCGGGCCACGTCCTCGTTGATGCCGCTCAGTTGCGCCTGAATGTCAGCTTCAGACAGCCGGAAGTCTGCGGGCGCAAAACCGTCGAACTTTTCGCTGTATCGTCGAACGGCGTCCACGCCTTCCTTCTCCACATCCAAGATGATCTGGGAAACGGTGTCGCGGATTTCTTGATTGACGGCGGCGGCTTGCGGCGGGGCTTTTTTGAAGTATTCCATGTGAACTCCTGAAAGGGGCGGGGAAGGTCTAAGGGTCTAGGGTCAAAGGAAGTGTGGTGGACTGCCGCTTACTGCGGCTCATTACTGAGGCCAGTGCAACTGCTTGAGGAGGGCGAATTCGTTCCAGACCATGTATTCGCGCACGATTTTGCCGCGCTGCACCTCAAAGTGGCTGATGCCTAACACGCGCACGCGCTTTCCGGTGGGCACTCCGTAGCTGCTCGGCCCATCGTGTGTGCCCTGAAATGTCCAGCGGGCCGCGATTTGGTAGCCCTGCGCCTCGCTGCCGATCCAGTCCACATGCTCAAGCTGAATGGCGGCGTCCGAAAAGGCGGCCAACAGGTGCAAGATGTAGGCCGTCAGGTCACCGTTTCCCTCTAGGCGGCGGTTTCCCGGCACCCAGATCACCGCGTCCGGCGCGTAATACTCAGCGATAAAATTCAGCATCCGGGCATTCCAGATCAGCGCGTACAGCAGTCCCGGCAACTCGGCAGGGTTGGTGGGGTCTCCGTCCAGCGAGATCGGCGGGTGCAGTTGCCCCTTGCTGCGCGGCACTTCGCCGGAGCCGGAAGCGTAGGGGCGTGCGCCGCTGTCGGCCTCAGCCTGAGCCAGTGTTTTCGCCAACGCCACTTCATCCAGCCCCAGTTGCCGAATCAGCGCGGTCTCGTCCTGCACGCTCCATTCTTCGACAATGCGGCCCTTGATGACGATGCAGTGGGCGATTTCGCGCCGCTGAATCCGCGCTCCGGTCGGCGGGCCGTACACGCTGTGGCCGGTGTTGTGGCCGCTCCACGTGACCCGGTGCGACGTATGAAAGCCGTTCACGTCGTTGCCGCTCCAGATCACCTCGTCGCCGTACAAGCGCAAGTCCGGATAAGCCGCCAGCGTCCGCAGGGTTCCCGTCACCATCTGATCACGTCCGTACAGCTCGGCGTCGGTCAGGTGAACAGCGGCATTGTGAGCGTAGTGCGTGTAAATCAGCCCGATGGCTTTCTCTTCCCAGATTTTGTGCGTGCAGCTGATGATGTACTGCACGATGTCGGCGTCGTCAGCGTCGAAACCCTGCATGCTGGGGCGGCGCGCGTCAGGCTGCGCCAGAAACTCGCTGATGTCGCGCCGATTCAGGCCGAGTGCCTCCGGGTTAGCGGCTGGCTCAGAGGGCATGGCCTTCACCGATTTGCCCGTGCAGTTGCTTCAGCAGTTCAAATTCGTTGAACACCGTCCATTCCCCCACGATTTTGCCGCCCTGAACGGTGTGATGGCTGATCATAATCATTGAAATGCGCCGCCCAGTGGGTGCGCCGTATGGCCCGTAGCCCTCGTGCGTGCCCTGAACAGTGCAGCGGGTCGCCACCCGGAACCCGCGCCGCTCGTCGCCCAACACGCATTGATGGTCAATGTTGAGGGCCAGATCAGGAAAGCAGGCCATCAGTGTGATGACGAAGTTTTCGTAGTCGCCATGTCCGTACAACTTGCGGGCGTCTGGCACGAAGGCCACATGGTTCGGCGCGTAATGTTCGCGCACCATGTTGATCAGTCGGGCATTCCACATGTTCTGCAAGATGGCGGCGATGAAGGCCTGCGGATTGTCGTTGGCGTCTGGAACGGTCAAAAACGTCGGGTACTGCTGGCCCGTGGGCAGACGGTCCAGCTCGCCGTGCGTATGTGTCGTGGCGGGCAGCACAGCCCGTTTTGCCAGCGCCACCGGGTCGTATCCCATCTGCCGCAGAATGGTCACGCCGTCGTGGGTCAGCCACTCTTCTACGATCAGGTTGCGGCGGATCAAGCAATCGGCGATGCCCCAATAAAAGATTTTGCGGCCTGTGGGCGGGCCATATTCGGTGTAGCCCGTGTGGGTGGCAGTGTTGACGTGGCGGTGAGAGCTGTAATACCCCTCGTCTTCGTTGCCGCCCCAGATCACATCGTCGGCGTAAGCCCGCAAATCGCCCCAGATCGCCTGATTTTGCAGGGTATTTCTGACCACCGTTTCGCGCCCGTAGATGGTGCCGCCGCTCGGCAGATGCACCAGCGCGTTGTGCGCGTAGTGCGTGTAGATCAGGCCTACCGCTTTTTCTTCCCAGATTTTGTGGGTGCAGCGCACGATGTAATCCACGATGTCTACGTAATCGGCGTCGAAGCCCTGTAGCGGCTGACGGCGGCCAGTATTCGCGGCCTGTACGAACTCGGCGTAATCGGGCCGATCTGCAAAATCGAAGACGGGAAGGGGAAGATCATTTGACACGGTTCAAGCCTCCAAGTGGCCGTACAACTGTTTCAGCAGTTCAAATTCATCGAACACCGTCCATTCGCGAGTGATCTTGCCGCCCTGAATGGTGTGGTGGCTCATGCCGATCAGCACAAAGTGCCGTCCGGTGGGCGAACCGTAGGGGCCATAGCCCTCATGCGTGCCTTGCAGCGTGAACCGGGTTGCCACTCGGTAACCCCGGCGCTCGTCGCCCAACACGCACTGATGATCAATATTCAGGGCCAGATCCGGAAAGCAGGCCATCAGCGTAATCACGAAGTTCTCGTAGTCGCCGTGTCCGTACAACTTGCGGGCGTCGGGAACGAGAGCGACGTGACCGGGGGCGTAATGTTCGCGCACCATATTGATCAGGCGAGCATTCCACATGTTCTGCAAAATGGCGGCGATGAAGGCTTGTGGGTCTTGGTTGGCGTCTGGCACCAAGACGAATGCCGGATAATTCTGGCCCGTTGGCAGGCGGTCAAGCTCGCCGTGCGTATGTGGCGTAGCAGGCAGCACTGCTTGTTTTGCCAAAGTCAGCGGGTCAAGGCCCATCTGCCGCACCTCGGCCAAGCCGTCGCCCGTGACCCATTCTTCTACGATCTTGTTCCTGCGAATCACGCAGTCGGCCACGCCCCAGCCCGCGATCAGGCGTCCGGTGGGCGGCCCGAGGGCAGTGTGTCCGGTGTGGCGGCCTACCGTATAGAGGCGATGTGAGCTGTAAAAGCCGTCTGTATCGTTGCCGCTCCAGATCACGTCGTCGGCGTAGAGGTGGCGGCCCGCCAAGCCTGCTATGCGTTGAATGGTGTTCACCACCAGCGCTTCCCGCCCGTACAGGCTCCCACCGCCGCCCGTATGAACATGAACATTGTGCGCGTAGTGCGTGTAAATCAGCCCGATGGCTTTTTCTTCCCAGATTTTGTGAGTGCAGCGCACGATGTAATCCACGATGTCGCTGTAATCGGCGTCGAAGCCCTGCATCGGCTGGCGGCGGCCTGTATTGGCGGCGGCCACGAAGTCGGCGTAATCGGGCCGGTCTACGAAGTCGAATACCGGAAGGGAAGCGGTCTTGACCACGCCTCAGCCTTCCAGTTGGCCGTGCAGTTGCTTCAGTAGCGCAAACTCATCGAAAATCGTCCACTCCTGAGCGATCTTGCCGCCCCGGATGACGTGGTGGCTGATGACGATCAGGAAAATGCGCCGCCCGGTGGGTGCGCCGTATGGCCCGTAGCCCTCGTGCGTGCCCTGGAAAGTGCAGCGCGTCGCCACCCGGAAGCCGCGCCGCTCGTCGCCCTGCACGCACTGATGGTCAATGTTGACGGCCAGATCGGGAAAGCAGGCCATCAGCGTAATCACGAAGTTCTCGTAGTCGCCGTGCCCGTACAGCTTGCGCGAATCGGGAACGAAAGCGACGTGACCGGGGCTGTAATGCTCGCGCACCATATTGATCAGTCGGGCATTCCACATGTTGTGCAAGATGGCGGCGACGAAGGCTTGCGGGTCTTGGGTAGCGTCTGGAAGGGCCAAAAACGTCGGATAATTTTGTCCAGTCGGCAAGCGGTCAAGCTCTCCGTGCGTGTGGGGCTTGTTCGGCAATATCGCCCGCTTTGCCAATGCCACCGGGTCAAAACCCATCTGCCGCACTTCGGTCAGGGTGTCGGACGCCAGCCACTCCTCCACAATTCGGTTTTCCCGAATGAAGCAGTCGGCAATGCCCCAACGGTGAATCCTGCGGCCACTGGGTGGGCCGTATTCGCTGTAGCCGGTGTGGGTGCCTGTACTGGAGACGCGGTGGGAGCTATAAAACCCGTCGAGTTCGTTGCCGCTCCAAATCACGTCGTCGGCGTAGGCGCGGCGCTCGGCGTACAGGGCGATGCGCTGGAGGGTATTGGTGACCATCGCTTCCCGCCCGTACATGATGCCGCTGGAATAGTGCACCAGCACGTTGTGGGCGTAGTGCGTGTAGATCAGGCCCACCGCTTTTTCTTCCCAGATTTTGTGGGTACAGCGCACGATGTAATCCACGATGTCGGAGTAATCGGCGTCGAACCCCGCCAGCGGTTGCCGTCTGCCGGTGTTGGCCGCCAGCACAAATTCGGAATAGTCGGGCCGGTTCGCGAAATCGAAGACAGGCAAAGTGGGGGCCGAGATGAGGGGAGCGGTGTCTTCCATGACCTTCCTTTTGCGCGGCGTGTTGGCCTTGCGCGGCTCTGTTGCGGGCAGGCCTGAAACTGGCCGATCTGAAGCGGTTTGGCGGGGCATCCGTATGGGCCGAGCTTTTTGGGTCACGCGCTGGGCCTCACTTGACGGCCCCTACCGTAATGCCTTCTACGAAGTATTTGCGGATAAACAGCGACATCACCAAAATGGGCACCATCACGATGATTCCGGCGGCGGAGACCTGCTCCCAGACCGGCCCACGCGGCCCAGAAATGGTTTGAATGGCAATCGGGAGCGTCAACGAATCGGATTTGGTCAGGATCAGGGCAAAAAAGTACTCGTTCCAAGCCGAGATGAAGGCGAACACGCCCGCCACTATCAGGCCCGGCATCACCAGCGGGAGCGTTACGTAGCGCAGAGTTTGCAGTTCGTTGCAGCCGTCTATGAACGCCGCTTCCTCTACCTCTACAGGCAAAGAATCGAAAAAACCGCGCAGCATCCAAATGGCGTAAGGCAGCGTGAACGACAGGTACACGATGACCAGCGCAATCGGCGTATCGATCAGGCCGAGCGTGCGGAACAGGTTGAAAAAGGGAATGGCGACCACCACTGCGGGAACGAACTGGGTGATCAGGATCAGCAGGAACAGCGAGTCGCGGCCCTTGAAGCGGTGCCGAGACAGCACGTAGGACGCGGCGGCCCCCAGCGGAATAGTGATTGCCACCGTCAGGAACGACACCAGCACACTGATCCACGTATGCGAGCCGAGCAGGGTAGGGCTGGCAAATACGGCGCGGAAATTGTCGAGGGTCGGTTGGAAAAACAGCCGGGACGAGTACACGTCGATTTCGTTTTTGAAGGCCGCCAAGATCATCCAGACCAGCGGAAACATGACGAAAAAAATGACGACGAGGGTGGCGATAATGTCCACGCCCTGACCCAACCGTTTGCGCGCCAGAGGACTGAGGCCCCGTGGAGATGAACTACGATTCACAGAACTTTGCATCAGTCCCCCTTCATCAGCGTGCGGACATAAAACGTGGCGATGACGCCCATCAAGGCGACCAGAATGTAGGAGAGGGCCGACGCATACCCCATATCGAGGTTGCGAAAGGCCGTTTGAAACACGTGGAAATACAGCGTCTGGGTGGAGTCGCCGGGGCCGCCGCCCGTCATCACGGCCACTTGGTCGAACATCTTGAAGGCTGAGATGACCTTCAGCAGGGCCACGATATAGATCACCGGAGCCAGCAAGGGCAGGGTAATTTTGCGGAAAATGTGAAAATTGGTGGCTCCATCGACTTTGGCCGCCTCGTTGATTTCGGGGGAAATCGATCCCAGCGCCCCGATAAACATCAGCGCGAACAGGGGTGCCCAGCCCCACACTTCTGACATGGCAATAGCGACCAGCGCACTGAATTCGTGCCCTAGCCACACGTAGCCCTTGAGTGGGTCGAAGACGTCGCCGATCATCTTGGCGTAGACGCCGTATTCCGGATTGAGCATGAATTTCCAGCTGTATCCTTTCAGAACGGGCGCGACTGCAAAAGGAAAGATCAGCAGGGTGCGGGCAAAGGTGTTGAGCTTGGTGGGCTTAGATAGCAGCAGCGCTATTCCTAGTCCGATCAGCAGGGTCAGTACAACCGAGATGAACATGTAGATGCCGCTGACCTTGAGGCTATTGAGGAAATTGGCGTCGGTGAAGGCGCGTGCGTAATTGTCGAACCCCACGAACGGGCCGGGCGTCGGAGAATTAATCAGCCGCCAATCGCGGAACGAGGTCACGAACGACGAGGCCAGCGGATAGAGGATGGTCGCGCCGATGACGACGAGGGCCGGAGCCAGCATGACCCACCGCAGCGAGGCGCTCTGGGGTTTCCAAGGCTTCTGAGCGGGCAGTAAAACCGACTTTTCGGTGACAGGGTCAGCAGACGTTTGGGGAATATCCATAGCGCTCACCTCAGCGAAGGGGGGGCCAGCTTTGAAGCCGAATCTGCGGATTTGAATGAATTCGGGGGCCAAAGTAGGTCTGGCCCCCTCACCGATTTACAGAACTAGACTTGTAAGGATGCCGTACTCTTTCCTACTCGCTCAACTCGGATTGGAAGCTGAAAGGTACGGCTTCCAATCCGAGTTGTCTTACTTGTAGTAGCCCGCCCGCTTCTGAATGGCGTCCACGTCTCTAGCCATCCGGTCTAGAGTGCTTTTCACCGCGGCTCCAGTCGCCATTTGATTGATCCCGATTTCCAACACACTCTGAATTTCGGCCCACGTCTTGACCTGTGGCAGCGTGCGGGCGGTGCGGAGGGCCTGCGCCCCCACTTTGGGAATGCCGCCGTTGGCCGCGTTCACTTTGGCGTCGTTCATGCCCGAAAAGGTGACAATGGTGTTGTCGGCCTCGGCAGGAATGCTGCGGTTGGCGGCCACCCGTTTCTGAATCTCGGTGTTGGTCACGTACTTGATGAATTCCCAGCCTGCGTCTGCTTTCTTGGAGTTTTTGAAAATACCGATGGGCCAGATCAGGGCGTAATTCTGGGTCGAGCCGCCAGCCCAGCCGGGAGCCGGCGCAAAGCCGACGTTGTTCAGCACGTCTTTGGAAACGGCTTTGGGATCGGAGAAGCGTGCCCAGTACCACCACCAGCCCACCCACATCGCGGCCCGGCCCTGAAGCAGTTCGGTAGAAGACTCAGGCTCTCCGAAGGTCGTTGCCGCCGGATTGGTGATCTTGTCTTTGCGGAGCATGTCGATGTAGGTCTGGGTGGCCTGCACACCTTTGGCGTTGTTGAACACCGGATGATTGCCCTTGTCCAGAATGTCGCCGCCGTTGCCCCACAGCATGCTGGTCCACGAAAACAGGTTTTGTCCGGCAGTGACACCGTACATGGTCGAGAGGCCAGTTATGCCGGGTTTCTTTTGCTGGATCACCTGAGCGGTCTTGACCACGTCTTGCCACGTTTTGGGCACAGGCAATTTGAGTTCTTTAAAAATGTCTTTGCGGTAGAACATCACCAGCGGGTGCCCACGCAGCGGCATGCCCACGATATTGCCCGCCGAGTCGCTCGAAGCCGTGATATACGAGCTTGGATAGTCTTTCATGTTGATTTTGTCGGCCTTGATCCGGTCATTCAGCGGCAACATCTGGGACTTGAACGCTTCGCCCCAAGAATCCACCCAAGCCACCACATCGTAGGTGCTGCCCGTCGTGGCTTCGATCAGAATTTTTTGCTGAAGGCCCTCATACGGCGTATTTTCCCATTGCGCGGTAATGCCCGTCAGCTTCTGGAACTCGCTGCCTTCGCCCGTCATCTTAGACAGCTGCGCGAATTGCCCCGCACCCAAGCAGCAGATCAGAAACTTGAGCTTGGTGCCGTCGTAGGGTTTCCCCGGCTTCAGGCCGTAGGTGGCGGCAGTTTGTGCGCCGCCCAACGAACCGATAGCCAGCACGCCGAGCATTCCGAGGGCCAATCCCATGCGCTGCCGAACTCTCTTTTCTCCTGTGGTCATCTGATTTCCTCCTGACGAAGCCTTCTTTGCATGAGGGGCTAAACAGCGGCTGAAGACAGAACATTGTGGTTGGAAGCGTGTAGCACGCTGTACCAAGGTTCCTGAAGAAAAAACTTGAGGATTGATCTCAGTCGGAACGGTGTTGGTCATCCAACGGGATCACGCCGATCCGTGTCGGGGGCAAATCTGCCGAGTGCGGCGGTAGGTCGCGGTTCATAGTGAAGGGGCGACACCAATAAGTTGTAGAAGGCACGACGGCTAACCGGGAGTTTGGCGAACATGGACTGTTCAGCGGCCCAGCGGGCGTTGCCTGCGCTCGTGCGCCGCCCCTCAATTCGTTGGGCGTGAGACTTCCGAAGTGATTGGGGTGGTCAAAACGTGCTGCATGCTGAGAGTCGGTCAATTTGGACTAGGTTCGCCTGCACTGACTCAGCTTGGACTGGGTTGGCCTCTTCTAGGTTCGGATCAGACCGGAATAGGTATGGCATGGTGTCCTCCCTCACGTGTTTTGCATACGTATGCATACCATAGATGTGATGTTTTGCTTTTGTCAAGTCCCTTACTATTTTGCCTGTCTACACGCCCGGCCAAGCCTGTCACCCACCGGCTCTATAGGCCACCTTGACGAACTGAGCGGCGCAGAGTACGGTATTGCATACGTATGCACAATTGTGTTTGATCGGTGGCTCTGCTCCTGCTCCCGCCCCTCGTTTCATGGCTTCCTAGCTCAGCTTGAGTCTTGTTCGGTGTGCTTTCCGCAGAACTTTTTAAGACGGGCAACTTTTTAAGACAAGTCGTGATGAAGTGAGTTTCCGAAGTCCTCCTGTTGACGGCTCCCTCATTCCGATCCTTCGGCGTTGCTTACGCTCCGGGCTGTTGCTCCAGCCCCTGCTCTATTCCCGGCCAAGCCCACAGGAGAACCCATGACAACGCCGCCCAACGCTGACCTGTCCAGCTCTGATGTGCCCAGTTCCCAGTCCACAGTTCCAGAAGACCTCGGCGCGATGACCGGCAACGTGGTGCGCTTCCGTGACCTCAAATCGCGCCCGATTCCGCTGATGTTTATCGATTCTATTTTGCCCGGCCACCAGCGCCACAATTACGCGGTCATTGGCGACACGGCCAGTGAAAACGACAGTTACGCGCCGTTCATCACGTCGCCGCACGGGTTTCAGGTGGGCGTGGTGCGGGCGCGGCAAGGCAACGGCCCCGCGTACCACACGCACGATTACATCGAATCGTTTTTGCCGCTGCGGGGCCGCTGGCGCTTTTATTGGGGAGAACACGCCGACAAAGTGGACGGCGAAACCATCTTGGAAGAGTTCGATTACATCACCCTTCCGGCGAAGCTCTGGCGCGGTTTCGAGTGCATCGACGAGGACGAAAGCTGGATTTTTGCCGTGCTGGAAAAGCACGAAGCGTATGAGGGCAAAGACCCGTACTGGGCACCCGAAGTGATCCGCAAGGCCCGCGAATACGGGTTCGAGGCCAGCGACAACGGCAAGATGATCAAGCCGGACAACTTTGCCGAACTGGAAAAACAATTGCTGGGCCAATTCGGGGATACCTGAACCTATGAGCCTGCCTGCGTTGCCCGTGCCTGTGCCGCCCCTGCCTGCACTACTGCTGCCGGGAACCCTGTGTGACGCGGCGTTGTGGGCGGCGGTGAGGTTGCCTGCTGGGACGCAGGTGCAGGACACGGTGCGGGGCCGCACGCTGGCCCAAGCTGCGGCGCAAGTTCTTCAAGACGCGCCCGCCGCCGTGCATCTGGTGGGGTTTTCGCTGGGCGCGATCGTGGCCTTCGAGGTACTGCGCCGCGCCCCAGAGCGGGTGGCCCGCCTCACGCTGATCAGTGCCAACCCACACGCGCCCACCGCCGGACAATTGGACGCATGGGCGACACAAGAACGGCAAGTGCAGGCGGGACAGTTTGCAGACGCGGTGGATTCACTGTCGGGTGGGCCACACCGTCAGGCCGTGCTGGACATGGCCCGGCGGGTGGGGCCAGAGATTTTTCTGGAGCAGTTGGCCTTGCTGCGTGCGCGGCCCAACAGTTGCCCCACGCTGGCAGATTGGGCAGGCCCGCTCACAGTATTGGTGGGCGAGAATGACCTCATTACGCCCCCTTATCTGGCCGAAGAGATCAAGCAACTGGCCCCTCAAACGGTGATTCAGCTCGTGCCGGACGCCGGACACTACTTGCCCCTCGACGCTCCACACGCGGTTTCGGACATTTTGCGTGAGGTGGCCTATGCCTGAGCTGGATGCGCTGGCCCGCTTGCACGCTCGCCTGAGTGCCGGAGAAGCGGTGCTGAACGGCTGGCTGCACCTGCCCGGTGGCGTGAGCGCCGAACTGATGGGACGCGCCGGATACGACGCCCTCACCATCGATCTGCAACACGGCCTGATCGGAGACGGCGGGCTGGTGCCTACGCTTCAGGCGATTGCCGCCACGCCCGCTGCGCCCATAGTGCGGGTGCCCTGGCTGCATCCGCCCGATCTGATGCGGGCGCTAGACGCCGGAGCCGTGGGCGTGATTTGCCCCATGATCGACACGCCCGAGCAGGCCCGCGTACTGGTTCACGCCTGCCGCTACGCACCTGCGGGAGGCAGAAGTTACGGCCCCACCCGCGCCCGCTTGCTTTACGGCGACACCTACGCAGCGCGGGCCGACACGCAAACGCTGATTTTCGCCATGATCGAAACCCGCGCCGCATGGAATAACCTCAGCGCCATTTTAGACACGCCCGGCCTCAGCGGGGTGTATGTCGGCCCGGCTGACCTGAGCCTGAGCCTCAGCGGAACCGCTTCGCTGGATTTCCGCACCGGAGAGACCGCGCAGGCGGTGGCCCACATCGCCTCAGAAACCGCCGCACGTGGCCTGATTCCCGGCATTTTCACGCAGGGCGGCGACCTCGCCCGCCAGGCTCAGTCGCTGGGCTACCGCTTCGTCACCGCCGGTTCGGATGTCGCGCTGCTGTCTGGCGCGGCCCGCAGCATTCTGACCGACCTGCGTGGCACTCTGCCCGCCCGTTCCGACAGCCCCTCTTACTGAACGCCCCCACACCCCACAACAGGAGACCCCACATGGCCCGCATCCTCAAGTCCGGCATGAACGTAGAAACGCAGCTTAGCATCAACGAGACTGTTCAACAGACGGTGCGCGGCATCATCGCCGACATCCGCACGCGGGGCGACGCGGCCTTGCGGGAACTCTCGCAGAAATTTGACGGCTGGAGTCCGCAGGCCTTTCGCCTGACGCCCGAACAGATCGCCGCTGCGGTGGCTCAGGTGACCGAAGAACAGTTGGTGTCGATCCGCTTCAGTCTGGAACAGGTGCGAACCTTCGCGCAGGCGCAGCGCGATTCTATTCATGAAATTGAAATAGAAACCATTCCGGGTGTGACGCTGGGCCACAAAGTCTTACCGATGAACTCGGTGGCCTGCTACGTCCCCGGCGGGCGCTACCCGATGGTGGCCAGCGCCATCATGAGTGTCGCCACCGCCAAAGTCGCGGGCGTGCGGCGCGTGGTGGCGGTCACTCCGCCCAAAGACGGCCAACCGTATCCGGCGACAGTGGCGACCATGCACCTCGCCGGGGCCGATGAAATTTACATCATGGGCGGCGTGCAGGCGTTGGCGGCCCTCGCCCTCGGCACCGAAACGATTGCGCCAGTAGATATGCTGGTTGGCCCCGGCAACGCCTATGTCGCGGAGGCTAAACGCCAGTTGTTCGGTCTGGTGGGCATAGATTTGCTGGCTGGCCCCACCGAAACGCTGGTGATTGCCGACGACTCGGTAGACGCCGAACTGGTGGCAACCGACCTGCTGGGCCAAGCCGAACACGGCCCCAACAGTCCCACCGTGCTGCTGACCACCTCGGAGACCTTGGCCGCCGCCGTGCTGCTGGAGATCGAGCGGCAACTGGGCATTCTGAAAACCGCAGACGTGGCGCGGGCGGCGTGGCAGGATTACGGCCAGATCATTTTGGCCGAAGACGACGCCGAAATGGTGCGGGTGGCCGACGACATCGCCAGCGAACACGTGCAGATTTTGACCCGAGACCCCAACTATTTTTTACAGCACATGACCAATTACGGTTCCCTGTTTTTGGGGCCAGAAACCAACGTGGCTTACGGCGACAAAACCATCGGCACCAACCACATTTTGCCCACCGGACGGGCGGCAAGGTACACGGGCGGGCTGTGGGTAGGTAAATACCTGAAAACTGTCACCTATCAGCGGGCCACACGCGAAGCCAGCGTCATCATAGGGCGGCACTGCTCGGTCATCTGCGCCATAGAAGGCTTCGCGGGGCACCAGCGGCAAGCCGATTTGCGGGTGGAGCGGTATAGCCACCCAGAGGCGGTGGAGTCCGGGTCAGTACAGTCCGGGCCTGTGGGCGCGGCAGACTGAGCCGTGCCCTCTGAGCCATGACCTGCGGGGCGGCTGCACGACCTTTTCGATCCAATGCCTGTCCTGCTGTACAAGTGCTGAGGCTTGCCGCAAGTCAAATCCGCCGCCCCCTTGGCTCCATCCGGCAGGGCGTGACCTATGCTGTGGGGAGAACCATGACCAACCGATCTCCTTCTGTCCCTGCGCAGCGGGTCACGTCGCACGACGTTTCGCGTGAAGCGGGCGTGTCCCAATCGGCCGTTTCACGGGCCTTTACGCCGGGGGCGCACATCAGCCCAGAAACGCGGCGGCGCGTGCTGGAAGCGGCCCAGAAACTTGGCTATCAGCCCAATGCCATCGCCCGCAGCTTGGTCACGCAGCGTAGCGGCATCGTGGCCCTGATCGTGGGCGACTTGCACAATCCGTTTTATCCGCAGGCGTTGTCCCAATTTGCACAGGCGCTAGAGGCCAAAGGCAAACGGGCGTTGCTGCTGACGCACGACGCCCGCCGTGACGTGCAGGACACGCTAGACGCGGCCAGCCGGTACCAAATCGAGGCGGCCATCGTGTTTCCCACCCGCCTGAATGCGGCCCCGCCCAGCTTGGGAGACGTTGCCAAAGGGGGCGTCCCCGTCTTGCTGTTCAATCGGCATTTGCCGGGGCAAGACCTGTTGTCGGTGGCCTGCGACAACTACGCGGGCGGAAGGTTGGCCGCCGACGTGCTGCTGGCGGGCGGCGCGACCCGGCTGGCCTTTATCGGCGGCGATCCCGACACCTCCACCCATCAAGACCGGTTGCGCGGCTTCACCGAGCGGCTGGCGGAATCTGGGTTAAGTCCGGTTGCCGCGCCTGCCCGCGCTTTTCAGTACGACTGGGGCGTCGAGGCGACCCTAGACCTACATGCCGAGCAGGAGCCAAACCAGTGGCCCGACGCGATTTTTGGAGCCAACGACATTATCGCCATCGGGGTGCTGGACGCCCTGCGGCAATTGGGGCGGCGCGTGCCCGATGAGGTGAGCGTCATCGGCTTCGACGATATTCAGGAATCGGCGCGGCTGGCGTACCGCCTGACCACCATTCGGCAACCGCTGGAAGCCATGATCGAGGACGCCCTGCTGGCCTTAGATGATCCCCAACCCGGACACGGCCCCCGCCTGCACCCCGGCGAACTGATCTGGCGAGACACGGTGAGGGGGGCTACCACATGAGTACAGGGGCTATCACATGAATACAGGGGCTACCACATGAACACAGCAGAATTGACCGGGCAAGTCGCGCTGGTCACAGGCGGCGCAGGCGGCATCGGCGCAGCTATTTGTACGGCGCTGGCCGAGGCGGGGGCCAGCGTGTTGGTAGGTTTCTCGGGCAACGAGGCGCGGGCGTCCGCTTTAGCCGCCGAGTTGAGTGGGCCGGGCCAGCACCGCGCCGTCTTGACCCGCGTGGACGACAGCGCCACCCTCACTGCCGCCGCCGAAAGCGTGCGCCTCACGGAAGGCCGCCTTGACATTTTGGTCAACAATGCTGGCGTAACCAAGCCCGTGCCACACGACGATCTGGAGGGACTGACCGACGAGTGGATCGATACCATCTTGCGGGTGAATGTGCGCGGCGCGTTCGCTTGTACCCGTGCCTTCACGCCGCTCCTACGGGCTAGGGGCAGCGGCTTGGTGGTCAATATCAGCAGCATCGCCGGGCGCACTGGCGTCGGCAGTAACGTGGCCTACTGCGCCAGCAAAGCCGCGCTGGATTCTGTAACCCGCAGTCTGGGCCGCGCCCTCGCTCCCGCTATCCGGGTGCTGAGCGTGTCGCCCGGTTTTGTGGACGGCGAATACGCCCAGCGGATGCCCGAGATGGTGTCGGCGCAACTGGAGCGCACGCCGATGGGCCGCCTCGCGCTCCCCCAAGAAGTGGCCCGCGCCGTTTTGGCCGCCGCCACCCACCTGACGTTTAGCACGGGCTGCGTGATCGCGGTGGACGGGGGCAGACCGCTGGGATAGGGCGCACGACTGCCCTTATCGGCTCCCCAACGCGGCCGCCTGAGCCAACCACTCTTTCCAGAGGCTGCGTTCGTGCAGGCGCTCTGCTTCTGGCAGTCTCGGCATGAAGACCTCTACGCTCCGGGTGCGCTGCTGCACTTGCTCGCGGCTCAGCAGGCCAGCACTGACGCCTGCCAGCAGGGCCATGCCAAGCGCGGTGGCCTCATGCTCGGTACTGCGCTCGATGATCAGCCCGCTCAGGTCGGCTTGACGCTGCATCAAGTAGCCGTTTTGGGCCAAGCCTCCGTCGGCGCGTACCCGCTGCAAGTGGGGAAGCGCTTGATCCATCCCCACCAAAATATCGGTGACGCAGGAGGCAATACCGTCCAGCACGCCGCGCACGATTTCAGCTTTGCCCGTTTGCGCGGTCATCCCCGCCAGTACGCCCCTCGCTTCCGGCTCCCACCAAGGCGCACCCAGTCCACTAAAGGCCGGGAGGAAACGAAGCCTCGCCCCATCAGCACTTTCGGCCAGCGCAGACGCTTCGGAGGCGTGACCGAGTAGACCGAGCCTCTGGAGCCATTGAACCGCGCTGCCCGCACTGTAGACCCCGCCTTCCAGAATGAAAGTGCGGCCCCCAGCGTCATTGACGCCCACAGTGCGGAGCAGGCCCGACGCGGCTGGCGCAGCGAGGCTCCCCGCTTGGGCCACCACGAACGCGCCCGTGCCATACGTCACTTTCAGCGTTCCTTCCTCAAAACAGCCGTTGCCCGCCAGCGCCGCCACCTGATCCAGTAGCGCGGCATGCCAAGGCACCTGAGTTTCACCCAAGTTCAGCATGCCTAGGGGTGAAAGGCTGGGACGAATTTCGGGCAGGACGCCCAGTGGAAGACCAAAATGACCCAGCAATTCGGGTGACCAGCAGCCCCGCACTTGGTCGTACAGTTGGGTACGTGAAGCGGTGCTGTGGTCGGTGAAATACTGGCCGCTCAATTGAAAGATGATCCAAGCGTCCAGCGTGCACAGCCGCAGAAACCCGGCGGTGTGAGCCTCCCGAACAGCCGCGTCGTGTTCCAGCAACCACGCGAATTTGGCGGCGCAAAAGTAGGGATCGAGGGGCAAGCCACTGAGTTCGGTCAGCGTCGGCTCTAATCCCTGCGCTCGCAACCGCTCACAAATCTCCGATGCCCGCGTGTCTGACCACACCAGTACCGGCGTAAGCGGATCGCCGCTGCGGGCGTCCCAAGCCAGTACCGATTCGCCGGGATTGGCCAGCCCCACAGCCCTGATGCTGGCTCCGGGGGGAAGAGGGCCCATCACCTCCATCGCAGCGTCTATCACGGCGGCCAGCAGCACACGCGGCGTCTGCTCGATCCAGCCCGGTTGCGGAGAATCGGTCTGAATGGTGCGGTCACTGCGGCCCACAACCTCTAGGTCTTCACCCAGCAGCAAAGCCGTGACGCCGCTGGTGCCCAGATCAAGGCCGAGATACAAGAGCAGGCACCTCCCGGAAGCGGTTCAGGCGCTGCCACCAAGGCGTGCCGCTGCGGCTGGGCGGGGGTTCGGGTGCGTTCCCAGGCGCTTTGACGGGCAAGCCATGCTCGATCAGTTGCGTCAGCGCCCAAGCTGAGAGGCCCAAGCAACTCGACAGCCCCGTAGAGCGGATGCCCGCCAGATGCAGCAACCGGGGCACACGGCTAGAAAATTCGCAGATGTAGTTGTGCGGCTGCCCCACCGGACGCAGGCCCGCCCAAGCGTCTTCCACACGTTCACCCTCCAGAATCGGCAGCACTTCACTGGCCTTCTGGTGCAGCGCAGGCAGCGCAGACAGGTGCGGCGTCCAGTCCGATTTGTCGTGCTGATCCACAGCCGTCGGGCCAGCACACAAGTACCCGTAGAGGGTGGGGAAGACCAACACCCCTTTGGTAAACGCATTGGGAACCGGCAAAAGTATGTGCTGAATCAGGCGCGCCGTGCCTTCACCGAACACCACGAACTCGCCCCGGCGTGGCGTAATGCTGAAGCCCTCCTCTCCCAATTCATCGGCAAACAAACCGGCGCAGTTCACGACGAACCTTGCCGTGAGGCTGCCCTGTGGCCCCCATACGCGCACGCCGTCTTCAGCCGTTTCGGTGCTCTCCACCTTCCAACCGAGGCGCACCTCAATCCCGTGCAGCAAGCGGGTCACCACTTCATACGGATCGGTGATCGCCTCACTGGGAATATGCAGGCTGGCGCGGGCGTGACTGTGGGGTTCTGCGGCGCGGGTGGCTCGTTCGTCTAGTATTTTTGTCTGCACACCGTTCAGGGCGGCTTTCTGGGCAAGGTCGGCAAGCTGCGCCGCTTCATCGTCTGTGTGGGCCAGCAGCAGCGCCCCCGGTACCCGGTAAGGAATCTTCAGCTCGTCAAAAATATGCGGCCAGCGCCCCGCCTGATCGCGGATCATCTGCGTTTCGAAGGTGCCCGGCGGCGAGTCGAACCCCGTGTGCAAGACCCCCGAATTAGACCGACTCACCCCGGCCCCCAACTCCTGCTCACGCTCCAGCACCAGCACGTCATACCCGGCGCGGCGCAGGTCATAGGCCACAGCCGCGCCGACCAACCCCGCTCCCACCACGATCACGTCAAATTCGGTCATGGCTTCTCCATTTATCAGTTGTGGTCAGTCAGGTGCAGCCGTTCTCACTCTGAAACGAATCCGGGCGGCGCGGTACAGCTCACAGAGAATTGGCAGGACAGGCGAGTTGATGAGCGGTTCCGGTGTACGGTTTATCGGGATTGAGTTTGTGTCGCCTCAGGCACCCATTCAACTCCTTTTGACATGCAAGTCAAGTGTAAACCAAAGCTGTCAAGTCGGCGGCCAGTCGCTTAGCTTGTATCTGGTTTCTGTGACGAAAGCACACTGACTCTAGCGCGATGTCCTACCAACCGCGCCTTCAGTCTGCCCGATGTGCCCCAGCACTGGCAGCGATTCCCAGCAAAAACGGAATCACCAGCCATCTAATTTTTGGTCGGAAGCCCCCGAATTGTGGCTTTCGGTTTTCCCCTACCTCTGCCGCTCAATCACGAGGGCCGTTGCATTGTCCGGTGCGCCTGATTCCAGACTCAGTTCGATCAGGCGGTCTACGATCCGTTGCAGAGAGGGTTCATGGAGCAAAATATCGTGCAGCACGGGCGGGAGCACCTCTCCCCAGACGCCATCGGAAATCAGCAAGACGCGGCTCCCTACAGGCAGTTCCAGCGGCTCGGGCAACACCTGAACATAGTTGTCCTGCGCGGCCCGCAAGCTGCCCAGCGAACGCAAAACCTTGTTGCGCTCGGGGCTGACTTGGGCTTCGTCCGCCGTCATCTGACCGCTGGCAACCATTGCGGCCACATAAGAATGGTCTTTGCTGAGCTGCTGCACCGCCCCGTTTTGAGCCACGTAAGCACGGGTATCGCCTACATGCGCCATGTGCAGTTGCGTGCCGCGAATCTCTACGCCGGTGATGGTGCAGCCTCCGTCTCGGCCCTGCATATCGGTCAGGACAGCTGCATTGGCCTCCCAGACTAGGGTTTCGAGTGATGAAGCCTCAAAGGAAGTGGTTTCTGAAGTCAGAAAAGCCCGAATTGCTGCTTGGCTCGCCACTTCGCCCGCTGCCATACCGCCCATACCGTCCGAAACGACGGCCCGCAACACCAGTTCTCCGCCGCCGTGTTCCCCGATTTGACGCCACACGAACCCGTAGGAATCTTCATTGATGGGCCGTTCAGGGTTGAGGCCGATGTCGGTGGCCCCTGCCAACTGATAGACCGGCAATTTGGTGGCCGCTGTTTTGAGGGTCGCCAGCAGTTCAGCCGGAGTTAAGCGCTGCGGCAAGGGAGCCAACATCCCGTTCAACAGTTGGGGCACGCCCGACGCATTGATGCCTGCCAGCACAATAGAAGACGGCCCCTCGGCGGGGAGCGGTTGCCCGGTGAGCCACTGAAAAAACAGTGCGCCCAGCAGATACACGCCGCTTTTTGCCTGTGCAGGCTGCCCTTCTTGCACTTCAGGCGGCGTAAAACTGTCGCGCAAAGTGGGCTGAACCGCTTCGCCTAGCCGCGCCACTTGCGGCGGCGTCCTCAGTTTCAAGCCCTCGCGGGTCAGGTGTAGGCTGGCTGGGTCAAGGTCTGTCACCGCGTAGCCCTGTTTTTCCAGCGCGAATAACAGCCGCGCCAAGTCGGTCAGGTGCGCCCGCGCCGTCTCTGCACCAAGTGGCAGGGTCAGGGGCGTGCCCTCGGTGGGAGCCACAACCCACAAGTCGCCCGCCGAGGTCAGTTTGGGCAGCAAACGGTGAGGCCGCAACCCCGCCCACAACGGCGCGGGGCGCACATACACGTCCACACTGGGGCCAGCGCCGAGCGCATTGGCGCTAAACCACCCGCGTCCCAAATCCTGATTGAGCTGGTAGCCGCTGACCACTTGCCCCGCCTGCGGGCCTTGCACAGCGACGGTGGGTGCGTAGGTCTCTTCCTCCAGCTCGCCCGTCGCAAAGCTGGAGGAATCAGTGGAAGCCTGTGTGGGTGAGGCTTCCGGTGTCAAAGGCGGCACTACTGGGGCTAAAGGCGTCTCATCCCTCGGAATGTCTGTTCTGCTGTCTACGGGCAGAATCGCTGCAACTGGGTTTGAAGTCGCTGGACTCTCCGGAAGTGCTGGAGTTTCTGAAATGGCTGGTGTATCCAAAACGGCTGGCACAGCTAAGACAACCGGACTCTCCAACCCTGCCGAGGCGTCCGAATCCACCGCGCTGGCTTCAGCCTCGGAGCTGTTCAACTCTTCCACGTCGGCGGCCTCAGCAGTGCCCACCACTTCCGGCGCAGTAGGAAACACATAATCCACGTCTAGCGGGCTGTCTTCGGGTTGTTCGGCAGGCAACAGCTCTGGCGTTTTTTCCGGTTCGGGCAGTGTCGGCCTTGGGGGCAGCGTCAACGCCTGGGGTGCTTCGGGCGGCTGAGTTTCGGTGGGCAGCGTTTCAGGCGTCGGGGCTGGTTCTGGGGCTGCCAAATCCTGCGGTGCATCGTCAGGCTGGGTCATTTCAGCTCTGGTGGAACATCAGCATCAGGTTGCCGAAAGCCAATTCGTCGCCGTCTGCCAGCGTCGTGGGTTCCTGAAGGCGCGGCGAAAATCCGGCTTCGCCTTTGCGCTTGATGTACACGCCGTTGGTAGACCCGAGGTCGCGCACTGCCCACACGCCTTGTTCGCGGGACAGCTCGGCGTGGCGGCGCGAAATATGCTCCTGCCCGCCGAGGCCGCTGAGATCGATGTCTACTGGCCCACTGGACGCGTCGAAGCGCCCCACCACCAAGTGGTCGCCTTGCAGCGGAATGAACTCGCCGGTGGGCGCACCAAATTTTTTGATGCCCAGCTTGGCTTCTCCAGTGAGGACGGGGGCTGGTGCGGGCGTTTCAGCGGCAGGCGCAGCGGCGATTTCAGAGGCGGGCAGGTCGGACGGGGCCACTTCAGCTACCGTCGCTTCAGAGGCGGCCACTTCGGGCGCAGCTCCTTCAGACACAGCTCCTTCAGACACAGCTCCTTCAGACACAGGGGCTTGCGCCGCTGGTTCTGAACCCGTGCCTTCAGCAAATGCGCCGCCTACAGGCGCGGCTTCTTGGGCACGTTCTGTCGGTGCGGTACTTTCAGTTACAGGCGTTTCAGACACAGGGTTCTCAGATACTGGAGCTTCAGACACCGCAGCCTCGGCTTGCGGCGTTGCCTCGGTTCCAGAGGATGCAGCCCCGGCGGAGTCCACTTGGGGAACGGCTTCGGGTGAAGCCTCCACCGTTGCGGCGGGCGTGGGCGCAGTGGCCGCAGACAATTCGACGCCGCAGCCTTCGCAGTAGGTGGTGCCTTCGGGGTTGGCGGTGCCGCAGACGGTGCAAAGAATGGTCATGGTGGTTCCTCCGGGGAAGTGAGAGTGGACGGGTTGGGTTGAGACTCAACGTTAGAGCGAGATTCGTCGGATGAGGATGAGAAAAATGAGGGCAAGATCTGCCGCCCCGATGCTGGCGCTGATGACGGTGGGCCAGTTGAGACCTGCCCCTTGGGTATAAAAGTAAGCTCCTGCCGCCGCTGCAATGGGCAGAGCCACCGGCAAAGCGAACCACAGCAGCCAGCCCGCGACGGCCCCAAACACTGCGCCCAATGCGGCGGCTAAGGCGTATTGGGGGGGCTGAACAGGAGCGGCAAAATACGCTTCGGCAGACAAGGCCGCAACTGCTCCGCCCAGCAGCGTGCCTAATACGATAAAGACGGTGCGCGACACTGGGGCGCGAGGTTTTTCAGTTGGCACAGCAGCGGGAATGGACTCAGGGACAGCGGCAGGTGGCGGCAGAGGAACGGGCGTTGGTGGGGCAACGGGAGCGGCTGGAACGGGTACTGGTGCGGGAATGCGGGCCTGGGCAGCGGGAGCTGGAGGGACGACTTTGGGGGCCGGAGGGACTGGCCGGGGGGGCGCGGGCTGGGGAGGTGCAGGTTTGACAGGCGCAGGCTTAGGCGGCTTGGGTTGAGGCTGTACGGGCTTCGGCGGAACGACGGCGGGCTGCACCGGAGCAGGTTTCGGTTTGGGTGCGGCTGGCCGGGGTACAGGCGGTTGAGGGGCCGGAGGTTGAGGAGCTGGGGGCCGGGGAACAGGAGGAGCCGGTGGAGGGGGAGCGCCAGTCCTAGGCCTGGTCGTCGGTGCAGCCAAGATCGCCAACAACGCTTCGGCGCTCTGGGGACGGTCTTCTACGCGCAGAGCCATCGCCTGCGTCACGGCGCGGCGCAGTCCCGGCAAGGTGGAATCGGGCAGGGGCGGGAGGGGCGTGCCCAGCATCAGGTCGGTGGCGGGCGGCGGCATTTGCCCGGTCAACGCGTGCAGCAGGGTGGCCCCCAGCGCGTAGATATCGGTGTAAGGCCCGAATCTGCCCGAGTTGCCGTACTGTTCCAGCGGCGCGTAACCGGGCGTGACCAGCCGGGTATGGCTCAGCGTTTTGCCCTTCACGAAGGCCCGCACCGAGCCGAAATCGATCAGGACGATGCGCCCGGTCTGGTTAAAAAAGATGTTGTCGGGCTTGATGTCGCGGTGCAGCAACCCCCGCTGATGGATCACTTCCAGTGTCTTGGCTACCGAACGGGCCACCTCGAACACCACGTCGGGGGGCATGGGGCCGCGCTTTTCGATCAGGCCGCCGAGGGTGCTGCCCTCCAAGAATTCCATCACCAAGTAGGCGGTGCTGTTTTCCTCGAAGTAATTCATCACCTTCACGATGCCGGGATCGTTGAAGCTCGCCAGCACTTTGGCTTCGTCCAGAAAGCCTTTTTTGGTGGTCTGGTACTCGGCACTGGTAATGTTGCCCGGCGCGACTACCGTTTTGCTGCGCCGCGAAGACCCGTCTAAAAACAGCTCTTTAATGGCGACTTTGAGGCCCAGCCGGGTGTCTTCTCCGGCGTAGGTGATACCGAAGCCGCCCTGTCCTAGCACCCGGTTGAGGGTGTACTGACCGCCCACCAGCGCCGTGCCAGTGGGCAAGGCCACCAGCCCGGAAGCGGTCAGCGGTGCGCCGCAGGTGTGGCAGACCGTTTCGCCGGGCTGGACAGCAGCGCCGCAGACGGGGCAGTTCACCGACCTAAGCTCCGGTCAGCTTGCGGATTTCTTCGTCGGTGGGCAGGCCGCCCCCGCCCGCTTTGAGGGTCTGCGTTTTCGCGCCCAGCCGCATGGTTTTGGCCGTGCCGAGGCTGATGGTCTTGCTGCTGCCCAGTTCTCCGATAGCGCGGTCGAGTACCTGCGTCATTGCGCCGTTGCCGAGGCGCTGGGTCATGTTGCGGGCCTGTTCGAGGGTCTTGGCAGCCTGTTCGGGGTTGCTCTGCGCTTCGCGGCTGGCCTGCGCCACCAAGCTTTCGATATTGCGCTGCTGCACCCACTGCATCACGTCGCCGTCTACCCGCGCCGCCATCGTTTCGTCTCCGGTAAATTCCACCACCACGTCCAGCGGCGGCAATTCGCCCCGGTAGTTCGCCCCGGGAACCTCGTAGGTCAGGCCCAATTGGGCCAGTCGCATGCGGGCCGCAGGGCGCTCCGGCAGGGTGAATTCCAGAATATAGGCCGCGCCCGTTCCGGCTTCCACGTTGCCGAGTTGCAGCGGGCCGTCCGTTTTGGTCACTTCGGTCTGGGTGGGCTGCACACGGGTCACGCGCTCCAGTACCACGTCCTTCACGGCCCGCACGGTCAGCGCCACGTTGGTCACGACCTCGTTGGCCGCCTGCTGAAGGTCGCCCAGCAGCGCGGCGGGAAGGTCGGAGGCCCGGACAGCGGGAGGCTGCGGGTTTTGGTTGTCGGGCACCACGTCTATCGGTTGGCCCTGCGTGCGGTCTGTAATCTCCGTCAGTAGCTCGGTGTTCACGTCGTCGCCCACGCCAATCGTCGTTACCGACACCTGCATGCCGGCCAGCACGCCCGCTTGCTCCTGCACCACCTCGGAATCGAAGGCCTGCCCATCGGTCAGCAGCACCATTCGGCGGCTGCCCGATTCGGTTTGCAGCACCTTCGCTCCGGCCTTCATGCCCGCGCCCATCTGCGTTCCGCCCGAATACCAATCGAGCTGATCGGTGGCTTTCAGCAGGGCTGCCCGGTCGGTGGCCGCCGTAAACGGCACGAGAACTTCGGCCAAATCATCGAACTTTACGAGGGCGAGGCGGTCTTGCGGCTGAATCAGGTCTGAGGTGATGATGCCCCGGAGTGCCTCGGTGACCAGTTGCAACTTGTTTTTGCCGCCGCGCACGATTTCATACCGCTGACCATCGACAACGGTCGTCTGCCCGGTGTGTTCCGTCGGCTCGGTCACGACTTCGCGCATAGAGCCGGACGTGTCCACCACAAAGACCACCGACAAATCGGGCCGTGCCTGCATCGCCTCTTGGTCGGGTGAGAGGTTGAGCAGGACAAATAACTTCTGACCTGCGGTGTGGGCCAGTAAAAATTCTCGGTGGGGCCGCATTGTGGCATTGAGCATGAAGTGCCTCCTGAAGTGATTTTGCCCTAGTTGACACCGCATGATAAGCAGTTCCACATTTCGGGTGCTGCACCGTTCTTTGGGACTCCTGTATGTTCGGGGGGACAGTCAGCGCCGCTCGGCTCAGGCTTCCTTCGCCTCCGCTCGTCCAGTGCCCGGAATACCGCGCAGGACGCTCAAAATCAGCAGCGTTCCGGCCACCGACAGCACGGCGCCCATCAGGTACGCCGCGCCGGGAAACCCGCGAGCGACTCCGGCGGCGTACACGGCTGTTGCCAGAATCGGCCCCACCACCGCCACCAGGCTGTTCAGGCTGGTAATCGCGCCCTGCACGCGCCCCTGCTCGGTTTCGCTGACTTGCCGGGAAATCAGACCTTGAATGGCAGGATTGGCTAGCCCGCCCAACGCGCCTACCACTAGCGAGGCGTACAGGAACGCGCCGCTGCGGGCCACACTGAGTACCAAAAACTCGAAAATGGAAGCCACCAGCCCAGTGATGATGGTACGCCGGTCGCCAAAGCGGGCAATGAACGGCCCGATCAGGCCGCCCTGCACCGCTGCGGTCAGCAAGCCGAAAAACGCCAGCGCAAGGCCGTTTTGCCCCGGACTCCAGCTCAGCACTTTTTCGGTGTACAGCACCCACGTACTGAAGATGACTTGCCCCGCCAGCCCCAGCAGCACGAACGTCAGCGCGAGGCTGCGCAAAATCGGGTACTCTCCCAACGCCCGCAGAGGCAGCAGCGGATTCAGGTCGCTGCGCCGCATGCCTTTGGCGCGGGCACTGGCGGGCAAAGATTCCGGCAGCACGAAGAGGCCGTACACCACGTTCAGGCCGGTCATGGCCGCTGCCACCAAAAACGGCACCCGCAAGCCGTATTCACCCAGCAGGCCGCCCAGCGCGGGGCCAAGAATGAACCCCACGCCAAAGGTAGCCCCCAACAGGCCAAAGTTTTTGGCCCGGTCTTCGGGCGGCGATACGTCTGCGATGTAGGCGTTGGCCACCGTGAGGCTCGCCCCCGTAATGCCTGCCAACACGCGCCCCACGAACAGCCACGTCAGATTGGGAGCAAATGCCAACACCAAGTAGTCCAGCCCCATGCCCAGCAGGGCAAACAGCAGCACGGGCCGCCGCCCAAAGCGGTCGCTCAGGGCACCGAGGATCGGCGCGAAGATGAACTGCATCACCGCGTAAGCCGCCGTCAACAGCCCGATGGTCCGTGCGCCCGCCACCTCCGATCCGGCCAGCGTCTTGACCAACCCCGGCAGCACCGGAATAATCAATCCGATCCCGATGATGTCGATCAGGGCGGTCAGCAAAATAAAGATCAGGGCGGCAGGACGAGAACGCATCTGGCCCAGTGTAGTACCACAAGTGCCAAGCAACCGAGTTGTTTGACTGAGCCGAGGCGTGGGGCGAGGGGAAAGCAAAAGGACGGCGTTCGAGTGATTTTCCCCGTCGCTTAGTAGGGGCGAGGGGGAATCACAACTGCTTGAATGCTCTCCCTACATCAATTCGCCGCCTGTGACCGGAAACAGGCCGCCCGTCATGTAGCTGGATTCCTGCGACGCCAGCAGCACATAAATCGGCGCGATTTCGGCAGGCTGACCGGGGCGGCCCATCGGCACATCCGACCCAAATTCCTTGACTTTTTCCTGACTCTGGCCGCCGCTGGGCTGGAGGGCCGTCCAAAAAGGGCCGGGGGCCACCGTATTGGCGCGGATTCCTTTTTCTGCCAATTGGCCCGACAAGGCCTGCGTGTAGGCCACGATGGCCGCTTTGGTGGTGGCGTAGTCCAGCAACGTTTCGGAGGGCTGGCGGGCATTGATAGACGACGTGGTAATGATGGTGGAACCCGGTTTCATGTGCGGCACAGCGGCTTTGGTAATCCAAAACAAGGCGTACACGTTGGCCTTGAACGTTTCGTCGAATTGGGCGGTGGTGATGTCGGCAATTGACGTTTGAAACGTCTGCCGCCCCGCGTTGCTGACCAAAATATCCAGCCCGCCCAACTCCTGCACCGTCTGCTCTACCAACTGTTGGCAAAAGGATTCGTCTTTGAGGTCGCCGGGAATGGCGACGGCCTGCTGGCCCGCTTCCCGAATCAGCGCGACGACTTCCTGCGCGTCGGCTTCCTCGGAGGGCAAATAGTTGATGGCCACGTCTGCGCCTTCGCGGGCATAGGCGATAGCCACCGCCCGCCCAATGCCGGAATCTCCGCCTGTAATCAGGGCTTTGCGGCCCTTCAAGCGCCCGAACCCCTGATAACTGCTTTCACCATGATCGGGCTTGGGCGTCATTTTCTGCGCCAGTCCGGGGGCCGACTGGGGTTGCTCCGGAAAAGGCGGTTTGGGATATTGCTTGCGTGGGTCACGCATTTCGTATTGGTTCTTCACGGGATCAGTCATAGGTGGGCCTCCTGCACCCGAGGCTAAAAGCGCCCTACCCTTCCCAGATGCCAGCCGGGTCAAGGTCGCCTTTAGACCATCTGCGTCAAGCCTTTAGGGAGGTTCGTCAGGTTGATTTAGTGAGCGTATTGCTAGGAAAGTCCTGCGAGTGGCGCAGTCGCAAACGGCAACCTCCGTTCATCAGAAATTTTTTAGAGCGTCTGCCCGAAGTACAGCGTCACAGAGGAGATTTCTGACGCCTTCTTCCTCGTCGAAACTCCATAAAAGCCTCTCACTCCGTTGGGTCAATAGCACACACGGTGTTGCCCGAAGACAAGCTGGGGACATTGCCGAGCTGCGGTTTCAGGGCGGCGTAGCCATGACGGGCGACGGCATCAACGACGCACTCCCGCTGGATGCACCGCGTTCGCTGGGCTGGAACCCCCGCTGAAGCTCATTCTTGGCACAGGAGGAGGCACATCTATTCCGACCAAAAACCGTGAGTTGCGCTATTGCACTCATTTCTTAGCATCAGGGACGAAGCAGTACCGCTCTCAGTTCTTCCAGCGCCTGCTGGACATGGTGTCCAAACTCTTGCACATCATTGTCGTCAATCCAGTGCCCGAAGGCGGCCCGGAAGACGGCCATGCCTGCGTCGGCGGCCAACGACGCAGCAGGCTCAGCCACGCCCCGGCTCCGTAGCGCCTCTGCTGCGGCCCCAGACAAGGCTGCCAGTTTCATCAACTCGCGCTCCTGAAGTTCGGGGTTCGTCTCCAGCAGGCGTTGGCGCTGCCGGGCGTGTTCGCGGCGCTCTGGCACGAAGAATTGTATGGTTTCTAGGGCGGCAGTCACAACCTCTAGTGGCGAGAGGTGCGGCGCTGCCTCTGCCACGCCCCGTACCAACCGCTCTTGCAACTCCTTAGACCCTCCAAACAGCACCTCGCGCTTGTCGGCAAAATGCCGGAAATAGGTTCGCTCGGTGAGGCCAGCGCGGGCCGCAATGTCGGCCACCGGCGTTTGCTCGAAGCCCCGTTCCTGATAGAGCGCCAGCGCCGCTTGCTCCAGCCGCCCACGCGCATCGTTTTTCCATCGGCCCATGTTCCGATTGTACGTCCCGGCCAGCTGGTTGTCAGTGGCTGACATCAAGTGCTAACGTCATGTCAGTGGCTGACATTAATTTTTTGGCGCTTGAGCGAACACGCCGAAGCGTACAGAAAGAGTGGTCAGGACTGAGAGGAGCAACTATGCGTGTATTTGTGACTGGTGCATCTGGTTTCATCGGCTCTGCCGTCGTCCCCGAACTGCTCGCCGCAGGGCATCAGGTCACTGGTTTGGCCCGCTCGGACGCCTCGGCAGCGGCCCTGATCGCGGCTGGGGCAGAGGTTCAACGCGGAACATTGGATGACCTCGGCAGCTTGCAGGCGGGGGCGCAGGCGTCTGACGGCGTGATTCACTTGGCCTATAACCACGACTTTTCACAGTACGAAGCGGCGGCCCACACCGACCGGCAGGCCATCGAAGCTTTAGGCAGCGCTCTCGCAGGCTCAGACCGTCCGTTGGTGATCGCTTCCGGAATGCTGGGGCTGGTCAGCGGGCGCGCAGCCACCGAACAAGACTTGCCCGATGGAGCCACCAATCCCCGAGTTGCCTCTGCACAGGCGACTCTGGCTTTGGCGGAGCGGGCCGTGCGCTCGTCGGTGATGCGGCTTTCGCCTACCGTTCACGGCGAAGGCGATTCGGGCTTTATGGCCGTTCTGATCAGCATTGCCCGCCAGAAAGGGGTGTCTGGGTTTATCGGAGACGGCAGCAACCGTTGGCCCGCCGTTCACCGCCTCGACGCCGCCCAGCTGTTCCGACTCGCGCTGGAACACGCCCCCGCCGGATCGGTGCTGCACGCAGTCGCCGATGAAGGCGTGCCGATTCGGGCTATCGCAGAAGTTATCGGCAACACGTTGAATTTGCCCGTCGTCTCTGTCTCGGCCGACGCAGCAGCCGAGCATTTCGGTTGGCTGGGCCGCTTCCTCGCCGCCGATATTCCTGCTTCCAGCACCCTCACCCAAGAGTTGTTGAACTGGCACCCGACGCACGTAGGACTTCTTGACGATTTGCAGCAGGGGCACTACTTTGCGGCTGCGTCTGTGTAAGCTGCTGAGCTTGAATCACACTGAGTTTTGAACCTGCTCCGTTCTTACCTTGCAGGACGGAAATAGCTCTCAGAGAGTGGGGCCACCGTGATACTTAATTTTCGGTGGCCTTCTGTTCTGTCTTTTGGCTGTTGCTTGTCTACATCAAGAGTTTCCACGCAGGGATTTATGGCGACAGCAACGAAGGCCCTTGAGGTGGGGATTGAAATTCCCCGGTCTCGTGGGCCTTCATGCGAAGTGTCTATGCCTCGCTCGTCCAGCCTACCGCTCAGCATCGTCACCGCGTTGTTGAACCGTGCCACCAGTGTGAGTGGCATCGCCCCCTACAGCACCGTCCGGAAAAGCACCCTGTGCCAGTCCCTGGCACAGCACTCGTTCACGACGAATCAGGATTTGCAGCGTCGCGCCAAGAATGCGCCACAGGGCGCATTCTTGGCCATTGACTTTGTGATGGTGCCGCACGCGGGGCTGGAGATGGAGGGTCTGAACTTTCACTACAGCGGTCAGGCGCGGACTCAATTAGGGCATCAGTTCACCTCAGCGGCCCTGGTGAAGTTCGGGGCCGATCCGACGCCACTGTTGGAGCGGTTCACAGTCTCTCGCCTGTTGGAGACCGCCGCGTATCCGTACCGCACCGCGACCCAAGAGATGATTCACACCGTCACCCAGTGCCGGGAGGCCGGGGTGTCCATCGCGGGGGTGCTGCTGGATGGAGAGTTCGGACGTGATGAGGTCGTGACCTTCAGTCACGACACCCAGATTCCCGTCCTGGTGCGTGCCAAGCGGAATATGAGTGTTGAAGTTGAGGGTGAGTGTCTCACCCTCAACGCTCTGGCACAGCGCTTTCCCCCTGAACGGTGCCATCTCTATGCCGAGGTGGGATGGCGTGTCCGTCGGCTTCCCGTGTCGCGTGACGTCGGGGCGTTCGATGTGCTCATCATTTGGCGCAAGGTTCACGGCGAATGGAGCTGCTTTTTTCTGTTCAGCACGTTTGACCCTGCCGTGACCGTCCGAGCGCTGCTGCGGGCTTGGAAGGCCCGCTGGGGCATCGAAGTGATTCACCGGTTGATGAAGCAGAATCTCGGGCTAGGACGCTGCCGCTGTCGAACCATTCAGGCCCAAGACAACTGGGCTTGGTGCGTGGTCGAGGCGCTCCATGCGGTGCTGCTCGTCCGTCAGGAGCAGCCGCAATTGGCGTGGCGAGCGGCTCAGCGCCGAGCGGCACAACACACGGAATGGTACGTCCTGACCGAGGTGCAGCCTGTGGCACAACAACGCCACGCCGCGTGACACGCGATTGGGATAACCGTGGAAACTCTTGCTACATTCATGGAAACGATCTACTCGTTCACCAACACCATTTCAAACCCAGTAACTACCCCACTCAGCAGGCGGTGTTACACCAACGGGGCAGGGGACAGGCAACCCGGCGCGTCCTTTTGCTCTCTGACTGTACCGAGTACAGAGTTGGTTCGAGTCTATGACTTCCCCGCGCAAGGCTTACAGTCACACGGAAGGTTGTCCACCGTCAAATGACTTTTGCCTTGTGCCTTAAGGAGTGTCCTACTCATGCCCCTATCCCCCGTGACTTCGCCCCCCCTGAATTCGGCTCAGCAGCACTTCGTGGAGCAGCTTCTCTCCAAGATGACGCTCGACGAAAAAATTGGGCAGATGACCCAACCCGAAAAAAACAGCGTGACGCCCGCCGACGTGACGCGGCTGGGCCTCGGTTCGGTGCTCAGCGGCGGCGGCGGCAACCCTGACCCCAACACGCCCGCCGAGTGGCGCGGGATGGTCACGGCGTTTCAGGAAGGGGCGCTGGCTTCCCGCCTCGGTATTCCGCTGCTGTACGGTGTGGACGCCGTGCACGGGCATAACAATGTCGTTGGGGCAACCATCTTCCCGCACAATATCGGCCTCGGTGCGGCGCGGGATGCCGATTTGGTGCGGCGAATCGGGCGGGCGACGGCACTGGAAGTGGTGGCAACAGGCGTGCGCTGGACGTTTGCCCCCGCCGTCAGCATTCCGCAAGATGTGCGCTGGGGCCGCAGCTATGAGGGCTACAGCCAAGATTCGGCGCTGGTGTCCGAATTGGCGGTGGCCCTGATTGACGGGCTTAAGGGTGATGGTTGGAACAGTCCAACTGCCGTGTTGCCCTCGGTAAAGCATTACGTGGCCGACGCCGCCGCGACGTGGGGCAGTTCCAAGCGGGTGAACCGTCAGGCGTTGGCGGAGGCGCAGAATGCTGCCCAGACCACCGATCAGACCCTCGCCATAGCCCACATGGATCAGAGTTTTGTGGAGTTGCTGAAACTGGGCGCGTGGCAAATCGATCAGGGCGATGCCGAGATAGATGAAGCCACGCTGCGGGCGGTGCATTTGGCTCCGTACCGGGCCGCTTTGGAGGCCGGGGCGCTGAATGTGATGGCCTCTTACAGCAGTTGGCAAGGCCTGAAGATGCACGCGCATCAGTATTTGTTGACCGACGTTCTGAAGGACGAATTGGGCTTCGAGGGCTTTGTGGTGAGCGACTGGGAAGGTATCGACCAGATTTACCCCGGCGACTATGACCGCTGCGTGGTGGCGTCCATCAATGCCGGAATCGACATGGTGATGGTTCCCTTCGACGCAGAGCGGTTTATTGGCAGTCTGCGCCGCGCCGTACAGGGCGGAGAGGTCTTCCCAGCACGAATTGATGATGCCGTACGCCGGATTCTGACCGCCAAAGTCGCGTTGAATCTTTTCGAGAACCCGCGCACTGATCCGGCCCTGTTGGAGCTGGTGGGCTGCTCTGCACACCGGACGCTGGCCCGCGAAGCCGCCGCGAAGTCTCTGGTGTTGCTGAAAAATGAAGGGGACGCGCTGCCCCTGCGCCGCAACACTTCACCCCTGTTGGTGGCGGGGCCGGATGCCGACGATGTGGGCGTGCAGTGCGGCGGCTGGACGGTGTCTTGGATGGGCGGGCGCGGGCCGACGACGCCCGGAACCAGCATCTTGCAAGGGCTGAGGCACACGCTGGGGGCCGAACAGGTGCAGTACAGCGCAGACGGGCAGTTGCCTGTAGACACTGAGTATGAGGTGGGCCTTGTCGTGCTGGCCGAAGAACCCTACGCCGAGGGTATGGGCGACCGCGCCAACCTGCATCTCAGCGCCGATCAAGTGGCCCTGCTGAGGCGAGTACGGGCGCGGTGTCAGCGCTTGGTGGTAGTGCTGCTGTCGGGCCGCCCCCTGCTGATTACAGATGAATTACCCCATTGGGACGCTTTTGTGGCCGCGTGGCTACCGGGGACAGAGGGGGAAGGCGTGGCCGATGTGCTGTGCGGCGACGTGCCATTTACAGGACGCCTGTCGTTCGATTGGCCGCAGAGTGCCGAAGACCTGCCCCGCCGCGAAGACGGGTCTGCCTTATTCCGCATGGGCGCTGGCTTGAATTCCTGAGCGGGAATGGGCATAAATATTCAGGCGGGTAGGAAACAGCAACGGTGAGGAAGGCCTGTGACCTTCCTTAGACCCTCAGACGCCCTTCTCCGATACGTGCCGCCCACCATCGCCGAATCCATCGCTTGACATTTCCCGCCCCAAGAACTAATTTAAGGTGTCCTCAATGTAACGTTTTCAGCGGCGCTCTTTCTTCCGATACGGAAGCCTTAGCGTTCGGCTCTGTCGGCAACCACGCCGATTCTTCTTGATTCTTGGGGACTTCGATAAACAGCACTCTGTTTCTTGGAGGCAAGGCAAATCAAGCTGGTGTGGCATGGATCTGTAGGCCTTGTGGCATGACTTTCTGATCGGGATGACATGGGAGAAGCCGTGAGCGAAGGAGGGATCACCGCTGTTTCAACCACCGCTGCTCCACGGGGCGCGGGCATCCGTGAGGTGGCGCGGCAAGCGGGGGTGTCTACCGCTACCGTGTCGCGGGTCTTCAACAACGCCGAGTCGGTAAACCCGGAAACGCGCCAACGGGTGATGGAGTTGGCGGCCACTCTCAACTATTCTCCTAGCCCTCTGGGACGCAATTTGGTACAGGGCCGCAGTTCCCTCATCGGGCTGCTGGTGCCAAACCTGTCTTTTCCGCTGTACGGCGTAATGATCCGGGCCGTAGAAGACGTGCTGAGCGCACACGGCATGAGCGCCCTGCTGGCGTCCAGCCACGACGACGCGGCCACCGAAACCCGTGCAGCACACAATTTGCTCAGGCACGCGGTTGACGGCGGCATCGTCATCAATTCTCAGGCGGGCCTGAGTTTGCCCACTGTGCGCGGCGTGAATTGGGTGCAGGTTGCGCCCGAATTGCCCAATCTGCCGCACCGCGTCGAACTGGACAACGAGGAAGGCGGCAGGCTGGCGGCCCGGGAACTGCTGCGCTGTGGGCGGCGGCAACTGGCCTACGTGGGCGCGGAAGGCCGGGAAAGTGCCGACCGGGAGAGCGGTTTTGCCGCAGAACTGGCAGGGGTGGGCCTCAGCTACCGCCGCTGTGTGGGCGACTACTCGGAAGCGTCTGGGTTGATGGCGGCGGGCGTGCTGTTGGAAGAGGGTCAGAGTGCCCCCCTAGACGGCATTTTTGCAGCGGGCGACCTGATGGCGGCGGGTGTGTTGCGGGCGCTGCATCTGCGCGATCTGCGCGTGCCCGCCGACGTGGCGGTGGTGGGCTTCGACGACGCCGTGATCGCCTCTCTGCTGTATCCGCGCCTGACCAGCATTCGTCAGCCCGCCGACCTGATGGGCCACGCCGCCGCCGAACTGGTGCTGAGCCTGCTGTCGGGCCGTCCCCGCCCACCCCAAATCTTTGCTCCCACACTGGTGCGCCGCGAATCCACTGGCCCGCCGGACTAACTGAATCTGTCCCCTTCTGACCGCTCACCCACCGCCCGCACTCTCATTTTTGGAGGAAGACCCATGAACAGCACCCACCGCACCAAGTTGGCCGCTACCTTCACCCTGACCCTGAGTGCGCTGCTGGTGGGCGCGGCCCTGGCCCAAAATCCCAAATCCACCTTCACGGTGGTGCGGGCGACGCAGTGGGGCGCAGCCAACCTCAACCCGTTTACGCCCGGCGATCAGCACCTGTTGCCCACCAACTCGGCCATCTACGAAACCCTGTTCTACGTCAACTCGCTGAACGGCAAGGTGACGCCTGTGCTGGGCACCAAATATGCGTGGAGCAAAGACAGCAAGACCCTGACCGTGACCACCCGTAGCGGCGTCAAATGGACGGACGGGCAAGCCTTCAGCGCCAACGACGCCGCGTTTACCTTCAATTACCTCAAGCAGTATCCGGCGCTCGATACGTCCGGCATCTGGAAAAGCGGCCTGACAGCAGTGAAGGCCAGCAATGCCACCACGCTCGTCTTCAGTTTCAGCGCCCCCAACACGCCCGTGTTCCAGTACCTCGCCAATACGCCGATGGTGCCGCAACACCTCTGGAAAGACGTGAAAGACCCGGCCACCTTTACCAATACCAAGCCCGTCGCAACGGGGCCGTTCGTCTTCGAGAGCGCCAGCCAGCAGGCCATCCGGGTGCTGAAAAACACCAACTACTGGATGCCCAATCAGCCGTATGTGGACGCGGTGGTGTGGGTGTCCACCAGCAGCAACGACGCGGGCCTCCTGAAGCTGCTCAGCGGCGACGTGGACTACGGCTACATCGGCATTTCCGACCCCAAAAACTACGCTTCCAAGGGGCCCAACAACACCTATTGGTGGCCCACCAACAACATCAATTTCTTGTATTTCAACACGGTCAAGGCCCCGTTTAACGATGCAGGCTTCCGCAAGGCCGTCGCGCAGGCCATCAATACCAAGGATGTGGCCCTCAAAGCTTACGCGGGCGCGGTGCCTGCGGCCAGCCCCAGCTCTATTTTCCCCACCCAGCAGGCCGAATGGCTGCCCGCCAGCGCCAAAACGAGTATGCCCGCCTTCAATGCCGCCGCTGCCGACGCCGCGCTGACTGCCGCCGGATACAAAAAGAACGCTCAGGGCGTGCGCCTCGGCAAAGACGGCAAGGCGCTGCCCACCTACAAAATCCTCGTCGGCGCGGGCTGGACAGACTTCATTACGATGGCGCAGGTCGTGGGCGACAACCTGAAAAAAGTGGGCATCAATACCAGCATCGATCAGCAGGCGTGGGGCAGCTATTCGGGCGGCCTGCAAAGCGGCAGTTACGACATGGGCATCAGCTGGGGCTGGGGCAACGGCTCGAGCCCGTACTACACCTTCAACGCGGCGTTCAACCCAGAATTTAGCGCCGCAGTGGGCAAAACTGCTCCCAGCAACTTGTCACGCTACACCAATCCGGCCATCACCAAAGCCCTTAAAGACTTCAGCATGACCAGCGATAAGGCCGCCCAGAAAAAGGCCATGACCACCATCGTCAGCACGGTGCTGAAGGATATGCCGTGGGTCCCATTGACGGACCGCACGCAGTTTTCCCTGTACAACACCAGCCGCTTCACGGGCTTTCCCAGCGCCGCCAACCCCTACAACGACGCCTCGCCCGACGACCAACCCGGCGCACGCCTGATGTACCTGAATGTGAAACCGAAGTAGGAGGGTTGACGGCGTAGGTCAATCGCGGATGCTCACTCACCCCCTGTCCTGCGGAGCTTGGCAAGTCAAGGGGGAGGAGTGAACAACCCAGAGCTGCAACTTTACTTTTGCCTTTCCAGCCCCTCTTGAGGGGGCCGTTGCAAAGCAAGTGGGGGTGAGTGAGCAAAGCGATTGCTCTTCACCCCTTCCCCCTCTTCCAGTTTCACAAAGGCGGTGAACGTGCCGTATCTGCTTAGAAAACTGGTCATTCTGGTGTTTACGCTGTGGATGGCCGCCACCCTGAATTTTGTGTTGCCGCGCCTTGTGCCCGGCGATCCGGTCAGCGTGATGCTCGCCAAATATCAGGGCCGCCTTGATCCGAGCGCTGTAGACGCCCTGAAAATCGCGTATGGCCTGAACGACCTCGGCAGCCCGGTGGCGCAGTATTTCACCTATTTGGGCCAAATCCTGCGCGGCGATTTCGGGCGCTCTATCAGCCTGTTTCCCACGCCTGTATCCGACGTGATCGGGCAGGCACTGCCCTATACGCTGGGCTTGGTGGGCATTACCACCGTTTTGTCGTTCCTTATCGGCAGTGCGCTGGGTGTGTATAGCGGCTGGCGGCGCGGGCATCCAGTGGCCGACGCGCTAACCCCCATTGCCCTCTTTCTGAATTCCATGCCGTACTTTTGGTTCGCGCTGCTGATGCTCTACATGTTTGCCTTCAAGTTGCGCTGGTTTCCGCTGGGCGGCGCACTCGACCCGTTTCCGGGGCCAGCCTTCAGCTCGGGCTGGTGGTCGTCGCTGCTGCGCCATTCCATGCTTCCGGTGTTTACCATCCTCATTACCTCAGTAGGCGGGTGGCTGCTGACCATGAGAAACAACGTGGTCAGCGTGACCAGCGAGGATTACCTGGCGTTTGCCCGCGCCAAAGGCCTGCCAGAGCGCCGAATCTTGTCGCGCTACGTGCTGAGAAATGCCCTGCTGCCCAGCTTCACTTCGTTTGGCATGGCGCTGGGTTTTGTGGTGGGCGGCAGCATCCTGACCGAAATCGTATTCAGTTATCCGGGGCTGGGCTTTTACCTGTATCAGGCGGTGGTGGGGCTGGATTATCCGCTGATGCAGGCGCTGTTTTTCATCATCGCGCTGACCGTGCTGGCGGCCAATTTTGCCGTAGACCTCCTGAATGTCATCCTGGATCCGCGCATCCGTGAGGGCCGGGCATGAACGGGCTGCGAATCTTGCTGCGGCAGCCGCGCAGTCTGGTGGGCGCGGGTATCCTCTTGGTCTTGCTGCTGATGGGCCTCCTCGCCCCGGTTCTCACGCCGTACAATCCCACCTCGCTGGAATTCAGCGCCTACATGCCTTTTTCGGCCCAGCACCCGTTGGGCACCACTGCCATCGGGCAAGATATTTTTTCTCAGTTGCTGTACGGCGCACGCCTGACCCTCTTGGTGGGCGCGGTGGCCGGACTGATCGCCACCCTTCTCAGCGTCGCGCTGGGCCTCACCGCCGCGTATGTGGGGGGCTGGGTCGATGAAGCCATCAACGCCCTGATCAACGTGTTTTTGGTGTTGCCGGGGCTGCCACTCGTGATTATCGCGGCGGCCTTCCTGCGCGGCGGCGGCGTGTGGCCGGTCATTTTGGTCATCAGCCTGACTGGGTGGGCGTGGGGCGCACGGGTGCTGCGGGCACAGGCGATGGCCCTGCGCGAGCGCGACTTCGTGCAGGCGGCGGTGGCGTCGGGCGAGGGGCCGGGCCGCATTATTTTCATGGAAATCCTGCCCAACATGACCAGCCTCATTGCCGCCAATTTTTTCGGCGCGGCTCTGTATGCGGTGCTCAGCGAAGCGGGCCTGTCGTTTATCGGCGTGGGCGACGTGTCGCTGGTCACTTGGGGCACCATGCTGTACTGGGCGCAGGCCAAAGGCGCACTCCTTCAGGGTGCGTGGTGGTGGGTGGCCATGCCGGGGCTGGGGATTGCGCTGTTGGGCACGTCGTTCGCCCTCCTCAACTTCGCCATAGATCAACTCGGGAACCCGCGCCTCGGCTGGGGCAGCGTCAAGTCTTTCCGCCGCACACTGCCTCCTGCACCCGCGCCCAACCCGAACGCGCTGCTGGCTGTGCGTGATCTGGACGTGGGTTACGTGACGCCGCAAGGCACGGTGCGGGCCGTGCGGAAGGTCAGTTTGGACGTGGCCCCCGGTGAATTTGTGGGGCTGGCGGGCGAATCGGGCTGCGGCAAAAGCACGCTGGCCTTTGCCGCCACGCGCCTGCTGAACCCCCCCGGCGAGGTACTGGGCGGCTCGGTCACGCTGGCCGGACAAGACCTGTTGGCGCTGGCCCCCGAAGCCCTGCGGCAAGTGCGCTGGAAGGAATTCAGCGTGGTGTTTCAGGCGTCTATGAATGTGCTGAACCCGGTGCTAAAAATTCGGGAACAGGTGTACGACGCGATGCAGGCGCACGGCATCACCGATCCCGCCAAGTTGGATGCCCGCGCCCGCGAATTGTTCTCGATGGTGGGCATCCAAACAAGGTACTTGGACAGCTACCCGCACCAACTGTCGGGCGGCATGAAGCAGCGCGTGGTCATTGCGATTGCGCTGGCGCTGGAACCCAAATTGATCGTGATGGACGAGCCGACCACGGCGCTGGACGTGGTGGTGCAGCGTCAAATCCTGCAAGAAATCGCGGAGGTGCGCCGCCGCCTCAAGATCAGCATCGTGTTCATTACGCACGACCTCTCCTTGCTAGTGGAAATGAGTGACCGCGTGGCGATCATGTATGCCGGAGAACTGGTGGAACAGGCCCCGGCACACGAACTGTACGCCCATCCCGCTCACCCCTACACCCAGCAACTGATGAAGGCGTTTCCGCCGATGACTGGCCCCCGCGAGCGGCGCAGCGGCATTCCGGGCCGCCCACCCTCGCTCAGCGAAACGCTGCCGGGATGTCCGTTTTTTGAACGCTGCGCCGTGAGAATGCCCGGCATCTGTGACGTGAAACCGCTGGAAACCTTCCGCATTGCTGAGGCGCATACGGTGGCCTGCTTCCTTTACGATCCGGCAGTTTCGCCCGCCACCAAAGAACTCGCGCTCAGTCACGCGCCGAATTCGGTTATTGCACAGCCACTCGTTTCGCAGGAGGTGCGCCTTGAGCCAGTCCCAAACCCCGCTCTCCACTAACTTTCCAGCGTCCGCGCCAGCAAGCGGACCAAACACGCTGGACATCGTCAATCTCCGCAAAGTCTTTGGGGGGCGCGGCAAATCGGGCGGCGTGGTGGCCGTCAACGACGTGAGTTTCAGTATCCGGCGCGGCGAAGTGCTGGGCTTGGTGGGCGAATCGGGCAGCGGCAAAAGCACCATCGCCCGCCTGATTGCCCGACTTCATCAGCCCACATCCGGCGAAATCCGACTGAATGGGGAAGTGGTGCCGCACAAGTTGGGCGGGCAAGGGCTCAGGCAGCTTCGGCGGCGCGTCCAGATGATTTTTCAAGACCCGTATGCCAGCCTGAATCCGCTGCATCCGGTGCGCTATACGTTGGCGCGGCCCCTGAAGATTCACCGGCTGGCACGCGGCAATACCGACCCACAGGTCACGGCCCTGCTGGAAAGGGTGGGCCTGACTCCGGCCCTGACCTACGCCGCCAAACGCCCCTTCGAACTGTCGGGCGGGCAGCGGCAACGGGTGGGCATCGCCCGCGCCCTCGCCGCGCAGCCTGAATTAATTTTGGCCGACGAACCGACCAGCGCCCTTGACGTCTCTATTCGGCTGGACGTCATGAACCTGATGCTGGATTTGAAAGATCAGGAAGGCCTGAGCATGCTGTTTATTACGCACGATTTGGCCGGAGCACGCTACATGAGTGACCGCGTGGCTGTGCTGTACGCCGGAACGCTGGTGGAAATCGGCCCCGCCGTGCAGGTCATCGACCAGCCACAGCACCCGTACACCCAACTGCTGAAAAGTGCCGCCCCCAAACCCGACGCGGGCCTCACCCCCGATCACATCGAAGCGCGGGGCGAAGTGCCCGACCTGAGTACCTTGCCACCCGGTTGCCCCTTTGAGCCGCGTTGTCCGTATGCCATGCCGGAATGCAAAAACGGCCTGCCCAAGCTGTACGACGTGGGCGAGGAGCATCAGGCGCGGTGCTTGCTGCACGACCCGGCCATCAAAGCGCAGCGGGCGGGCGCGGTGGCGGGGTATGCGTTGTAGAAGAACAACCTCCCGGCTGCTAGCGCAACGGCCCCCCTTAAGAGGGGCTGGAAAAGATCAAAGAAAAACTGCTCCCCTTGCTTAGTCCCTTCGACCCTAGACCCTTAGACCACGCCCCCTCAGACCGCCCCTTCCCCCAACCCCAAAGGAACCACCTATGGCCAGCGTCAAAATTGCCTACATCGGCGGCGGCAGCACCCGCGCTCCCGGCACCGTCGCTTCGTTTATTCGGCAGGCCCAGAATTTTGCGGGCTGTGAAATTGCTCTGCATGACCTGAATCCAGAACGCCTCGAACTCGTGCGCCGCCTGTCGGTGAAGATGGCCGAGGCGGAAGGCGCTGAGATAAAAATTACGGCCACCACCGACCGCAAGTCCGCCCTAAGCGACTGCGCAGGAGTGCTGTCCAGCTACCGTCCGGGCGGCTTCGAGGCCCGTTACCAAGACGAACGCATTCCCCTGAAACACGGCGCGATCGGGCAAGAGACGCAGGGCGCGGGCGGGTTTTTTATGGCGCTGCGGGCCATCGCGGTGGCGCGTGAGTTGGTGCAGGACATGGAACAGGTCTGCCCTGACGCCACGCTGTTCAACTACACCAACCCGGTCAATATCGTGGCTCAGGCGGTGGCCGACCATTCGCCCATTCGGGTGGTGTCGTTGTGCGAAGGCCCGATTGTCTTTCCCGGCGAAATTGCCGAACTGGTGGGCCTTGACCCGGCCAAAGTGCGGGCGGTGATGCTGGGCCTGAACCATGCCTGCTGGAGCGCCCAAACCCCAGACGGCGGGGCGCAGTATGACGGCCAGCCGATGCTGCCGCTGCTGGCCCACAAGCTGGAAGAAGGCATTGCCGACGACTGGACGCGGCGCTGGGTGCAGTTGGCCGTGACCATGAACAGCCTGCCCGCCTCCTATATGAAGTACTACTACTTTGAAGACGAGATGCGCCGGGAGTTGCAGGCCAAGCCCACCACCCGCGCACAGGATATTTTGGCCGATGTGCCGAGCTACTGGCAGCATTACTTTGAACAAGCTTCGGCCCCACGCCCCACGCTGGAACCGTCGCTGTCTCGCGGCGGGATTTTTGAACTGGAAGTGGCCGTAGACGTGATGGACGCCGTGTTCAACGACAAAAATGAGGTGTGGCCCACCAACGTGGTCAACGGCGGGGCCATTCAGGATTTCCCTGATGAGCGCGTGGTGGAAGTGCCGTGCATGGTGAACCTTCAGGGCGTGCGGCCCATTGCGGGCTACCGCGTGCCGCCGCCGGTGCGTGGGTTACTCGGGGCGCTGGGCGAATATCAACAACTGGCCGCCGACGCCGCATGGGACGGCACTAAGCAGCAGGCCATTCAAGCCCTGACCAGCAATCCGTTGGTTCGCACATTGCCGCTGGCGCAGGACTTGTACGACGAATTGGCCCAGGCCCACCGTGCCCACCTGCCGGAGCGGTTGTGGTAGTGGAGTCGGTGGGAAACCTGCCAGCGGGCGTGACGCTGAAGATCGAGGCCGACGCGCAGGCCCTCGCCCACGCTGCCGCCGACCTGATTTGTGCGGCGGTGCAGCAAAAGCCTGATCTCAGCATCTTGGTGGCGACGGGCAATACGCCCATGCCCACTTATGCGGAGTTGGCGCGGCGGGCGGCGGCAGGTCAGGCCGATTTTAGCCGCGTCACCGCCGTTCAACTCGACGAGTATTTGGGCCTCACAGACGATGACCCGCGCAGCTTGTGGGGCTGGATGCAGCGTTCTTTCGTCGCGCCGTTGGGCATCACGCGCACTATTCGGCTGCATGTGCCGGAGGAGTTTGACCGGGATGTGGCAGCACTGGGCGGCCTTGATCTGGCCCTCTTGGGTCTTGGCCCCAACGGGCATCTAGGCTTCAACGAACCGCCCAGCCCACCCGAGTCCCCCACCCGCACTGTCACGCTGACGCCGGAAAGTTTGGAAAGCAACCGCGTGTACTGGAACGGTCTTGCCGTACCCACCGGGGCCATGACGGCGGGCATGAATCTGATTCTCTCGGCCCGCCAAACGGTGCTGCTGGTGTCGGGCGCACACAAACGCGGAATACTGCGCTGCACGCTGGAAGGCGATCAGACGCCCAATCTGCCCGCTTCACTGCTGCGCCGCACGGCCCTGACCGTCATCGCAGATGAGGCGGCGTGGCTGTGAGGGCTGTGGCATGAATCCACCTGACCTGGTGCTGGGCATTGACGCAGGCAACACCAAAACCATCGCCCTGATTGCCGATACGTCGGGCCGGGTGCGGGGCTGGGGGCGGGCGGGCAGCAGCAACATCTACGTGTCGCATTCCGGTTCGCTGGCTGCCCTAGAAGCCGCTGTGATGCAGGCCAGCCAGAGTGCCGGGGTGAAGAGTCTGGGAGTGGGCAGCCGAGAGCGTCGGCCCTTTCTGGCGGTCACTCTCAGCGCCGCCGGAGCTGACTGGCCGGAAGACTTTGAGGTGCTACACGATGAACTGCGCCGCTGGGACTGGGCGGAGCGAGGCGAAGTGGTGAACGACGCGGTGGGGGCGTTGCGGGCCGGATCAATGGACGGCGTGGGTGTGGCGGTGGTGTGCGGCACCAGTGCGGGCACCGCCGCCCGCGCCGCTGACGGTCACACTTGGCACAGCAGTTATTGGCAAGAGCCGGAAGGAGCCGAGCAGTTGGCCCAACTTGCCCTGCGTGCCGTGTACCGCGCCGATTTGGGCATCGATCCGCCCACCAGCCTGACCGGGCGGGTGTTGGCGCATTTCGGCTGCGCCACCGTAGACGCTTTGCTGCATTCTTTTACAGCCAGAGCGCAGCCGCCGTGTGCCCACTTGGGCCGCTTGGCCCGCGTGCTGCTGGATGAGGCCCAAGCGGGCGACCCGGCCAGCCTGCGCCTCGTGCAGCAGCACGGCGCGTCGCTGGGCGACTATGCTTTGGCTGCCGCCCGCAAAGTCGGTCTGACCGGGCGTTACCTGCTAACCACATCCGGCGGAGTCATGCGCCACGCCTCGCCCACCTTGCGGGAGGCCTTATTGGCGCAGGTGCGCGAACAGCACCCAGAAGTCGCGTGGCAACCCAGCCACCATGAACCGGTGTTCGGGGCGCTCCTGCTGGCGCTGGAATTGGCGGGCGTGCCCGTCACCCCGGCCTTGTTTCAGCAACTAGAAGACACTTGCCCCGCCGAATCCTTATTTATGACTTGAGGAAAATTCTGATGTTCCCAACCCCTTTCTCTCCTGCCCCTTCAAAGGACGACCCATGCCCAGCCCGACCGCCGCCTTGACCCTCAGCGCCCTGTATATCTATCCCATCAAATCGGCGGGGCGAATTTCGCTGGACAGCAGCCAGATTGGGCCACGCGGCCTGCAGCATGACCGTCGCTGGATGGTCATCGACGAGGCTGCGCGGCCCCTGACCCAGCGCGAATGTCCAGCCATGCGCCTGATCGAAGTGGTGCTGACCGAGGACGGCTTGAGCGTGTCGGCCCCGAACATGCCGCCGCTCGCCGTGCCCTGGCAGCCGTTGGGTCTCCGGAGGCAGGCCGATATGTGGGGCCAACCACTTGCCTGTGTGTCGGTTTCGGGGGAGGCTTCGGCTTGGTTCACGGCCTATCTGGGCCAGCCCTGCGACCTGATCTATATGCCCGACGGGGAGGAACGCTGGCAACCCGCCGACCGCCCTTACCGCTCGCAACTGGGTTTCGCCGACGGCAACCCTTTTCATCTGATATCGGAGGCCTCGGTGGCCGACCTGAATCTAAACTTGAGCCGTCCGGTCGACCCCCAAAATTTTCGGCCCAATCTGGTCATCGGCGGCGGCAGCGCCTATCAAGAAGACTTCTGGCGCTTGATCCATGTTGGCAATCTGACCTTTGAAGTGGTGGAAAGCTGCGCCCGCTGCAGCGTGCTGAATGTGACGGCGCAGGGCACGAGGTCTGCCGAGCCGCTGCGGTCTATGGCCCGGCTGCGGAGAGACGGGCAGGCTATTCTTTTCGGTCAACATTTGGTGCAGCACGCGCCCTACAGCGAGCGTACCGGGCACTTGCACGTCGGAGACGCCCTCGAAGTGTTGCAGGCGGGCGAGACGCGCAACCCGGTATACGTTTGAAGCAGCAATGCGGCAGGGGCCACCAAGAAAGTGACACCGTCAACACATAGAACAAAATATAGAAACGTCTTGCTTCAGTACAGCGTTTCGTAAGTTTTTAAGCTTGAGTCCGCTTCGTGTCCCCCTCACCCGTTGCTCCGCAACGCCCTCTCTCACCAGTGGAGAGGGGTTAAGAACTTCTAGAACGCTGCACTCAGTCCGAACCTGGAGCGCAGGCCGCTGCATTCTGCGCCGTGTGTTAGGAGATCAAGCGGTGCAGCCATTCGGTCAGCAGGCGTTGCTCTGCGTCGCTGAATGGGGCTTTGAGATTGGGCAAGAGGGCCACCAGTGAAACCGCGTGGGCGGCAGCTTGCGGTGTGGCGGAGTCTGAATCTGGCCCCAAAGCTGGCCCGGTGACTGCGGCAGGGTCAGGGGTCAGGATGGCGGTCAACACGGCGCTGAGCATCAGGTCGGGCAAAGCCGGGTCTTTGACGGGGGCACTGAGCAGGCTGAGCGTCACCCCCAGCGCCGCACCGTGAACCATCGCTGCCGCCCGGTCTACACTCACGGCCAGCCGTCCAGCCTCCGCGACCCGCTGGAGGAGTTGGTGCAACATGGCCGTCCCCTCTTGGGCTGCGGGCCAAGATGAACCGGACGGCCCCGCACCCGCTTGGGCCGCACCGTACATCAGCCTGTACAGGTGAGGGTGCGTCAAGCCGAACTCGACGTGTAGATTCCAGCCTTCGCGCAGTTGCTCGACTGGATCGCTGAGCGTGGCCCGCGCCCCTTTTTCCCGGAGATAGGCCGTAAAACCAGTGCTGGCGACTTCGTTCAGAAGGCCCTGCATATCCCCGAAATGACGGTAGATGGTAGGTGGCTGCACTTCGGCGGCGGCACTGACGGCACGGGTAGACACGGCCTCTACGCCCCCCGTTTCCAGCAGGGTCAGGGCGGCCTGCACCATCCGGGTTCGGGGCGACGGCAAGGCGGGCGACTTCATATATCAATGATAACACTGCGGCGTTATCAGTTTGACATATCAGTGATCCTTGTTTTATGTTATCGATGTAAACACTCTGCCGAGATCACTTTGTCTTCCACGTTCCCGAACGACACCCCAAGTCGCCCAAGACCGCCCGCCGAATGACGGCGCGTGCGGCCCATCCCACAAGGAGTACCCATGATTTTAGTGACTGGAGCCACCGGAAAGTTAGGCAGGATCGTTGTTCAGCACCTCCTGAAGGACGCCGCCCCCGATCAGATCGCTGTGTTGGTGCGCGACGAGAGCAAGGCGGCTGATCTGAAGGCCGCAGGCGTCAGCGTGCGCGTGGGCCACTACGACGATCTGTCCCTCCTGGGTCAGGCCATGCAGGGCATAGACCGGGTGTTGCTGATTGCAGGAACAGACGAAGAACGCCGCGTTCAGCAGCACCAGAACGTGATAGACGCGGCCAAACAAGCGGGTGTTCAGGGAATCGCCTACACCAGCCGAACCCTCAAAGACCGCAGCACCCTCGCCAATAAGCTGATGGAAGGCCATTTTCAGACCGAGGACGCTGTTCGGGCGAGCGGGCTGAACTATGCCGTCTTCCGCAACGTGCTGTACATGGACGCCCTGCCGCAGTTCGTCGGAGAACAGGTGTTCGAGACGGGCATTCGTCTGCCCGCAGGTCAGGGCCGGGTGGCTTTCGCCCTGCGGAGCGACATGGGCGAGGCCATCGCCAACTCTTTACTGAACGACCAATGGAACCAAACGACCTATCACCTGACCGGAACAGAGCCGTATTCCTTTGAAGATGTGGCGGCAGAATTGACCCGCTTGTCGGGCAAGGCGGTCGCTTACTACCCTGTCGAAGCCGCCGCTTTCGAGGCGCAAATGATCGGGCGCGGCGTACCCCCGGTGGTGGCCCAGCGCGTCGCCGGCTTTATGACCGACATCAAAAACGGACAGGAAGACGAAATCAGTCCCGACTTGGAACGGCTGCTGGGGCGTCGGCCTGCGCTGCTCGGAGAGGGCTTGAGAACGCTGTTTGCCCTGTAATAAGGGGTTAAAGAGAGTGCCGTATATCTGGGGTGGCCCTCTGACATGCAACCCCAGAACACTCCCGCCCCTCTGCGAACACGCCCTTAGCGCAACTCTCGGGCGTCGTAAACGGTACTCTCCGGGCGCTTGGCTTGCCCATCGGCGTCAGACTTGCGGCCAAGGCGAAACGTCCCAAGCTCCGATTTGACCGTGAGCGGCAACGTCGCGTCCACGACTTCCGGTACATCTCGCACCCGCAGTTTCGGGGTACTCAGTCCCCCCCAAGGATGGCCCAGAATCGCGCCTTTGGGCAGCTCTACCGCCTGCACAAACGCTAGGTCTAAGGCCAAATTCAGGACGGCGGCCAGTTGGCGCAGCGATCCGACCCGGTGATCCCAATAAAACGGATCGGCCAGTTGGGCCAACGCCGCAGGCAAAATGCCCATCCGCCGGGCGACTTCGCGGTAACTCATGCCGCTGGCGGCGAGGGTGCGCTCCACTTGCACACTCACAGGGTTTACGGGCGCGGGCGTCACCACCAGTTCCTCTACCTCACGCCCGCTGTAAGCACTCTGAACTTCGTCGGGAAAATCTGTCAGTCGGTGCGCCCGAGGTTTGGGCCGCGTCTGCTCTGCATCCAGCAGATGAAGCGCCAACCCCTGACTCAGCGCCTCCTCCAACTGCTCCCGCGTGTCGGTGTTGGCCAGAATCGTCAGTTCTGGAATGAATCCGGCGTAGCCTTCAGGAGTTCGGGTGATCAGGCCCAGATAGCTCAAGGTCACCGGGCTTCCTGCTTAGAAGTGGTTTTGCACAGGTCAGGCCGCAGATCGACGTGTGTGAGTCCCAAACAGCGCAGAACGGCGTCTTCCTGCGCTGGATCGCATTCGTGGGCCATGTTGCCACTCAACGTGATGGCCCCCTCCACAGGATGATGCCAGTGCCGATGCTCCGTGCCGATGCGGGGCCGGTACAGCCAGCCGCGTTGAGCCAGCAAAGCCTCAAGCTGCCTGACTTTCACCGGTTCCCCGGCGTGAGGGAGGCGCGGACAAAGCAGCCGGGCCGATGTGCCCTCTGAATCTTGGTCTCACCTGCAATGATCACTCTTTACTATAGTCCTCAGTTCCGGGCCTTCAGCGCATCTTCAGGCACCCAGTTGGCCGGGCGGCAGGTGAGTTATTGATCCTTGCTGAGGTTGGCAACATCTTGGGAACATGGAGCTGGAAGGTGAACCCCCCCGTTGCTGACGCAACGCCCCCCCTTAGAGGGGAGGACAACTGCATTTGCGCTCCCCTTGAGGGGGGCTGGCTGCGAACTGGTACAGCTCCGCAGGAGAGCAGACTGGGGGGTTCACCCGGAATCATCAACGATCAATGCTTGCCCCGTTTGGATGTTGCTCAGCCGGACAGGACTCAATAAGCAGCTACCGAGAACCTTCCATCAAGGTTGCGTCGGGCAGTCCGTACCAGTTCGCTCGGGAGACACAGGCTGCCCAGTGAACCCTGCCGCCCGCACCTACCCAGCCCTTCCATTGCACTGCCGCAGCGTGGATACTTCCTAAGGTCATGTCCCCCCATAAATCTGCCCCTCATCCTCTGGTCGCCAAAATGTCCCACTGGATGGTGCAGGAAGAGACAGTGCCCACAGAAGGCTTCTTCGAAGAAGTGCCTGCGGCGCAGAAACACCATCACACTCAGCCTTGGTGGCGGGTGATGTGCCTGACAGGAGTGGACTATTTCTCGACGCTGGGATATCAGCCCGGTATTGCGGCGCTGGCCGCAGGCGCGGTGGCCCCCTTTGCAACGTTGGTGTTGGTGTTGGTCACGCTCTTCGGCGCTTTGCCCATGTACCGCCGGGTGGCCGCCGAAAGTCCGCACGGCGACGGCAGTATCTCTATGCTCGAACGCCTGCTGTCGTATTGGCCCAGCAAATTTCTGGTGCTGTCCCTGATCGGCTTCGTTGCCACTGGCTTCATCATTACCATTACCCTCTCGGCTGCGGATGCGGCGGCCCACATCGTCGAAAATCCCTTCCTCAAAACGGCATTGGAAGGCCATCAGGTAGGCGTAACGCTGATTTTGGTGCTGCTGTTGGCGGCGGTGTTCCTCAAAGGATTTAAAGAGGCCATCGGCATCGCCGTCGTGTTGGTCGTCTTGTATCTCACCCTCAGCGCCGTCGTCATTGGTCAAGGCCTGCACCAAATCGCGCTCCAGCCCCAAGTCTTGGCCGACTGGACGGCGCAGCTGGGTCAGACGTACCGCTCACCTCTGGCTCTGCTGGGCGCGGCCCTACTGGTATTCCCCAAACTGGCCCTCGGCCTCTCGGGGTTCGAAACTGGTGTGGTCGTCATGCCCCTGATCAAAGGTGACCCGGAGGATACCGAGGCCAAACCGAGTGGCCGCATCCGCAACGGAAAAAAACTGCTGACAGGCGCGGCGCTCCTGATGAGTGTGTTTTTGCTCACCAGCAGTCTGGTCACTACCTTGCTGATCCCCGCTGGCGCGTTTCAACCGGGCGGCGAGGCCAACGGACGGGCTTTGGCGTACCTTGCCCACCAGAATTTGGGCGAACGGTTCGGCACGCTGTACGACCTGTCCACCATTTTAATTCTCTGGTTCGCGGGTGCCAGCGCGATGGCAGGCCTGCTGAATATCGTGCCGCGCTACCTGCCCCGCTACGGCATGGCCCCCGATTGGGCACGCGCCACCCGCCCGCTGGTCTTGATTTACCTGACGATGTCGGTGGTGGTCACGCTGGCTTTCCGCGCCAGTGTGGATGGTCAGGCCGCCGCCTACGCCACCGGAGTGCTGGCGATGATGACCAGTGCCGCCATCGCCGTCACCCTGAGCGCCGTCCGGCGACAGCAGCGCCGCCAAGCGTGGGCCTTCGGAATCATCAGCGTGATCTTCGTCTACACCAGCGTGGTCACGTTGCTCAGCAACCCACAGGGTCTGTACATCGCTTTGCTGTTCATCGCTCTGGTACTGGCGGTCGGAATGACGTCCCGCATCATGCGCTCGTTCGAACTGCGGGTGTCGAGCGTCCAGTTCGATGAGGCGTCTCAGGCCCTGCTGAAAAGCTTTCCCATCCGGCCTCTGCGCTTTGTGTCGCATCATCCGGGCCGCTCCTCGGAAGCCGAATACCGCAAACAGGAATTGAGGGTGCGCCAGATGGTGCATTTGCCCGATCAACAACCCTTCATTTTCCTAGAAGTCGAGATCGACGACGCCAGTGAATTCACCGATACGGTAGAGGTCACGGGGTTCCAAGTCGGGCCTTTCGGAGTGCTGCGGGCGAGGGGATCAAGCGTGCCCAACACCATCGCCGCAGTGATGCTGCATCTGCGCGGCAAAGGCGCGCCGCCGCAGGTCTACATGCGCTGGACGGAAGACAGCCCCCTGCATCTGGCGCTCGACTTCGTGATCGGGGGCCGGGGCGACGTTCCACCCCTGACCCGCGAGATTTTGCGCCGTGCCGAGCCTGACCGTGACCGCCGCCCTATCGTTCACGTCGGTGGCTAAGGCCTCACCTCACCGCCCATAACAAAACCCCTGTCAACAGGGTTCTTTTCAGATCAAGTTCGACTCTTTGACCTGAAATAAATCGAAGTTTGGTTTTGACACTCGGAAGTCAGACTCGTACTCTGTCTTTACCACCCAGTTGTGTCAATACGTTGTGTCAAACCGCTCCGAGGTTTCCATGCCTACTCTGTCCGTCTCGTCTGTGCCGGTGGCCCCGGCAGCACTTTCGGCTGCTGCCTTCATTGCTCCTCTTCTCACGCCCGATCAGCGGGAAGTCCTGCACGCCGTGTTGTGGATGGATCATCCTTCACGGCTGCATCTCTGCGAAGCACTGGGGTTTTCCAAGTCCAAGCTGACCAGTTTGGTGGGCATGCTGCTCGACGAAAATTTGATCGAAGAGGGCGAGGTGCAGCCGTCCAGCGGGGGGCGGCGGGCGCTGGGGCTGCGGCTGAACCGGGCGCTCGGCGTGGTGGTGGGCATCGATTTGGGGGCCACCCACGCCCAAGTCGCGTTGTCGGATCTGACCACCCGCCAACTGTGTTCTGCCCATGTGCCGGTGCAAGTGGGGCGCGGGCCGGGGCCGGTGCTGGCCAACATCGTGCCTCTCATCGATGATCTGCTGACCGGGCAAGGCCTGACCCGCGCCCATGTGCTGGGCCTCGGCATGGGCGTACCCGGCCCGGTGGAATTTGAAACGGGCCTGCTCATCAGCCCGCCGCTGATGCCCAGTTGGGAAGGCTTTAATCTCCGCGCCTATTTTGCCGACCTGTTCGCTGCGCCGCTGGCCGTCGACAACGACGTGAACCTGATGGCTCTAGGCGAACTGCATCACGCCCGCAGGCAAGCTCTGGGCGCGGCCCACACCCCCGGCGCAGTGCGGAGCCGCTGGCCGGGCCAAGAAAATTTCATCGTCGTCAAGCTGGGCACGGGCATCGGCGCGGGCATCATCATGCGCGGCGAGGTGTTCCGGGGGGCCGACGGCGCGGCGGGCGACATAGGACATATCAGCGTGGAGGCGGCGGGGCCGCGCTGCTCCTGCGGCAATGTGGGCTGCCTCGAGGCGCTGGCGGGTGCGCCCAACATCGTGCGGGAGGCGCGGGCCGCCGCCGAGGGAGGCCACAGTCCGCTGCTGGCGGCCCTGCTGGAAGCCGATCCTGCCGCTTTCAGCACCCGCGAAGTGGCGCTGGCGGCGAGGCAAGGCGACCCGGTCGCCAACGACATTTTGCAGCTTGCGGGCACGCGGGTAGGCCAAGTCATCGCCGGACTGATCAATTTTATGAATCCGTCTCAAGTCCTGTTGTCGGGCGGGGTGGCGCAGGTGGGGCCGCTGCTGCTGGCGAGCGTGCGCCAAAGCGTGTATGCCCGCAGCCTGCCGCTGTCTACCCGCAAACTCCGCATAGATTACGCCGCGCTGGGCGTGCAGGCCGGACTGCGCGGAGCCACCGTACTCGCCATAGAACGGGCGCTGTTGGCGGAGGTGAGCGCATGACCGGTCAAGGCGTGACAGCCCCACCAGACTGGATCACGTTCGAGAACGTCTCCAAGAGTTTTGGCCCGGTAGAAGTCCTGCGCGACGTGTCGTTCGGGATTCGGCGGGGCGAAGTGCACGCGCTGCTGGGCGAAAACGGCGCGGGCAAAAGCACCCTGATGAAGATGCTGGGCGGCTACCACGCGCCCTCCTCCGGTCAGGTGTGGCTGGACGGGCAACCCGTTCACTTCCGTTCCAGCCGCGACGCTGAGGCAGAGGGCATCGTCCTGATCCATCAGGAATTCAATCTGGCCGAAGACCTGACGGTGGCGCAGAACATCTATTTGGGCCATGAACCGGGCGGCCTGCTGATCGACGACGCGGCCATGCGGCGCGGCGCGGCAGAGGCGCTGGCCCGCTTGAGCATCACCCTTGATCCGCGCACGTTGGTGCGTCACCTCAGTGTGCCGCAAAAGCAGCTCGTAGAAATTGCCAAAGCCCTGTCGCGCCAAGCCCGCGTGCTGATCATGGACGAACCCACCGCCACCCTGACGCTGCACGAAACGAACACCCTGTTGGGCCTGATCCGGCAACTACGGGATTCCGGCGTGACCGTGCTGTATATCAGCCACAAACTGGATGAAGTGGGCCAGATCGCAGACCGCGTGACCGTGCTGCGCGATGGGCGTTACGTGACCACCAGAGACGCCGCCGACCTGAGCCAGCAGCAGATGGCGAACCTGATGGTGGGGCGCGAACTCGAAGATATGTTTCCGCCGCGACTCTCTCCCCAGCCGCAAGAACGCCTGCGGGTCACGGGCCTGAACGTGCCGGGGTGGTCGCGTGACCTCAGCTTTGGCGTGCGGGCGGGCGAGGTGCTGGGGTTCGCAGGCTTGGTGGGATCGGGGCGCACCGAGAGCTTTGAAGGCCTGTTCGGGCTGCGGCCCCATACGGTGGGCAGCGTGACGGTAGACGGCCAGCCGCGCCGCATTCGCAACCCCAGTGACGCCGCCCGCGCCGGACTGGTGTACCTCTCGGAAGACCGCAAAGGCAAAGGCCTGCTGGTAGATTTTGCCCTGACGCCCAACCTGACCCTGATGACGCTGGAGGTGTACGCCAAGCCCTTGCTGGACGTGCAGGCCGAGAAAACAGCGATGATCCGGGCCGCCGAAGAACACCACATCCGCAGCGGGCGGCTGGACGTGACCGCGTCGGCGCTGTCGGGCGGCAATCAGCAAAAGCTGGCGCTGGCCCGCATTCTGGAACGTCACCCCGACGTGATCGTGCTGGACGAACCCACACGCGGCGTGGACGTGGGCGCAAAACGCGAAATCTACCACCTGATTCACGGACTGGCGGCGGCGGGCAAAGCCGTGATCGTCATCAGTTCGGAACTGCCGGAGCTTTTGGGCCTGTGCCACCGCCTGCTAATCATGCACGGGGGCCGCTTGGTAGGCAACCTCAGCGGCGCAGAACTGACCGAACATGAAGTTATTCAGTACGTCACGGGCCTGAAAAGAGACGACCCCGCCCAAATCACCCGAGACCCACAGGAGCCGCCCTATGTCCACGCCTAGTCCCAGTCCGGCCCCTACGCCTTCGCCTCTTTCCTCCGTCGCCGCCCCCGGCCCTACCCTGCTGGGACGCATTGGCAGCCTCGGCCCCCTGCTGGGTCTGCTGGCGCTGATGCTGGTGGCCACCGCCCTCAACCCCGATTTTCTGAGCGTGTCCAACCTCACCAACATTCTCACGCGGGCGGCCTTTACCGGAATTATCGCGGTGGGCATGACCTTCGTCATCATTTCGGGCGGCATCGACCTCTCGGTGGGATCGTTGGCGGCGCTGATCGCCGGGGGCATGATTCTGGTCATGAACGCACTGGTGCCGGGCCTCGGCGCGGGCTGGGGCACGGTGCTGGTGGGCATGGCATTTGCCCTGACCCTCGGCGCAGTCGCCGGATTCCTGCACGGGTTCATCATCACGCGGGGCCGCATCGAGGCTTTTATCGTCACGCTGGGCACGCTGGGCATTTTCCGGGCCGTGCTGACCTACCTCTCGCAAGGCGGCGCTATTTCGCTGGATTTGGGGGTCAGTGACCGCTACAGCCCGGTGTTTTACGGCTCGCTGCTGGGCGTGCCGATTCCGATTCTGGTGTTCGCGCTGGTGGCCCTCGTGGGCGGCCTGATCCTCAACCGCACCCGTTATGGCCGCTACGTGCAGGCCATCGGCAGCAACGAACAGGTGGCCCGCTACGCCGCCATCAACGTGGGAGGCGTCAAAATCGCCACCTACGTGCTGCTGGGCGTGTGCGTCGCCATCGCCACCACGCTGTACGTGCCGCGTCTGGGCAGCGCTTCACCGTCTACGGGCCTCCTGTGGGAACTGGAAGCCATCGCCGCCGTCATCATCGGCGGAACGGCCCTCAAAGGCGGACATGGCCGCATCTGGGGCACGGTGGTGGGCGCGATTTTGCTGGTCACCATCGAGAACGTCCTCAACCTCACCAACATCATCAGCGTGTACCTCAACGCCGCCGTGCAGGGCGTGGTCATCATTCTCGTCGCCTTCTTTCAGCGCGGAGGCCGCAAATGAGCGGGCCGAATCGGATGCACAGGAGGTGGGCCGTGAGGGAATTCGCCGTGTAGGCCGCGTTCAGACCGTTCGTTTCCAGTGTCCCGCCTTCTCAAGTTATCCCTCTAGGAGCAACCTGATATGACTACTTCAACTGTCCTGCGCTTGACCCTGCTGACCGCCGCCCTGACCGCCTCTTCAGCCCTTGCCCAGACCAAGCAGATCATCGGCGTATCTATCCCCTCTGCCGATCACGGCTGGACGGCGGGCGTGGTGTATCACGCCAACCAAGCCAAAGCGCAACTGCAAAAGCTGTATCCCACGGCTCAAATCATCGTCAAGACCGCCAAAGACGCCAACGAGCAGGCCAACCAGATTCAGGATCTGTACACCATCAATAAAATTACGGCGCTCGTGATCTTGCCGCAGGAAAGCGCTCCGCTGACCCGTCCGATTGCCAACTTGAAGGCCAAGGGCGTGTTCATTACGGTGGTCGACCGGGGCCTGAGCGATCCCAAAGCCCAAAACGCGTATGTGGCGGGCGACAACAACGGCTTTGGCCGGGTCGCCGGAGACTACATTTCCGCTCAACTGGGGGCCGCCGGGGGCAATGTGGTCGTGCTGCGCGGCATTACGTCTGTCGTCGATAACCAGCGCAACGCCGCGTTTCAGGCCGCCATCAAAAAGAATGCCAACGTGAAACTGCTCGATTCCCGCTACGGCAACTGGAACCGCGACGACGCCTTCAAGGTGATGCAGGATTACTTGACCCGTTTTCCCAAAATAGACGCGGTGTGGGCCGCCGACGACGATATGGCGGTGGGCGTGCTGCGGGCCATTCAGCAGGCCGGACGCAAAGACATCAAAATCGTGTTGGGCGGCGCAGGCATGAAAGAAATGGTCAAGCGCCTGATCGATGGCGACCCGCTGATCAAGGCCAACGTGACCTACCCGCCCAGCATGATTGCCGAGGCCATGCGCCTGACGGTGGAAAGCCGCGTGAAGGGTACGCCGCTGGCCGCCAGCACCATCATTCCCTCGGTGCTGATCACCAAGGCGAACGCCAGCAAGTACTACTTCCCCAACTCACCTTTCTGATCGACTGGTCAAGAAATTAACAAACAGCATGATGTACGGCTTTCAGCTCCCTCTCTCCTTGCGGGGGAGGGCCGGGGAGGGGGAAGTGAGCAACGCGATTGCCCTTTTCCCGTCTACGTCCCTATGTTTTTCCGAGGTTCCATCTATGCGCCCCATCACGCTTTTTACCGGACAGTGGGCCGACCTGCCCCTGTCTGACCTTGCCCCGCGAGTGCGGCAACTGGGCTACGACGGCCTCGAATTGGCCTGCTCCGGCGACCATTTTCAGGTGCAGCGGGCACTGACTGAGCCGCAGTACGTGGCCGACAAACGCGAATTTTTAAAGGATCACGGCCTGACCTGCGCGGCCATCAGCAATCATCTGGTGGGGCAGGCGGTGTGCGACCCCATCGACGAACGCCACCGCGCCATTTTGCCCGCGCACGTGTGGGGCGACGGCGATCCGGAAGGCGTGCGGAGACGTGCTGCACAGGAAATGAGTGATACAGCGCGGGCAGCGGCCCTGTTCGGTGTGCCCACCGTCACGGGTTTTACGGGATCGAGCATCTGGCACAGCGCCTACGCCTTCCCGCCCACGTCTCAGGCGTACTGGGACGCCGGATTTGAGGACTTCGCCCGCCGCTGGACGCCAATTTTGGAGACCTTCGGCGCACACGGCGTGAACTTTGCGCTGGAGGTGCATCCGGGCGAAATCGCCTTCGATACGGCCACCGCCCGCCGCGCTCTGGACGCGGTGAACCACCATCCGCGCTTCGGCTTCAACTACGACCCCAGCCACCTCGCCTATCAGGGGGTGGATTATGTGGGTTTCCTGCGGGCCTTCCCCCAGCGCATCTTTCATGTTCACCTCAAGGATGTCTGGTGGGGACGCGGCACCGGAGAAGTGGGCGTGTTCGGCGGCCACACCACTTTCGGGGACGCCCGCCGGATGTGGGATTTCCGCTCGCTGGGCCGGGGCGATCTCCGCTTTCAGGACGTCATCGCGGCATTGGGCGACGTCGGCTACGCTGGCCCGCTGAGCGTGGAGTGGGAAGACGCCCGCATGGAGCGCTGGCACGGGGCAGGGGAGAGTCTCAGCTTTGCGCGGACGCTGGATTTCCCGGCGTCTGGGCGGGCCTTCGACGCCGCTTTCACGGGGCCAGAGGAGAAGACATGACCCGCCTGCGCTGGGGCATGGTAGGCGGCGGGCCGGGCGCGTTCATCGGGGGCGTTCACCGCCGCGCCGCTGCCCTGACCGGGCAATTCGACCTCGTGGCCGGAGCCTTTTCAAGTGACCCAGAGCGCTCACGGGCCTTCGGACAACCCTTGGGCGTGGCCGAAAGCCGCAGTTACGGTTCATGGGAAGCGATGCTGGAGGGTGAACTGGCTTTGCCGCCCGACAGGCGGATTCAGGGCGTGAGCATCGTCACGCCCAACCACCTGCATTACCCGGTGGCCCGCGCTTTTGCACAGGCCAGCCTTCCGGTGGTGTGCGACAAACCACTGGTGCATAGCAGCGAGCAGGCCGCCGATCTGCTGCGGATCGTGGCGGGCACGGGCAGCCTGTTTGCCGTGACCTACAACTACACCGGCTACCCGATGGTGCGCCAGGCCCGCGACCTCGTGCGCGGCGGGGTGCTGGGCGAGATTCGCAAGGTACAGGTGCTGTATAACCAAGGCTGGCTGGCGACTCGGCTGGAAGGACAAGGCAACGCGCAGGCCGACTGGCGCACCGATCCCCTCCGCAGCGGCATCGCGGGCGCGGTGGGCGATATCGGGTCGCACGCCGAGAACTTGATGACCACCGTGACTGGCCTCACGCTGGACAGCATTTGTGCCGACCTGACCACCTTCGTGCCGGGCCGCGCACTCGACGACGACGCGAGCTTGCTGCTGCGCTTTCAAGGCGGCGCACGCGGCATTCTCACAGCTTGCCAAATTGCTTGCGGCCTCGAAAACGACCTGAGCTTGCAGGTCTTCGGCACACGCGGCAGCCTGCGCTGGCAGCAAGAAACGCCCAATCACCTGGACGTATTCCCATTGGACGGCCCGCAACAACGCTGGACGCGGGGCAGTCCGGCGCTCAGTCCCGCTGCACAGGCCGCCTCGCACGTGCCGAGCGGCCACCCCGAAGGCTTTACCGAAGCGTTTGCCAACATTTACCGGGGCGTAGCGGAAACCCTGCTGGCACAGCAAGAAGGCCGTGTGCCTGATCTGCATATCGCCCAGTTCCCCACGCTGGAAGACGGCGCACGCGGCGTGCATTTTATAGAGAAGACAGTGGAAAGTGCGGCCAGCAGTCAAAAATGGACGAGCGCCCTCTGGAAAGAACTGGTGACTTGAACGAGGGGCTCCATATCTCCCCTTCGTGACTGGAAACTGGGCATTCTGGCCATCCGTCCGGGCAGAGAGCCGAGAACAGTATTCGGGCGACGGCGATCTGGAATGGCTTCCTTCGCCGCATCACTTATTGATGCCTGCTGAGGTTGGCGACATCTTGAGAACATGGAGCTGGAACGTGAACCCCCTTAGAGGTGGGGACTAAAAGCTGTTGCGCTCCCCTCTGAGGGGGGCCGGCTGCCCAGCAGATTGGGGGGTTCGCCCGGAAGCATCAACGGTCAATGCTTGCCCCGTTTGGATGTTGCTCAGCTCTACAGGGATCACGAGGTTCCCCAACCTGACCCGCAACTGACACGGCACAGACCTAGGCCTGACGTTGGCCTGTGAATGTCAGGCCATGCCTAGAACATCACTGTCTCGGTCGGCCCTCCTCCTCTCCGCTGTGCTGGCGCTGGGCCTGACCTCCGCGCAGGCAACGACGTTGGTGGGGTACGCCCAACTGCCCGCCGACACGTTTTCAGATGGCCCGGCAAGCGGTGCCTTCAGCGGTGCGGGCCTGCGCGGTGAGGCCCGCTTTAAGGGCCAGCCCGTGCAGGGATTTTCGGGCGTGCAGTTTGGGCCGAACGGCAGCTATTGGTTCCTGAGCGACAACGGCTACGGCAGCAAGGCCAACAGCGCCGACTTTCTGCTGCGGCTCTACTCCTTGAAATTGAGCGCCAAAACGGCTCCCACTGGACAGGGCGTCGTCGAAGTCGGCCCGCACATTTCGCTGCGTGACCCAGACAAAAAAGTGCCGTGGGTGATCGTGAACGAGGCCAGCCCAGAGCGTCTGCTGACTGGCGCAGATTTTGATGTCGAAGGGTTTTTCTTTGCCCCAGACGGAACGCTGTGGGTCGGTGACGAGTTCGGGCCGTACCTGCTGCACTTCAGCGCCGATGGAAAGTTGCTCGACGCGCCTGCCGTGACCCCCAATCTGGCGGGCCTGCCCACCCTGCGCGGCCAAGCTCCCATCGTCATCGGGCACCGGGGCAGCAGCGGCACCCGGCCCGAACACACGCTGGAGTCTTACCGGGTAGCCATCGAGTCGGGCGCAGATTTTGTCGAGCCTGATCTGGTGGTCACCAAAGACGGTGTGCTGGTGGCCCGCCATGAACCTGTGATCGCGGTGGTGGACGCGGCGGGCAAAGTGCTGGAGGCAACGGTGGATGTGGCCGCCCATCCCGAATTTGCGGCCCGCCTGACCACCAAAAAGCTGGACGGTGTAGAAGTGCGCGGTTATTTTGTCGAGGATTTTACGCTGGCCGAATTGAAAACCATGCGGGCGCTGGAGCGGTTGCCCGCACTGCGCGGCAAGGCCTTCGACGGCAAATTTGAAGTGCCGACGTTGGCCGAAGTGATCGCATTGGTCAAGGACGTGGAGGCCAAAACGGGCCGCAAGATCGGCATTTATCCGGAGACCAAGCACCCGACCTACATGGAAACGGTGGCCAAGGTCAACACTTCTCAGCTGCTCGTAGATACGCTGAAAAAAGAAGGCTTCACCGACCCGGCCCGCGTGTTTATCCAGTCGTTCGAGACGGCCAACTTGCGCGACCTGAAGGCCAACCTGTTGCCCAAAGCGGGCCTGAATATCCCGCTGGTGCAGTTGGTCAGCAGCCCCGACGAAGCGCCTTACGACTGGGTGGTCAAGGGCGATCCCCGCAAATACGACGCCCTGACCACCGACGCGGCCCTCAAAGACCTCGCCACCTATGCGGGCGGCGTGGGCGCGTACAAACGCTGGATCATTGACGACAAGGGCGCAACCACCGATTTTGTGACGCGGGCACACGCCGCCGGACTGCTGGTGCATTCGTGGACATTCCGGAACGAACCCACCTACCTGTTGCCTCAATACGTGGCCGACCCCGAAGCCGAGATGCGGCAGGCTCTGCGGGCAGGCGTAGACGGCCTGTTCACCGATTTTCCCGCCACCGGAGCGCGGGTGGTGGGCCAGTACACCGCCGCCGAAGTCCGTAGTCCTCAGAATCCGGCCTTTGCTCTCGGCGCACCCCTGCCCGGTCAGCTCAGCGGCGCAAACTTGGGCAGCAGCGGCGGCTTCGAGGGCTTGACGCTGGGGGTAGACGGCAAAACCGCTTACGCCCTACTGGAAAAGAGCGTGCTGGGCGACGTGCCCGGACAGTTGCGTCTGCACGCTGTTGCTCTGGCGGGCAATGCGTGGAGCTTGGCAGGCCGCTATACTCTCGAAGACCCCGCCAACGCCATCGGTGACATCACGCCCGTAAACGCCGACACGTTGCTGGTGCTGGAGCGCGACAGCGGCAGCGGCCCCACCGCCAAAACCAAGCGGGTGTACAGCGTGAGCCTGAAGGATAAGAACGCCGACGGTACCCTCAAAAAGACGCTGGTGGCCGATCTGCTGACCATCCAAGACCCCCAAGCGCTGGCCCCCAGCACGGTGGGCGGCGTGTTCTCTTTCCCCTTCGTGACCATCGAAAACATCATCGTGCTGGACGCCAACACGCTCCTGATCGCCAACGACAACAACTATCCCGGCACGGGCGGGCGCGGCGCACAGGTCAAAGACAACAACGAGTTCATTTGGCTCAAACTGGACGCCCCGCTGACCTTGGCTGCGGGCGTGGGCCGCCGCTGAGAGGAGGCTACTAAGTCCTGTCCCGCTGAGCAACGTCCAAACTTGACGGTTCTGGGCGAACCCCCCAGTCTGCTGTGCAGACGGCCCCCCTTAAGGGGAGCGCAAGAGCTCTTGTCCTCCCCTCTAAGGGGGCGTTGCGGAGCAACGGGGGGGTTCGCGCACAAGCTGGATGTCCACAAGCCGTTGCCAAGCAAGGGGCAACCATTAAAAAAGAGCTGCTGAGGCATGAGGGTGGAAGAGACGAATCTGGTCTTTTCCACCCTCGTTGCGTGAATGCTGAGGCGCAGGCGGTATAACGGACAGACCAGCACCCACCTCCTTGTATGCCGCCTCTGGACAGCCTACCTGTGGACATTCCTCCTCTGGATGCCCCGCCACTGCCCCGCCAGCAGACCCTCACCTGACGGGGCAGTGCTTGGCTGAACGCTCGCCTCTCCCTTGACCGCTGTTGTTCCGGAGGTTCGTGTGACCAAGGCCCATTCTGTTTCTTCCCTGACGCCTGCCGACCTGCACCTGACCGACGCCTACTGGCGGGCCGCCAACTACCTGTCGGTGGGCCAGATTTATTTGCAGGCCAATCCGCTGCTGCGCGAACCTCTGCGTCCCGAACACACCAAGGCGCGGCTGCTGGGCCACTGGGGCACCACGCCGGGCCTGAATTTCATCTATGTCCACCTTAACCGCCTGATCCGGCAGCATGACCTGAGCGTGCTGTATGTGGCTGGCCCCGGTCACGGCGGCCCCGGCTTGGTAGCCAATACCTACCTAGAGGGCAGCTACAGCGAGTTGTATCCCGACATTGGCCCCGGAGAAGACGGCCTCAGAAAGCTGTTCCGGCAGTTTTCCTTTCCCGGCGGGATTCCCAGTCACGCGGCCCCCGAAACACCCGGTTCGGTTCATGAGGGCGGCGAACTGGGCTACAGCCTCGCGCACGCTTACGGCGCGGCGTTCGATCATCCTGACCTGTTGGTGGCCTGCGTCATTGGCGACGGTGAGGCCGAAACGGGGCCACTGGCGGCCAGTTGGCACAGCAACAAGTTCCTAAATCCAGTGACTGACGGTGCGGTGTTGCCGATTTTGCACCTGAACGGCTACAAGATTGCCAATCCAACCCTCTTGGCCCGCCTCAGCCGCGAAGAACTGGAATCGCTGCTGCGCGGCTACGGGCACGCGCCGTACTTTGTAGAAGGCGACGATCCGGCCCTGATGCACCAACTGATGGCCGACACGCTGGAGCAGGTTCAGGCCGACATCGCAGGCATTCAGCGGCGGGCGCGGGAAGAAGGCTTCACGCAGCGCCCGGTGTGGCCCATGATCGTGCTGCGCTCGCCCAAAGGCTGGACGGGGCCAAAAGTGGTGGACGGCAAGCCCGTGGAAGGGACTTGGCGTGCCCATCAGGTGCCGCTGGCCGAGGTCAGGCACAGCGCGGCGCACCTGCAGCAACTGCAAGACTGGCTCCTCAGCTACCGCCCGCACGAACTCTTTGACGAGGAGGGCCGTTTGAGGCCTGAACTGGCGGTCCTGGCTCCACAGGGAAACCGGCGTATGGGAGCCAATCCGGTAGCCAACGGCGGCGTGCTGCTGCAAGACCTCACCTTGCCGGACTTCCGGAACTACGCTCTGGCCGTGCCTCAGCCGGGTGCGGTAGACGGAGAGGCCACGCGGGTGCTGGGCACTTGGCTGCGCGACGTGATGCGCGGCAATCCCACCACCTTCCGCCTGTTCGGGCCAGACGAAACCGCCTCCAACCGCCTAGACGCCGTGTTCGAGGTGACGGCAAAAACGTGGGAGGAGCCGCTGCTGCCCACCGACGAACATTTGGCTCCCAGTGGCCGGGTGATGGAAGTCCTCAGCGAGCACCTCTGTGAAGGCTGGCTGGAGGGCTACACCCTGTCTGGGCGGCACGGCTTGTTCTCGTGCTACGAGGCGTTTATTCATATCATCGACTCGATGTTCAATCAGCACGCCAAGTGGCTGAACACGTCGCGGCATATCTCGTGGCGGCGGGACGTAGCGTCGCTGAACTTGCTGCTCACCTCGCATGTGTGGCGGCAAGACCACAACGGTCTCTCGCACCAAGACCCCGGCTTCATCGATCACGCCATGAACAAGAAGGCCGACGTGGTGCGCGTCTATCTGCCGCCCGACGCCAACACCCTGCTGTCGGTGGCCGATCATTGCCTGCGAAGTCGCCAGTACGTGAATGTCATCGTGGCGGGCAAGCAACCTGCGCCGCAGTGGTTGACCATGACCGAGGCCGTTCAGCACTGCACGGTGGGCGTGGGCATCTGGGAGTGGGCCGGAAGCGAGCGGGCGGGCGTGGCTCCTGATCTGGTGATGGCCTGCGCGGGGGATGTGCCCACGCTAGAAACGTTAGCCGCCGTCGACCTCTTGCGCCAGCATTTTCCAGAGCTGAGCATCCGGGTGATCAATGTCGTCGACCTGATGACGTTGCAGCCGCAGCAGGAGCATCCGCACGGCCTACCGGACGCCGAATTCGACCGCCTCTTCACGGTCACGGCCCCTATTATTTTTGCCTATCACGGCTATCCATGGCTGATTCACCGCCTGACCTACCGCCGCGCCGGACACGCCCACCTGCATGTGCGCGGGTACAAGGAAGAAGGCACCACCACCACGCCCTTCGACATGGTGGTGCTCAACGATCTCGACCGGTTTCATCTGGCGCTGGACGCTGTGGCCCGCTTGCCCCAGTTGGGCGGCGAGGCTACCGAAGCCGTGAAACGCTTGCTGCACGGCAAGTTGGCCCAACACCGGGCGCATGTGGAAGCCACAGGGGAAGACTTGCCCGAAATTCAGAATTGGCGTTGGGGCCGCGAGCAGGCTGAAGAACTGGGATAATGCCGACTCCCGGAATGCGGTTCAGATCCACCAAAAGTCCTTAGACCACCGTCCAATTGGCCGTGCACAGGTCAGGTCACGGTGATCTAGCTCAACTGCGCACTAAGCTGAACCATGTCCTTGCCCTCCAGCACGCCTGCGCTCCTCTCACTGAACGAGCGCCTGCAGGACGTGACCCATGCACTCTCTGCGGCCACCACCGTGCACGGGGTCTTTGAAGTCCTGCTGACCTCCGCTTTGGAGGCGGTAGACGCCATGACCGGAGCCGTGTTGTTGGTGAATGCAGCCGGCGACCGACTCGAATTGGCGCAAAGCCGGGGGTATGTGCCCGGTGTGCCGACCATCTGGAAAGACGGCCCACTGGACGGCACGGTGCCTGCAGGCGACGCGCTGCTGCAGCAAAAGGCCCTCTTCTTCGAGCACCAAGAGGCCCTGATGGCGGCTTATCCCGACCTCGAACAACGGGTGGGTGCGCCGCCGCCAGTGGCGACCGCCGTGCTGCCCATGTTCGAGAGTTGGAAGTCCCTCGGCCTGATCGTATTGGATTTCCGGGAACCGCACCATTTCACGCAGGAGGAACGGTTTTTTCTGCGAACGCTCAGTACCCAGTGCGGCATCGCTCTAGGACGTGCCCGCCTGATGGCCGACTTGCAGGGCCAAGTCGAGCAACGCACTCAGCAACTCCAGCAGCAAAAGGCTGAAGTCGAAAGCCGCAACCGTGCCCTAGAGGCGGTGGCCCAGTTGTCCCGCGCCCTCCGGGTAGAAGCCGACCGGTACACGCTGATTGGGCGGGCACAGCAGAGTCTCTCTGAGCTGCTGTCGCCGGGCGTGTTCACCTTTTTTGAGCTGGAGGGCGAGCAGTGGTGTCTCAAAGCCCAAGTGGGCCAGTTCCAAGACCCCACCGTGCAGCGGCGGATGGACGCAGGCTTGCCTCAGGCCACTCCAGCCTTGCGGCTGCCGTTCGAGTCGCGCCAACCGCTGTATCAGCAAGCCGATACACTTGAGACAGAAACCGCTCTGGAGTCTGTGCAGGACGTTCACGCGGCGGCCACTCTCCCGCTGCTGGTAGACGGGGTTTCGGTGGGCTGTTTCCGGGTCGCGTTGTTCGTGCAGCGGCGCTGGACGCCCATAGACCAGATGGTGCTTGAGACCATTTTGCACGGTTTGGGCCTCGCCATAGACCGGGCCGAACAAGCCAAACGGTTGCGTGCTCAACGGGATGCACTGGCCGCAGCCAATGAAGAACTCGAGGCGTTCGCCTATTCGGTGTCCCATGATCTGCGGACGCCGGTGCGCCACGTCACCAGTTTCGCTCAACTGCTGCGGAGAAACTTAGGCGACCGCTTGGATGAGAAGTCGGCGCGCTATTTGGGCGTGATGGATCAGGCCGCGGGCCGCATGACCACCCTGATCGACGCCATCCTAGGACTGTCCCGCACGTCTCAGCAGCCGCTCCATTTGGGGATCGTGGATCTGGGAGCAATCGTAGCCAGTGTTCGGGATGTTCTTGAGCCTGAAGTGGTGGGCCGACAGGTGAACTGGACGGTTGGCCCACTGCCGCTGGTGATGGCCGACCCCGGCTTGCTCAGTCAAGTCATGGAGAACCTCATTTCCAATGCCCTGAAGTACACGGCCCCACGCGACCCTGCCCACCTTGAGATCTGGGCCGAGGAAAGTCCATACGACTGGCGCATGTTTGTGCGGGACAACGGCGTGGGCTTTGATACCCGCTACACCCACAAATTGTTTGGGGTCTTTCAGCGGCTACACCGTCAAGAAGAGTTCGAGGGCAATGGTGTGGGTCTAGCCAATGTGCGCCGGGTCATCATGCGGCATGGCGGCACGGTCAGCGCAGAAGGCATGCTGGATCAGGGCGCGACGTTCTCGTTCACGTTGCCCAAAGCGTAGGACAGAGGCTGGATCTGTTGGTCCGTTATAAAGCAATGAAGGCCAATTCCTTGCTTAAGATTTGGCAATTGTACTGCACTTCGCCGCTGAATTCACGTATGATGCGCTTACGGACAATCAGGTCAGTATGAGGGCGTTGGCGGTGGGCGCGCTGGCATGGCGTGCCCGAGTGGTATCGGGAACAGGGGGCGCACAGAACAACTGCGGCGGGACTCTGAGCGATTTCGACGCGGTGTACTGCTATCAGAAGTTGTACGCGCAGGCTGACCGCGATCTGAACCTTGTCTACGGCAAGTTGCTCGCCGCACTGCCGCAGGGCGCAAGAGAGACGCTCCGGGTGACGCAGCGCGCTTGGATGCGGCGACGCGACACGGCGAGTGTGCTGACACGGGACAGCTTCACCGATGTCTCGGTAGACCGGGCAACAGATATGACGGTGGCACGCACAAACGAACTCAATGACCGGCTGCGGGAGTGTCCGAGTTCTGGGTGTCGTGTCGGTCTGTTGCGCTAGGGCGAACCTGCTATTAATTGAAGATGCAGAGAGGGGAGAGGGCGATTTTATTCGTCCCACATTCAGGGAACAGTCTTCAGTCCTGAAATCCGCTATGCAGTATATAGATTGTGATACTACCGCACCCTTGTCATACCTGATTGCCTACCGCAAAAGAACTCTTGACATCCTTCCAACTGAGAAGGTTCTTAAGCCTGCTGTATTCAAACCAAATCGTAATTTCGTGAATCCTTTCTTGCTGGCTACGTTTTCTTCCTACACCCTATTCATCGGTTAAGCCATGCTCTGGCGTGAGCTGAAGCTGGCAGAGATGGGCGGAATACAGCAGGCTCAGAAGTAAGGGAAGCAAATGCCCAGAGCTGAGCTGCAGCGCCCGCCCTACACCCATTGGAAGCCCACTGGTTCGGTGACTTGGCCGATGCTATCTACCGCAAATAGGGGTTGACAAGTGGGGGATCAACTGTTGAGGTCGGTGAATTTCATGTTGTGCGCCAAGACGGTCAGTGCCACTTTTAATCGCAGGCTCAAGTGTGTTTTGACCTGACCCCAGCGCAGTCCTGCACCTATAAGCACCGAGAACGCCGACTCCACACATTTTCTGGTTGCCCCGTATTCCGGCTTCCAACGTGGATCGACCCGTTCAGGCACGTTCCCGACTGGTAGCCTTAATCTTCGATCTGTATTGGCCCATTTACGGCGGGCCAATCCCTAAACACCCTTGCAGAGCACGCTGAAATCGTGCTCATTCGCAGGACGAATGTCGTCTTGAATGATCTTGCCGTTCAGCGCACTCCAAGCGTGCGATCTGAAGCCCTAGACCGGCCCAGCCGTGCTGAATCCATAACGAGCGCCACGATGTAAATTTCGTGGCGCTCGTTTGAAGGTCGAGACAGGAAGCGGCTCCGAATCCACAGCGACGAAGTCCAGACACTGGACTTCGCTCGCCGGCTGCTCGGTGACAGGGGTTAATCGAGCGAGCCGGTTTCGGGCTTGCGGTTCAGAGGGTGCGTACGCTCTCCAAGATGGCCCTCGGCGCTCAGTTTATCGGGCCACCCAAACTCACTCTATCGGGCTCGTTTTCTGCTCACCACGAGCTGAGATCATTCTAGGAGTTCAGGGGTCTTGGCGGTCAAGCGGCTGGGTTTCTTTCTCAGACCGTCTCCTTTGAGTTCAATGCGGTAGGCGTGATGCAGGACGCGATCCAAGATCGCGTCCGCTAAGGTGGGATCGCCGAGGTTGGTGTGCCAGTCGGTGGTGGGGAATTGACTGGTGATGATGGTCGAGGCCCGCTCGTAACGGTCATCGAGAATCTCGAGCAAGATCCGGCGGCCCCCAGCCGTCGGGAGATCCAAGCCCCAATCATCCAAGATCAAGACCTGAACCCGGGCCAAGCCCGCCAGCAATTTGAGGTAGCGACCATCGCCCTTGGCCAGGGTCAGCTCTTGTAAGAGTCGTCCGGTTTGTGCGTACTGGGCGGTATGGCCTTGTCGGCAGGCTTGGTGTGCGAGGGCGCACCCAATGAAGGCTTTGTCGACCCCGGTGGGGCCGGTGATGATCACGCCCCGCTTGTCTTGGATCCACTGCCCATCGCTCAAACTGCGCAGCAGTTTGGTGTCCTCTATTCGCGGTTATCCATAATAGCTACCAATCGCTCGCTGTCTTCTATATACTGAAATATGCTGCTATCTAAATCACAGTTACGCCGCCTGTTTGGACAGCAGGACTTTGCCGCCGCCCTCGACTTGCTTGTCCCCGCCTTACCCGGCACTCCCGGCAGCACCACCCAGATCAATGTCCTCAGTGGCCTCCGCATCTATTTCGGCTGGCTTCAGGAACAAGGACACGGTGTCTTGGCTGCCGATGAAGTGCAGGCTGCAGCCTACCGCGATTGGCTGACACAGACCTATTCCCCCGCCACCGCCAAAAACCGCCTCTCTCAAGTTCGCACCCTCTACGATGTCTTGATCGCGCAGGCCATGCTCAGCAGTAATCCTTTTCGCACGCCCACCGCCACTGGCCCGCTGAACCGCCCGCAAGACCACCGCCGCGCCTACACGCCCGCCGAAGTGCAACGGTTGCTGGCTCACGCCACCCCCGAAGAACGCGCCCTCGTGCTCCTCGGCGGCCACGCTGGACTTACTGGCCCCGAAGTCATCGGCCTCCAGTTTGAAGACGTCCAATTGCACTCCGGCCTCCTCACTGTTCGGGGCCGCTCTATTCCCGGCAGCGAACTGCTCTTGGATGCCCTCCAATCGTGGGGCCACCTGCGCGGACACACCGCTCTGTTTCAAGCTCAAGGGCCAGTGTTCGAGATCCAGAACCCTGCCGACTTGCGCCAACGGCTCTACCGTCTGTGCCGCCGCGCCAACGTGCCCTATCAGGCTTGGCAAGCCCTCAGAAACGCCGCTGGGATCCGGTTGCTTGGCCTCCAAACCCAGCTCGAAACCCAAGCCTACCTCGGCCTCGCGGGTTACGAATCTCTGCGCCCACTTGTCAAGCTTAAACAAAAGGAGCAAGAAGACTGAGGGGCTTCACAGCAACCCAGTCTTCCCACGTCAGGTTGACCCCCGCCGATTACTTCAACGAGGCCATATCGATCACGAAGCGGTATTTCACGTCGTTGTTGACCATGCGTTCGTAGGCAGTATTGATGTCCTGCATCTTAATCAGTTCGATGTCGGCCACGATGCCGTGCTCGCCGCAAAAGTCGAGCATCTCCTGCGTTTCGGCCACGCCACCGATGTTGCTGCCCGCCACACTGCGGCGATGTGAGATCAGCAGGCCGCCGTGAACACCGACTGGGTCGATGGCTCCCACGATAATCAGTTGGCCGTCACGCGTGAGGGTACGCAGGTAGGGGTTCAGGTCATGCTTGGTCGGCACAGTGCTGAGGATAAAGTCGAAGCTGCCCCGAACAGCTTTCATGGCGTCTGGATCGCTGCTGATGACCACATGGTGTGCCCCCAACCGGAGCGCGTCTGCGGCCTTGCGCTGTGAAGTGGTGAACAGCGTCACGTCGGCCCCAAGTGCGGCGGCCAGTTTGATGCCCATGTGCCCCAAACCGCCCAGCCCGACAACCGCTACGCGGTGTCCTCGGCCAATCTTCCAATGCTTCAGGGGCGAGTACATCGTAATGCCTGCACACAGCAGCGGAGCGACGGCCTCCAGCGCCAGCGACGTGGGGACACGCAGCACAAACTTCTCCGTGACCACGATAGAGGTCGAGTACCCGCCGAAGGTCAGGTTGCCGGTGTCTTTTTCCCGCGAGTTGTAGGTGGTGGTGTGGCCATTTTCGCAGTACTGCTCCAGCCCTTCAGCGCAGCTCTCGCAGTGTTGGCAACTGTCGATCATCACGCCTACGCCCGCCAGATCACCCACCTGCACACGGCTGACGCCCTCACCCACTGCGGTCACGCGGCCCACGATTTCATGGCCAGGAACCATCGGATAGAGGCTCGGCCCCCACTCGCTGCGGGCCTGATGAATGTCAGAGTGACACACGCCGCTGTACAAAATTTCGATTTGAACGTCCTGCGCCCGGAGTTCACGCCGTTCGATCTGAAAGGGGGCCAGTGGACTCTGGGCGTCTTGGGCAGCGTAGGCATGGACAGTGGGCAAGGGAAACACCTCTTGATGATGGCTGCCGAGAGGCAGTGGAGAGAAATGAGAGTTGCGAAACGAGACGAAGTATGGCACAGCCAACGCTGGAGAAACTTAAACAACAGTGCCCAACTTGTTTCCTGTCACTGCGGGCCATAGAGGTGTGAGCGCGTGAAAAGGATGACCTTCCCTGAGCAGACAGCTCCGAATACAGGGGTCAAAACCCGTTCATGACGACTGTCCGTTTTCTTGTGGTGTGACGCGGCAAGTCAGGCTACGATCCAGCCATGAAACGCCTTGCCCTCGCCGTTGCGCTGTTGTCTAGCGCTGCTTTGTCGGGTACGTTGCTGGACTTCCAATCCAGAGAGCCGGCTTGGTACGCCCGCAACGACACAGTGATGGGCGGCGTCTCCAACAGTCGCGTGCAGATTGGCGGCGGAGTGCTTCAGTTTACGGGTCAGGTGCGCTTAGAAAACAACGGCGGGTTTTCAGGAATCCGTTCTAACCCCAGCCGCTTTGACCTGAGCCAGTTTTCAAGCCTGAGGCTGCGGGTCAAGGGAGACGGCAAGCGCTACGCCCTGCAACTCGGCACCAGCACTTCCAACGGCGTCACGTACCGCAACGAATTCAACACTGTAGCAGGGCGGTGGATCGAAGTTACGATTCCGCTCAATTCTCTGCGCCCCACGCGCTCTGGCGAACGGGTTGCAGGCCCGACGCTCGATTCCAGCAAAATAATATTTTTTGGCCTCGTTATCGGCAACAACCGCGCCGAACGGTTCGCCCTAGAAGTGGACTGGATCAAGGGACAGTGAGAGTAGGGCTCCATTCGAACACTCTCGGACTGCACCGCCGCACACTCCGTAACGCGTGAAGCGCCAAAAGATGGGCATTCAACCAGACTTCCTATCGAATCCAGCGCTGTTCAGAACTGGGCGGAATGAACACCGGTGAGACAAGAGATCACACCGAAGCGTGAGCGCGAGTGCTGACCATTCAGGGGGAAAACAGTCAACAGAGTGTAGAAGCGAAGAGTGCGAATGGATTGGTGTCGAAGTTTAGCACTAACCAGTATTAGTACGAAACGGGCTTCTTAACTGGTCTCCCGGCTCACCCGACACTTGGGTAGATAAGGCTGCTGGGATGGGTTTCTGTCCAGTGCAGAACAGACTGGAACAATTCGAAAAGAGCGAAAATGTGTCTAAAATTGGCCCGTCTGGTACGCAAAAAATCAGCCAGCTTCACAGGAGCGACGAGAAGGCCCTGGGAAGTGATCCTGAGGGATTTTGCCCTTGACCTCTTTTGACATCATCCGTTCCCCAACGATCAGGTGTGCGCTGGAGAGAGTCCATGCACCTGATGACTGGATTGCCTACAGGCGAGCATCTCTGCCGAGCTGCGCTGTTCTGGCTGAAAAGTCTTGAGGCGAGCCACAGACGGTTCAGGCCACTGGCCGCACGGCGGCAGGCTGACTTTGCCGTGTGGTGTCCAGAGGCTGTCAGCGAGTGGTGGCGAGTCCGCGCATGGGGGCAGCGCCGTGTACCCTGATGATTTCGGTGTGCGGATCCGGAAGTCCCTGCGCAGGGTTGATCTGCCGCTCGCCCAACCGGCTCCGCTCCTGAAGTTATGGAGGACGCAGCGGGGTTGTCGCATCAAGCCGTGGAGATCACGTGTGTGGCCCACGCGACCTCGCACCGGACGCTCGCGGATCAGCGCTCATATGTTTCGGTGCAGGCTGTCTCTGGGACGTCCTCTTCACCCTGTAGTCGATCGAAAACGGGATCGCTGCTGAAGGGGTGCGGTGGTGTGGCTTCGATTGCCTTGACCGTCAACCAGGTCTGGAACGCCTGTGTCTGGACGAAGCCGTGGCGGCCGGGGGTTCCTCTCCCCCGCTTTGGTTCAATCGACACGGCCTTCACGTTGTTCATGGGCACGGGACGCTCCTCAGGGGCGTCCCGTCCAGTGAAGCGTCTGGCCTACCCGTTTTGCTAAAGTTTCGCAGGTGCCCACTGCGCCGGGGGCACCAGTGCGGCACCGGGATCGCCTTCGGAGCCCTCCTTGCCCTCGCTGGATCCAGGGCGCGGCGCACGAACCGCCGGCAGCAGCAGGGCCAGGCCAGTGACCAGAATGGCCAGACCGCTGGCCGCCCGGGAATTGCTGTAGAAGTGAGCGTCGATCAGCACGGCCTTGACGCCGGCGGCCGCACCTCTGAATCTCAGAAGACCTTCTGCATCTGTCGAGCAGATGCAGTGATCACCAGCGTCCAATCAGACTTTAACCGCTATCAATACTGGTAGTCCGCTGACGTTCGGGAAGGAAGGGCCCGAGGTTAGGTCTCCCACGCTCCTCTAGAGCCAATCCCCCTACCTGGAGGAGTATTTGGTCTGATGGGCAGGGCGGATCCCTACTGATGCAGAGCGACAGACTGACCATGGAAACGCAGTCAGCTTCCCAGAACCCCCACCTTTTCCCCGCAGCCTGATTGGACTGGGGGATTCTTTTTGCCAGAGAGTTGTTCGTCGGCTCAAGTGGCCATGTCAGGTCGGCGCCGCCCAGAAGACCAACGGATCTGATCTACGGAACACCCCAAAAATGTCAGCAGCCGGGAGGAAACATAGAACGAAGTAAACGACCAGAACCCCAACCAAGCACGTCTGCTTCTGTCTCACCAGGAAGGCGTCCTGATTCTTAAGAAAACTGCCCCCTCAGAATCAAGTTTCAGCACAGTGCAGGCAGCTAAAGGACTGGGGAACGCCGTCAATCCAGCAGCAATGGCACTTCAGAATTGCCCTGATCCCCAGAAAGAAAATCTCAGAAAAACCAGAATCATTCAGACACCCAAACGTCTGCAATCCCTAAAAAGATGAACAACCAGGGAACAGCCGGGACAGAGAGATGGCCGTGCGTCTCCAGCCGTCAACTGAGCACAACTGTTCAACACAAGGCAGTATTCTTCGACCTGACAGGAGCTGCAGAGAACAAGAATTTTTGAGAGCTCCGCCGCACTTTTCTGGGGAAGGAAGGCTCGATTGTCACACTGTGGTCTGACGAAAACTGGGAATCAATGACAGCCAAATTGGAAGCTTCCATCAACCGCAACAGAAGTATGGTTTGGTGAAACAGTGCGCCAACATGCACTGCCGCCGATGAACGAACTAATACGCCTTTTCGCAAGAGAAAGCGTAAGTTCGCGGGCTATCGATTGAAAAAATTCAGGTGGAGAGTCAATCTGAGCGAGGCCATTGACACCAACTTGGAGAACCCAAAAAGAGTACACCCAGAGGAAAATTTGATCCAAGAAACGAAGGTTGATCACCAGTAAATTGGCCGCAATTGTACAACGCATCGAAAGGGGATCCAGACAGATACGGAGCATCAAAAGCAAGAGTTTTAGTGAAAAGCTGCCGCATTTTCTCAGCAGAGCAGGTCTCAGTTTCCACGTCAAAACGCCAAAAGTTAACGCGAAAACGGGGATGCATCACCGTGCAACAAGAGCAATTGTTGCAGGCACAGGAAGACTGTTTGCACGAATGCAAAACACCAGAAAAAGAGCTGTATGTGCAGCCGAACCTCCGCTGTTTTTTGTGAAATGACACCTCAATTTTACATCCGAAAAGCTGGACTTCAGACGAAAAATACGGGACACAGTTCACGGGTTGACTCAGGCTATCCACAGCACAACAGAACCATTGAAACAGCTACCAGGCAGCCAAAAAAAGATGCAGTTCGTGGAAGAAATCAACTGCACTTTCTCAGCACAAAGTAGCTCAGTTGCCCCTGCTCCATCACAAGAAACGAGCATTTTTCGACGCTCCCTCGCACTGAAATTCTCAACAAATCAACATGTAAAATCATCCGAAACGACAATCACCAGGGCGCAGAAAGCGGGGTGACTGAAACGCGTCTTGATCAGTCTCTATTCCCGAACAGTGGTTCGTACGCAGTCGAAATTTGCCAGTGCACACTTCCCGAATCAGAGTAAATTTCGGTACTGAATGCGCAGCGCTGACAGATGAAAAGCAGCGACCTACATTTGTCCGAATGCTGCATTCTCTGAACAAAACATGCCCTCTGGGACTCTCCGATATCCAAGATTTTAGGGAGGCCGATGATCGTCAAAATCTAGGACAAAGGAGATGAAAACTGGCAGCAGAGACACCTTACTTGGAGACAATCATTGCCTGGAATACAGACCAAAAGCATGAGAACAAACCAGTACTGAGAAACTTTCTTTTCCTAGAAATCTGTGGGCTGTGACGACGTCATTGGGCACTGGGTACCTGAGGCGTTTCTATGCCCTGACTCCTGAAGATTTGCAGGACATTTACCGCCGCGAAACGCTGCTGCGCACCGCGCCGTCTCAACGCACCAGCGAGACCAAAGTAGAGTTCCTGACCCTCATTAAAAGGCTGTCGCATCTGGACGATCACCGCCTCGCGCACCGCTGCGGCACAGGGCGAATGCGCCACCTGTTGGACATTGCACCGAATACAGACGTGTGGAAAGCGGAGCACCGCGGGACACTGCGCTATGAGGAACCCGACGCCGTGATTTTTGAGCAGGAGGGTGCAGAGCGCGCCATTGAATTTGACAACGGAACCTACGCCATGTGGGTGGTGGGAAAGAAGATCTCAACCTTTCAGGACAGAGGGTTTACTGAGATCATCTGGGGGTGTCCAACCCACTTCGCAAACGCAACCTGACCTGCGAAATCGGTGACCAATTGCACCGTGAAATCCTGCTGGCCGAATGGTGGAAGTAGGGCGAATTGGAAGGCGCCTGGTTCCAGATCAGCCACGCTCAACCGCCCTCAAAAGGGGGCGGTTTTGTATCTCCTGAACCTGCCGAACTCTGGTAAAAGTTCAGTGGATGCAAGCGGTCATCGTGATCAAAAAACGCAAATATTACGCTGGACTTGAACAGAATTTCAATCCGTGCAACCCACCACAAGAGAAGCGGACGATGACCACAAAATCCAGCATTTACGAACCAAATCTGCTAGACTTTAAGTACCCCACGCTGGCTGCAAAGAGCGCTGACTGACCGCCGGGTCTAGTAAGACATACGGAAGAATCTACTAGGACATACTGAAGAATCTCCACACTGCTAAAAAGGCCATAGTAGGACATACGGAAATATCTCGAATATGCCCGAAAAGGCATAGTAGGACATACGGAAGAATCCCCTGTCTTGACTCCCACCCAAATGGTAGGACTTACGGAAAGAACTCCGAGATACTTCAATCAGTGAGAGATTAGAACTGCCCCACCGGCCCTCCCCGCGGACCACCCCTCTCCCCGGTGCCCTCCTGAGCCCCCGCCAACGCCCGTTTTGAACCCCACAATTCCGGCACCGCCTGGGCCCAAAAAACGCGGCACGACTCGCCCCGATTCGCCGCCGCACCACCAGAGAGGCCGCTGAAAAAGGCAGCACCTCCACCCCAACAGACGGGGGTCAGAGGGCCGCATGAACAAAGCCATTAAGCCCCCCCGTCCGCACCTCCGACACGCTGTTCGTTCAGGATCAAGACTTCTGCGTGGCGGTGAGCCTGGACGGCCAACATGAACGCGTCCTGTACCTGCGGGATGATGTCCGGACACACCTCCGGCGACGTCGGCTACAAGATTCAGCGCGAACTGAAAGCGGGCCGTGACGCCTTCGTGTTCAGCGGCACCGTGGACGGCGCTTTGCAGACTCGCGGGACAAGCGCGGCAAGATGCGCACGGCGTTAAAACGGCGACTGGGAGACTGAAGAGGGAGGGTGAACCGGAGACGGGGTCTTCCTCTTTTCATTTTTCATGCCCGTGAAAAACCAATTCTGAATTCCTGAAGCACTCACATCAGGCGGCGAGATGAACGAAGAAAAAGGCAGTGGGTGATTTGCGTCCCCCACCTCAACACTCGCCTCAGCAAAAGATGTTCCGCCGCTCTGCCAGATCACGGGCAACACCGGCACAGAAAAAAGCTTTGACCGCCTGACGGCGGTTCCTGGGAAGGAGGCAGGAAGACAGCCCCTCTTCGAGACACGGAGGGACGGCACCCTGCCAGGAGACCCACCATGAAAAGCATCGCTCACCTGAACCTCGTCGGCACCATTGTCAGTGACCCCGCATTCCGCATCATCTCCGGCACCACCTTTGCTAAAACCAATTTCGCGCTGGACTCTATTGGCAACGGACGCAAGATCACCAATGAGCTGCCACTGACGTTCTTCACAGAGAAGATCGCGTCAAGCGCCCGCAGGGCATCGGTTCAGTCGCCTGATGTCGCGGCGACGTACCCATCGGGCCGAACCAGCAGTGCAGTTCGCCTCCGGGGGTCGAAGATCAAGCTCGGGCCAGCAGCCACCTGTGCGAGCGTCTCGTGTGTCGCGGCCGTCATGAGCCGCGCAGGGCCACGAACCCGCTGATGAAGGTCAAGCAGGGCCGTGGGATTCTGCTGGCCGAACAGCAGCAGCGTGAAGTCCGGGTGACATAGCGCGTCGAATAAGCGGAGCGCCAACTGTTCGAAAGCTGCACGTCGGGAGGCGCTCTCCAAGTCGCGAAGGCGCAAACGGACTTAGAGATGATCCCCGGTGGGTCGCGCGGTAGGTCACCCCCAGGCTCGCCGCCAGGTGTAGCAACCGATCCTGCATGGCGGGCGTACCGATCAACATCGACATGACACGGTTGCGTATGGCGAGCAGCGGACGCGACCGGAGCGTTATGGCCTTGGTCAAGGCGGACGTGGTACGCAACACCGCGCGGGCGACCGGGAGCCGTTCAGCAGCGTATGTGTCGAGCAACGTCTGATGAGCCTGGCCTTGCACGACGAGCGCCCGCTTCCATCCGAGGTTCACCGCGTCCTGGATGCCGGTGTTCATGCCTTGCGCGCCGACTGAACTGAGGATGTGCGCGGCGTCTCCGGCGAGGAAGACACGGCCTACGCGCAGCGTCGGCACGACCTGCTGGTGAATGGTGAAGCGGGACAGACACTCCGGGTTGTCGAGCGTGACGGTGCGGACGCTGGAATGGTGGGCGCGGACACGCCACCAGGTGCAGACGTCATCGAATGTGGCGGCCGAGCGGCGCGACGAACAGTGGCCGGTCGGGCGTGAGGGACAACAGGATGTTCCGCCTCGCTCCGGGTGGCGCGTTGTGCGGGTCGACGTCAGCGAGGTTGAACACTTCCCCGAACTGCTCGCCCTCAAACGGCAGACCGACGGCCTTGCGAACAAAGCTGTGGGCGCCGTCACAGCCGACGAGCCAGGGGACGTTCAGCGTCTCGGTCTGGCCGGAGGGGTGTTCGAGATTGACCTGGACCTGCCCGCCCTGCGGCTGAAGGGTGCGTTCTCGAGCACAGGAGGGCTCTTTGGCCACCCTCGACTGACAGGCGGCAGGTGTCTGGGACATTCGCTTGCCACAGCGGTAACTGGCAACCCCCCCGATTTGAGCCCCGTTCAAGACGTCAAGCTTGGAGGCGGACAGAAGGGGCCCACCCGTTCAGACACCAGCCGGGCCACGGCCAACAACCGCGCCTCTCCCCAGCGTCTGCCCACCAGTTGCACGCCGATGGGCAGGCCTGCCTTGGATCGGGTCAGGGGCACCACGACGACTGGGTTCCCCGTGAGATTAAACGGCATGCAGTGCGCCATGGCCGTCTGCCAGTACGGATACTCCTGCCCCTCCAGCAGCACCGGCGTTCCCGGCGTGCGGTGTGTCCACGCGGGCGTGCCCACCACCGGACAGATCAGCACATCAAACGCGTCGAACCACGTTTCCAGTCTGCCGATCAAGCGGTCTCGCCGGTCCAGCAGGGCAATGTACTGGCGCATGGTCACTTCACGCTCTCCAGGCTGGGCCTCGGGAGACCGGGGCACTTCTGCATTGAACAGACTCATCCCGACCTCGTTGGCCTCCGCCACACTCCACTCGGCGGGCGACCCGTGCTGCACCGCCATATCTGGGGTCAGGGTCAAGGCCAGATCGACGAGGGCGGCTTTTGTGTCGTCGTCGGTCGGCAAGCCGAGGTCTTCCGTCCACGCCACCCGCAGCTGGGCCGCTTCCAGGGTGGGCACCAGATCTACCGGCACAGGGGGCACCTCCCACTGCCGACCATCTGGCCCGGCCAGCACCGAGAGGGCGAGGGCCAGATCGTCCACGCTCCGGGCGAGTGGCCCCAACGTCGCCAGGTGCCGCAGGCCACGGGGCAGGCCGGGGAGTTCAGGAATGTGACCACTGGTGGGGATCCGGTGTTCAGTGGGTTTCAGGGCAAAGATTCCACAAAAGTGGGCGGGAATCCGCACAGAACCGCCCGCGTCGCTGCCCAGACCCAAGGGACTCAGTCCAGCCGCGATGGCGGCGGCCTCGCCGCCGGACGAGCCACCGGGGGAGTACTGGCGGTTCCAAGGATTGTGGGTGGGCCCGAAGATGGGATTGTCCGGCTCGGCTCCCGCGGCCAGGGTCGGTGTATTGGTTTTGCCGAGCAGCACGCCGCCGGCCGCCTTCAACCGGGCCACGGAGGGTGCGTCTGTGGTGGGCACGTATTCCGACAGGGGCGGGAACCCGGCCGTGGTGCGAACCCCCGCCGTTTCGAGGACGTCCTTGACGGTGAACGGCAAGCCCAGCAGCGGCCGGGTCACGCCGCGTGCTCTTGCGTCGTCGGCCTGCCGGGCGGTGTGCTGGGCCTGCTCGACATCGAGAGTCACGACCGCATTCAGGGCGGGGTTCAGGCGCTTGATGCGGTCTAGATGCAGCTCCAAGAGTTCGGCGGCGGAGAGGTCGCGCTGCTCAAGAGCTTGAAGCATCTGACGGGCGGAGGCAAACGGGCTCAGAACGGAAGCGGTCATCAGAACCTCCTACGAGCAGCAAGACAGGGCGGGCGGTCAGCCGCGGGCTGTGAATATCGTACGGTACTTTTTGGAAGGGCGGAAGGTCACAGGGGTGGTCTCGCTCACTCCACGACTCTCAACGCTGCGCGTTGTCGCTCTTCAAGCGGGGCACCCGTGGAGCGTGAGGGGTGCCCCGCGACAGACTCCGTCCAGACGAGCACCCCGGACTGACACCGGTATCACTAAGCGGCGTCAGTCCGGCCGATCCCGAGACCGAGGATCGGCCGCTCGCTGCATACCAGCGTACCGCGCATGCATTTGCCTTTACGTTCCAACTGGGACTGGTGGGCGGCGCATGAGCTTTGACGCACTCAAGCCACTGCCCCGGGTGCCTGAAAGACCGTCATGAGGAGAGCTACCTGTGCTGGCCCGCGGGGCGTACGGGAGGCGTCCCCATAGCTGTCGCCATCCGCGTGCCGTGAACCCACCGCGAGTAGCATCGGCGGTGCGTGCACCTACCGGGTGCCAATCGGCGGAAGGCGCGACTCACCCAAAGCACAACCGGCAGCGGGTTGCGCGGGTTGTCCCGGCGAAGAACGCTCACGCCACCTCGGGCAGTGCTGGGTCTGCCTGCCCTGGGACGGCGCTGGAGCGGGCGGTGATGCGTGGTCGGCGCGTACTAGACCTGGCTTGTGCACACAAATTGGAGCACTCGGCGACGCCACGTCGGCGCGTCGCGACTGATTCTCATCTTCTGGGGCCACAGGTCGCCCGGAGGCCTTCCTGCACGGCTAGTGCTGCCCACCACACGGGTAGACGAAACTTTGAATGATTCTCATCTTCTGGGGCCACAGGTCGCCCGGAGGCCTTCGTGCACGCCCTGTGCTGCCCACCACACGGGTCGACGAAACTTTGAATGACCTACAACTTCGCTCGGCAGCCTGTCCGTGCAGAATGTTCGTCTCGTTGCCCCCTCCGCTCCTGGAAGAATCACGTCTTTCCTTGAAACCACGCCCCAGCCGTCCTTCTGTGCCCTGGTTCCCATGCACCTCCACCCGCACCACGGGCCGCTTCCGCACAGGCGAGGGCCACGGGCGGCTCACTGCACCGCTCAACCCACCATGCGTCATGCCACGAGCCTAAACCCACCGCGAGCAGTAGCCCATCATGGACCGTGGCAAGCGCTTTGGGCCATCTCAGGCAGAGTGCTGGTACCCATTTCCCACGAGCAGCCAGTCGTGGAGAACTACACCCACCAGGAAGCAGTGCGGAGAAAGCGCGCTGCGCGCAACCCTGCAGTGCCTGAGGCCGTCCTCTCTCCGTGCTTTGCAGGGTGCCAGCGGCCTGCGTGCAGCAGGCGCGAGTGATGGCGAACTTCTTCCCACAGCCGGAAGGTGCCGTATGACTGAACCCACGGGGCGCAGTTCGCCTGTGAGGCAAGAAAAAGGGACACCTGGGTAGAGCAAACCCCTCCTGTGCTGAGAGGGGAAAGAAAGTTCACTCCCCGCAGCCAGGAGACGGAGAATGCATACACCACCCACCCACCACGTCATTCGCATCAACCGACAGGCCTACCCGCAGCTTCTTCAGGCGGTTGTGCAGGGCGATCTGCAACCCACCGACGAGGATTTGCAAGTCATGGGTCAGGGTCAGGTCTACCAGCCAGCCTGGCCGTTGCTGACGGACCAGATCGTCGTGCATGACCACCTGCTGCAATTGGGCACCCTACTGATTTACAGCGAGTGCCACCGCCTCCCCGAACAGGAGTACACGACGCTGCTCACAGCGTCTTACGAGGTCTACCGGCAGTGTCCAGATGCCCATGGGTTGCTGACGGCCCTGCTGGCACCCATGACGCCTGAACGCGAGGCCATCTGGTGGGAACGGGTGCGTGCCGCGGTGGAGCAGGGCCGTGCGCTGGTCAACGGTGTGGGCCTGGTGGATGACATCTGGACCCCGACCACCTGGTTGCGTGACCGCACCCGGTTGGTCCAGCAGGGTGCGGAGTGGTTCCTCGTGCTCTCTTTTTCTCGGCCCCGGCGCCGGGCGCAGCCGGCTGGTCGCGCCGTGGCGGGCGTGGACATTGGCCTGCACCCACTGGCGACCGCTGTGGTGGGGAAGTGCCAGGGCGTCACGTACGACGTGCACTGGCCCACCGAATGCCCAGGGGATTCGCCTAATGAAGACCCTGTGTGCGGCAGTGTCAACAGCGCGGTGGCGTATGACCAGCACCATCCGGGGCTTCTGGCCGCGGGCAGTACCTCCGCCGCTCGGCAGAGCCGGGGTGTGGAGCGGGATGGGGGGACACCTGACCCTCGCGTTGACGGCGAGCGGTGAGATCCAGCTGGGGGCGCCTGCGTCGCCTATCTGCAAGGTGGACCCACTGCCCCGTAGAAGGCTTTGGCCCGCACGCGCAACCCGAACGGCGAAGTCTCGGCGACTGTGGTGGCCCGGTTCAGGCTGCCCGGCACGCCCCAGTTCATGGATCAATTCCTCGTGAGTGTCCTCCAGCAGGCTGTCGACCCACGACCTGTGGTTCCCACCGTTCCCAGCGCCCACTCAGCCGCTGGAGTGGCATGCAGCGAGGACAAGCACAGAGGTTGGACACGGGAGGAGCCTTGAGAACTCGCCTGGCTTCGCGGCCGTTGAACTCAGGGACGGTTCAGAGCTGCTGGCCGGTGCGCCGCTGCGTCCTGAAAGGTCGGTCACGGCGGAGTTTACCGACCTGACCTGTACCCGGATCTTGCCCGCGTCCCCTGACAGCCTGAACGTTATGGATGACTTCCACGTTCCTTCTGGTGCCGTGCCCCTTCGTGCCCTTGGGCTTGAGGGCTTGCAGGTCAGTGCCCTTGGCCTGGGGTGCATGGGTATGAGCGCCTTTTACGGTTCTGCAGATGACCGCACGTCCATCGCCACCATCCAGCGTGCCCTCGATCTGGGCATCACGCTGATCGACACGGCCGACGTCTACCGCGAACATGGCGACAACGAGGCCCTTGTGGGGCGCGCCCTGCGTGGACGGCGCGCCGCGGCAGTTCTCGCCACCAAATTCGGACACACCCTGGACGCCCGTGCGGATAGAAGACGCCTCGACGGACGCCCTGCCTATGTCCGCGCCGCCTGCGAGGCCAGCCTGCATCGCCTGGGTGTGGACACCATCGACCTCTACTACCTGCACCGGCCTGATCCAGCGGTCCCCATTGAAGAGACCGTCGGCGCCATGGGTGAACTCGTGCAGGAAGGAAAAGTCCGCTTTCTGGGGTTGAGCGAGGCGTCCCCGACCACGCTGCGCCGTGCGCACGCCACCTTTCCCATCAGTGCCCTTCAGACCGAGTATTCTCTGTTCGAACGGCATGTTGAAGCCGAGATTCTCCCCACCTGCCGGGAACTCGGTGTGGGTTTTGTGGCGTACAGCCCGCTGGGTCGGGGCTTTCTCGCCGGACGCTTTGACTGTGCTGATGAGCTGCCGGCAGACGACTGGCGGCGGGAGGTGCCTCGCCTGACGGGAACCCACGCGCCGCACAACCTGGCCCTGCGCCGTGGACTGGCCCACCTCGCCTCGCATGTGGGCCTGACGCCCGCACAGACGGCCCTGGCCTGGCTGCTCGCGCAGGAACCGGACGTGGGCAGCAGCTCGTAGAGCAGGGGGATGGCAATGCCCCGCCAGATGACGGCCAGCAGCAAGACGTTCACGTCTGTCTGCCCGTACTTCCAGTTCGTCCGGTCGAGGATGAATTCGCGTGGCTGCGCGGCGGGAAGGAGCGTCAAGACGACCCGGGCGACGTCGGCCGGTTGGATGGGATGACGGTCAAAGAAGCGCTCCACGCGGCGGATGACGGAGGCGGTGTGCGCGCTTCCGGGGAAGCGCGCCGCGAGTTCAGCATGCCGAACGTCCTTTCCCCCAAGGAGAGCGAGGACCATGAGGGAGAGCAACTCGACCTGATTCTTGCGGAACTCTGGAAAGTGCGCGGTGAAGCAGCGGGTCAACTTGGCGAGGACATCGGGGGACGCGTCCTGTTCTCGCGTGTCAGCCGAACTTTTTCAAGGCCCTCGTGAAAGTGTCTGTATGTCAACCAAGAGTTTCCAAGCAGGGAAAAATGGCGCCAGCAACGAAGGCCCATGAGGTAGG
>NZ_SSNW01000009.1 GCF_004801315.1 Deinococcus sp. Arct2-2
GCGGGCCTGGAAGGCCCGCTGGGGCATCGAAGTCATTCACCGCTTGATGAAGCAACACTTCGCGCTGGGACGCTGCCGCTGTCGAACCATCCAGGCTCAAGATAACTGGGCCTGGTGCGTAGTCGAGGCTCTTCATGCGGTGCGGCTCGTCCGTCAGGAACAGCCGCAACTGACGTGGCGAGCGGCTCAGCACCGAGCGGCACAACACACAGAATTGTACGTCCTGACCGAGGTGCAGCCTGTACCACAACAACTCCACGCCGCCTGACACGAGATTGGGATAATGGTGGAAACTCTTGTTCAAAACAGCGCAGCCCCCGCCGGAAACAGGCGGGGGGCGCGGGTTAAGACTGAGGTTGGGTCAGGCGTTGCTCCTCTCGTTTCAAGGAGAATTGTGATCCCTCCGGGTTGGAGGACAAGTGCGCCGATGGCACTTCCATTCCGGTAAGAACATAATATGATACAGACAGAATCTTGTCAAGAGATATGTGAATATATGTTTGGTCACAAATACACACATAGGCCTGAGAGTCTTCTGAGAGCGCTAAGCTTGGACAGAGGCGAGCGCATAACGCCTGACTAAGCCAAGTGGCGTACTCCCAAAATTGGCCTTCCGATCTGTGGCGGTGCAGCATGTCCCTATGTCCGAACCCCTAAGTTCGCTCGCCCACACGCCATTCACGCTACGCCCCTTCCAAAATGCCGATGCCGAGACGGTGGCCCAGCTCGTGACAGACAGTGTGCGCGGGCATTGGGTGTACAGTGCCGAACAGTTTCCGGAAGACGTGCAGCCAGACCGTGTGCGGTGGGTGGCCGAGCAAGGTGGGGGCGTGGTGGCAACCGTCCGCCTAGCGCCGTTCGGGTCTGGCGTACCGGACGCCCTGCGGCTAGATTTGGCAGGTGAAGGCGCAGCGTTCACGCCGCTGTATCTGACCTTGCTGGGTCGCCTGCCCGCCGGATTCACGCGCCTCCTGGGTGTGACCCGCGAAGATTGGCCGGAGAAGATGGGCTTTTTTGCGTCGGCAGGCTTCCGCAACGCTTGGCAATCGTGGGGCGCACATCTGGACTTGGCGGGTTTCGAGTTTGCCCCTTACCAGCCGCTAGAAGAACGCTTGTTTTTGGACGGCTACGAGGTGGAACGCTTGGAGAAAGACGCCAGTGATTCCGACTGGGCCGCCTTGCACACCCTTTACGTGCAAGGCAGCGCCGACGCCCCGCGTAACCCCACCACCACGCCCGATGCCCTGAGTGCCGCCGCACTGCGCGAGATGGTGGAGCGTGAAGAAGTGGCCTTCGTGGTGCGCTGGCGCGGGCAACTGGTCGCCAGTACCCGCCTCACACCACATGGCGCGGAGGTAGAAACCGAACACACCGTCACGAACGCGGCCCACCGTTCACGCGGCCTCGCCACACTGGTCAAAGCCCGTGCCCTCGCTTGGGCCAAAGCTGAGGGGTTCATAGCTGCGGGAACTGGGGGCACAGTGTTAAATCTGCCGATGCTGCGCGTCAATTCCCGCCTCGGCTATGTGCCGGAAGCGATGTGGGTGACTTGGGAGCAGGGGCTAGAGCAAGGTGTCTGACGGTTGCCCAAATCCTTACTTAGACCCTTCGACCCAAGACGTTTAGACGCTTTTTCACGTCCCGCGTGCTTCTCTACCCCCCAAACGTGCCTTCACAGATTGCCCTTCCGGCCTGCGGCGGGCTAGACTGACTGGCTGAGTGTCTGGCTCCCGCGCCTGTGCAGGCCAGAGAGGGCGCGGAGCAAGTGACAAAAGGGGTGTGGAGTATGGCAGAAAAAGACATTGATAAATTGCTTTCGATGACCGACAGCAAGTACCGGTTGTCGGTAGTGACGGCAAAACGCGCCCTGCAACTGCGTTCGGGTGCGCCGAGCGTGCTGCCCACCGAACAGCGCGTGAAGACGCATAACCTCGTGACGCAGGCCATGCGCGAACTTGCGACGGGCAAGCTGATTGTAGGCACCGAACTGATGGACGAAGCCCGCTTTCATCAGGATTACGTGCGGCAGCGGCAGGCACAGCTTCAAGCCATGCTGAACGCCGAGCGTGAGCGCGAACGCGACTGAACAAGCTGTAAGTAGGGCAAACCGTCATTAGGCAAAAGAGGAGAGTGGGCCTGCCAGAGCAGTTGGGTGGGCCTGCTTTTTTGTGGCTCTCACGGCTACGGCTCAGATGTGGGCGGCACTGGCAGGCGGCGTGTCCTCTACAGTGGCCCCTATGATTCTGGCGGTCTTATGTTGACGGCGTTCGCGGTGCTGCTAAGTGTGACAGCGGTTCTGGCATACTTAAACGAACGGTTTTTCAAGTTCCCGACGACGGTAGGCGTCACTCTGGCAGGCGCATTGGCGAGCATCATTCTGATCGTGCTAGACGGCCTCGGCGTTGGCGGGGCGCGGGGGTGGGCGGCGGGGCTGCTGCAAACCCTGAACTTTACTGACTTCGTGCTGAACGGCATCCTCAGTGTGTTGCTGTTTGCCGGGGCGCTGAGTCTGGACGCCCGCCAAATGCTGAAACAGCGGGTCAGTATCCTGACGCTGGCGGTGCTGAGTACCCTCATCAGTACATTCCTGATCGGCTTTGCCGCCTACGGCATTTTTGGCGTGCTGGGGCTGGGCGTGCCGCTGCTGTGGGCACTGCTGTTCGGCGCACTGATCAGTCCTACAGACCCGGTGGCCGTGCTAGACCTGCTGAAACGGGCCAAAGTTCCCAAGCGAATAGAAACCCTGATCGCCGGAGAAAGTCTGTTCAACGACGGCGTGGGCGTGGTTATTTTTCTGGTCATCGCAGGGCTGGCCGGAATCGGCGATTCCCATACCGCCCCAACTGCACTGGGGGCACTGACCCTGTTTGTGAAAGAAGCGGGCGGCGGCGTGCTGTTCGGAGCGGCGCTGGGCGGCATCGGCTACGTGATGCTGAAAAGCATCGAATCCCACGCGGTAGAAGTGCTGCTGACACTGGCCCTCGTGATCGGCGGCTACGTGCTGGCTGCGTCTTTGGGCATCAGCGGGCCGCTGGCGATGGTGGTGGCGGGGCTGGTCATTTCTGCGGTCAAGCACGAGGTGTTTACAGCCCATACCTTTGAATATGTCGAAGGCTTTTGGGAAACGCTGGATCAGGTGCTGAACATCGTGCTGTTCGCCTTTATCGGGCTGGATGTGCTGCTGACCAACGTGACTGGCCCAGAATTGTTGGCGAGCGCTGTGCTTATCGGCGTGTCGCTGGCCGCCCGCTGGATCAGCGTGGTCATTCCCTTCCATTTTGTGCGGCGGCGCGAAGGCTACGGCGCGTACACCGTGCGCCTGCTGACATGGGGCGGCCTGCGCGGCGGCATCGCCATCAGCCTCGTGCTGGGCCTGCCCGACAGCCCTTACCGCTCGCTGCTGGTCACGGCCACCTACGCCATCGTGCTGTTTACCATTGCCGTGCAGGGCCTGACGATTATGCCGATTGTGCGGCAGGCGGTGGCGGCGAGTGGGGAAGGCGAGAATGTAGAACGTGGGATGTAGGAAGTAGGAAGTAGGCGTGTAGAACGTGGATCGTAAAACGTGGTTGGCCTTTTTCCACGATCTACGATCCACGTTCCCTGTTACGTTTTACCCCCGCTCACGCTCCCGCAGCACCAACTGCACCAGTCCCAGCGTCAGCAGTTCCTCTTCTTGCGGCTGCACGGGGCGCAGGGCTTCTACCACAAAGCGGCGCGAAAAGAGGCTGCGGCGTTTGCGAACGCGCAGAACAGGCTCGCCGCCCGCATCGGTGACGGTGTAGGTGGGATTGATCAGGTAATCGAAGCCCATAGCTATTAGGTCGCCAATGAACGGAACAGCCCCGATGACGCCCTCCACGATGCCCAGCCAGGGCTGATCGTCACGGATAGTGAAGCGCACATGGCCGGGGGCGTCCAACAACTCGTAGCTGGCGGCCCACAGCGTCCGCATCCCCTGAGCTTGCAGCGCCCCCACGTCGCTGCCGTCGGCGCGGCGAATCAGGCGCTTGGCTCGCCAGTCCAGCGCCCCGGCCATCAGCCCCTGCGCCCGCATGCCGTACAACTGGCGCGTGCGGCTCTCATCAGAAAAGACCTTCACCTCATCCCGAATACTGAAGGTCTTTTCCTTGACCACCGCCACAAGTTGCCCGCCTGCATCCGTCACGCGCAGTTCGGTAAACAGGCTGAACTTGAATTCCAGCGTCAGGGGAAACTGCGCGGCGGGCAACAGGTTGGCGCGGGGGCCAGCATTTAGGGGGGCGGCGGAAAAGGAAGTCACGCCACAGATACGGTTTTAGGGCTGAGTAGGTTCCCAAAGATCGAAATGTGAAGGCTGGCCCGGTGCGGCTTGCGCCTGCCACCACTGCGCCGCCGCTTGAGGTTTGCGGGCTTCGGGCTGAACGGTTTGGATTCGCACCGCGCCCACGCCGCAGGCCACGATCAAGGCGTCGCCGTCGGCCCGCAGAATCTGGCCGGCTTCTGTTTGATCTACCTCTCCCCCACTCTCTGCTACCACGCTGAGGCCCGCCAGTTTTAGCCGACTGCCACCCACGAACGCGGTGGTTTGCGGCCACGCAGCCACGCCCCGGTGGCGGTTGACCACAGCCTGCGCGGACTCCTGCCAGCGCACGAAGCCGTCTTCTTTGACGAGTAAGGGCGCGTGGGTGGCTTGGCTGTCGTCTTGGGCGGTGGGAATCAGGGTGGGCAAGTCATGGAGCGCCGATACGATCAGGCGGGCGGCCTGCGTTGCCAGTGCGTCGGCCAACTCCAACGCCGTCCAGTCGGGCGCAATGGGCAGCGCTTCTTGCAACAGCAGCGGGCCAGTATCCATGCCCTCGTCGGTCTGCATGATGGTGGTTCCCGTGACCGTTTCGCCCCGGATGAGCGCCCACTGGATTGGGGCCGCGCCCCGATAAGCGGGCAGCAGGCTGGTGTGCGTATTCAGAAACCCGAAACGTGGCACGGCCAGCAGGGATCCCGGTAGGATTTTGCCGTAAGCGCAGGTGACAGCCACATCGGCCCCGCACTCGCGCAACTGGGCTTCAAAGGTGGCATTGCCGCGCAACTTGCGGGGTTGCGCCAGCGGCAAACCTAATGCGGCGGCGTGGGCGGCCACAGGCGGCGGCGTCAGCTTCAGGCCACGCCCCACCGGTTTGTCGGGTTGGGCCACCACCAGCACCACTTCAAATTCGGCGCGAATGGCGTCCAGCACGGGTAGCGCAAAGGCAGGCGACCCGAAGAAAGCGACGCGGGGGCGGGCGGAACCGTTTGGCAGCGTCAACCTTGGCCCAATCAACCCAGCCGCTCCAGTTGCCTGCGCCGTTCGTGTTCCGCCAAGTCGCTCAGGAAGGTTTTGGACTGGCGCTGGAGGCCCGTGAGTGCCTTGCGGTGGTCTTCCATAATCTCGGCGGGCAAGTGATCTAGGAACAGGACGCCGTCCAAGTGGTCGAGTTCGTGCTGAAACACCCGTGCCAAGTAATCGTCGGCTTCGATGGTGCGTTCTTGGCCGTCCAGATCGGTGTAGCGCACCTGCACGGCGCGGGCACGCGGCACGCCTTCCTCGTAGATGCCGGGAATACTGAGGCAACCTTCCTGATAGGAGCGGTCTTTTTTCTTGTCGATCACGCTCATCACGGGGTTGATCATCACGAAATCGCGCAGCACCCGTGAACGCAGATTCTCCTCGCCGCCCTCGTTCTCTTCCTCGTCATCCTCATATTCCACCGCCACGAACAGCCGCACCGACAGGCCCACTTGCGGCGCGGCCAGCCCCACGCCCCGCTGCTCGAACATGGTTTCCAGCATCTGGTCAGCCACTTCGCGCACCGACTGGGAATCGAAACCGGGCACGGTCAGGCGCTCACCCGGCTTCAGCACGCGGGCTTTGCGCCGCAGCACCGGATCGCCGTACAGGCGCATGGGATAAATACGGGGGGCAGTCATAGCAATACCGTCCATAGAAACACAGTCATCGGGACACCTTCACAATGCTTAGTTTACAGTGCTTGCTTTTGCCAGACGCGGCGGGTCAAGACAGTGTGTACCTCAACGCTGTGTGCCCGCTTGCTTCGTTTGCAGGGCTTCCGCTTCATGCCCGCACCCTTGGCGCTGCTGAGCAGTAATAGCCAACGGCGGCGTGTGCCGAGTGAAGGCTTTATTGATGCAAATTTTGTAGATATTCTCACTTCTTGTAGTCGAGGTTAAAAGTCTCTGAGACACGGCTTCCGAGTGCAATTGGCGTTATCTGTCCTAAGGCGCTGCGATTTGGCCTTGTGGGGCGTAAGCAACCAAAGGAAAGAAGCCACCGACTGGGTGACTTCTTCTTTTAAAGCGTTGTGTTCTATATTCGATTTCATTCAGATGACTCCGAAATCCGCCGCCGCTCCCCGCATCACGGGCAAGGTCACTTCACGTGGCTTATCGTTGCGTGGGGCAGTGTTGACTACAGGGGCGGGTTTGGGAGCGGGGGCGGGCGTCACTTTAGTCCGTGTCATCTCAAGCCGCCTTTCCGCTGGTCATCACGCCGTAGTCCCGAGCACCCATCTGCATCACGCCGTAGTCCCGAGCACCCATCTGCATCACGCCGTAGTCCCGAGCACCCATCTGCATCACGCCGTAATCCCGAGCGCCCATCTGCATCACGCCGTAATCCCGAGCACCCATCTGCATCACGCCGTAATCCCGAGCGCCCATCTGCAGTTTCTCAGTTCCGCGGGTGCTAGAAAAAGTGTCGATTTCTTGTAAGAGGTTTGTCAGAGCGTTCGTGTTATGGCTGAAGTTCATGAGCAGAGCCTAGTCAGGAGGCCGTGAGGTGACACAATGATCCCCCCGAATCAAATAGAAACTGCTTTTGAGTCGGGGAATTACCGGTCTGTCATCACACTTGCCGCCGAATTGCAGCAAATGGGTGCTGCCACTTGGCGCATGTTGGGATTGTCACATCTTCGCCTACGGGAGTTCGAGATAGCTGAGACACCGTTAACCCGAGCTTCAATCTTGGGTGACCCCGAGGCCATGATTGAACTGGGCAATCTGATGCGACTGATGGGACGCTTTGAGGAGGCAGCGCAGCATTTTGCCCAGTTGGGGCCGATGCCTGCTGGAGAACTGAGTTTACGCCTTCAGCGGTGGTGGGGAACCACTGAATTTCAGATGGGTCATGTGGATTCCGGATTGGCCCGCTGTGAAAAAGCTTGGCATGGTTATATTTCGCTGGGCGATGATGAATTGACTGGGCGAATCACTCAAACATTGGCGCAGATGTATAGCGTGCTTGGGAATGTCTCCCGCGCCCTACAGCTTAATAAAGAGGCTCTGAGGGTCTTGAGTGTTGACCCAGTTCCTTATCCACGTCTATCTACTTTGCAGAGCATCGCCACTATTTATATAGAAGCGAGACTCTTTGAAGAAGCTGAGATCTATGTTAAAGAGGCGAGACAAATTCTTTCTAATCCAGAATACTATTCTGATCAATGGATGATTTTGGTACTTACCAATGAAGCGGATATTTACCGTTTGAAGGGAAATAGCCAACGTACTTTGGGAGCATTGTTAGAGCTTCGCGACTTGGTCGACGGGTCGGGCGATCATGAAGTCAGGATTTGGGTCGCTTCACGCCTCGCCGAGTTTCACAGTGAGCAGGGGCAATTTGGGCGGGCGCTGGAAGCCCTCCACGCTGGCATAGACGCTGGCGAGGAGTTGCCTGCTGCGCTTTTGGTGACACGCGGCGTGGTGTTCCGGCGGCGCGGGCAAGTCGAACTGGCCCTGCTGGATTTCGAGGCGGCCTTGCCTGCTGTGCGCGAATCGGGCGACTCGCATCTGCTGACGCGCACGCTGCTGCACCTGTCGGATTCGTTGCGGCGGGCGGGAAGAGGGCAGGAATCGGTGGAAGTGCTGCGTGAGGGACTGGAACGCCTGCTACAAGACAAGGACAAAGCCCGTTTCCGGCCCGACTTGGAGGAACTGAGCGAGCTGACCCACAGCGCCATGTTGGAACCCGACGTGGCTCCGTTTATGGAAGCGGTGATTGAAAAAATTGCGACCCTGACGGGCAGTGTGCCGCTGGACGAAGAACGCCTGACGCACGCCCAAGTGGAAACGCTAGGCCGAACCCGCGTGGTGGTCAGTGGGCAACCGGTGGCCCTGACCCTGCACGGCAGCGCCCTGATGCTGGTGTATTTGGCACGGCATCCGGGACGCACGCGCCAAGAAATCCAACTGGATCTGTACCCCGACAAAGACCCGGTGGCCGGATCGAACTACATTCGAAGCGTGATTCGGGAACTGCGGGAGGCGCTGGGCAAGGGCGCAGTGGTTCACGCGGGGCCGCACAATATGCCGCGCTACTCGCTGGGGCCGGGCATCAGCCTGACCATAGACGTGCTGGAAGTGGAGCAAGCCCTAGAGCGCGGCGATATGGCCCGGATGCTGGCGCTGTACCGGGGGCCGTTCCTGAAAACCATCACCGACAGCGAATGGGCCGACGATTTGCGCGAGCAACTGCAACGGGCCGTGACGGGGGCCATTCGCGGCCAAATGCGTCGGGCGCGGGAAGCGGGCGATCTGAAACGCGCCCTGCTGCTGGCGAACCAACTGCTGCGCGTAGACCCCTACGACCCCGAAGTGCTGGTAGAGCGGGTGGAAGTGGCGCGTGGGGTGGCTTCGCCGCAAGAAATCGCCCGCTATGTGGTGGAAATGCAGCGGATGGGGTCATGAGATGAGAAGCGGTAAGTGGTCAGTAGTGAGTGGGAAAGGCGTGGTGGCCGTACAATCCTAGCTTGAGGTAAGCACTGAAACCTTAAAACGGTGCCACCGACACGCGCCTAGCCCCCAAACCGCGTAGCCTGAGTGCATGACGGGCGACGGACACGGAGAAGGCAGCAGCGACACCACCACGCACGCCAACTGGCCCACGTTGGTGCCCGATGAAGCGCAGCCTTGGCACACGCTGGAATCGCGGGAATTGGTGCCGGGGCCGCGTTCGGTGGTACTTGACCGGGTAGATATGGGCGGCGGGCTGGAGGGCCAGTATCAGTACCGTCCACGCGGCCCACGCGCCATTTTCGTGCTGCCTATTACGGCGGCGGGCGAGGGCGTGCTGATCCGGCAATACCGCTACCCGCTGCGGGCCACCGTGTGGGAAGTGGTGGCGGGCGGGGTAGAGCGCGGCGAGGAGTTGCACGCGGCAGCCGTGCGCGAACTGCGCGAGGAGGTGGGCGGCGTGGCAACCGAGTGGGTAGCTTTGCCGGGGTTTTATCCTCAACCCAGCATCAGCGGCGTCATTTTTTATCCGTTTCTGGCACTGGGGGTTGCTCTGGGCGACACGGCCCACGAAGAAACTGAAGTCATCGAGCGCGTGGTCATGCCCTTGCCCGACATTTACGCGCTGCTGGAGGCGGGCCAGATTCTAGACGGCCCCAGTAGCCTGACGCTGTGGCACTCGCGGCGGCTCTTGCAGGAGCGCGGGCTTCTTTGAGCGTAGAGTTACAACTTCCTGACCTGCCGCCCCCGTTCTCCACGCTGGCTGCCCCGCACCGCCACAGCGCCGTGATTGAAGGCAGCGAATTCTTGGCCTTTGCCGAACGCGCCGACTCGCCGCCGGAAGCGTTGGCACAGTTAGCGGCGCTGCGTACCCGTTACCCCGATGCCACGCACCACTGCTGGGCCTACCAGATCGGCCCGCTGTACCGCTTCAGCGATGACGGTGAACCGGGCGGCACGGCGGGCGCACCCATGTTGCGGGCTATAGGCGGGCAGGGCGTAGACCGCGTGATGGTGGTAGTCGTGCGCTATTACGGCGGCACCAAACTGGGTACAGGCGGGCTGGTGCGGGCGTATGGCGGCACGGCGGCAGAGTGCCTGAGAACCGCCCCGCGTGTGCTGGTGCGCGGGCGCGTGACCCTGCGCGTGGGCGTGGGCTTTGGGCATCTCAGCGCCCTGTATCACCTGTTGGGCAGCGTGGACGCCGTGCGGGGCGAGGAAGAATTCACGGCGGCGGGCGTGCTGCTGCCGGTCAGCCTGTACCCCGAAGATGCGCCCGCTTTTGCACAGGCGATGAGGGACGCGACGAGTGGAGGGGCAACGGTGGCGGTGGTGGATTCAGTTTAAGCCGCGTGTAAACCCCCCGTTGCTGGCGCAACGCCCCCCCTTGAGGTGAGGACAACAGCAGTTGCGCTCCCCTTTAAGGGGGGCTGGCTGCAAAGCAGACTGGGGGTTTACACGCAGCGTCACTCCGGCTCTGATCCGGCACGCTCTACACTCCCCCCATGACCCATTCCCACACTCTCCCCTACCGCATCGGATTTGGCGAAGATGCCCACCGACTTTCTGGGGGCCGCCCGCTGATTTTGGGTGGTGTGCCGATTCCCAACGCCGAAAAGGGTGCGGTGGCCCACAGCGACGGAGACGCCGTGCTGCACGCGCTGGCCGACGCCCTCTTGTCCGGCCTCGCGCTGGGCGACATCGGGCAGTATTTCCCCGACACCGACGCGGCACACAAGGGGCTGGATTCGGCGGTGATCGTGGCGCGGGCGCTGGAATTGGTGCGGGAGCGGGGCTACGTACCTGCAAACGTTGCGCTGGTGGTTACGCTAGACCGGCCCAAGCTGGGGCCGCTGCGGGCCGCCATCGCGCAGAATGTGGCGCTGCTGCTCGGCCTGCCCGAATCGGAGGTGGGCGTGAGCTTCAAAACGTCGGAAGGGTTGGCCCCGGAGCATGTGCAAACGCGGGTCACACTGCTGCTGGTGCGCTCTGCATGACCGCCGCCGAACCCGCCACGCCGCTCCTACACGTCGTCCTCTTCGAGCCGGAGAAGGCTGGGAACGTGGGTAACGTGGCCCGCACCTGCTCGGTGTTGGGGGCCACGTTGCACCTGATCCGGCCTTTCGGGTTCCATCTGCACGACCGCGAATTCAGGCGGGCCGTGATGGACTACATGGAAGGCGTGGCTCTGCACGAACACGCCAACTGGACGGCATTTGCGGCTACCTTGCCGCCCGGTGCGCGGGTCTGGGCTTTCAGTACACACGGCACGCAACTGCACACGCAAGCAGGCTTCCGGCGCGGCGATTATCTGCTGTTCGGCCCCGAATCGCGCGGCCTGCCCGTATGGCTGCGCGACGCGTTGCCCCGGCTCAAGCTGCCCCAACCCGGCGGGGGCCGCAGCCTGAATTTGGCGGTGGCGGCAGGCATCGCGGCGTTCGAGGCGGGGCGGCAGATCGAGGGGTGGTGAGGGTGCTGTGTCTAAGGGTCTAAGGCAAAGATTCCAACTCTAATCTAAGCATTTGCCCTCTCCACCTGTGGGAGAGGGGCGCTGTGAAACAGCGGGGTGAGGGGGCCACCCAGAACACCACCGCCCCAGCACCTTAGACCCTAGACTCTTATACCCTTCGACACAGCACCCTTAGACCAAGCCCTAGCAACGTTACAGACCACTCGTCCTTTTGCCCCTCGGCATAAAGTAGCCCTATGTCTTCTCCTGCCCCGTCTACCCCCGACTTTGAAGCCAAGCTTGCCCGCTACGCCGACCTGCTGGTGCGCGTGGGCGTGGGCTTGACCGCTGGCGGCAAGGTGCGAATAGGTGCGCCTGTAGAGGCCGCCGCCTTTGCCCGGTTGGTGCAACGGGCCGCCTACCGCGCCGGGGCGCTGGATGCCCGCGTGGTGTACGGCGACGCGCACACCGATTTGGCGCTGTACGAAGACGGCAGCGATGAGGCGGTGGCCTTCCTTCCCGCGTGGCAAGCGCAGGAGCGGGAAGCGATGGTGGCCGATGGGTACGCCTTTATCGGCATTCTGGGGGACGATCCGTCGCTGTTGGCGGGCGTAGACGGGGGCCGGGTGGCACGGCGCAGCAAAGCTTTAGCGCAGGCGTTTCAGAAGGTCAGCGAGGCGTCAGGCAACTTTGAGGTGAGCTGGACGGTGGCGGCCATTGCCACCCCGGCTTGGGCGCGGGCTGTGTTTCCCGACCTGCCCGAAGCCGAAGCGGTGGCCCGCCTCTGGGACGACATTTTTGCCGTGACCCGCGTGGACACACCTGACCCGGTGGGCGCGTGGCAGACGCATTTGGCAGGCCTGCAAGCCCGCACGGATCGCCTGAACGAGCAGCGTTTTACAGCTCTGCACTTTCTGGACACACACAGTCAGGGAGAACTCGGCACCGACCTCACCGTAGGACTGGCCGATGGACACTTCTGGCAGGGCGGCGCAGAGCGGGCCAAAAACGGCGTGCTGGGCGTGCCGAACTTTCCTACCGACGAGGTGTTTACGGCCCCGCATAAAGACCGCGTGGACGGCGTGGCGGTCGCCAGCAAACCCTTGAGCGTGCGCGGGCAACTGGTGGAAGGCATCCGGGTGAGGTTCGAGGGGGGCCGCGCCGTAGAAGTGAGCGCCACACGCGGCGAAGACACCCTGCGTCAATTGATCGCCACCGACGAGGGCGCGGCCCGCTTGGGCGAAGTGGCGCTGGTTCCCGCAAGTGCGCCTGTGGCCCGCACCGGAACGCTGTTTCTTAACACGCTGTTTGACGAAAACGCGGCCAGCCACATTGCGCTGGGGCGCGCCTACCCCACCACCATTCGGCCTGACCTGATCGGGGGTACGGAATCCGCAACCTATTTTGCCGACTTGGGCGGCAATCACAGCCTGATTCACGTGGACTGGATGATCGGTAGCCCCGGCATGAACGTGGACGGCGTGCGTGCAGACGGCAGCCGCGAAGCACTCATGCGGGACGGGGAGTGGGTGATTTAAAAAGTCGTAGACCTTACGAACTCAAATGTCAAACCCCCGGTTTTCTTCATCATCCTAAAAGCCGACTGTGTGACTAGGCCCGCTACAATGCCCGCATGAGCGACGCTTACACCGACCTGCCCCAAGGCTTTACCGCAACACCCGAACTCAGCGCCGAGCGTCAGATCAAGTTTTCTGCGGCCCCCGAACTCGGAGACGGCATCGAACCCGGCAAGGACTACCGCGCCGTGCTGGACACCAGCAAAGGCCGCCTGATCGTCGACTTGTTTGCCGACGACGCCCCCGTGACCGTCAACTCCTTCGCCTACTTGCTGCGTCATCACTACTACGACGGCATCAAGTTTCACCGCGTCATCGACGGCTTTATGGCGCAGGCGGGCGACCCCACCGGCACGGGCAGCGGCGGCCCCGGCTACGACTTTGAAGACGAATTCGGCAGCGACCACCGCCACGACGGAAAAGGCGTGCTGAGCATGGCGAACCGTGGCCCCGGCACCAACGGTAGCCAGTTTTTCGTGACCTTTACCGCCACGCCCCACCTGAACGGCAAGCACACCGTGTTTGGCCGCATCGTTGAAGGGCTGGACGTGCTAGATCGCCTCACCCGCATTCAGCCCGGCTACCCCGGCACGCCCGACATCATCGAAAAGGCGTTTTTGATCGAGCGAAGCCAGTAAGACCGCTCGTGGTGAATACGAACAGATAACAGATTGATTGTGGAGGGTGGATCGTAGATCGTGGGCAACTGCGACTACGATCTACTTTTTGTGTTGCAGCCGCGTGTAAACCCCCCAGTCTGCTTCGCAGCCAGCCCCCCTTAAAGGGGAGCGCAAAAGCTGTTGTCCTCCCCTCTAAGGGGGGGCGTTGCGCCAGCAACGGGGGGGTTCACGCATAACCCCAAACGCCCCACAATACCCACATGACCCCTCCCGCTCCCCTGCGCGTTCTCGCCCTGTGCCTCGGCAATATCTGCCGTTCTCCAGTGGCCGAGGCATTGCTGAGGCGGGAATTGGCCGCCGCCGGGGTGGAGGCTGTGGTGGACAGCGCGGGCACCGGCGACTGGCACGTGGGCAGGCCCGCCGACCCGCGCAGCATAGACGTGGCGCGGCGGCATGGGCTGAGGCTGAACGGCAAGGCGCGGCAACTGCTTCGGCGTGATTTTGCCGATTACGACGTGATTCTGGCGATGGATTCCCAAAACGCAGCAGAAGCCCGCGCCCTCGCCGGAACGCCCGGAGCCGCGAGCCGTGTGCGCCTGATGCGTGACTTTGACCCAATCGCCCCCGGCGCAGACGTGCCCGATCCGTATATGGGCGGCAAAGCGGGCTTCGAGAGCATGTTCGAGATGCTGGAACGCAGCGCCAAAGAGTTTGCGAGGCAGGCCGCCGCGCCGGAAGCCGAGGCCCAAGCTGACCGAATCTGAATGTGAGAGAGAACCGTGAGAGTTACGCGGTAAAGTGTGGATTATGGACAACCGCACGAACCTCGACGACTATCTCGCGGGCTTGGGAATTAGCGAGGCCGACGAGGACGAGGTCACGCCGCCGCCGCCTGCCCCTGACGCTTCCGTAGACGCTTTGCCCGCCGAGGGCACGCCCAACGAAGACCCTAAAGAAGTGCTGGAACGCTTCCTGAACGCCCTGACCAGCCGGATGGACGACACCCTGACCGTGTCGGTGCAGCAGGCCGAAGACGCGCTGGAAGCCGAGATTACGGGTGAAAACGCGGCCAAACTCGCGGGGCGCGACGGGCGGTTGCTTGGGGCTATAGAGGTGATCGCCTACACGGTGCTGGCCAAGCAAGCGGGCCGCAGCGATCTGCGCGTGCGAATTGATGTAGGCGGTTTCCGCAAACGGCAGGCCGACACCCTGACCAAACTGGCCGAGCGCCTCGCCATTCAAGTCGCCAAAAGCGGCGAAGCGCACGAGCTTCAGCCCATGCCCGCCGCCGAGCGCCGCGTGATTCACATTGCCCTCAAGGAACACCCGGACGTGATGAGCGAATCGGTGGGCGAAGGTGCCTCCCGCCGCCTGATGATTCGGCCCCGGCACGGGTAAGGCGCTTCAGGGTTACCGTTGTCCAGCATTAAAGCTTGGCAAGTTCAGGCCACCTCACGCTTTGCAGAAGTCGGTTTGCTTTCCCCCCAAACCGATGCGCGGGAACTGCTGAAATTCGTGCTGAGGCTCGATGATACGGCCCTGTTCCTGTCTTCTGACCGGGAAGTTTCGGAAACTCAGGCGGCGCAACTCTTAGCCTTGATAGATGCCAGAGCCGCCCGCATACCGCTGCAACATCTGCTGGACGAAGTGGAATGGGGCGGCGTGCGCCTGAAATCGGACGGGCGGGCGCTGATTCCCCGGCCCGAAACCGAATGGCTGCTGCATTTGGCGCTGGAAGCCCTGCACGGCACAGTCAACCCCCGCGTGCTGGACGTAGGCACAGGCACGGGCGCACTGGCTCTGGGAATTAAATTTGCCCGCTCCGACGCCGCCGTGACCGCGACCGACATCAGCACGGAGGCTTTGGCCCTGGCACAGGAAAACGCCACGCTGAACGGGTTGGATGTGCAATTTGTGCAGGCCGACTTATTTCGAGGCATTTCCGGCTCCTTCGATCTAATCGTCAGCAATCCGCCGTACCTGCCCGATACCGACCAACACAGCGCCGATCCGGAAGTGCGGCACGATCCCGACTTGGCCCTGTACGCTGGAGCCGATGGCCTGAGCGTGGCGCGGCCCTTGCTGGCGCAGGTGCGGGCAGTGTTAGCCCAAGCAGGATCAACAGTGGGCGGCGTGTTGCTGCTGGAACTCGACCCCCGCAACGCGCCCACGTTGGCCGCCGAAGCCCGCACTTTGGGCGCTGAAGCCGAGGTGTTGCCTGATCTGGCAGGCCGGGAACGCTTTGTGCGGGTCAGTTGGCCCACCCCGGCCCTGAGAACCTGACTGATATCTGAACACCCCGGCTGTTAAATCCCTTACAGTGAGGCATGGCCCGTCTTCACGTTCGCGTTTCCAACACCGAACTGACGCTGCATCACGGCCCCGGCGTGTATGTCAGCCGGGAGCGACTGGAGCGGTTTATTACGCGCCGCCGCCTGCTGCTGATCGAGCTGGACAAGCGCGAAACCGAGCGTTGGCGCTTGCCGCAGGGCCAAACCGTGCAAATCAGCCGGGGCCACCGCGAACACGATTGGCGCGTGGACTGGGTGCGGCAGGAGCTAGGAGCGTAAAGCTTTTCCCACACCCACCGTCCAGCCCGCATGAACAACCCCGCTCCGGCTCCGGCTATGGGTGTTAAGGTGATGTACGGCAGTGCGCGTGCTTCCGGCGCGTTCTCTGTACATACCCGCTGCCTCAGGCAGTTCTTCCAAATGCGTCCTGCGAGACGCCACCGGCCCTGCATGGGTGGGTCAGTCCGTCCGAGAGACGGTGATGGGGGTTCCACACATGTTCAGCACCGCAACCTTAGGGCGCTACCCCAGTCAAACTTGGGGAGACGCTCGCTTTACTTTGATGCCCCGGTGCTTAGCCGCCAAACAAACTGCCGCGAAACGAATAGGAGCGAACCGATGACCCAGCCCGCCAGCTTTCAGCCCCACCCTGACCTTGGAGAACTGCGCTACGAGGGCAAGGCCAAGCGCGTGTACGCCACCGCCGACCCCGCCGTGTATATCGTGGAATACAAGGACGACGCCACAGCCTTCAACGGCGTAAAGAAGGCCCAAATTGGCGGCAAAGGGGCCATCAACAACGCGATCACGGCGGCCATTTATCCGCAACTGGAGGCGGCAGGCATTCCCACCCATTTTCTAGAATTGCTGAGCGAGCGCGAGCAGCGGGTGAAGGCCGTAGAGATCGTGCCCGTCGAAGTAATCGTGCGGAACGTGGCGGCAGGCAGTTTTTCTAAGCGGCTGAACATAGAGGAAGGCACGCCCTTGCCCCGTCCGGTGGTGGAGTACTGCTACAAATCCGACGCGCTGGGCGACCCGCTGATCAATACGGATACCGCCGTCAGCCTCGGCTGGGCTACCGAAACTGAGTTGGCCCGCATTCGTGAACTGGCCCTGCAAGTGCGCGAGTTCCTGACCCCGTTTTTCTTGGCACGCGGCATCAAACTGATCGACTTCAAGTTGGAATTTGGCAAGCTCAGTGACGGCTCAATCGTGCTGGCCGACGAAATTAGCCCCGATACTTGCCGCTTTTGGGACGCCGAAACAAACGAAAAGATGGACAAAGACCGCTTCCGCCGTGATTTGGGCGGCGTAGAAGATGCCTATGCCGAAATGCTGTCTCGCGTGAGGCGGGAAGTCTAAGGGTCAAGCGTCTAACAGACTAAGGCGGTAGGCCGAAACGCTCTTGCCCCTTTTCTCTGACAAAAACCCGCCCACAGCCTTCTTTTTGCCGTTCTTAGATTCTTCGACCCTCGACCCTTAGACCTCGCGCCCCTTAAACACAGGAGGAGCCACTATGTCCCCCGAACCCACCAAAACCCACCAAGCCACAGTGTTTCAAGCCAAAGTCTTCGTGACCCTCAAGCCGTCCATCCTCGATCCGCAGGGGCGCACCGTAGAACGCGCTTTGTCCCATTTGGGCCAACAAGCCAGCAGCGTGCGCGTGGGCAAATTGATTGAATTGCAACTGGAGGGCGAGCGCGGCGAGGTGGAAGCCCGCCTGCAAGACATGGCCGTGAACGTGCTGAGCAATCCCGTGATGGAAGACGTGCGCTGGGAGCTGGAAGAATCCCCCGTGCAGGCGGTGGCGGGCGCGTGAACGTCGCCGTTATCCAGTTCCCTGGCTCCAACTGCGACGGCGACGCCCTGCACGCGGCCCGCCTGACCCTCGACCCCGACGCCCAATTCGTGTGGCACACCGATGACGGCCTCCCCGCCGGAACCGATCTGGTGTTCTTGCCCGGCGGATTCTCTTACGGCGACCACCTGAGAAGCGGCGCAGTGGCGGCACGTAGCCCGATCATGAACGCAGTCAAGGCCCACGCCGAATGCGGCGGCTACGTGCTGGGCGTCTGCAACGGCTTTCAAGTGCTGACCGAATCGGGCCTACTACCGGGGGCACTCAGCCGCAATACCGACCTGCATTTCCTGTGCCGCCCGGTGCATCTGCGCGTCGAAACCAGCGACACCGCATTCACGGGCGCGTACACAGCAGGCCAAATCATTGAGATTCCGATTGCTCACGGCGAAGGCAACTACTACGCCGACCCTGAAACGGTGGCGCGGCTGGAAGGCGACGGGCGCGTGGTGTTCCGGTACGTCAACAACCCCAACGGAAGTCTGAACGACATCGCCGGGATTATCAGCGAACGGGGCAACGTGCTGGGCATGATGCCGCACCCCGAACGTGCGGTAGAAGCCCTGCTGGGCAGCGAAGACGGGCGCGGGCTGTTCGAATCGTTGAGCCAAATTCTGAGCAAGGGAGTGCTGGTCAAATGACGGGTCTGCAGACATTCTTATCCGAGCAGTACACCGCCGAGTTTCAAGCCTTCCGCACCGTGCTGGACGCTGTGCCCACCGAGGCTTTTGCCGCCGCCACATTGGGCCACAGTCCCGCGTGGCACGCCCTCCACATTGCCGAGTGGGTGCGTCTGACGGTGTTACAAGACTGCACGCCGAATTATCACCATCTGGGCTGGGAAGACAAGCCTTGGGTAGGGCCGATGGGTACCGAAGCCGCACCACTGAATGAGCAGGCAGACAAGGCCGCGGTTCTGGCCCATCTGGACGACGTAGGCGCGAAAGCAGTGGCGTATTTGGCCGCTGCCAGCGACGCCGAAATGCAGGGCATGACCTTTTCCCCCAGCGCCCCCACCGGAGAGCGCCCCCGCCTCGCCGCATTGGGAATGCATGTGCGCCACATCGCGTACCACAGAGGGCAAGTGGCGCTGGGCAGGAAGGAGCAAGCATGACCGCAAGCGCTCCATCCCTGCGTGACCGCGCTGCCACCTTTGGCCTCAGCGAAGGCGAATACGACCTTTTGGTACACGGCATTGGCCGCGAGCCGAACGCTTTAGAGGCCGCTATCGTGGGCGCGATGTGGTCTGAACACTGCGGATACAAGAACTCCCGGCCCTTGTTCAGCGCCTTCCCCACCACTGGGCCGCAAGTGCTGCAAGGCCCCGGCGAAAACGCGGGCGTGGTGGACATTGGCGACGGCTGGGGCGTGGCGTTCAAGATGGAATCCCATAACCACCCCAGCGCCGTAGAACCCGTGCAGGGCGCGGCCACAGGCGTGGGCGGCATCCTGCGCGACATTTTTGCTATGGGAGCGCGGCCCTTCGCGGTGCTGGATAGCCTGCGCTTTGGCGACCCCGCCAGCCCCCGCACCCGCTTTTTGGTCAACGGCGTAGTCGACGGCATCGCGCACTACGGCAACGCGATTGGCGTACCTACCGTGGGCGGCGAAGTCACCTTTCACCCCAGCTATCAGGAAAACCCGCTGGTGAACGTGATGGCGCTGGGCCTGCTGCGGCACGAGGATTTGGCGAAAGGCACGATGGGCGAAGCGGGCAACCGGATCGTGTATGTGGGCAGCAAAACCGGGCGCGATGGATTGGGCGGCGCGGTGTTCGCCTCTGCCGACCTGAGCGACGCCAGCCAGGCTGACCGTCCCGCCGTGCAGGTAGGCGACCCCTTCATGGAAAAACTGCTGCTGGAAGCCACGCTGGACGTGATCAACGCGGGTGTGGTGGCAGGCGTGCAGGACATGGGCGCGGCGGGCTTGGTGTCCAGCACGTGCGAGATGGCCTACCGCGCCGGACTGGGCATCACGATGGATTTAGACCGTGTGCCCACCCGCGAATCGGGCATGGTGCCGATGGAACTGTGCCTGAGCGAATCGCAGGAGCGCATGATTCTGGTACCTGTGCCGGGGCGCGAGGACGAAATGCACGCCCTGCTGGACAAGTGGGAACTGGACGTGATCGATATTGGGCAAGTTGAAGCCCATGACCGCTACCGCCTGACGTGGCGCGGAGAAGTGGTCTGTGATTTGCCGGTGGCCCTGCTGAACGAAGCGCCGAAATACACCCGAGAGGGCGTGGAATCGGAAGATATCAAGGCGGCCCGTGAGCGCGATCTAAGCGGCCTGCCTGTCCCTGCCGACCTCGGAAGTGTGCTCCTGCAACTGCTGGCCCACCCCACCATCGCCAGCAAACGCCCCATCTACGAGCGTTTCGACCATCAGGTGATGACCAATACGGTAGTCGTGCCCGGAGCCGCCGACGCCGCCGTCATGCGCGTGAAGGGATCGAACAAGGGTGTGGCCGCGACATCCGATTGCAACCCGCGTTTTGTGCAACTTGACCCCTACACTGGGGCCGCCGCCGCTGTGGCCGAAGCCGCCCGCAACCTCGCCTGCGTGGGCGCAACGCCACTGGCGATTACCGACAATCTGAACTTTGGCAACCCGCACCGCCCCGAGGTGTATTACCAGCTTCAGCAGGCCGTGCAGGGCATTGCCGACGCCTGCCGCGCCCTGAATACGCCGGTCACGGGCGGCAACGTGAGCCTCTACAACCAATACGTAGACCAAACCACGGGCCGCACGGTGGCGATTCATCCCACCCCCACCATTGGCATGGTGGGCGTGCTGCCCGACGTGAAGGTACGGGCCACGCTAAACCTCAAGGCGGCGGGCCAGACGCTGTACCTGCTTGGAGACATCGGAGATTCCATCGGCGCGAGTCAGTACCTAGAAACCGTGCATGGGCTGGAAGCGGGCCGCGTGCCACCGCTAGACCTTGACCTCGAAGCCCGCGTGATCGCCGGAACACTGGCCCTGATTCGCACGCACCTGACCGACACCGCCCACGACTGCGCCGAAGGTGGCTTGGCCGTCGCATTGGCCGAAATGGGCATGGTGAGTGGCGTGGGACTGCAAGTGACCCTGCCCGGAACCGCCCGCGCCGACGCCCTGCTGTACGGCGAAGCGCACAGCCGTGTCATCGTGGCCGTGACCGACCCGGACGCCACAGAGCGCACCCTGACGGAACTGAATGTGCCGTTTACCCGCCTCGGCCTCAGCGGCGGTGACAGCGTGACCATTTCTTTGCCTGCACAAGAATTACAGTTGAGCGTGAAGCTCTCGGAACTGAAAGCCGCCTACGACGCGCCCCTGCGGGAGATTTTGGGATGATGGTGGGCGACAACTGGACGGACAGCCCAGACATGAACGCCGACTTCGACCCCGCCCTCGACAAGCCCCGCGAGGAATGCGGTGTGTTCGGCATGTATTCGCCCCACGCCCTTGATCTGGCGTGGCTCACGTACCTCGGCATTTTCGCCCTCCAGCACCGAGGGCAGGAAGCGGCGGGCATGTGCGTCAGTGACGGCGACAAGTTCCATGTGGAAAAAGACCTCGGACTGGTCACGCAGGTCTTCGACGAGCGGCGGCTGGAGCGGGTGCGCCTCCCCAACGCCCGCGTCAGCATCGGGCATGTGCGCTACAGCACCACCGGCAGCAACCTGCGCTTCAATGCCCAGCCCCTCACGACCCGCACCAACAAGGGCATTTTGGGATTGGCGCACAACGGCAATTTTGTAAATGCCCGTGAAGTTCGCAACCAAATGTTGATGGAAGGCGCACTCTTTGCCACCACCAACGACTCTGAAGTGATGCTGAACCTGATTGCCCGCGAGTCGCACATGGACTTGGTGGAAGCCACCGCCGGAGCCATGCAGCAACTGAAAGGCGGCTACGCCTGCGTCCTGATGAGCCGCACGGCCCTGATCGGGTTCCGTGACCCCAACGGCGTGCGGCCCCTCGTGATCGGGCAGCGGGACGACGGCGCATACGTGATCGCCTCCGAACCCTGCGCCCTGTACACGGTGGGGGCAAGGCTGCTGCGCGACGTGCTGCCCGGAGAACTGGTCTGGGTAGACGAAAACGGCCTGCACAGCCTGATGGTGCATCCTGCCGCGCCCACGCCCTGCGCCTTCGAGTGGATTTATTTTGCCCGCAGCGACGGAGAACTGGACGGTGTAGACACCTACGCCAGCCGAATTCGCATGGGCATTCAGTTGGCCCGCGAACACCCCGTAGAGGCCGACGTGGTGGTGCCCGTGCCCGATTCCGGCATCGGAGCGGCCATCGGGTACGCCCGCGAAAGTGGCTTGCCCTTCGACTACGGCCTTTCCAAAAACCCTTACGCTGGCCGCACCTTTATTGCACCCACACAGGAAGCCCGTGACCTGAAAGTGCGGATGAAGCTCTCGCCCACGAGTGCGGTGCGCGGCAAACGGGTGATCTTGGTAGACGACTCCATCGTGCGCGGCACGACTTCCAGCCTGATCGTAAATCTGCTGCGCGACGCCGGGGCCACCGAAGTCCATTTCCGGGTGTCCAGCCCGCCCATCAAGCACCCGTGTTTTTACGGCATCGACACCGCCGCCCGCAAAGAACTGGTGGCGAGTACGCACAGCTTGGAGCAAATCTGCCAACTGATCGGGGCCGATACGCTGGCTTTCATCAGCGAACGCGGGCTGGCCGAAGCCGTCAGTGGCCCCGGCCTGTGCCTCGCCTGCTTCAACGGCAACTATCCGGCAGGCACGCCGCTGCTGAATGATGTGGATAAGTTGGCTTTGGAGGTGTAACGGGAGAAATCTAGATTCCCAAGTGCATTCTCAGCTTGGCGTCTATTTCGCTCATCAGGTCATCCGGGACATGTCCCAGCCGCTTAAGAAACCGGGTGACATTGGCTGCTCGCATAGCCTCTAGCTGGGCTTTACTGTCGTAATCGAGGCCCGTGCGCTGATTGGGCAGCAGAACATTAGTGACATACATCCGCTCTACGTTGCTGGTCAGGGGAACGGTCATCAGTAAGACGGCGTTGGCGTTGGCCGCATTGTTACTGACCACGATTCCGGGATGGACTTGCCCAGCCTCACCTTCCCGCCCGTCTGGGCGATAGTTGATCAACCAGATGTCGCCGCGCCGCACCAGTTTCAAACGCCTTCCAATCCATCGGTGTTGTCGGCTGGGTACTGTTCCAATCCTGCCCGTTGAGCGTCTCCCAACTCCCGGTAAGCCTCGTTTAGCACTTGGTCACGGAGCGCCCGGACGGCATCAGCCAAAGCCGCACTCCGAGAATCTAGAGCGCGGCTGGCTTGGTAATTGTCCAAAAACATAGCCAGCTCTGCGGGCAAGGTGGCACTGATTCTCACAGCGTTGGTGGTATGAGTCATGCCATTAAGTATATGACACTTGATGCTCTGAGCAGAAACCTCTGCCTGAAGCAGGAGCTTATCAATCTGGCTCCCTCACCCCACTTTCGGCAACACCAGCACGGGCACAGGCGAGGCTCGGATAATCTTGCTGGCGTTCGAGCCGAGGAAGACGCGGGCCAACACCCCCATCCGGCTGGAACCCAGCGCCAAGACTTCGCCGGGGTGCCAGTCCACTTGCCCCAACGCCTCTTCCCAAGATTCTCCGTCAGCGAGGGCCACGCTGATGGGCGGCGAGTGTCCGGCCAACTGCTCTTGCAAGCGCTCCAGCGCGGCTTTCGTGCGCTCGCGCCAAGCATCCACGATCATGTTTTCGGCTTTGTAACCCGCCAGCGAGGGGTACATTTGACGGTCTCGCACGGCAAAGGCCACCACCCGCAGCGGCACGCCCAAACTGCCCGCCAACCGGAGTGCTTCCAACACCGTGCTGTTCGACACTTCGGTTCCGGCGTAGGCGCAACTGAGACGGGTCACGCGCTGCCCCGGTGCCAAGTCGTAGCCCTGCGGAGCCAGCGCCACCGCAAGGCCGGACGAATGCAGAATCTCGCTGGAGACGCTGCCGAGGCTCAGGCGTCCGCTGACTCCTGCACGGGCTGAACCCACCACCAACACATCGGCCCCTGCCTGCGCCGCCGCTTCGCTGAGGCCGACAGTGGTGGATTTGGCCGCGTGCTTGAGGTACTGCACCTGAATTGGAGGAACGCCCTCCATGCCTTCCAGCAGACTCCAGGCGCTGGCAAGGGTTTCTTGGGCGTGTTCGTCTAGGTAGTTGGCGTACTCCTGATCCACGGCGCTGAGGGTGGGATGGTTCCAGACCTCGGGAACGATGGTGCAGACGATAAGTTGACCCGTCCCTTGCCCCGTCAGCAGGCGGCCCAGCACCAAGGCTTCCGCACCCGCTTGATCGGCGGCGTAGCCCACCAGCACGGTGGTCATCGGCGGCTCTTGCGCTGTTGCGCCAGTTTAAGCTGACCCAGTTTGGAATGCCGGATGCCGTAAGCAAAGTACCCCACCAACGCCACCGCCATCCAGATGAAAAACACCTGATACGTCGTGGTGGGCAGGTCTTTGACGATGAACATGCACACCGCGATGCTCAGGCCGGGAATGACCCAAGGGCCGAACGGCAGCTTAAAGCCGCGCTCTAGCTTGGGCGCTTTGTAGCGCATGACGATCACGCCCACCGACACCAGCGAAAAGGCCACCAGCGTGCCCATGCTGACCATGTCCCACAAGTAGGCCGAATCCACAAAGCCGCCCACCAAGCCCACCAGCACGCACACGACCACCGTATTGAACACCGGGGCCAGCGTGCGCGGACTCACCGAATGGAAGGCTTTGGGAATGAGGCCGTCGCGGCCAATGGCAAACAGAATGCGCGTTTGGCCGTAAATGGTGACCAGTGTGACGCTGAAGACCGAAATGACTGCGCCCGCCGACAGCAGCACAGCGGGCCATTTGGCGTGCAGCACGTTCTGCAAAATTACGGCCAAACCCGCTTCTTGGTCTTTGAAGGCCGAGGCCGGTTGTGCGCCCATAGCCGCCACACACACGATGATATAGGCGGCAATCACGATGACGAGCGCCAAAATGATGCCCAGCGGGACATTACGCTTGGGGTTTTTGACCTCTGCACCCGCCGTTGCCACCGTGTCTAGGCCGATGAACGAGAAGAAAATCGTGCCTGCCGCCGCCACGATGCCCACTTTGTTTCCGGCTACGTCGGTGCCGCTGACGCCGAACGGATTGAACGGCACGAAATTGCTGGATTTAAAGGCAGCGAGCGCCACCGCCGAGAAAAACAGCAGAATACCGACCTTTATCATGACCATGATGGCGTTGATGGCCGCCGATTCGCGTGCGCCGCGCAGGAGCAGCAAGCAGCACATCGTGACCAGAATGATGGGCGGCAAGTTGATGTGTCCGGCGTGAATCTCTAGGCCCGTGTCGCCGCGCACCAGCATGGGCGAGCGCAGGGCTTCGGGAATGCTCCAGCCGGTGGCGTTGGTCAGGAAGTTATTGAGATATTCAGACCAGCCGATAGAGGTGGCGCTGGCCGCCAGCGCGTATTCCAGCAGCAGGCACGCCCCCACGATGTAGGCCGCGAATTCTCCAATGGTGACGTAAGTGTACGAGTACGCCGACCCCGACGCCGGAATGCTGGAGGCGAGTTCGGCGTAACACAGCGCCGTCAGGGCCGCCGCCACGCCCGCCAAAATAAACGACCAGATCACGGCGGGGCCAGCTTTGGGCACAGCTTCGGCCATCGCAAAAAAGATACCGGTGCCGATGGTGGCCCCCACACCCAACATCACCAGCGAAAAAAGATTGAGGCTGCGGCCCAGTTCCCCGTGTCCCCCATGCCCGCTTCCCGCTTCGGCATCTGCCGTTTTGGTTCGCATCAGTTTTTGCCAAACAGTCGTGGTCATCTGGTGATTTCTCCTCTGAAGTGCTGTGGTTTGGCCTGACTGCTGACCGAGGGCAGCGCCGCCTGAACAGCGTGCCGTCCCGCCAACTGAGCGTCAGAGCGAATCCGTGAATCTTGAACGGTGTACCCCGGAGTGGGGTAAGGCTGGAGAAGAATCGACTCCGAACAGCATTGACCGTGAAGCGCCTGAGTGCGGGAAGCTCTTCCAGAGCCGATCCGTGCGGCCAAACCCTCTATCTGCCGCAGCTAGCCCGTCCACTTCCCAGTTGTGAATAAATCCATATTGGAGTGTATATAGATTACATTTCAAGCTTCGCAGCCCATATAGACAGGCAGCGGGTCAGCAAAAACCTCCATACCCGAACGGAGCATGGAGGAGAGGGAACGGCGCGAGAGTTTATCTAGTTGTTCCGCCGCCCACGCATGGCGAGGACGCTGCCCGCACCTGCCAGCAGCCCACCGATGGCCGCCAAACCCACCGTGAACATGACGCCGAGGCCGGGGTTGGCGGTGGTGTTGTTGCGCAGGGCCGAAGCCACCGCGTGCAGTTGATTGATGGCGATCACGTTGGCAAACAGCAGCACCAACGCGCCCACGATCAGCAGGACGCCGAGGACACCCATCAGGCGCGGGAAGATAGTCATGCGGGCATGATAAGCCGCCGAAGCCCGCTGCGGGTCATCGTCACTGGAGTTTATGGAGCATGAATGAGGGGAATTAGGGAAACGAAGGGCCAGTCTCCACCTTTTGCCTGACACCTTTTGATGGATGACCGGAGTGTCATGTGTAGCGCACTCTGATGAGCATGCTGAGCAACGAAGAGCGGCAGCGCATCGAGGCCGAGGAGGTGGCGGCGGCAGAGGCGCTGGCGCACAGTACGTCCCAAGTGCGTCATCAGGAGGCGGTGCAGGCTTACCGTCAGGAAGTTCGCGCTCAGCTTCGGCCCCGGCCCGCGCCTTGGTGGTGGTCACTGCGCTGGGCGCTGGCTGCCGTACCTGTCGTGGCGGCCACCTTGCTGCTGTTTCCCAACCTGTTGCCCAGTGACCGGGCCACCGACGATACAGCGGGCGGCATAGCCAACTCTGCCCTGATGAACCGCTGCCAAGCCGAAGTGAGCGGCCAACTGTTGCAGATTCAGAGCGACTTGGCTTTCCCCAGTTGGCAGGAAGCGTCGGGGCAATTCAGCGCCAATGCGGACGGCAAACGCTGGGACGGCTGGGTCAGGCAGGGCGACACCCGCACCGATTTCAGTTGCAGTTTTACGCTGGCCGATCAAAGCGTTATCGCGCAGCTTATTCAGGCCAATTAAGCGCAGGCCGTTGAGCAGACATTTCTTTCACCGCGCAGGAGGCATCCCATGAACCGTACCCTCAGCTTGCTGGCCCTCGCCACCCTCGGCTTCGTTTCGGCCACTACGCTCACGCCGCCTGCTGCTGCACCGTCCACGCCGTCCGCTTCTGCCCGGCCCATCGTCGTACCGCGCCAAAAAATCGGCCTGACTTGTAACGACACCTATTTCAAATCGCCGCGCCAGAATTACCTCTTGCTCGATGAAAGCTACCCGCTGTGTACCCTGCGCTTGCCGCTGGCATTGCGGCAACGCTGGCCGGGGGCGCGGACATTTTATTTTATTCCACGGGTCTCGGCCACACTGTATGCCAAAGACAGCCGGGGCAACGGCAAATGGTTGCCGCTGTCGCCGCTGGTGAATCCTGGGGCCGACGCCCTGCACCGCGCTGTAGATTCGGCCACCTATGAGGCGGTAGAGCTGACCGGGCAATTTAAGAAACTCAGCGACGTAGCGGGCCAAAATAAGGCCGATACCGTGAGTGCGGGCGGCAAACTGACCGTGTGCGTGGCTCCCGTGAGGGTAGGAGAAACGCCGTGCGTCACCTTCGACATCACGGCGCGGTACAAGGTCTATACGCGCTAGAGCAGTTGCTCAGCCGATTACAGCCCCTTGTCATCCCCCGGAGTGCTGCCGAAGCTGGTGCCTGTGCTGGCCGCGCTATCCGATTGGCCGGGCTGCTGCGGCACCGCTGAGTCGGCGTCGCGGGTGTGGGTGGGGCCGCCCGTGACGGTGGGCGTGTCGGCCATCCCGCTTTCCGACTCATCGGTGTACCCGGCCCGCTCGCTCATGCCGTTGCCCGCATCGTCTGGGAGGCCGCCCAAAGTGCTGTCATCGCTTTTGGTCATAGCTCCAGTCATAGCGCCCGCCGCTGGCCTCTGCGTGACGGCAGGCTAAAGATTCGCTGGGAATCGGGAGAGGGGAATGGACGCTGCGTGTAAACCCCCAGTCTGCTCTGCTTCGCAGCTGTACCAGTCCGCAGCCAGCCCCCGTTAGAGGGGAGCGCAAGTGCTTTGGTCCTCCCCTTAAGGGGGGCGTTGCACAGCAACGGGGGGGTTCACCTTCCACCATGACAAACGAGTGCCAACCCACCCACATATCAAACAATCCCTTCTTAGACCCTTAGACCCTCGCCCCTTAGACGCTTTTGAATCCCCACCCCTGCCCTAGAATGCCGGTATGACGTGGTCTGACGATGCCTTTGAAGAGCGCCTGAACGGTGCAGATTTATATTTCGAGGTGACCGGGCCGGAAGACACCGACGCTCCTGCCATCATCTATTTGCACGGCGGCCCCGGCTACAACAGCTATTCCTTCCGGGCGCTGTTTGGAGAACGGCTGGAACACCGCCGCGTAATTTATCTGGATCAGCGCGGATCGGGGCGTAGCGGGCCGCTGGAAGACACCGAGCAGGGCGACGCCGCGCTGGATCTGGATACGTTGGTGGCCGATGTGGAAGCCCTGCGCGACCACTTGGACTTGGGGCCTATTATTCCGCTAGGACACGGGTTCGGGGCGCTGGTGGCGCTGGAATATGCACGGCGGCATCCCCAAACGACGGCGCGGGTGGTGGTGGTCAATCCGTGGGTACATTTTCCCGAATTGGCCCTGACCCTGCTGAGTGAGGCAAGCGCCCGCCGCAAAGTGGCCCTGCACGATCCCGCCGCCGATCTGCGGGCCAACACGCCCGAAGGCGAATATCCGGCAGTAGGCAACGCCCGCGTAGAAGCCGCCTTTGAGCTGCTGAACGGGCGCGACCTCCTGAACGCCATGCAGTTCAAAGACGCGCCCAGCCGAATGCATTTGGAATTTGCCGATGCTGGGGGCCAGTTGGCAGGCGGCGGCGAAGTGCAGGAGGCGCTGGTGTATCAGGGCATGTGGGAGTTTGAATACACGCCCTTTTTGCAAGAAGTACGCCGCCCCATTTTTGTCATTGCGGGCGGACAAGACCGCACGAGTTACCCCGAACAGGTAGGCTGGCTAGCCGACTTAGCCGACGCCGACGTGACCGTGCTGGACGCCGGACACTACCCGTGGATAGATGACGAGGAAGCCTTCGCGGAAGCCTTGGAGGAGGCGTTGACAAGGTAAAACGCAGTAAGTGGTGAGTGGGTAGTGGGAAAAGCGGGGCGCTGGGCAGATACGGCGCTCCGGTTGTTCTGTATTGCAAACCCAAAACCTAACTTCCCGTTGAGTGTGAGGCCGTCGTGCGTGCAACGCGCGGGCCAATTCCATGTTCAAGACGACTGGCAATTCCGCTTCAGAGGGACGATTCAGCCGAGTCTGGACGCGACAAGATCAATCCTGCCGAGCGCAGCGACAAACTCCCCTGCACCCTTTGGGGGCGGGGGCTGGGGGGTGGGGGAAAGCGTGGGAACGAGCCAAGAGAACTGACTGAACTTCCTGTGAAGCGTGAAGGCTCAAGCTTGCTGCTTTTTCACTTCACAGCAGCGGCCCAAAACGCCATCTCCATCTTTCGCCAACCTGTCGCTGCACACCCGCACCCCAGCCGCTAGACTCAGGGCCTATGGCCGACCTAGACCGTGTACGTGAGGCGCTGCGTGCCAGCATGACCGCTTGGGCAACCCTAGAAGTTCGGGGCGATCAGGCCCGCGTGACGCCCGCCCCTGACCCCGATTCCTTGGCCGCACTGCTAGACCGCGTCGACCCGACGTGGGGCATCGGCTGGGGCTGCGACTCTATGACGCCGCCGGTGGTGCGTGCCCGTCTGACGGTGCTGGGTGTGCAGCGTGAAGGGCTGGCACAGGCGCACTCGCTGGCCGATGCGAAGTTGGCCGCCCTTGCCGATGCGGGCCGCCTGTTTGGGGTGGGCAGCAGCACGGAAGGGCAGTGGGTGGAATACGACGCCGAGGACGGGGCCAATACCTCCGATCTGGATGTGGAGGCCGAGGAAGGGGCCGTGAGCATGACCGGAGCCGTACCGCTGCCGCCCGAACCACCCCGCGATCCTCAGATGGAAAAAGCGCGGCGGCACATCGAAGACCTGATGGAGCAACTGAAGGCGGCGGGCAAAGGCGGCGCGGCGGCGCGGGTGGTGCTTCGTGGCTACGGCGAAACCGTGGACGAAAGCCGAGCCATTTATAAGGAACTTCAGGGGATTCTGAAGGGCTAATCCGGCATTTGCCCTGCGGAACGGCCTGAGCTTAGGGCAGAATAGGAGCGGAAAGAGCCAGCAGACAGGAGGCGAGGGGCGTGCAGAAGTTTATTGCCATAGGGGACGTTCACGCCGACTGGGACGGCTTGTGGGGAGCGCTCCGGGCGGCGAGTTGCGTGGATCTGGACGGCCTGCCCACCTTGCCGGTGCGGGCGGGCTTGTATCAGGTGGTCATCATCGGCGACCTCGTGCATCCCAAAAACTTGCGCGAATATGCCCGCCTGACGGGGCTGCTGGACTTCGATCCCCGCGACCCTGACCACTTATTTTTGGCCGCCCGCGAGCAGGTCAAGCAACTGGAGCGCCTGAAAACTTATCAGGAGGCCGCGCCACACGCCGTGCATCTCATTTTGGGCAACCACGACGACGCGGTGCTGAATACCTCGTATGTGTTGGGCACGACGGCTGGCATGGTGCATGTGGAATTCGACCCGGCGCACGGCGGCATTCATCTGCCGCCCCACCTGAGCGTCTGGATTCAGGGTTTCATTCGGGAAATCCGGCTGGCCGGGGTGCAGTTCGCGCATGTCAGCCCTCTGCCCGCGCACACCTATTACGACGACCTCTTTTACGCCGATCATTCCACCAAACGCTGGTTTCGCGACTCACCGGAATACGTGCAGATGGCAGGCTTGGCCTTCGGCGTGTACGGCCACACCCAACTGGAAAACGGAATCTACATTCATGAAGACGAAGAAGGCCGCCCCGACTTTGCCATGATTGACGCGCTACACAGCCGCGAGTACCTAGAGCTGATGCTGGATGCCGACGCCCTCAGCCCCGTTCAGAGCGTGCGGGCCGTGCCGTTTTAGTCCTTTTTGAGCGGTGCAGACCCCCAATTTCTGGCCGCCCTCTTGCCGTCCGGTTGACAAGGCGCAGGAGCGCGGCTATCCTTAACCCCGCTGCTTTTCAGTGTCTTCTTCTGGGAGGACTGAAGCGGCCTACAGTTTAAGGAATGGTCCGGTAGTGTAGCGGTTAGCATATCTGCCTGTCACGCAGAAGGTCGCGGGTTCAAATCCCGTCCGGACCGCCATCCCCTCCCCTTTTGGGGAATTTCGGCAAAGTAGCTCAGCTGGTAGAGCAAACGACTGAAAATCGTTGGGTCGCCGGTTCAAATCCGGCCTTTGCCACCAAGAGCTTTTAGCCCCGTCTAGGACGGGGTTTTTTCGTTTTGCTCTCGCGTCATGAGTGAGATGAGATAGGCCGAATCGTGTGGTCTGGGCAGTCCGGAGAGCAACACACTATTCAGCACGGTAGGCCGAAAGTTGACCCCGAACACCGCAAGGGGGCACTCATGAACTTGTCCGAACTGTGGGAACGTCACGCCCGGAGCCTGAAGCTGCGGCGGCGCAGCGAGTACACACTCACCTACTATCGGGCCACCGCCCGGAGTCTATGCCGCTTCCTGACCGAAGTGGAGCACCCCATGCAGGCCGAGGGCGTCACAGTGGGCGACCTGCGGGGATACCTGGAGCATCTGCAAGAGAAGGGCCTCGCCGAAGGCGGCATTGACGCCCATTACCGCGCCCTGAAAGGATTGTTCGGCTGGGCCGTAGCTGAAGAGTTGCTCGACCGTGACCCGACTCGCCGTCTGGAACGACCCCAGAAACCGCAGCGAATGATGGTCACGCTCAGTCCCGACGAGTGCCGCCGCTTGCTGGATGTGGCCCGTAAGAGTCCAAGTAAAGGCCGCGACACAGCGATGGTCGTGACTCTCTTCGATACGGGGCTGCGGCTGGCTGAACTGGCTGGACTCACCCTGACCGATGTGCGCTTTACCGAAGGCCACCTCCTGGTCGTTGGCAAGGGCAACAAGGAGCGGGTGGTTCCGCTAGGCATGCGTTCTACCGAAACGCTAGAGAGATACATTCGTCGCCACCGCCAGCCTCGGCATATCAGTGTGCAAGGAGTTTTCTTAGGCCGAACCGGGCTGCCCCTGACCCGCTCCGGCGTTTCACAGGTGCTGGCCGACCTCGCGAAGCAGGCCGCGATTCCGAGGGCCCATGCCGCGCCGCACGCTTTTCGGCGGGCCTTTGCCGTCAACTACCTGCGCAACGGGGGCGATGTGTTCTCGCTCCAGCACGTCATGGGCCACACCAACCTCGACATGACCCGCCGCTACGTCCAGCTCCTGCCCGAAGACCTTCAGCAGGTGCATGGCCGAGTCTCGCCCGCCGACCGTCTGATGGCGAATCAAAGGGTGAGCCGATGAGTGCCAAGCCGACTGTCCTCCAGCAGCAGGTCTGTGCGGCCACCATTGCATTGAGAGGCAACCTTGAATACATCGCATGGCGCGAAGAACACCCTTACGGCAACAACCGGGCCTCGGTGGGGGTGCAGCTGTGTGCCTCGCTGCTGCTGTGGGTGGCGATTTGCCCGCTGGAAGAGGCTCTCCTTTGGCTCGACACCGACATTCAGGGCCCCCGCAACCAGCGGCGGCGCAGCATCCCAGACCTGCTGCTGAGCGAGCCGGAGAGCTTCCGCAGCCGTCTCCCCCAATGGCGGCAGGCCATCGCCGCTGGGCAGGTGGAAGTGGTGTTTGGCCGCAACGAATGGACAGTGGGTGGATTGCGGGCTTGGCTCACTGCCGAGCAGGGGGGCGGCCCCCTCGGCTGGGAGATGACCCTTGACCGCAGCCGTCTGGACGCCTTGGTGGATGCCCTCGACGCGCTGCTGCCGTTCTGGGGCGTGCCGCTCACACTGCCTGACGCATCGGCAATCCCAGCAGATGCGTCGCCCACCGGTACGGCGCAAAAGCGCAGGCGGGGTCGCCGGGGCAAACCGAAAGAATAGGCGCGTGGAGGGCGACAGGCACGCAGTACAGTTGGGTCAGGACGCCCTCTTCCACCACGGCCAGCAAGAAGAAATCCACGTCTCGCTGGAAGTCTTTCTGGTAGACCTTCTGGCCCCTCTTGGTGGTACGGCGTTCATCGAGGCGGAAGCGAAAGCATCTGCCGTGAAGGCTGCCAGTGGTTTTGACATCCAGCCGCCACCCATTGACGCGCAGGTCATCGGGGGCGGTATGCCACTGCCGGTAGACAGGGTGGCCCTCAGCGGTTAGGTATTCGGCTACCACCTCTTCTCCGCACTTGGCCAAGGCATTACGGGGTTCGTTGCTGCCGAGGCCAAGTTCGTTCTTGCAGCGCTTGACGGTGGACAGGCTGAGGTCGAGAAGTTCGGCGATTTCGGGGTTCAGGAAACCGAGGCTGTGGGCTTCCTGAACTTGTCGGTGTTGGGCTTGGATACGGGGAGTCAACGTGCGGGTGTATGTCATGGGATGCTCCTAGGCAAAACAAACCGCCCAGCGGGAGACTGGGCGGGCAGAGGGTGAAGGGGGAGGCGGAATCAAAAAAAGAGAAAAAAGAAACCAAGAGAACTCTGTTGGCGGAGAAAGAAATTCACCTCAACAGACGACGAAGAACCTCTTCTGCCTCGGCTGGACTCTCGGCATAGATGCGAGTGGTAGATGTTCCTATCGTTTTAGGCACAGCCACGTTATGACTGTTGAGCGTGTGCAGCCGAGCTGATGGGGCCGCGTGCAAGAGGGCCTCAACAAGCCGGGTATGGGCGCCGTCCGCAGCGTCAAATTCACCCAAGAGGCGTTGGATGGCGTCTGGATTCGAGAGCCACGCCGTCAGCACCTTGGCGTCGGTGCCCGCCCGCCTAAAGGTGGTGAGCCTCTTGACCACTTTGGCCTGGGCAACCCTCCACAGGGCGGCCTCCTGCGGTTTGAGCTTGTAGAGACCTAGCCCAGCCAGGCACGCATGAGGCACCCCACCGAAGAGCACAAACAGCTCCTCGGCCAGAGCCTGCACCGCGCCCGCATGAAGCGGATTGCGACTCCAGCGCTGAAAGGCTAGGCGGGGCGTGAACTTCCGGCACCGTGCCCAAGAGGTCGGCAACGGGCCGGGATTGAACATCAAGACCACACGCGGACGCTCTCCTACAGGATAATTGGTCTGTCTACCCCGGTGGAGCATCTGAAGCAGCTCACTCTGATAGCCGTGGAGAGCAAGTTGCTTGCGGTCTTGTGGAGAGTGGGGGGCCAAGGCCGCCAGCGTGTGGAGTTCATAGGTTTTGGGGCGTCGCGGGGCATGCCAAGCCACGACATGCCTGCCATCGAAGGTGTTCACGCCACGACCACTGAACCAGTACATGAACCGGATGGCTCCCGGCGCCAACGGCGGCTCAAAGTGCCATGACCACCGCTCTTGAGGTGCTTCGTCTTGCAGAACCTCGACAGATTCCTTATAGGACAAGACCACCGTGCCTGCCGCGTGGCCCCGCGTCAGTTCGCCGGTCTCCGCCATCAGATAGTGGAGCCGCTTGAGCTGCTGAGTGCCCTTCCGAAGGTTCTTGCGGTCGATTTCGAGCGCGTCCTCCTCGGCCTCTTTGTCTCCTACATACTCGATGTCAAGCGGCGTGTAAGGCCAGTTCTGGACATAGCGCACCGTGTGGTGGGGAAACATCCGTTCGTACTGCCGCAGTTCTGGACTGGCATAGGCATCCAAGATGATGATGGGTGGAGTGTCGCGGGGCAGGACGCGCAGCACTTCACCTCGGAACTTCATCTGGGTGACCTCCCCTTTGCTGTTCTTGTCCCAAGTTAAGCCGAAGCGGGCACTGGTGTTGCAGGGACTGGACAGGTCTTCTTCAAACGTGCGGAAAAAGTCTTCTGGCACAGGGGATTTCCGCCCCTTGGTGGCTTTCTTGAGGGCGTGCTTAAAGCAGGCCGTGTTCAGGCTCAGGCCCGCCAATTCTCTATGCAATTCAGTCCAGAACACCTTTCCAGTGAGGCTAAACAGCGTCTTTTTCTTGATACCGTCATCTACCCTGTCAGCAGAGGCATTGAACTCACCCCGCAAGGCCCGGTGCATGAGCCTGAGCAATGCCCCCTCGATGGGCCCATCTGTTCCACTCGCCTGATGTTTCTCAAAGAAGGCCAACGTCAACGGGTTGCTCTTTTCGGAGTCCTCAAGGGTGTATATGAACGAGCCGACAGGGTCTTCGTCCACAACGATGAGTTGCACGTCCTTCAGCAGGAGCTTAGAGAGCTTGTGCTCCGGATGTTGGAGAAATGAGGGTAAATGGGCGTGACTGACCACCTGAGCCAGTGTTCGGTGAGCCTCATCAAACTGCTCGTAATAGTTGATGCCGTTCTGCGTGGCGTAGTCGTGGCCATACAAGATGTTGACGACTTCCCACGGTCTCTCGAAGGGGTCGGCTGCAAAGATATTGAATCGGGGGTCAAGCAGGGCATGGAGTCGGCATTTGGCTTCTTGTCCCAGAGACTCTTTGGAATCTTTCGACTCTTTTTCCTGTGTGCCGTGGGTGGCCCACAAGACTCGGTACCGGGGGAGCAGGCGAGACGAACGGTCAAGAACAATGTCATGCACAGCCTGATACATAGCCGCGCTTTTTTGTGAGCCCGGTGGAGCCACAATCACGGTGACCTCGCCCCGTAGAGTGGTGTTAAGGATGGGCAACAACTCTTCTCGCGTGACCTTCGCTGGCGGTGTTGCCATCACTGTACTGCTCTTGTGGAATGAAATCGGGGAATTCCTCGTCCCAGACGTACTATTCTGGCTATAGGGGTGGATGAAGATACAATCATTACTTACCAGAGTCCCAAAAATAAGAATTCAAAGTCAAGAGAAATCCCTGGCCAGGGTTAGGAAAGCACACGCCAGCTTCCCGATGCTGAAAAACGACGTGGTGAGGCCCATCGCTTGCTTGAGATACACGTCGCGCCCGGCATTGTGCGATACGAAACCAAACAACCTTGAAATTAACCCTTCACAGCGCAATCGGCGCGTAAGCGCCACGACGCCTTCAGGCGGCGCTGGGGTTGGGCCGATGACTTGACCGTTTGTGCGTCGAAGCAAGGTCAAGTCGCGTGCAACTCCGGGGCGGGTGTATGGGGGGAGTCCTACAACCTCTCGGACTTTGCCTGTTGGCGGGCGCGTCGATGTACACGGGGGGGCCTCCTCAGGACAGCATTACAACTTTGCTGCGGGCCGTTTTCTGGTGGAAAAAAGGGGTCGGTTCAGCGGTGCAACAGCAACTTTTCGGCGCACTCCTTACCGTCGCAGCCACTGTCCTGCCGATGAGTCCCTTCGCAGCCAGCCTAGAGGTCATACTCGGCACCATGCAGGGCCAGCCACGACTTGCGCTCGGCGTAATCCGGCAGTAGGACGCCCAAGCGAGTCCAAAACGCCTCGCGGTGATGGTGGTGTTCCAGATGCACGAGTTCATGCACCAGCACGTATTCAGCCATCCGGCGTGGCAACAGGGCTACCCGCCAGTGCAGGGCCACGGCCTGTCCGGTACCGCATGACCCCCACCGCTGACCGAGGTCTGCCACGCGCACGCTGGAGGGTTGGACGCGCAACCGAGAGTGCAGACGAATGATTTGCTCCTTGGCCCAAGTCGAGAGATGGTCGGAGTACCACTGAATAAACAGCTCGCGGCCCCGCGACGCTTCGGCACGGTGAAGCTGAAAGCGTCCCCCCTTCAAATTGAGCGCTTCTTCTTCGGGCTGCTTCTCCGTGAGAAGCAACCGGTATGACCGCCCAGCATGGAAAAATCCCTCGCCTGCCACGAATTCCCGTTCGCGGCGGGGCCGGTGCAGACGGGTCTTTTCGGCCAGCTTGCCGTAGAGCCAATCTTGCCGGGACAAGACCAGTTGCCGCAGCACGCCCGCCTCGGTGCCGCTGGGGGCCAGAATCAACAGGGCTCCGTCGCGCTCCAGACCGAGGCTCACCGTCCTCCGCCGGGCACTCTCCCGCACCGTGAAGGTCAGGTCGTGCAGCGTCAGCGTCCATTCGGCAGGGGCCAGCGTTAGCCCGGTGTCACCCAGCGCAGATGAAGCCGCCGCGCCAGATTCATCAACTCGTCGGCCACCGCTTCGCATGTCGAGAACGGTATCAGGCCTTGGTCGTCCAGGTAGCTCGCCAGCCAGCCCCGGACTTTGCCCTGCTGTACAGCGTTGCGCCAGAAGTCCGGAATCGCCGTGCGCTGGCGTAACGCCTGGACGATATGCACTGTCCCCTGTATCAGCCGCTGGCCCTGCGCTCCGGTGAGGTCTTCGGGCTTCTCCGGCTGAGCTTCTAGGAGCAGGCTGAAGAACGGCGCTTCGGTGTGCGGGTTCAGGCCGGTGGTGTCGGCAGGCCGTCCCGCCTGCATCGCCTCGAAGAAGGCCAGGAGGGCTTCGACCAGCGCGTCCCAGTGCTGGGCATGCAGCTTCAGGAGTTCTTCCAGCCGCTCGCTGAGCTTGCGGTAGTACACCGGGTCATCGCCGATTCGGGTGTTGATAAAGAGCCGGGCGGCGTGTTCCATCGCGGCGGCCTGGGTGCGCTTGGACGTGAACCCGCCGACCTCCTGCCGGAAGTTCGGGTCGAGCACCTCAATGCGCGGCACCTTGACCTGAATCCCGCTGGCGTCCACATATTGCGCGATAAGCGCCCTGACCTTCTCGCCGCCACCCAGAGGGGAATCTGTTTCTCCTTCGGCATACACCTGACGGGCGGTGTCGGCAATCCGGCCCAGCAGGGCGGCGTCCTGCACGTACCGGAGGGCTTCCGGGCGGGGCAGCACGATGTCCAGCGCGTTCAGAAAGGCTGAGAGTCTGACCTTGAACTCGGCCCGGAGTTTCGGGTCAATCAGATGGTTGACGGCGTCCTCGCGGTTCTCCAGCCCGATTCCGGCCTCGGTGAAGATGCGCCGCACGTCGTGGTGGGCTGTCTCCAGCACTGGCAGGGTGTCCTTAATCGAGTTCATGGCCCCAGCCACGTCGGTCTGCGTGTAGTCACTCAGCGCCTGCGCGAGGTGGTGGCCGACCCCGTAGTAGTCCACGACTAAACCGTGGGTCTTGTGCGGCGCAGTCCGGTTGACGCGGGCGATGGCCTGAAGCAGCTCATGGTTGCGAATATTTCTGTCCAAATAAAGGGCCTGCTCGACGGGGGCGTCGAAGCCGGTGAGCAACATGCTCTTGACGATGAGGATGCTGAGCGGGTGCGCCGGGTCTTTAAACTGCCCGCCTTCCCCGATGCGGCCTTCTTGCTTCGTCGAATCCGTCCACTGCGCCCAGTCCGCCGGGTCGGACTTCCCGCCGTCTGAAATTACCGGGGCGAATTCCAGCTTGCTCAGCCGCTCCCGGTAAGGGTGGGCCAGGACAAGGGAGCGGGTGCGTTCAGGAAGATTACCCAGCTTGTCGGGAGAAAGGCTCAAGAAACTGGGAGGCAAGTTTTTCAGCTCGTCTACCAGATTTACCTGCGCCTTCAAGAACGCCCGGTGGTATTCGACGGCGGCCTCGCGGCTGTGCGCCACCACCTGCGCCTTGAAGCCATTCGGCAGCACCTGAGAAGCATAGTGGAGCAGCATGTCTTCGGCTTTCAGGGCTATGAGTTTAGGGGAGTTCAGCAGTTCGCCCAGCGTGCCGTACTTCTCTTGCAGTTTCTTCCGGGCCGCATCGTCCAGCTCATCGAAGAACACGTCGAACAGACCGTCGAGCGACTGCCCGTCTTTCAGGAACGCCTTGACGCTGCGGCCCTCGTACAGAATCGGCACGGTGGCCTTATCCTGCTGGCTCTCCAGGATGGTGTACTGGTCGATGATGGGGCCGAAAATGTCCTGGGTCTTCTTTTGCTGGCCCTGAATGATGGGAGTTCCGGTAAAACCGATGAGCGCCGCATTCGGCAGGGCCGCCCGCAGGTGCGCGTGCTGGGTGTTGGTGTGTGAGCGGTGGGCCTCGTCCACCAGCACGAGAATCTTCTCGCTGGGGTTCAGCACCGCCTGCTGGGGGTCGAAGTCCTCGCCGGTCTGTCCACGAAGCTTCTGCACCATGCCGAACACGAACCCCGGCCCCGGTTGGGCGAGGGCCGAGTTGAGGGCCTTGACCCCCTTGGCCACTGTCAGTGGCTCTCCGGCGACCCTGGCGGTGCTGCTCAGTTGCTTCTCTAAGTCACGGCGGTCAGTGACCACCACAATCTTGAACGGGCGCAGTTCCGGCACGGTGCGAATGGCCCGCACTAAAAACATCATGGTCAGACTTTTGCCTGACCCCTGCGTATGCCAGACGATGCCGCCGCGCTTGTCATGCTCAGCGCCCAGGAGCCGAGTTTCCCCAGTCTGGAGCCGCGTCAGTGCCCGCCGCACCGCTCGGTACTGCTGATAGCGGGCCACGCGCTTGCCCCCCGCATCGGTCAGGGTGAAGTTCTCTAGCAGGTCAAGCAGGGTCGCCGGGTTCAGGACGCCCGCTGTCAAGACCTGCTGCGGGTGCAGCTTCGGCTTACCGAGCGTGGTCTGCACCTGTTCCCGCGTGAAGGGATAGGTGTCCTTCCACGTCAGGAAGGCTTCCATCGGCGCACCCACGGTACCGAGGACGGCCCCATAGAAGTTGGTGCCGACCAACAGCTGCACCGTGTGAAAGAAGCGCTCCACGCCTTCGGGTTCGGTGCTCCCGCGCAGGTTCTGGTACATCAGCAGGTCGCCCACGGCTTTTTCCATCGGCGAGGTTACATCGGGCGACTTGCACTCGACTACCACCAAGGGCAGGCCATTCACGAACAGGACGAGGTCGGGAATGATGAAACCCGGCCCACCGGTGTACCCCGGCGGGTCCACCCGGAACTGGTTGACCGCCAACAGGTCGTTGTTGGCTGGGTTCCGGAAGTCCAAGAAGCGCACCGTGTGCCCCTTGCCGTCTGGCCCCGTCACCTGCACGCCGTCGAGCAGCAGTCCCGTCAGGTGGGCATTGACCGCCATCAGGCCGTTGACTCCGGCAGGCAGGCGGGTGAAGGCACTGAGCGCTTCGGTGACGTGGCTGTCGTCCAGCCAGGGGCAGTGGGGTAGGTTAATCCGCCGCACTGCCGCCCGTAGTCGGCCCATCAGCAGGGTTTCCTTGAACGACTCGCGCTCGGTCAGGGCCGGAACGAAGGTGTCGCCTAACAGAATGTCCCAGCCAAGGCCACTGAGCTGCCCCATCAGGGGGAATTCCACCTCGTTGTATTCGGGGCCGTGGGACGTCGTCATTCAGGGCAGCATAGCCCGGCCCCGATAGAGCAACACACGAATTTACGTTTATTGCTCTCCGCTTCGCACCATAATGCGACATGCAAAAAATCTGGCAACTCTCGTATCACTTGAGCGGCCTCACTATGCTTTCTAACACCGTTCAAGAACCTTTGGGAGCCTTGCCTATTCCGCTCCGTTCTGCCGTTGTTGGCTTGGCCAAATCACTGGCACCTGAAGAATTTGACGTTGAGAGTGACCATACGACGCTGTTGTTTTCGGAAGGTCAGTACAGCTGGGTTCGCCGATGGAGAATCCGAAACGAAAGCCTGCAACATCTGCTGTTTTCAAAGGGCGAGCGCAGTCCAAGGCAAAGCTACGGCTCGGTAGATGAGTTCTGCCAAGTTCACAATTTGTTGTTCACTCCTGGACAACCCGATGAACACTACGCGGAACGGGCGTTTTTGCACGAGGCGTTTGTTCCCGCCTTTGGCCTAGCGGGGTTGACCTACCTCCAGCCTCAAGCTCCCTTCGTAGATTCGGCAGGAAAGCAGCGGCGCATTGACTTTCTGCTGAACACCGGCACGAAATATGCGCTAGAGGTTGAAGGCCGCCGCTATCACTCGTCGAGTTTGCAGGACTCTGAACGCTTCGATGACGAGAAAGCGCGGCAACGGGACTTGGCCAAGCAGGGCTTCCGCTACACGCCCTTTAGCTTTAATGACATCCGGAGTGGGCGGGCTGAGGGCCTTTTGACAGACCTGTGTGCAGATGACCTGGTTTTGTTTCGCCTCGTTCGAGCACGCGTGGAGGACGACGGAACCCCACCTGCTGGATTACTGGCCCTGCATTCCCTGGAGTTGCTTCTCCAGCAACTACCCACCCTCTTCCCAGAAGTTCAGAAGGCCGTCCTCGCTTTACTGTCTGATTCGACTGGAAAAAAGCAATTGACCTTGGTCGATTTCGAGCCTGAACTCCCGCTGTTGCCGTTGGCTGTGATGGACATCGTCAGTCTCATCGAGCGTGTAGGGGTGTTGTATGGGTGCCCAGTCGGTCTGCCCCAAATTTATATTCATACTGTTCGGCCTAGAAATCCAGAGCTGTACCGTGACCTACTGGCCGCTTATCCCCTATCCAACACTTCATTTCCAGATGCGCCCCAGACAGGAATCACGCTTGAAGACCATACAGAACCCTCGGCAGAACTGTCTGGGGACTATTTGTTTGCGGCGGACGACAACAACTCGGCTCCAGTGGATGCCTTGAGACCCAAACTCTTGGCCCGGTTTAGCTCTCGACTACTGGCTCAGGTCAGTTCGCCGCCCCAAGAGGACACGCCTCCCGCTAATGTCGAGCGGCACCTGTTGGACTTTTTTGCGCGTCGCTACTTCACGCTTCCAGAGGTCAAACCAGAGCAAGCCCATCTGGTCCAGCGGGCGCTGCTGGGTCAATCCGGCTTGGGGATTCTTCCCACTGGCTTCGGCAAGTCCTTGGTGTTTCAGCTTTACGCCGTGATGGTTCCACAGACTACCTTGGTCATCAGTCCACTTAAGGCCCTCATGCGTGACCAATTGCATTCCATGCACCGCTTGGGGCTGTCATGCGTGGACGCCATTACTGGAGCGGATGCCGCGCCACTCAAAGACCGAAAGATGGCAGCCTTCAGGGCAAGAAAGCTTCGGCTGCTGTATATCTCACCGGAACGCCTCCAGATTAAAGCGTTCTACGAGGAACTTCGGGACAGCATGGCCAGCACGCCTGTCGGAGCCATCGTGGTTGATGAGGCCCACTGCGTTTCTGAATGGGGTCATGATTTCCGGCCCGCGTATCTTCAGATTGGCAATTTGCGTGAGCTGCTGGCCGAGGCCAGTGGCCGGTCAATTCCGCTGTTAGCGATGACCGCTACAGCCTCAGAGTTGGTGCGCAAGGACATCCGGTCTGTTCTGAACTTGCCCGAAGACAGCGTCGTTCAGCTCTCCAGTAGTGACCGGCCCAACCTAAGCCTCTCGGTTCATCCGGTACCCAGTTCGGCTAAGCCCGCCTATTTGGAGAGCCTTCTCAAAAAGACCCTCCCTGCTGTTTTAAAGATTCCAGCAAACGACCTCGTCCCTCATGGAAAGCCGCCCCCGTATACCCATGCGGGCGTCGTCTTCGCGGTCTATGCCAATCCCCATGGGCGTGGCACTCTGCCTGAAGGGGTACACGCGATTGCGCAAACCGTCAATGAGCGCGTGACCTTCGACCCTGAGTTGGTGAGGGTTCATGCCAGCACGGCACCCACGGTCTGCCCCACCTGCAAGTCCCCGCTCTGGATACCGATGTCCAAGGCCGAACTCAAGTTGGCAGGGATGATAGACACGTCAAGCAAGCGGTGTCTGGCCTGCGGCGAGACCTTTGTTCGTTACGCGAGCTTATCCAACTGGGACAAAACTATCTCGAAAAATCAGGATGACTTTCAGAACAACGACTTTCCCATCCTGATTGCCACCAAGGGGTACGGCATGGGCATTGATAAACGGAACCTCCGCTTTATTGTCCACCACGCGCTGTCCTCCGGCTTGGAAGGCTACTACCAAGAAGCAGGCCGCGCCGGACGTGATGGGAACCACTCCCACGTCGCGCTGCTCTACGCCCCACCAACGCCGACCTGCCTGAGCCAGTTGCGCAGTCAACCCGAACCCCCCTGCGTCACTGAAAAGGCCAATTTCATGTTCCACAAGTGCCCTTTCGGTCTAGAGACCCTGTGTGACTACGGCAAGCAGGCACGGTTTATTCATTCCAGCTACGCAGGGGTTAGCGAGGATGTTCAAGATGTCATGACCATTTACGACACCTTGGTGGCAGGCCAACCCATTGAAACGGATGAACGCTTCAACGAAGACGAGAGCAAAGATACGCAGCTTGCCCTCTACCGCTTGCAGCAGCTTGGTATGGTGGAAGGCTACGCCCTGAAATACAAATCGCTGACCCGCATCGAATTCAGTGTGACGCTGAATGCAGAGTGGTCTCCAGACAGGCTGGTTGACCGCCTCAAAGACCTCCTGCTGAAATTCGAGTACTCCGAGGAGCAGGCCGAGGCCCGCGTCGCACCTCTTCGGCCCAAATCAACGCAGCGACGCCGTGTCCAAGCCGCACCTGCCGATAAAGGGCGCAGCCTGCTCGAAAGCAGCGCCAGCATCTTGTTGGAGCGGGTCTATCAAACTGTTCCACGGATGCGCTACGACATGTTACGCAACGAGCTGGACTACGCGACCTCTAACACTTGTCGTCGGCTCGTCCTTCGTGGACGCTTTGACGACGCGGCTTATCTGCCAACCGATGACTACCAGTGCGGATTTTGCGATGTCTGTGTCCCCGACCTGAACTTCACCCGCAAAGAAGCGGCTATTCCTGCCCGTGACGCTCAAATGGAAGAGGTGGCCAGAATGCTGCCCGACCTGATGCAGGCATTTAACCGCGACGACTTGACGAGGGTTATTCAGACGTCGGTGCTACGCGGCGCAGTGGCTGGAATGTATTCCCGCGCAGTGAGCCGCTTGGAAAGTGATTCCACCAACCTCTCCGCGCTGTACCTCAGTGGGGCCTTGGCTCGCCGCCGACCAGACCGAAAACTGGAAGCTATGCAATTTCTGAAGCGCGGCTTTCAGGAGGGCGTGGTGCAGGGAGCAGAGTTGCCCGCCCTGCTCGATTTTTCCCGCGAAGCCAGCCATGTCGAACCCGCAGAAGGCTTTCACTTGCTGACACCCATCAAAGGCCCCTTCAACACAGACGTGGGCCTCGCGCTGGTGGAGCACGAAGCCGCAACGTTGTTCGGAACGCAGGCAGATGAGACCAGAACCGTGCGTGCGGTTCGCAAGACCAAAACATTGGCCAAGACCGCTGATGCGGTGGTCGCCACCCTTCAGGACTCGGTGGCTGACCTGCTGCAAGGCTTCACTGACCTAGATGAGCTGCTGCAAGAGGCAAGCTGAGGAGACGTATGACCCAACGTGTAACAGACCTAAATTACCTAGAGAGCCAACTCAATGAGGTGGAGGGCCGCCTTCAGCAAGCGGTGCTCCTCCTGAATAACCTGAAGACTATTCAAGACAAGTTTAAGGACTTGACTGTAGTCTACAAAACCACCAAGCAAAACGTCGAGCAGTCCAATGCTGAACTTCAGATGCTTGAACACAACTTTCAACGGTCGATTGAAAAAGCAGATGCACAAGTTGCAATGGTTGAACACCGGTTCACGACTTATGAACAGCAGTCCGAGGCACGTCTCCAAGAGCTTTATGGTCGTTTTGCCACATTGGCAAAAGAGACCGACAGCAACCTGAGCACTTTGACCAAGCAAGTCGAAGGACGCCTGACCAAATCGCATCACGACTCAGACAAACAATTTGCCCTCTTTGAGCAAAGATTCGGCACCCATGAAACTCAATCTCAAGCTCGTCTCCAACAGCTATACAGTGATACGGCCACGTTGCTTCAAGAGACTGAGAGAGCCCTAGACATCTTGACTCACCAACTTGAAGCCCGACTGGGCAAGGTATACAGCGACTCGGATGCTCTAATACAGCGAACGCAAGACCGGGTAGATGGGTTGACCAGCGACTTGAACAACCGAGCCGAGCAGATGCAGCGCGACTACGATGCGTTTCGCACTGGCCTCCGCAGCGAACTGAGGGCTGCCGAAGACAACCTCCAAGTGGCTTTCAGAAACCTGCGGGGCGACATGGAGCGTGAAGCTAGTGGGTTGCGGGGCGACACCGAAAAACGCTTCGCTGGCTACCGTGCTGAGCTGGAGGAAAACACGCAGTCAACTCAAGCCAACCTCAAGCGGGTTCAAGACACCCTGAGCGGCATTCGAACTGAGATTTCCCGCTTCGACCAGAAAATTGATACGAGTCAGGCGTCTTCTCAGAAATCCACCCAACAACTGGCTGATGAGGTGCGGGCGCGGAGAACACAACTGCGCGTGGCAACATTCGTCAGTTTTCTGGCGTTGCTGGTGGCTATTGCAGGCCTTCTGCTGCCTATCCTAAACAAGTAGAGTAAAGTCTATTCGCAAGACTTTACTCAGGATGGGTAGCGTGTGAACAGGCGTTGTGGGTGCCCAAGCGGAAGCTCAGAGGATGACTGAACCTCGGTGGTTTTATTCGATTCCGTCAGAAACCCCCGCAGGGGCCACGTTGGGACTCAGCATCACGCCTCGGCTGCTTGGTTTTCGGCCAGCACGTCGCGCTCTACATAGCTCCGGAACTGCGCGGCATCCGTGAAATAGAGGTAGCCCGCTTGGTTGGCCGCAGCGAGGGTGAGGTCGGGTTCGGCCAGCAGCAGGGCCACCGGTTGACTCAGTCCTTCTTGAAGGCCGTCCGGCCAAGCCATGTCCAGCGTCGCCAGCAGTTCGCCCCCGGTGTCCACCAGTTCATGCCGCAGGACGCCTTCGGGCAAGCCCTGAGCCATCACCCAAGCATTGACTTCCTCCAACACCTTCGACTCTTCGTCTCTCATAGCCGTGCTGGCCGCAGGCAGGGTGTCTTGCGGTTCTTCGGTGGCGGTGGTCAGGGTGCCGCCAATCAAACTGTTTAAGAAGGTGTTGGCAGCCCCGGCGAGCAGCTCCCGGCGCTTAGCCAGAAAAGCCCGGTACTGGTCTAACGACCACAGCTCCGGCGTCATCGGAATCCAGTGCGATTCAATGGCCCCCGGATGTTTTGCGGCGAAGGTGGGCAGATACTGTTCGGGCAGGTCATCAGAAATCAGCAGGTTGGTTTCCTGCGTCAAGAACGTGAAGTTAGCGATGGCGTTGATGAGCTGGCGGTCTATCCCGGCCTTCTTGAGCTGCGCCTGCGGGAAAACGTGATGCACTTGCAGCTTGCTAAGTGAGCCAAGGAGTGCGTTACGCAGCTCAATGCCGCTTTCCCAGTCGCGGGCGTGCTCGACCCGGCTGAGCATGTACAGCATGGGGTAGAAGCGTGCTCCCCTCGTCGAGCCTTCAAAGTCTTCGGGACGTACCTTCAGGTCACCCCGGTTGCGCCTCAAGTCGGCAATCAGGCGGTCAAGTGCCCCTTCCGGATGGCTGATGAGGTTCAGGTCACGCGCCAAAACACTTTCTGTGGAGCTTGCGTACCGCCCCCACAAGAAGGTGTGAATGTACCAGTAGAGCAGCTTCTGCCGCTCAGTGTGGCTGTTGAAGTCCTTGCCCCGCTGATGGACGTAGCGGGCCATGAGAGGGAACGAGTAGCGGCTGCCCAGCACTTGGTCGCTGTCGAGGCCCAAGGACGAATTCACCAGATTCAGCAGGCGGTTGATGGCCTTCTTCGAGTCTGCCAAGCCTTGCTGAAACTGAGCTGGCGTGACGTGCGAGAGGGCCGCGTAATACGCTTCTCCAGTTACGACGGCGTTGATGACGCGCATCAGCCAGTCGAGCTTGAAGTGAAAGCCTATCGCCGACCACTCGCGCAGGGCTTTTTGCATCTCCTCCCGCGCCTGTGGCCATTCAGCGCACACTTTGGCCAGCGCCAAGTCCCCGCTCGACAGCTTGGTGCCGCCGCTGTTGACCTTGTTGAAGATTTCTACGACGGTTTCGACAGTTTTGTCTTCCCCAACAATTTCTTCGATATGTACACGAATATCCGCAACCGTCTTGAGCCGATTAAGTCGGTCGCTGAACACATCCGCTTGAGCTTCTTCATATGTTCTATAAAACTTTCCAATAAGTTTGCCTGCCTTGGCGCTGTCGGTAAACAGCTCAGTGACACTGAGCCAGAGAGGGTTGTTTTGCATTTTTTGCGGCGCGTAGAACTCGAACTCTTCGGTTTCGAGGTTGAAGTACAGCCCCGTGAACGCTTTGGGGTTGCCGTCAAAAAAACGGGGTGGTTTGCCCCGCATCACGCCGTACAAGCTGGTCATGCGCTGCTGGCCGTCCAAGAGTAAGCTAACGGCTCCTAAGCTGGAGGCGGCTCCCCCTCTGGTCGCCGTCGTGTCGCCCCGCGTTATCCACGTCAGCAGACTGCCCACTGGGTAGCGGTGGTACAACGAGCGCATCAGGCCACGCACTTGGTCGCGGTTCCAGACGTAGCCGCGCTGAAACTCTGGGAGTGCCACGGTGTTCAGGTCAATCTGGCTGAGGATGTCCGCGATTTTCATAGGTTGGTTGTCACGCTACCACTGCTGCCGCACCCACCTGCACCTATTTACGTGTCGTCTAGCTCTGAATCCGTGGGTGCCCAGAACTGCCGGGCGAACAACTGCTGCATGGAGTCTGTCGCCGCTTGTGCCCCTCTGCCTGTCTTTTTAAGGGCCGACTGCCCCCACCGCTCCAAGTCCCCGGATACGGTGAGTACCGTCGTGAAGCTGATAGGCGGAATCGTGTCCCCAAATTGGCCGATGAAGTTGGCTAAGTATTCTTCCGATTTCGCGTAGACCCCTTGCCGTCCAGTCACGAGATACAACACCGACTCCGCTTCGATTTCCCGCTCAGCCAAGGGCAAGCGCGAACGCTCATCCCAGCTCTTTTCATTGGGGGCTTTACCCAAGTGACCACACAGCACATGGGCCAATTCATGGATGAGCGTGGCGTAACGCTCTTCGAGTGGTTGGGTCGAGTTCAGCATGACCACGAAGCGCCCTTTTTCATGTGCTTCGGTTCGGCGGACGTAACCTGCTTTCAGCGGCTCCATCGGTTGCTGCTCGACCAAGATGCCTTCTTGTTCGGCATGGGCCAGCGTGTTGTCCCACACCTGGGGTGCAAGCCGCCCACCCACCGCGAAAGGATGCAGTGCCTGTTCTGGAATACGCGAGTCGTCTCCCGCTGTATCGGTAAGGTCGTACACGAAGTGAACGGGGCCGAACGGTACCAGCACAACCAGTGGACGGGCTTCCGGCAGCACCATGCGCCGGTGCTCGCGTTTCCATTTGGCTGCCGTGGCCACATAGGTGGCTTCTGGGCGCTGCATCCGAATAAGGAAGGTGTTGTAGGGGCTGTACTGCGTGAATTTCCGAATGAACCGCAACGTATTGAGGTACTGCTGGCTGCCCCGATAGTCCCGGCTGCGCTGAAACAGCTCATCGAGTGTGTCCAGTTTAACGAAGTCATCAAACAGGGGCGGAAGTTCTCGGCCATACAAATCCGCGTTCATAGAGAACCTCCAAGCCGCAGTAGTAGACGGTCAAACAAGTCTTTGGGGACAGCCGAGCGGTGTTCCCCACTGTTGAATCGGTTGAAAGCATCCAAGTCATGAGCCAAGCGCCCAGCTACCGTGGCGTGATGCCGCCCGACTGTTCTGGCGAAAGCGTGTATGCCTCCTACCGTATGGTTGCCACTCTGCAAGTAGGGCTGCCAGACGGCTTCGGGAATCAAGGCTTCGCGGGCGTAGGCATGCGCCTCCTTCTCGGCTGGAGCCGGGTCACTGTAGGTCACCAATTCTTTGCCCATGACTGCCGCATGGCCATGCCAGATGTGGCCCAGTTCGTGAAACAAGTTGAACCAAAACACGTCGATGTGCGGGTAGCGCATGGAGAGAGCAACCACCGGCTGGGTCGGGGGCTTGGCCTCAGCATCCAACCAGAACGCCGCTCCACTGGTCTTGCTGCCCTTGGGGTGCTTGAGCAGCACAAAGCGCACGCCTGCCGCCTTGAGAACATCTGGAACCTGCAAGATGCCGTCCAGCGTCATAGACAGCTCTGCAAGGTCATGGACTGCCCTGTCCAAAGCTTCCCGCGAGTAGGCTTGGACTTGCTGGCGTGCCGCTATCTCACGTGCCTGTGTCACCCAATCGGTCTGGGCGGCCGGGTCTGCGCCCGCACTCGCCCGGAAGTGAACAGCCGGGTCAAAAGTAGGGATGTGATGCGGTTCAAAGGGGATGTTGGCGGGTGGCTCTGGCTCAGCCTGGAGCCGCTTTGCGGCTTCACTCTCTCCGACGGTCACTCGCACCCGCCCCGTCAGCAGGTCTTCCATCAGCCCACGCTTGAGCGTTTGCAGCTTGGCAAGTTGAGCTTGCTCTTTCTGTTCGCGCAAATTTTGCTGTCCTACAAGTTCTGAAATACGATTTTGCTCAGCCAAAGGAGGAACAAGGAAAGGAAGCTTACGCACATCTCCCACTCGCAAATGGCCTACGGTTGAGCCCCCAGTCCACTTATCAATTGTGTCCTGCACATGCTGGCTGTAAATAGAGAGGAGCATGAATTCAGAAACCATGACCTCTGGATTTGGCCTATAAAGCATGACACGTTGTCCAAGACAGACCTCATCCATGTCTGGTAGGACACATGCTTCACCTGCGGGAGCTTCGCGAGTGAACACAACATCGCCACGTTTCGGGCTTCCACGACGGTTCCACTTACCAAGTGACTTTGCATCCGTAAAAGTCAAAGTTGATGCGACAAGTCTCCCATCCCGGATATTCGGTGTCTTGAGCACTGCATAACCATGCTCAGTTTCTGGCGGAGTACGGTTAATACAGTCAAGGATGGCCAAACAGACGTGATTCGCAGGCTTAACTTCCCACGCCCTCGGCACGCGCCCCAGCACCGTGTCCTGAAACAATTCCGGATTCTTTTCCGGGTCGCGGAGTTGGCCACGTTCGTCTAGCCCCCGCGTCAGCAGGTCGTGCAGCAAGCCTCGGCGGGCGGCCTGAAGCTTGGCGATGATGCGCCGCGTGTCTTCGATGGTGCGGTCAATCGTATCGAGGATGTCGGCAATTCGGCGCTGTTCGGAAAGGGGGGGAGCAGGCAGCTTGAGACTCTTCAAGTCACCCAAAACCAGTCTTCTCAAAGCGCTTCCAGAGGTGAGAATGTCTATTTGTCTCGTAGCATGGTCAAACTTAAGTGCTTGAGAGACGAAGTTAGCAGAATGCTCCTTCTTGAGTTTTATAATCGCTATTGACGACAACGTAACAATTTCTTCATCTTGTGTGTAAAGAATTGTTTTGCCTATTGTCCCATCTTTAGAAAAGAGTACGTCGCCCTTCTCCGGAGAACAACCGTTGCGTTTTAGTAGGTTGAAATCTTTAATCGAAATTATGGTACAGGAGTCGATGTCAATTTTGCCGACGCGCATGTCTTTGACGTTTGCGATTGGCTTCCCAGAAGTTTGTGGTGTTGGACTAAAGTGTGACCCGTCAGTGATACGTAGTGACATGGTATTTAGTTCTAAGAGAGGGAATCTAAACTCCGGCATAACCCAGCTCCCGCAAGAATCCATCCAACTGCTCGGCGGCGGCGTTGCGCTCCTGCTCCAGCGTCCGCAGGCTCACATGGTACTTGTCGTACCAGTTCTCCAGCGTGGTCACAATCCGGTTGCGGTGCGTAGTAATAGCGCGGGTCAGGGCCGTCTCCAGGTTCTCGCGCATCAGGCCGAGTGCCAACGCCTCCCGCTGCGCGTCGCTCATGGCTTGGGCGGCGGCGGCCAAACTGCCCAGCGCGTTAGCGAGGGTGGCCTTGTGGCTCTTCTTCAGGGCGGTCAGCTTCTGCTTGACCAAACGGGCTTCGGCAGCGTTCCGGGCGGCTTCCAACGGATCGCGCTCGTCGGCTTCGTCTTCGCCGTCATCGTCGCCTTCCAGTTCGGCTAGCGATGCTTCTAGTTCGGCCCGGCGTTCATCCAATGCAGCAAGGTCTTTCATGGCTTTAGGGGCGAGGACGTGCAGCAGGCGGTCACGGTCGATGCCACCAGTGGTGGCAGTGTCGCCGTCTTCGCTGGTGGCGTTGGCAATCCAGCCACTCAGCAGCTCGGCCCAGCCGTTGGCCGCCAGCGTCTTCAGGTTGAATTTGTTATCGTCCCACCAGGAAGCGATGACCCCGGCCACTTGGAAGGGCGTCAGGAGGGGTGTTGGGTTCATCTCAATAGCTGGGTCAGCTTGAGGTGTAACGGTAATCGTTATGCCTACGTTTTGTGCGTCTGCATCGCTGTTTATCTCCTCTGTTGTGGAAATCACAATAGAGCCTTGCTGGTCGTTTACTACGCCGAACGCTGCCTGAAAGCTCCCCAGCAACTCGGCCCGCAAGGTCTGGAGCGCCTTCGTGTCGGGCAGGCAGGCAATGTGGCGGTGATGCTCGTCCCACCACGCGCCGAAGCGGCGGGTCAGGGCAGACTCGGCAGCCTGTACACCACCGTTCCCCTCCACGATAGGCCGGAGGTGGGGGCGCTCCACCGCGTGCCCAGAAAACTGCACGTATTCGTCTCGCTCGGTACTCGCGGGGAACACGCCTTCCAGTACGTCGAAGCCGTGTGAGGCGAACAGCCCTTGCTGGGCCTCCACCTCGCGCCGGGGCACGCCGCCCTGAAGGTGGGCACGCACGTCATGCGGTTCGGGGGCGGGGGTGTTGTCGGCGTAGCGGCGAATGTTCAGGTTGTCGTCGTTCTCGCGTAGCTCCTCGCGGCCCACCACGCGGGCGTATCCCGGCACATCGTGGAAGGCGGCGTAGGTGCTGGCAATCTTCTCGATATGCTCCGGACGCAGGTAATTCTGGGCGCGGCCAGAGTGAAATTCGGCGTCGGCGTTGATGAATAGCACCTTGCCTTCCCTCTCGGCGGGCTTGTCACCCCGGTGCCGCAAAATCAGGATGGCGGCGGGAATGCCGGTGCCGTAGAACAGGTTGGCGGGCAGGCCAATCACGGCTTCCAGCACGTCGTCGTTCAGCAGGCCAGTGCGGATACCCTTTTCCTCGCCGCCCCGGAACAAGACGCCGTGCGGCATCACGGTGGCGACCATGCCGCCCTGACGGGTCACGGCCAGCATGTGCTGAAGGAACATCAGGTCGGCCTTCTTACCGCCTTCGGGCGTGTAGCCGTACTTGAAGCGGTTGGTCACCTGCAACTCTTTTTGCACGTAGTTCAGGCTGAAGGGCGGGTTGGCAATCACGCGGTCAAAGCGCGTCAAGCCGCCGTCGGGTTCCTGGTGCTGCGGGCGGGCCAGCGTGTCGTCGTTGTGCAGCGTGGCGTCGTAAATCCCGTGCATGATGAGGTTCATCTTCGCCATCGCCCACGACCCGCCATTGGCATCCTGACCGTACAGGGCCACCGTGGAGGGGTCGCCGCCATGTTCTTCCACATGCTGGCGGCTCTGAATCAGCATGCCGCCAGAGCCAACGGTGGGGTCGTACACACGCATGTTCGGCTGCGGGTTCAGCAGGCGCACCATCAGCCGGACCACGTCACGCGGCGTATAGAATTCGCCGCCCTTCTTGCCTGCACTGTCGGCGAACTCCTTGACCAGATACTCGTAGGCGGCCCCCAGCAGGTCAGGAAACTCGAAGTTCTCGTTCAGCAGGGGCTGCTTGCTGAAGTGGTCAATCAACTCGCGCAGTTTGCTGTCTGCAATCCGGGTCTGCCCAACGCGGCGGTTGAAGTCGATGTGCCCGACGACGCCTTCCAGCGCGGCGAAGTTCTCTTCTTCTAGTGCCGCGAGAGCTTTGTTCAGGCCGTCGCCCACGTCCTTGTGCAGATGGTCGCGCAGGTACTCCCAGCGGGCCTGCTCCGGCACGTAGAACACCTGTTGGTCTTCGTACCGCGAGCGCGACTCGGCGCGTTGCTTGGCCTCGTCGGGGGTACGGCCCAGGGCCAATTGGTCGGCCACAATGCGGTTGTACTGCGCCCCGAACACGTCCGAAGCGCGTTTCAGGAACAGCATACCGAAGATGTATTCCTTGAATTCAGAAGCATCCATCTTGCCGCGCAGGATGTCGGCGGCGGCAAACAGGTGCCGCTCCAGTTGTTTGAGGGTGAGTTTAGACATGAAATCGTCTTCAAGATACCCGCCCCTGTTGAGCAAGAAGGCGGCACATCTTCCGGGGTTGGTCACATCTGCTTGCATGAGAGGGCGAGCTGCGCTTAGATGAGGCGTGAATAAGAACCTGCTCTCCGGACTTTTGGCGGCGTTGGTGCTCGTCTGTGCTGCCTTTGCCGGGTACTACTTCGCGGTAGCCGTACCCGCCCGCGAACAGGCGACGCTGGCCCTAGAGCAGCAACGTGTGGCGGCGCAGGCAGCCAAGGCAACGGCACAGGCCAGCCAAGCCAAACTGGAAGCACAAAAGCAGGCGGCTGAAGAAGCGGCGGCGCAGGCCAAACGGGACGCTGAGGGGCAGGCCGAATCCGAAGCCCAGCAAGCCGCCCAAGAGGTACAGGACGCCAAAGACCAACGCAGTGCTTACCTTGCTTCCTGTCAGCGCAAGGCCGAGAACGACTACTGGGTGTACGTGAAACTCAACGGCACGCCTGCCGAAGGACAGTTAGATGTGTACAACGCGCCTCAGTACGTCTGGGATAGAGCCACTGCACAAAAGAAAGAGCGGCTGGACGAGTGCTTCCGGCTGGTGGATTCCGGCGTGAACCCCGACGATTTGGAGGGGACGCTGACCCCGTTGGAGTTGCCGAACACCCAACTGGCCCTCTACACCGACGATAGCGCAGCATTCGGCATCACCGACGAGGAGGTGAACCGCATTGTCGTGGCTTACCTCGCGGCAGGCGAACTCAGTGACCCCGCTTCGGCGCTGAACATGTACGCCGACAACGTGACTTACTTCAAGCAAGGGCTAAAGCCTAAATCGTTCTTGTATGCAGACAAGAGCGCCTACTTCAAACGCTGGCCCAGCCGTACCTATTCGTTGGCCTCACAGGTGGCAACCTTGTCGGACGGCGGCCTGACCCGGCAGGTGCGCTTCGACTACGACTACCGGGTCGAGCGCCCCGGCAAAACGCTGGCAGGACGCGCCTACACCGTACTGGGGCTGGAGAGGCTCGGTAGCGAACTGGCGATTACCAGTGAAACTGGGGAAGTGTACAAGCAGTAAGGGAGCAGAGACAGGACGTGACGTGGGTGCTGAGTGGCCCACGTCCGTCTTCTTTCTATGGACGTCATCAGCTAGACCGGCATTCGTAGGGGTGCAGGCCCTGCTCTCCTGCCGTGACGTAGGTGCCCTGCGGCCTCGCCGAACAAGGCGTGGCTCTCTGTTCATTTCCGTGTTGGATGCCGAGTTAAGACGGGGCAAAATGGGCCGATTGGTTTGCACCACAGGCCTTCTGCCCTGCGGCGGCGTTCCCGCAGATGGGAATGTTCCGAGTTGAATTCTGAGTTGGATGCCGAGTTGGACACAGGTCCGCTCCGAGAAGAACCGGCTCCTGCGGTTCAGGTTCAGCGCCAGCCGTCCCCCTTCACAGGTGCAGCGGAGCAGTTCTTCGGCTTGGCCTTGGTTGTTCAGCACCGCCCCACTGTATTGAGGGGGTCACTGGCCGCTGGGCGCGGATGGCGTTCACGGCACAGTTGCTCTTGCTGGACAGCGTTCACTGCACTTTCGGGTGGGGCGGCTCTTGCTAAGCGGCCCAGCCGAGCCGAACGTACCGCCTTAGGCGGATGAGTTACCCCCGCCGACGAGGGTTCAGGGGATTGACAGGTTTCGGGAAAGCACACGATAATCCTCGTCCATCGTTTGGAGACGATTCCGACAGAGCCTGTCCCATTAGGAATCGTTCATCCGTCCGTCTATTTTATTAGCCGAAATGTAAGGCCACGAAGCAGGACAGCGTGAGAGTAAGCACTGGGGTTGGGACACAAGGTGCCGAGAAGCGTTGAGAACCAGTTGGTCCGCCGGACTGCCACAAGCAGACCGCACCGCTGGAGCGTGAACGTTTGACGTTCATCACCTGACTTCGGCCTTCCCGGCCTTATCCCTTCTGGCCCTTGAGCAGAAGCGGCCCTTCAAGGTTCACGCTCCAACGCAGTCCGGCGCAACGTTTATCGCCGCTCTCGTTTTTAGGAGGTTTCCCGTGAATTTTACTGCTCCATCTATCCTCGCGTCTGATTTTGAAGGTCTCTTGAAGGCCCTGGACGCCCATCTTGCCCACGACGTGTTGGCTCTGCGGAACAGGTACTTACACACCCGTCTTCAAGGCGCAGAGCAGGTTGGTCTGGCCACTTTGTATAAAGCACGGATGCAGCGTCTCGCCGAGCTGCATGAAAGTCTGGCCTTAGTGACTCTGGAGTTTCAATTGCAGCAAGAGGTGGACGAAGGCCCTCAAGCAGGCGAAGACCTTGACATCAACAACGATATACCACTGTTCTAAGCGTAATCCTGCTGACAGCCTTCTATGACGCCTATTTCGCCGTCGGGTCGCCCTGTCTATAGGGAAGGGCCCAAGCTTTCAGGGCATGGGTTTTCCCCACTCCCTGAAGCGCTCACGCTCACGGTTTTCCCTCGACACTCAAGCTAAGGCCCGCGCCACGGCCACCGGAGAGACAGCTATGACGACTCAACCACGCCCCACGAAGCCCACCGACCTCGTTGCCCTCGTGGAATTTCTTGACGAGGGCTGTGCCCAGACGGAGAAGGAGCTTGAAATCACCCTCGGATACGCTCTGCGGGATAACGACACAGAAGCCATTCTGGCGGCAGAAGAGCGCTTACAGAGTATGCAGAAGGCACGACGCCATTGGGCTGAGTGCATCGCCGACATGAAGAGGTTCCCAGAGTGGGAAGCCGTAGCAAGGGGACTTCTGGTGGTTAATCCAGCCGAAGTGAAGCACCGGGTCTCTGCGTGAGCCTGCCCCCGTTCACCCCCGACCTGCGAGAGAAACTGCATCTTCATTTGACCGCGCTTGGAGCTTGTCAAGCGGATATAGAAGCGTACCTGACCCTTCAGCAGGGCCGCTTTGAACAGCTCACCCCCCGATATGAGCGGGTCGAGCGCCAGACTGACGACCTCACCAACCCATACACGGTGCGGGGGCAACGACTCGTGGCCGAATACGAGCGGTGAGGCGTACAGCCTCAGTGAGAATGAGCTGGACGACCTCGAAAACGTCGTTCTAGGGCCTGTTGGCCAAGTCCAGGACAAAAAAAGGAGGACTCCAGGATTGCCCCTGCACAGATACCATCGGTCACCTTCTTCTAAGGAATGAAAAACCCCGCTGGAGCGGGGCAAAGGCTAAAGGGGATGCTTACTGGCTGACGCGCTTCATACCAATCAAGCCATTGGAGAATGTGCCGTCCGCCAAAGGAAGTGTGTATCTCCCCAAGTATTGAAAGCGAGGTTCTACGTCGTACTTAAACGACCCCTGAACGTTGTACTGCTTGGCTGAACTGAGCAGCGCCATACGACCAGTTTCAGCATCACCACTCACGGTGTATGTGACGCTTGCCGCGTCCGTCCATGTACCACTGACCGCACTTGTAGTGGCGCTTTTCTGAAGGTTCATCGTTCCGGCCGCAACATAGTCCGTGCATCCAACTGGACTGACGAGTGGCCTAACGCCCTTAGGCTCTCCATCTACACACATTTGAACCGCCCAAGTGCCACTCACTTCAACAGGAACCTTTGTGCTGCCACAAGCGGCAAGCGTGGCGAGAGTAAGCGAAGCCCAAAGAAATGTTTTCATAGAGGAACTATAGCGACGGTGCTGACTGGGCGGGCAAGAAATACGCCCCGCTTGTGGCAACTGATGAACTTCGCTGCACCACCAGGGCGCATCTCAATTGCCGCCGTTCGGGAGGTTCTCGGCCAGCTCCAAGCACATCACTCTAAGTGAAAGGCCTGTACTTTGCCTACACGCCCTAGAAACCTTATATGAGGTACAAGCCACTCTGCGTCGTCTGTTGGCCTAATCGCAAAAAGCGGGCCACCATGGTCGGTGGCCCGGCACTGTGCTTGCGGAATCTACTTGTTAAGCGAGATGCCCGCTGGTTGAGGAGCCGCCGTCTGGTAGCTCTCAAACATGATGTCGCGCTTCTTAGCCTCATATTCGACGGGCGACAAGATGCCTGCCCGGCGCATGTCTTCCAGTGCCCCCAGCTTCCGCTCGCGCTCGGCGTCAAGTTCGAGCTGTTGGCGCTTGTCGGCGTATTCGGCGTCGGAGATGACCCCTTGGGTGCGGGCGTTGTCGAGGGCGGTCAGGCGGGCCATAGCCGAGGAGGGCGAAGGCGCAGAGAACGCGGGGCTGGTCACGCCGGGGACGGCGTTGGGGGCGACTCCGCCGCCGTCCCAAAGCTGGGTACCCTTGCGTTTCAACAGGTACAGGTCGTAATTGGCGAGCACACCGACCACAATCCACAGCGGTATGGTCGCGATGCCGCCAGTGATGGCACTGACGATAAAGATGACAGCGAAGTAAATCAGCGCTTTGACCCACACGCCACGGTACAGATACCAGAACACGCCGAAGACAAACGCGGCCCAGTTCCAAGTGGCCAACCAGCGTCCGCCCTCTCGGTCAAAGCGGCGAAAAGTCTCTTCATAAGATGCGGGTAGCGTCATGGCACTCCTTGAGGGAAGAACGAGAGAATGAGAAAAGCTGCGGCCGCCGAAGGGCAGCAGGGCGCTCGCTTGGCTCTGCCAACATAACGGCGGCCGTATCGAGGAGGGGCCGCATACCCAGCAACCCCCCCCAGTTCCCCTATCGGGTCAATTGCCGCCCCATCCTTTCGGCCTGGACAAGACCGCGAGTGCCGGGTACTCGGTTTCGAGGAAGACTCGCCGCTGTTGGTGCTGAGCGAACAAGTGGCTGAGCTGGGTGTGCTCCGGTGCGTCGAGGTCGTCCTCGCCTTCGGGGGTCAGCAGGATGCTCAGGGCGTTGAGGTTGGCGAGTACCTGAAGGTAGGAGAGTTGCACCTCGGCAGGCAGGTCGGTTTCAACAAGGCGAGCACGGATAAGGTCTAAGTCGGTGTAGTACATGTGGGGCCTCCAAAGAAGAAAGCCCCCGGCTGCACAGGCAGGCCGGGGGAAGAAGGAAAGGGAACGGTTCTCATGCACAGGGCTGGAAACCGAATCGTGTGCTGCTAGCGGGCATTTGACAAGGGCAGCGTCATGCTTTACCCTTATCCATGCGGTGTTTGGGGCGGCTGGTAGAGCAAACGACTGAAAATCGTTGGGTCGCCGGTTCAAATCCGGCCTTTGCCACCAAGGCTTCACCTGAGCAGTTCAGCGGGGAAAGTAAGGCAGCGGGCCAGTGTAGCTCAGTGGTAGAGCAACTGATTCGTAATCAGTAGGTCGTCCGTTCGACCCGGATCACTGGCTCCAAGGAAATGCCCCGCCCTGCGCGGGGTTTTTGCTTTTGAGTGTGCTTCAGAAAACGTCATGCCGTGTCGGTTTTCATCCCTATGTCCTTACCGATAGAGAACAGGCCACTACAACGCTGCTAAGGTTTCAGCCCTCTCCCCCCTGTGAAAACTCGACCACTAGAACGTCAGACTGATTCTCAGAATTTACAAGGAACGGCGTAGCTTTTGGTCTGTACTCCTTCCAAATAACGGTGACGGCAAGCCACCCTCAAGAGTCTTTAAGTCAACTGCTATCTGGCCTTGATCTGGGGCCGGGATGCTGAGGCCCATGAAGCCTCTCACGCCGCGCCGCCACGGAATCGTCGACTACGCCGCCTGTGCCCTGATGCTGGCCGCCCCTCCCCTGCTAGGCCTCAGTCCTGCCGCCCGCCGCATCTCGGCCCTGTTTGCCGGATCGTATCTGGGCGTTACAGCGCTGACCGATTTCCCGCTGGGCGTGCGGCGCGTCATTCCTTTTCCGGTTCACGGGAAGATCGAGTTGGCAAGCGCCCCGGCTCTCCTCGCGCTGCCTGCGATGCTGGGCGGCCTGAGCGGCACCAAAGAAAAAGCCTATTTCGTGGGGCTGGCGGCCACAGTCCTGACCGCTTACAGCCTGACCGAGTGGAACGCTGATCCAGATGCCTGAGCAGCGGCCCGTATGCTGAGGGCATGACCCCTGAGCAACCGCCTGTGCTGGAAAATGAATTAGCCCGAATCGCACAGGCGGAAGCTCAGGGACTGCTTGCCTATGCACAGGCACAGGCCAGTTTTGGCCCACTCATTGCCATCTTTTCGGGGGCAGAGTTGCCGGTCAATGTGGCCACTCTTGCGCCCGGTAGCACGGCTACCGCCGAGGACTTGCGGGTCACTGCCGAGTTCTTCGAATCGCAGGGTGTAAAGGCCAGCGTGCAGACGTTCAGCGACGTGACTACAGAAACGCTGGCAGCACTGGCGGGGGCAGGCTTCACCCTTACCCAAATTCTGCATGTGTACCTGCACCCACTCACTGCTCTGCCCGATTTGCCCGCCATTGCCGTGCAGGAGGCCACGTCCGACGTGTGGACAGAGGTAGCCTGCCGTGCCTTCGGGCCGGGGAGCGAAGCCATCATGCGGGTGAATGCCGCGCTGCCCGGTATCACGCGGGTGGTGGCGTGGCTGGACGGTGCGCCTGCTGGGATGGGCCTGATGGGAACGGAGCTTGGCGTGGCGATGCTGTTTAGTGGGGCCACCTTGCCCCAGCAGCGAGGCCGGGGCGTGCAATCGGCGCTCCTTGCCGCCCGCCTGCAGTTGGCCGCGCAGCAGGGCGCAGATTTTGCCAGCGTCAACGTGACACCCGGTTCGGGCAGTGAACGCAATGTGCGCCGCGCCGGATTCGTCCAGTGCGGCGCACGCCTGCGCTTCGAGCAACTCAAACCCGGAATTAGGCCAGTTTCAGCTGCCACTCCGTGACGGCGGCATACGGCAAAAAGCCCATTTGTACGTTGATCGCCAGCATCGCGGCATTCACGTCGGCGTTGTTGGTGCGAATAGAGCGCGTGCCGGGGCAGTAGGCGGGCAGTTCGCGCAGGGCGGCGGCTTTCAGCCATTTGCCGAGGCCCGCGCCCCGGTACTCTGGGCGCACCGCCGTTGCCCCCTGAAAAGCAAGGCTGGCCCGCTGCGATTGCCAGAATAGTTGCGTATATCCGGCCAGCGTGCCTGTGGCGGGGTCTTCGGCGGCCAGTGTCAGACACACTTCGCCCTCCTTGACCATCATGGCTTCCCAGCCCCGGATCATCTCAGGCGTAATCGTCCAGTCGTCTATGTCCAAATCGCCTTTGGGGGCGCTATTCATCACGCCCATCAGGTCGGCGGCGCGGGCCAAATATTCTTCGGGAAGCACTGTCCAGACGTGCAGGCGGTAGGGATCGGCGTCGGGGCGGGCACACCAGCGGTCTAGGAGTTCGGCGCTCACGTCCTCTATCACCAACTGACTTTGGCGCATGGGCAGGGCCGCTTCTCCGCCTAGGCTCTGGGCAAAGGGATGGGCGGCGGGCACCCGGTCAGAGGTCATGAAGGTCACCAGTCGCCGTCCGTGTTGGCGGGCTTGCTGCTCCAGTGTGGCGGCTAGGGCGCGGCCCACTCCTGTGCGGCGGTGCTGCGGATGAACCATGACATGAGCGTGGGCCACATGCAGATTTTGCGTCAGACTGAATTCCAGTTTGGCCCAGCCGATGACCTGCCCGGCCACGCGCACCATGAACGGCAACACCATCTCATCGGGCAGATGGTCGCCCAGAGTGGCGGCCACATGGTCACGCACCAGCGGTGGGTCTTCGGGGTAGGCCAGCGCGTGGCAGGCCAAAATGAGGTCTGCTGCTGCCAGCCGCTCCTCCGAGGACGCGGTGGCCTTGTCGAATGTCTCTACTTGGAGCTGAGTTGCTGTCATGCTCCAGTGTGTGCCAATTCGGGTCAAGAATGCATCGGCAAAGTGGCGCAGTGCTTAAACCAACTGTGAGAGTGCAGATGTGCAGCACGGCAGGTCAGCACACTCCGTTAAGATGCCTTCATGAAGCGTCTGCTTTTTCCCATTACCGCCTGCTTGTGCTTGCTGACCGCTTGCCCCAGCCCGCCACCCGAGATCCTCAAGATTCCAGAGGGAGAAGCCGCCCTGCACGGCGAATGGCGCGGAATGCTGACGCCTTCTGTGAGCTATTTGCTGAGGACACAGGGGGCTGAAGAGCTGTATGCCCTCCGTCTGGAAGGCGGCGATTTTTGGAACAGTTTTTATTACCGTGTCCCACGCACAACTTCAACATTGGTGGCGATAGACCGTCAAACTGGGCAAGTGCTGAAGCAGATTCCTTGGAATAATAATTACTACGGGTACGAACCTCTTCGATTTCGTGCGGCGACGCCCTCTGTTCCAGCCCGGCTACTTGAAGCGGTGTATGTGAACTCTCAAATGCTCATCATTGAGCGCGATCCCCTGACCTTGGCCGAAACAGACCGCTGGGCATTACCGTCTTCGCCCTCTGCATTTCGGGGCTTCAATGCCGAAGGCACGCTGGCGCTGCTGGACAACAACACGCTCATAGATACGCGCACGCGGCAGCTTATGTCCATTCATCCCGCCATCACCCAGTTGCTGACAACTTTGCCGAAGGACGCTTACACGTATTGGTCATCGGACAAGCAGTGGTTTGCTGTTGAGGACTTGATCTGGCGAGGTCTCTACAAAGTGAGACGCTCTATCTTTACGTCCAATGTCACAGGTCAAGCCATAGACGGGAAGGCTCAACACGCCTTCAAATGCTCTGTCGGGAACGATAACGGCATCAGCAACGACGCCCTGACACTCCCTGACGGCGGGGCAGCACTGGCCTACGATGACGGCGTGATCGAACTGCGCCGCGCTGACGGCATGCTTAAGACTGCGGTAGACACCGGGGAATGCCAGAGGGTTGATCTGAGCCTTAAGGGTGACACGCTCACCTTCACGGGCAAAACACTGGGGACGGTGCGCCTCTCGGACGGGCAAATTACGGCGCAAGTGGACGCAAACGCCCCCGACGCCGCCCGCCTTCCCATTCTGGGCAGCATCTTCAAAACTGAATCTGGTGTGCTGAAGTACCAACAGGCGGACGGCGTGAAGTGGCAATTGGGCGCGGCTCCCAAAACCCTGTGGCTTAAGGCCAACGCCACTTGGATTTCTGAAACGGAATACCATGTAACCGGGGAAGCCCGCGTGAACGAGGAACCGCTGACGCTGACAGCCAAGGCGAAAGCCTACGGGATCAAGTTGCAGCCTCAGACCAGCCCGACGATTCCACCAAGCGTTGAGTGGAATGGAGAACTGCGCCGCGCCGATGGCAGTCTGTACGCCAAAATAAGCGGCTCACACGGGGTTAAAGGTGCAAGTCAGCAATTTTTTATGGAACTGGAGGGCAAAGATCAGGACTTTGCTTACGGCGGCGAACTGAAACGCTGAGCGAGTCGAACAAAACCAATCAGAAGGCCGCTGAGCAATCCAGTCTCAGCGGCCCTCTTGGCTCTCCCCTACTTACGCCAACTGCTCGCCCAAAAAGGCCATCAGTCCCTTGATGTACTCGCGGTCAAAGCGGAATTCGACGCCTGCTGCACGGTACAACTCTGGGTTGGGGGCGGTGCTGCCGAGGCGCAGGGCGGCTTTGTACTTGGTCAGGGCCGCTGCCGGGTCAAGCCGCGCCTGCTGCCAGATGCCCACCGCCGCGAGGTAGCACATGGCGTATTCGATGTAATAAAACGGGGCACGGAAGATGTGGTAATACTGCCAGCCTTTGGCCCGAATGTTCTGATCCAAGCCGTCCCAGTTGATGAAGGGGTGGAAAGTGCGATCCAATTCCAGCCATTTGTTATCCAGATCAGCAATGGTCAGGTCGGCGGGGGCTTCGGCGTAGAGCCAGTGCTGAAAAGCGTCCATCTGTGCGGCCCAGGGCAAGAAGGCCACCACACCCTCCAACTGCTTTTGACGGTAGCGGGCCAGTTCTTCGGGCGTCAGGGCGTGGCCCAGATGATCGAGCGTCAGGAATTCCATCGCCATGCTGGGAATCTCTACGAATTCAATCGGACTCCAGCGGTTCCAGAGCAGCGGTTGCGCGTCGCCGCTGTAAAAGCCGTGGAAGGCGTGCCCCACCTCGTGAAACAGCACCCGCACGTCTTCGCCTGTGCCCACCACGTTCATCAGCACGAAAGGTTGATTTTCCACCGGGTAATACTCGCAGTAGGCGTGCGCCATCTTGCCGGGCCGCGATTCTAGGTCGAGCAGGCCGCCGCGCATAGAGCGGAAGCGTGCGCCCAGATCGGCGTCCAGCGAGTCGAAGGCAGTCTGCGCCAAGTCTTCTAACTCTGCGCCTGTGGTAAACGGCTTCAGCGGAGCGCGGCCCGCCGGGTCAAGCAAATTGTTGCGGTTGTAGTCCCAAGGGCGCACGGTATCGAGGCCCAATGTGGCGGCAATCTCGGCCATCATGCGGGTCGTCAGCGGCACCACTTCTTCGCGCACGGCCTCATGGAACGCGGTGCAGTCGGCGGGCGTGTAGTCCACGCGGTCTAGGCGCTTCCACATATAGTCGCGGAAATTGCCCAGATCGGCGTTGCGGGCCAGTTGCTGTCGGGTGGCGATCAATTCCAGCATCAGCGCGTCTAGGTCGGGGGCCACCTCCAGATTGCTGGCGGCCAACGCCCGCCAAGCGGTTTCACGGGCGGCGCGGTCTGGGTCGTCCAGCTTGGCTTTGGCCTGAGGCACCGTCACGCTTTCACCGTCGAGCGTCACCGTTTGGTTGCCCGTAATGACCCCATGCCGCGACATTTGCTGCTCGTGAGTGGTGCCCAGTTCCACATTCGCCTCACGGAACAGGGCGGCGGCGTCACGGAATCGGCGGTAATTCAGGGCAAAATCGGGGGCAGGCACGTAGCCGGGCACGGCCAACAGCTTTTCGGTCAGGGCTTGTTCGGCCCGTTGAACGCCGGGAACTACGTCTTGCACGAATGCCTGAAACCGCGCTTGAATCGCCTCGTCGTCGGTGTGTAGGTCGGCGTGCGTAGACAGTTTGGAGCGGGCCTGCGTCAGATCGGCGTCTACGGCGCTCCACTGCGCCAACCAAGCGGGAACGCCGTCTGCGGTCAGTTCGGCGTCTTGCAAAGCCTGATAGCGCGGCGCGAAGGTGTCCCAGCGGGTTTGGTCTTCGGGAACGGACAGAATGCGTTCCACAGCCTCTAGTTGTGCGGTCATGGCCCTCAGTGTAGCGGCAGAGTGTGGCGGGGGCATAGGCCAAATGAGCGACGGTGGGGCGGGTCTAAGGGTTAAGGGTCTAAGGGGGTGGGGCGGGGGCGGTTGCTCGGTGGCCCCCTCACCCCGCTGCGGTGCAGCGCCCCTCTCCCGCAAGGGGCAAGGGCGAACAGCAAAAGCTAGAATCCGGGGTTCTAGCTCCTCAACCCTTGAGGGGGGAGGGATGGGGACTCCCAGAGCTGCACCAGCAGAGGGGGTGAGTAAGCGCCAGCGATTGCCCTTCTTAGTCCCTTAGACCCTTGACCCCTCCACCACATCACCGCCACCCAAGCCCGCTTTCACCCCCGCCCACTCCTCCCGCGTGATGGAGTACATCACCGTATCGCGCACATAGCCGCTGGCCGTAATCATGTGCGAGCGCAACACGCCTTCGCGCACCGCTCCCAGTTTTTCTATGGCCCGCTGACTGCGAACATTGCGCGCATCGGTTCTGAGTTGCAGACGCGCACAGCCGAGGCCGTCCCAGAGGCCCTCAAAGGCGTAGGTGAGCAGCAGCAGCTTCATGCGGCGGTTGGCCCCCGTGCCGTGTAGGGTCGGGCTGAGGAATGTCCAGCCAATCTCGGCGGCGCGGTGGGCCTGACTCAGTGCGCCTAAGCGGGTGCCGCCCATCACTCTGCCATTCACTTCCAACACAAACGGCAGGGCATCGGGAGCGTCCAACGCGGCCTGAAAATAGGATTCTTCGGTGGGTTGGCTGCCCATCAAGGCCCACTCCCCCGGTGTGGCAAGGGTCAGGGCCAGCAGCGCAGGAAAGTCGGTGGGTGTCAGGGGCCGTAGGGTGAGATTACCGCCGTTAAACTTGCCGTCGCTGAGGGTTAGGGCATGCAGCATGGCCCAAGCTTAAAAGAATCCGTCTGCATAGATTGACTTGCGGTGCATACCGCGCTATATTTACGTCAATCAAGTTGAACCCACCGCCGCCCGTAGGCGGATTTTTTGTTTTGGCTTATGGTGGGAATGACTGAAGCTAAAGCAAGATTGGTGCAGAGCGTTCTAATCTGAATGGCTTCTGGGCCAATGCCGTCTAGCATGTAGTTTTCTGGATTCGTCTGCATAGCTTGACCGAGCCTGCATACCACGCTATAGTGTTGTCACTCAAGTTAAACAGACCGCCGCCACTTGGCGGATTTTTTGTTTTGGACCATGTGGAGAAACGAGTAACTCTCCAACAAGGCGAGGGCAGACTATTGAACTGTTCGCCTCTACCCCAATACCGTCTAGCACGCAGTTTTTGGGATGCACCTGCATAGCTTGACCGAGCCTGCATACCGCGCTATACTTTGTTCAATCAAGTTAAACCAACTACCGCCACTCGGCGGATTTTTTGTTTTACTTTCCGGCAAGGCGTTCGATGATCTGTAGCGCGTCCTGTGCGGCGTCCAATTCCAGTTGTGCGGTTCGTCCCGGTGCGGCCAACGGCGTTAGGCGCAGTACATCGGCGCGGATGCGGGCGGCCAGCAGCGGGCCAGCCTCGCGCAGCAGGTGGGGGCCGTAACGCAGGGCGGCAGCGTGTGGCAAGCCCCGGTAAGCCGAATCGGGGCCGGGGTGCCTCAGTAGGCGCAACACCGGGTACGGCCAGTAGCCGTCTATCAGGCGTTCGTCGGTGAGGTGGTAGCCCGATTCCTGCGCCCACACGCGAATGGGGGCCGGGTTATCGTTGGGCTGAAGCACCAGCGTGGGCGGCAGCACGCCCGTCTCTGCCCACCGTGCCTCTGCCCGCCGCAAGATGCCCGCAATGGTGCCCGCGCCCATGCCCGTAATGCTGGCACTGTCGGCCTCGCCGGGGTGCAGGGGCGCAAAACCGTCGCCTGCGCGAATCTCAATGTGGTCTGTCAGTCCGGCGCGGGCCACATTGCGCCGCGCTAGTGCCAGCGGGCCGGGATTCAGTTCCACCACGATACAGCGCCGCGCCCGCCCGCTTTGGATCAGGCGCAGGGGCAATTTGGCATGATCGGAACCTATATCGGCGTGTGTGCCGCTGTTGAGTAGGGCCAACACCGCTTCTAGCCGCTCGTCCAGCCGCGCAAACCGCTGCACTGTTTGTGGCGTCGCAGTGTTGACGGTCACTCTGAGATTTCCTTCAAAGGAGCAGTCGGTGGCTGTCCTGCTGCGTGTTCGGTGCTGCCGTCACATTTAGCACTTTGGCGCGACAAAATGACTGAATACGTGCCGATAGACAAGATGACGGCGGCCACCGCTGCGCCGTAGATCAGCACGTCAGATCCGCCCTTCCATTCCAGCGCCACCGAAAAAAAGTCTACGGCGATGGCTGTGACCACCACGCCCAGCAGCTTTTGTTTCAGGTCTTCAAAGGTGCGGATGTGCAACCAGTCCGGCACGTTTTTCACGTCTCCGATGAACAGTGACTGCATACCCAGGCTGATCAGCAGCAGGGCCATCGCCACCAGCAGCGTGTCGGTCTGCTCCACAGCGGCAATCAGCAGATGCTTGGTCATGCCTTCTTCGCCCAAATGCCCAAACGCCTCCGTAATGCTGAGGTAGGCCTGCACGATGGCGGCCACGAACAGGGCCAAGCTGAAGGCAAAAGAACTCAGCACACCCAGTTCGACGATCAGGCGCGAGAATCCGAACGCCCGCTGGAGGGTAAAGGCCCGGACGCGGCGGGTGGAGGAACGGGGCTGACTCACGGGTTCCAGCATACGGTGTGGGCCGCCGCAGTAGGCTCAATCTATCGACACCGTCAACATATCCCCCACCCGGATCACGCCGCCCTGCACCACCCGCGCCGTAATCCCGCCGTGCCCGCGCACCGCGTTGTAGCCGCCCGGCCCAAAGGTTTCTTCCATGCGCGAGCAAGGATGGCATTCGCCCGTGCCTTCCAAAATCACTTCTCCAAGCTGAAAGCGGGCGTCTTTGAGGGCCAACACAGACATCCCGCTGACCACGATGTTGCGCCGCATCTCTTCTGGGGTGACAGACTCCACGCCCGCCAAAGCGGCGATGACGGGCAAGTGTTCGGCTTGAATCAGCGTGACTTGGCGTTTGCCGGGGCCAGTCCAACCAGATGCGGGCCAAGTGGATGCAGGAGCAGGCTGGGGCGCAGTGTACGGCGCGATTTCTTCTCCCGCATCCCCCGAAATGGCCCGCAACCGGCCCGGCGCAGTTTTACCGTGATCGCCCAATAAGCCCACCAACGGATGTGCTTCGGCTTCCGGCACGCTCTGAACAGGCAAGCGGCGGCCTTCGCGGAGGCCAATCCACTCCACCCGTCCGGGCCGGGGCAAACTGCGTCTGAGTTCCTGCATGGTCAACATGGGGCCTGCCTAATCAACATAGAGCCATGCTAGCGGGGTTGGTGCGGGCCAAATCCGGGTCAATCTTGAATGCTGGCATCGTATTCCACCCGGTCTGGCACGAATGCGCCGTCCTGCACGCGGTAGATCAGCAGCAGCGTGCCCGAAAAAGCCCACTCTTGCTGCACCACCGCTTCGGCCACCAAGCGCCCGCTGCGCACGCTCCAATGCAGTTGGTCGCCTATGCGGGCGGAAACGGTGGGCACACCTTCCGGCAAGTCCAGCGTGTGCCGCACGCCGCCAAGGGTGACAGCGCCGGGGGCAAACGTGACGCGGGCGCGGATGGCGTTCAGCGGTTCAGCCACCTTCAGTTCACGCAGGCCCGCAGTTGTGGCGTCGGGCAGGGCCAGCACGCGGGCGTCGAACACAGCGTAGCCCGTGCCTTCGCCTACCATCAGTTGCGCCAACACTTCGGGCTTTCCGTCTCCGGTCAGGTCGGCGGCCTGCAAGGTGGGCCAAAACGTGGGGTTGCTGATGCTGCGCCATGCCGGAAACACCCGCACCGCGCCGCCTGCCCGCACCCGGATTCCAACAATGTCATTCCATTTGAAGGCATTGACGGCCTCTAACGTCACGGCAGGCTGAGCGAGCCGGGTCAGCACTTGCCCCGCAGGAAAAGTTCCATCTGGGCGTGGGTCGCCCGAACCGCCAGCAACGGCCAGAGCAGGCAGGGCGAGGGCCAAAGCAAGCAAACTCCGGGCAACGGGGCGCATGGCCTGAGCGTAGGCGTTTTGAGAGGGCGGGAGCGCGGTGTACACCCGTCGCCCCCGGTATCTAAATAGGTTGGGCTACTCGTGGCCCGTCAAAGCCTGTCTCGCCTGCTCCACTTCATTCCAAGCCAAAGTCTCCCCGGCCCGCTCCAACGTGTCTTCGGGGCCTTTTCCGGCCAGCAGCACGGTATCGCCGGATTGAGCGGCATGAATAGCGTGGGCAATGGCTTCGGCACGGTCTGGGATAGACACAAAATTGGTCTTGCCCCCTTCCCGCGCTCCGCGTTCCATTTCATTCAGAATGTCGGCCAGCGGGGTATCGCGGCAGTCTTCTTCGGTAAAGACGGCGTGGTCGGCCAAACGACTCGCCACCTCGCCCAGCGGCGCACGTTTGCCGGGATCGCGCAGGCCGCCCGCCGAACCCAACACCACCCAAAGTTGTCCAGCGGTGGTGGCCCGCAGCATCCCCAGCACCTTTTCTAGACTGGGCGGCGTGTGGGCAAAATCCACGATCACGCGGGGTGAGTCGGCCTGCCCCGCCACCAGTTCCATACGCCCCGGCACGCCCCGGAACGACGCCAGACCCGCCGCCAATTGCTCGGCAGTGGCCCCCAACTGCGCCGCCGCCGCCATGCCCGCCAAAGCATTTGCCACGTTAAAGCGGCCGATCATGGGCAGATGCGCCGCGAACTGGCCCAGCGGCGAAATAACCTCGAAATGCAGGCCGTCTGCCGTTTCGCGTACCCCGCGTGCTTGCCAGTCGGCGTGCTGGCCTTCTGCCGAATAGGTGACTTCTGCCGGAGCGATGCCCCGGAGTTGCGCCGTCCACGGGTCGTCGGCGTTCAGAACCGCGAAGGGAGCGCGTTCGATCAGCTTGCGTTTTTCGGCGAAGTAGTTGTCCAGCGTGCCGTGAAAATCCAGATGCTCGCTGCTGAGGTGAGTCCAGACCGCCACCGCCCACGGCACGCCCCGCACCCGGTCTAGGGCGAGGGCGTGGCTGCTGGCTTCCAGCACCACCGCCGCGCCGCCCGCGTTTGCCATATCGCGCAGCGTGGCCTGTACTTGCGGCGCTTCGGGCGTGGTGAAATGGGCCGGAAAGTGGCGTAACTGCCCGTCTGGGAGTTCGTAGCCCACCGTACTCAGCAGGCCTGTGGGCAGTCCGGCGGCCCGCAATAAATGCCGGGTCAGCCAACTGGTGGTCGTTTTGCCGTCGGTTCCGGTCACGCCCACCACCTTCATCTCCCGCCCCGGATGGCCCGCCAAGGCTGCCGCTGCATCGGCCAACGCGGCCCGCGCCGACGCCACTTTCAGGTAAGGCAAGGGGGAAGAAACGCCGTCTGGTAGGCCTTCGCCTAAGACCGCCACTGCCCCGCGTGCGGCCACATCGTCCAGAAAACTATGCCCGTCGAACCGTGCGCCGCGAATGGCGACGAACACATTACCGGGCTGCACCCACGCCGCGTTGTGGGTAATGCCAGTCAGGGCAGTTTCGGGCCACGCGCCCTCTTCGGGGACGACATCTAGGCTCTGGGCAAGGTCACGGAGAAGCATGGGCCAACGCTAGCAGTGTTGGGGAGTGAGGTTGAGGGGATGGGGGTGGGGCTAGGGGTCAAGAGGGCTAGGGAGAGTCATTGTGATTTCGGCCAAGCGACTGATTGCTGCTTAGGTTGGCAACATCTTGGGAACATTGAGTTGGAAGGTGAACCCCCCCGTTGCTGACGCAACGCCCCCCCTTGAGGGGAGGACAACAGACTTTTCGCTCCCCTTGAGGGGGGCCGTCTGCGAAGCAGACTGGGGGGTTCGCCCGGAATCGTCAACGTTCAATGCTTGCCACGTTTGGATGTTGCCCAGCCCTACAGGAATTAATGAGTACAGCAGTCTATTCATTTTTATTCCCTCGCCCCTTGTGGGAGAGGGCGTTGCGGAGCAACGGGTGAGGGGGCCACCGAGAAAGCTCAAGAGCCCTAGGTTGCTCCCTACCGCAGCAACGGCAACCCAAACCCGAACGCCTGCACGCGGTCACAGACCCACTGAAACGCGGCAGGGTCTTGCACAAAGTCCAACTGATCGCCGGGCACGCGCACCACCGGGCAGGCGTCGAAACTTGCCACCCAGCCGTCGTATAGGCGGTTTAATCCACCCAAATACGCTTCGGGAATGGTCTGCTCGTAGCTTCGGCCCCGCTGGGCAATGCGGCTTTGCAGGGTGGGCAAACTGGCGTCAATATGAATCAGCAGGTCGGGCAAGCGTAGGGCGGGTAAAATCCCCTCGTACAGCCCCCGGTAGGTGGCCCAGTCGCGCTCTTCCATCTGGCCCGATTCGTACAGGTTGCGGGCAAAAATGTTGGCGTCCTCGAACACGGTGCGGTCTTGAATGACGTACCGCGCCCCAGTCACCAAATTCAGGTGTTGCTCTAGGCGGCGGCTGAGGAAATACACCTGCGAATGGAAGGAATAGCGCCGCATATCGCGGTAAAAGTCCTCTAGGTACGGGTTGTCGGTGTACGGCTCGTACACGGGACGCAGGCTGTAGCGTTCAGCCAGCATCCGTGTCAGGGTGCTTTTGCCGCTGCCGATGTTGCCTGAAACGGCGACGTACATCTAGCGGCCCTGCCGCGAGGGAGTGGTGAGGGGTGAGTGGTGAGTGGGTAAAGTGCCGCCACAACCAACGATTCTTTTCCGCTTTTCCCACTGACTACTGACCACTCCCCACTCACTATCCCTCATCAATCCGCCGCGCTCGCCGCTGCCAGAGCCGCTTCTATTTGTTCCACGATGGCGCGTTCGTCCGACTGGTTGCCCACAAAGTCGTAGCCGCTGGCGTCCACGGTCAGCAGCGGGTGAGGATAGGTGCGGAAATATTCGTCGTAGCGGGCGGTCAGGTCGGCCAGATACGCGGCCTGCATATCGCGCTCGAAGGGCCGCCCGCGCTGTTCTATGCGGCGCAGGAGCAAATCGGTGTCGGCCCGCAGGTACACCACCAAATCAGGCGTAGGCAGGCGCGGCGACAGGTGCGAATACAGGTCTTCATACAAGGAAAATTCGGCGTCTTTAAGATTCATGGCCGCAAAAATAAAATCTTTGGCAAACAGGTAATCGCTGACCACGTTGCCGCTCCACAGTCCCGGTTGGGACAGGGTGCTGAGCTGCTTGAAGCGTGACAGCAAAAAGAACACCTGCACCTGAAAAGAGTAGGCGGCGGGGTCTTCGTAAAACCGCGCTAAGAAGGGGTTTTCCTCTACGATTTCCAGATTCAGGTCTGCGCCGTAACGGGCAGCCAGCCGCCCCGCGAGGCTGGTTTTTCCCACCCCGATGGGGCCTTCGATGACCAAGTACATGACGGGGCAAATGATAGCGCCTATTGCAAAAGCGTAAGTGGTGAGTGGTCAGTGGGAAGTGGAAAAAGCAGAAGGGCAATAAATCTAAACCCTAGGCGACGACAGCAGCCCGAAAAATGCTGTCCCAATCGGCATCCATACGCCCTTCCTACTGACTACTCACCACTAGCCACTCACTGCTTTTCTTACTGCAACGTGCGCCGCAGCAGCGTTACCTTCACATCCACACTCTTCTTGTTGCGCCACAGCCGCAACGTCACCGTTTGGCCGGGGCGCTTGGCCGCCACGATGCGGATCACGTCGAAGGAGTTTTGCACCCGCTGGCCGTCTACCGCCACGATGATGTCTCCGAGGGGGGCCAAAAACTGATCTTTGCTGTTGCGGAGGGAACCGCGCAGGGCGGCCCGTGCGGCGGCGCTTCCGGCGGGCACTTCGTCTATCAGTGCGCCTTCGCTGCTGTTCAGGCCCGCCAAGCTGCGGAGGGCCGGGTCAAGCGTCTCCAGATCCACCAAAGTCACGCCCAGAGTGCCGCGCTGAGGCACGCCGATTTTCTCTAGGTCGTCCAAACTCTGCTTGACCAGATCGCCGGGAATAGCGATGCCGATGGTGCCGGGAATCAGGCCGCTGGGTGCAGCATTCAGGTCGGCCACACCCACCACCGCGCCGCGAGAATCCAGCAGGGGGCCGCCGCTGTTGCCGGGCTGAATACTGGTGGTCGTCGTGATGTACTGCCCGATTTCCGATCCCAAATTGTCGTTGCGGGGCACGTCGCGGGGGCTGACCATCACGCTGAAGATGCCCGCGCCGACAAAGTTTTGAATGCGGAGCGGCGTCCCGATGCTGATCAGCTTTTGGCCGGGAATCAGGCGGGCGCTTTGGCCGAAGCTCAGGGTTTTGGGGGCTGTGACGCCCGTGACGCGCAAAATGGCAATGTCTATGCCGGGGTCGACGCCCTCAATTCTGGCGTTCACCCGCCGCCCGTTAGACAGCGTCACACTCACCGATTCCTGATACTGAATGACGTGGTAATTGGTCACGATCAGGTCTTTTTTGTAGAAAAACCCCGTGCCCACTTCAATAGGATCGTCGCCGGGTTGCAGGAATTCTTTTCGCAGCCGCGAATCTACGCGCACCACAGCTTGAATGGAGTTTTGGGCCACTTCTACCGTGTTGATTTCATCGGGCGTAATGAGGGCACGCTGGGCCGTGACGCGCCCCGTGACATAAGCGCCCGCCACCGCCGCCGACAGCAGCAGGGCCAAGCCCAACGCAGGCGCAAATGAGCGTTTGGGCCGTGCTATTTGCGTCTGCGTAGAAGTGGCCGGAACTTCCGTCTGAAGCTCTGCCGCGTCAGTGGGCTGGGGCGTGCCGGGGGTCATTCGCCGCCGCTCTTGCCCTTGCTGCCTCCATCGGAAGAACCGCTGCTGCCTGAGGAACTGCTACTGGAACCCGAAGACGAGCCGCCGCCCGAATCACCGTTGGCGGCGGGGCGGGAGTCGTTGACATAAAAGCCGCTGCCCTTAAAGGCGATGCTGGGCCGCGCCAAAATGCGCTTGACGGCTACGCCAGTTTCGGGGTGGGTGGTGTAGGCGTCGTCGCGCATACTCTGGCGCAGTTCGTAGACCTCTCCGGTCAGGGTGTTTTTGTATAGGTACGTCGGCATGGGGTGTCCTCTAAAAACAGTGTTTCTGAAACTGCGAGATGAGTGGGGTGAGGGTGAACGACTCCTAGTAAGATGACCTGCTGTGAACCGGTGGTGCTGAAGAACTGCGCCAGAAGCGCCCGTGCTGCGGACTTACCCGGCTGTATTGCTTTCCTAAAATACGGAGTCACAACGCCGGGCCGCCTGCCGTGCCGTCATCCTATCAGGCAGCCTCCATACAGGCAGGTCAGGCTGTCCCGGCTGAGCTTTAGACAAGAATGAGCCAGCGGGGGCAGGCCAGCCCTGTTCCCCCACCACACCCCCCCGGCCAATACCCCTGATGAGTATCTTGCTCACTCTGCTCAGGCGGGGGTGATACACTGCGGGGCAGACCGTTGGTGTCGGGTCTACACGAAGCAAAAACAGGGCAGCGCAAGGCCCCTTTAGCCCTGACGGGTTGCTGGGGAAACGAGGTGAGGGTCAGCGAGATTTCTGCGGATGCCCTCAGGCGAGCATGAACGCCTACCCGCCGCACCCAGATTGGTGCGGGAAGCCCGGACGATAACCCCTGCGGCAACGCAGACATAAGGTTCGGCAACATGCACTCAAATTCAAAGCAGACACCCCCACCAACTCTAGGCTGTGTGGGATGGAGTTCTTATGTGTGGAATCGTAGGGTATATCGGCAGTCGGCAGGCGCAGGACGTTCTCATCTCGGGCCTCGCCAAACTGGAATATCGCGGCTATGACAGCGCGGGCGTGGCTATTCGCAACGGCACGCACATAGAGGTGAAGAAGAAGGCGGGCAAGCTCGCCAACCTGAGTACGCTGCTGGAAGGTGCGCCGCTGGAAGGTACGCTGGGCATCGGGCACACGCGCTGGGCCACGCACGGCCTGCCCAACGACAGCAACGCCCACCCACACGCCACGGAAGATGGCCGCATCGTGATCATTCACAACGGCATCATCGAGAATTACTTGACCCTCAAAGCGGGCCTGATCGAGCGCGGCCACAGCTTTAAGAGCGAAACCGACAGCGAAGTGCTGGCCCACTTGATCGAAGAAGCCTACTCCGGCGACCTGTACGAAGCGGTTCGGGCGGCGCTGGGACAGGTACGCGGCGCTTACGGCATCGTGGTCACGCATGTAGATCACCGCGAAATCGTGGCGGCCCGCACGGTCAGCCCGCTGGTCATGGGCGTGGGCGAGGGCGAGATGTTCCTCGCGTCCGACGTGCCCGCGTTGCTGCCCTACACGCGCAAGATGGTCTTCCTGCACGACGGCGACATGGTGGTGCTGCACGATGACGGCTTCCGCATTACCGATTTGGCCGGAAATCCCGTCGTGCGCGACATCGAACATATCGACTGGGACGCCGAAGCTGCCGAAAAGGGCGGCTACGACACCTACATGCTCAAGGAAATCTACGAGCAGCCCACCGCCCTCACCAACACCCTGATTGGCCGCCTGCACGACGAAACGGGCGAAGTGAATCTGGACATCAACCTTGATCCGGCCAGCTTCAAGCGCATCTCTATTATTGCGTGTGGAACGGCTTATTACGCCGGATTGGTGGGCGAATACCTGATCGAGCAACTGGCGCGGATTCCGGTGGAAGTGGACGTGGCGAGCGAGTACCGCTACCGCTCGCCACTGGTCAGCGAGAACACTCTTGCCATCGTGGTGTCCCAGTCGGGCGAGACGATTGACACGCTGGAAGCCCTGCGAGAAGCCAAGAAGCACGGCGCGAAAACCCTCGGCGTGATCAATGCCAAGGGCAGTTCGATGACCCGTGAGCTGGACGACACGCTGTACATTCACGCTGGCCCCGAAATTGGCGTGGCGAGTACCAAGGCGTACACGGCGCAGGTGTCGGCCATGCTGATGCTGGCGCTCTGGCTGGCCCGCGCCCGCAACACCCTGACCGACGAAAAAGCCAAAGAGCTGCTGCACGCCGCCCGCGAACTGCCGCGTCTGGTGGAAGAAGCGTTGGCCCCGGAGCGCGTGGAAGCCATCAAGAAAGTGGCCGAGAAGTACGCCCACGCCCGCGATTACCTGTTCCTCGGACGCGGCGTGAATGCCCCCACCGCCTTAGAGGGTGCACTGAAGCTGAAGGAAATCAGCTACATCCACGCCGAAGGCTACGCGGCGGGCGAAATGAAGCACGGCCCGATTGCCCTGATCGACGAAAACCTGCCTGTGGTGGTCATCGCCACCGAGAGCTTCCTGCTGGAAAAGACCATCAGCAACTTGCAGGAAGTGCGGGCGCGGGCGGGCAAGGTCATTGCCATCCTGAGCGACGGCGACACTGCCAACGCTGTACACGCCGACGATGTGCTCTACGTGCCCCGCGCCCACGAAATGGTCAGCCCGATTGTGAACGTCGTGGCGCTGCAACTGCTGAGCTACTTCACGGCTACGGCGCTGGGCAAAGATGTAGACAAACCCCGCAACTTGGCTAAGAGCGTGACGGTGGAGTAAACAAGTCTAAGGGTCAAAGGGTCTAAGGGCTAGAAGATAAACAAAACGGCGGAGCTGCTTAGTCTCCGCCGCTTTGCATGTTCCCAGCTTGGAATCAACCTTTTGGGATCAGACTCGCTAAGTCATCCCAGACCAGCCGAATCTCACGCAGCTCTCCGCCGGGAATGGTTTCAATCTTCTCTCCTGCCTCGCGTCCACCCAGATGGAGATAGAAGGCGCGGGTGGGATTCACGTCCAGCACCCAGAGGAACAGAGATTGAAAGCCGCGTGCCTGCAATTCTTCGGCCAGCATAGCGGTGAGGCGGCGGCCTAAGCCCAAGCCTTTGGCGTGTGGCAGGGCGTACAGGGTATGGAGTTCGGCGTCAGAGCTGGGGTGATCTCGCTCAGCTGTAGGGCCGCCGGAGACGAAGGCCACCACTTCTTTTCCAAGTTCGGCCACCAGAGTCACGTGATCGGGGCTGCCCACATGCCTTTCCCAGAAAACGCGGCGGCGTTCCTGTGCGGCAGCGTCGGTCATGCCTGCCAAAAAGGCTGCGGGCATCCGTCCGGCGTAGGTGTCTCGCCAACTGCTCACGTGTACCCAAGCCAAAGCGGACGCATCGGCAGGGGTAGCCCACCGGATGCGTCCGTTTGTCATAGGAAAGCTTAGTTGCTCTGTTCGAGGTAGCGTTTCAGGGCTTCCATCCGCACGATGATGGGTGTTCTGGCCCGCATGATCGCGCCTTCCTGCTTGAGTTTGCCTAAAGAGTGACTCACCGTTTCGCGGGTGGCCCCCACCATACGGGCGATGTCTTCTTGGTTCAGCTTGAGGGCCAGTTCCACGCCTTGTGCGTGTGGGCGGCCAAATTCGCGGGCAAGGCGGTACAGCAGGCTTGCCACACGCTCGGGGGCGCTGTAGGCACTGACGGCAGCCGTCCAGCTTTGGGCCTCGAACAACCGGGCGGCCATCAGGCGAATGAGTTTCATAGCCAGTTCGGGTTTGCTGTTCAGCAGCTTTTGCAGCTCGCCGCGCGGCAGCACAATCAGGGTGGTGCGTTCTAGGGCTTCGGCCTGTGTGGGACGGCGCTCATCGGCTTGCAGCAGCAGTTCCCCGAAGGTGTCGTGTTGCCCGATCACGCCGAGAATGGCCTCCTTGCCGTTCGGAAACAGCTTGCTGATTTTCACGAGGCCGCTGCGAACGAAATACAGCGCATCGGAAGGGTCGTCCATGCGGTAAATCACTTCACCCGGCTGATAAGAACGGTAGGGCGTCGTGGCAGCCACGCGCTCTAGTTCGGTCAGCTCAAGATCAGCAAACAGCTCGGTGCGCTTGAGGTGCCAAACAAGGCTTGGGTAGTTCATGATCCTTAACAACATACCTGAAATGCAGGGAGGGAACACAAACAGCCTTGGCGGGACAGATGGCCCCCGCCCCCCGATAGATGAATTCCGGCCTGATTTAACCTGTTTTGGGGCAAAGGTGAATCTCTGCTTTAGGTTTGATAAGGGGCTGAGTGCTGTGTTCCCAGCCCAGAGACACATCCAGGCACCCTTGAGCGTTTTTGAAACCAAGGTTGAACCACATGACAACCACGCCAAAAAGTTTTAGACTGAGTCTAATCAACAATGCTGGGTTGCGCCCTCTCGTCGGGCGGCCCCCTGCGAGGAGTGTTTATGCCTGTATACAAAGCCCCCCTTCGTGACGTGAAATTCCTGATGCATGAGTTGCTGGACGCCCCGGCGCAACTGGCGAAGATGCCGTTTTATGCCGAGAACGACACCGCCGACGGCGACTTGATGAACCAAGTGCTGGAGGAAGCCGCCCGCTTTGTAGAAGGCGAATTGTTGCCCCTGAACGCGGTGGGCGATCAGGAGGGCTGCACCCGCCACGACGACGGCAGCGTGACCACCCCCACCGGATTCAAGGCCGCCTACAACAAGTACCGCGCCGCAGGCTGGACGGCGCTGGACGCTGACCCCGCGTTCGGCGGTCAGGGCATGCCGCACCTGATCAGCAACGTGCTGGTGGAAATGATGAACTCTACCAACGTGGCGTGGAGCATGTATCCCGGCCTCAGCCACGGCGCGTATTCGGCGCTACACGCGGTAGGCAGCGAGGAACTGAAGGCCATCTACCTGCCCAAAATCGTTAGTGGCGAGTGGACGGGAACCATGTGCCTGACGGAGCCACATGCCGGAACCGATTTGGGCATCATTCGCACTAAGGCCACCACCAACGCCGATGGCAGCTACGCCATCAGCGGCACCAAAATCTTCATCAGCGCGGGCGAACACGACCTGACGCCCAACATCGTGCATCTGGTGTTGGCCCGCTTGGAAGGCAGCCCGGAAGGCACCAAGGGCATCTCGCTGTTTCTCGTACCCAAATTCCTCGTGAATGAGGACGGCAGCATCGGTGAGCGCAACGGCGTGGTGTGCGGCTCGCTGGAACACAAGATGGGCATTCACGGCAACGCCACCGCCCTGCTGAACTTTGACGGCGCAACCGGCTACCTCGTGGGCGAGATCAACAAGGGCATGAACCACATGTTCATCATGATGAACGCGGCCCGCTTGGGCACGGGCTTGCAGGGCCTCGGCATTGGCGAAACTGCTTACCAGAACGCTCTGGCCTATGCCAAAGACCGTACCCAGATGCGCCACGAACCCCGCGTGAACCCCGCCGAGAACGCCGACCCGATCATCATTCATCCCGACGTGCGCCGCATGTTGCTGACGGGCAAGGCCTACACCGAGGCGGGCCGCGCTATGGCGATGTGGCTGGCCCTCAGCATCGACACCGAGCATCATCACCCCGACGAGGCTGCCCGCAAGGAAGCCGCCGACCTCGTGGCCCTGCTGACGCCTATTGCCAAAGCCTTTATGACCGATAACGGCTTCAATATTGCCGTGCAGAGCCAGCAAGTGTTCGGCGGTCACGGCTATATCCGCGAGTGGGGCATGGAGCAGTACGTGCGCGACGCCCGCATCGGCCAGATTTACGAGGGCACCAACGGCATCCAGAGCCTCGATCTGCTGGGCCGCAAAGTGCTGATGGACGGCGGCAAGAAATTGCAAAAACTGGCAGGCATCCTGCAAACCTTTATCGAGGAAAACGAGGGCGAGGACGACTTGGCCGCCATGCTGGATCAACTCGGCAAGGCCGCCAACCAACTGGGCAGCCTGACGATGGTGGTGGGCCAGAAAGCCATGAGCGGCCCGGAAGGTGCCGACGAGGTGAACGCGGTGGCGGTGGACTACCTGCGCTTTTTTGGGCATGTGGTGTACGGCTACCTGTGGGCACGCATGGCGAAAATTGCCTACGCCAAGATTGCCGCTGGGCAAGACCGCGACGGCTTTTACCTCGCCAAAGTGCAGACCGCGCAGTTTTACTTTGCCAAACTGTTCCCCGAAACCAAGGCGCTGGCCGCCACCATCAAGGCCGGAAACGAGAGCCTTGCTGTGGATGACCGCATGTTCGGGCTGGAACGGGCCTTGGTCGGCGCTTAAGCCTTAGCCTCCCCTGCTTTGTGGCGCTCCTACTGAAAGGTGGGGGCGCTGTTTTTGGTTGTTTGGAAACGTTGCGGGGGCTTGGTCTAGGGGTCTAAGCAAGGGCATTCGCTCGCGCCTACCTATAGGGAATTAAATTGAATCTTTGACATGGGTCGGGTACGCCGCTGGCACGCCCCCTCACCCTGCTGCTGTGCAGCGCCCCTCTCCCATGAGTGGAGAGGGCAAAATCACATATTTAGAAGTCTATTTAATCCCGTATCAAATTCCTCCGCCCCGCCAACTTCACTCCCATTGAAGACTGAGCATATTGGCCTTCAGTCGGAGTTCAAACAACTCCCACCTACTCCAGCGCTGTCCTCTGATGAGAGCTGCCAAACGTTCTTTCCCCGTACTCGGCCCCGCTGAAGGTCAGACCGTGTGCGGGAACATTCGCGCCTGCGCGGGCGCGTTGGCCGCCCTGCAAAATGTCGGCGGTTTGGGTAGGCGTCAGGTGGCCTTGTCCGGCCAGCAGCAGCGTACCCACTAGGCCGCGCACCATATGACGCAGAAAACTCTCGCCCTGCACGTCTATTTCCCACAGATCACCTGTTGTCCTGACTTCCAACTTCCGCAGTTCGCGCACGGTATGGCGGTCTTCACGGGTGGCAAAGGCGGCAAAATCGTGCGTGCCGATCAGGGTGGCGGCGGCGGCGTTCATGGCCCCGGCGTCTAGCAGCCCGGATACGTGCAGGGCGCGGTCTGCCCACAGCGGGTGCCGTTGCTGGGCCGTCCACAGGCGGTAGATGTAGGCGCGGCCCGTACACCCAAAGCGGGCATGAAAGCCAGCAGGCGCGGGGGCCGCCTCCAGCACGGCCAGATCAGGCGGAAGGTGGGCGTTCAGGGCGCGGGCCACCCGCTGGGGCGCAAGCCCGAAGCTGTCTGGCACGTCTATGTGGGCAGGCATGGCCCCCGCATGAACCCCGGCATCGGTGCGCCCCGCCGCCACCGGACGCGCCGCCCCGCTTGCGCCTAACCGCGCAAAAGCCTCGTGCAAGGTGTCCTGCACGGTGCGGGTGTGGGGCTGAGACTGCCAGCCCGCGAACTGTGCGCCGTGATAGGCCACCGTGAGGCGCAGGCGCACGAACCCAGCGGGCGGCGCAAACAGCGGGGCAGCGGGGAGGACAGCATCGGCGGACACGGCAGCAGGCTAGCGCACCGCACTGGCCCGAACCGCAGTACAGAAGAGTGTTCTCAGCCTAAAGTCAGGGTGACTGGGTATCTTATGGCTTGTGAATCTTTTCCACCGGGTGTCGCGGGCCGTCCGCCTGACCGCTGTTGCCGCCCTGATCAGTGCCTCCGTGTTGGGCGGCGCGGCGCTGGCGGCCACCTCTTACCGCGTGAAGTCGGGCGATACGTTGTCGGGCATCGCAGTGCGGGCGGGGGTCACGGTGGCGCAGTTGCGGGCGGCCAATCCCGCCCTGCGCGACGCCGACTCGGTGCAGGCGGGCCGCGTTCTGACCTTGCCGGGGCGCGTGCTGCCTGCCACCCGTTACCGCGTCAAAGAGGGCGAGAACCTGACCGTGATTGCCCAACGGGTGGGCCTGACTTTGACGCAGTTGGTGCGGGCCAACCCCAACTACGCGGGCGGAAAACCCGTGTGGGTGGGCGCAGTGATTCAGATTCCAGCACGCACGGTGGCTGCACGCCCTGTCGCCGCCCGCACAGGCACGACTGCCACCGTGCGCCCCGCCGCGATCCGGGTCGATCCGGTGGCTCCGGCGTCATCGGGGGCTTGGCTGTGGCCTATAGCCGGACACCGTTTCGTCAGCAGCGATTACGGTTCCCGCGTCATAGACGGCGTGCGCGAACTACATTACGGCATAGACATCGTGGCCCCGACTGGAACGCTGGTGCGGGCGGCCCGCAGCGGGCGGGTGCTGGAATCTCGCCCCGACTTTGACCGGGGTTGGGGCTGGACGGTGGTGATGCAGCACCCCGACGGCTGGATTACGCGGTATGCCCACCTCAGCGCTAATTTGGTCAAACAGGGTGAACTGGTGGTGCGCGGGCAACCGGTGGGCAAGGTAGGCAATACAGGCCGGTCTACGGGGCCGCATCTGCATTTCGGAACTTATCTGCGCTGGGTGCCGCGCAATCCGCTGAGTTTGTATTGAGTTGGGCGCGGTTGGGAGTGGTCTAAAGGTCTAAAAGTCGGGGGTCTAAAGTGTTGGGGCGTTTGAGTCAGAAGGTGAGCCCCCCCGTTGCTGTGCAACGCCCCCCCTTGAGGGCAGGACAGGGAAGCAGCGTCTTGGATGCCGTTCTCAGACACTTCGACCCTAGACCCTCAGACGCCTTTCTCGCGTGACTCCTCTGCTCAGTCGTACCCCCTGAACTGCCGCTCCTGCGCCTGCTTCTTGGCCTGCTGCTCTATGAAATGTTGATCGGTCAGGCGGTGCAGTGTTCGGCGTTCGGCCACCCACCCGGTGTGGGGCAGCAGCGGCAAAAATAGCCCCGGCGCGGCGGCCACCGCACTAGGCCGCTGCACATCAAGTGCCACAGGCACCAGCAGCGTGTAGGTGGGATATCTCTTGGGGCCGCCCACGCGCACGGCGTCCGGGCCGAGGTGGGCGCGGAGTTCGGCCAAGGCTTGCCGGAACAGCGCTAAAGTCTGCTTGGGCGGCAACTCTGGAAACAAGTCCAGTTCGGCCTGCGTGCGGGTCACCTCGCCCTGCAGGGTCAGGTAGGCGATGAGGAGCGCAGTTTCGGGCCAGCGCAGCGGCACGGGCTGGCCGCCCCGGCGCAAGGTGGCCTGACCGAGGGTGTCCAGTGTCCAACTTGCCAAAGTCTGCGCTGGCTCCGGCTCACGCTGGTTCACCGCCCCATACGCCTGCTCTGCCCAGCCGCTCAACTCCGGTTCCAGCGCCGCAAGCTGCATCAGCGTGGTGAGTTCGGCCAAATCGGGGGCCAGCAGTTGAGGCGCACTGAGGCCCACCAGAGCGGGCAAGGCTTCCCGCAGGCCGTCCAGTGCTTCTGGCAAGCGGTTTTGGCGGTACAGCAGATCGGCCCGGTGCAGGCACACCCTGACCCAGAGCAGCGGCGGCAGGCTGCCGGGCGCACGCAGAGCCGCGTCTAGGTCGCGCAGGGCGGGAGGGTCGTGGTGTTGGCGGCGCAGCAACACGCCCCGGCAAGCCCAGTCGCGCGGCCCGGTGGGGCGGGGAAACAGCGGGTAGCTGTGCATGGCGGCCAGCGCGGCCCGGTGTGCGCCCAACTCGCTCAGGCGTTCAGCCAGCGTAAAAGCACAGCTGCGGCGCAGATTGACCCGCTCTACGGCCTCTAGCGCGTCGGCCAGCTCGGTCAGGGTGCCCACCGTGCCGTGCCGTTGCAGGGCCAGTAAGGCCCGGAGGGCGCGTGCATCGGGGCTGGGTAGATTGGGGTTGGGTAGATTGGGACTGGATAAGTCTGGGATTTTGTTGAGAGTCTTTGCGCTGGGTTTGGCAGATGCGCCAAGTGCCTCTCCCTCTCCAGAAGGCGCGTCCTCCGGCATCTGCCCAGACGTGGGTGACAGAGTCAAGGCCCATTCGGCAGCCCAGATTTCTGCCGGAATCGTCGAGTCGGCCTTGCCCTGTGCGGTTTGGGTCTGTGCGGTTCGGGCCGCTTGGAGGGCTTGGCCTGCCTGCATCATCTCGCCCGCATCGCGTAGGCCCCGCGCCAGTGCCAGCCACAGGTGCGCGGCCAACGGAGAAGGAAGGCTAGTGGCCTCCTGCACGCACCGCAAGGCCCGCTGCCAGTTTGCCTGCTGGGGCTGGCTGTCGGCTTCACGCAGCGCCGCCCAGGCCCGCGCACAGGCGAACGCCGCTCCCGCGATGTCAGGGCCGTCCAAACTGTCACGGCTCAGGTGGTTCAGGCCCGCCGCCTCGTAGCGTGCCGCCGCTTCATCTAAGCCCAAGAGCGCGTACACGTGCCCCAGCGTGGCCTGTGCCCAAGGGTCGCCGCCTGCATTGGCCCGCGCCATTGCCCACAGCGCTTCCTGAATTCGGCCCGCGCCCAGCAACCGGAGCGCCTGTGTGCGCCAGTCTGCCGCCCGCCGAATCACGTCAGGCGATACGGCGACGTCGGTAACACCAGGAGGAGCAGAAGGAGGACACACGGTACGGACTTCAGCCTAGCGCGTCTGACGTGGTCAGGGGGCAATAACTGACAGGTCTGACCCCCAGATGGGTGCAAGCTTTCAATGAATACAGGTCTTGATACGGCCAAACTCTGCCCAGCCGCTAGCCTACGCCTATGCCCCCCGCGCCCTCCGCCGCGCTGCCCGTTCAGGTGCAGTACGTAGAAGCCCACGACAAGGGCGACGGCCTTATCGCTGCTGCCCTTGTTGCCCACCTAGACACGTTGCAGGCTCAGCCGGGATTTGTGGGGGCCGAACTGCTGACCAGCCCCGCCCAACCCGGTTTGGTGCTGATTGCCAGCCGTTGGACTTGCCCCGCGCCCCAGTTGCCGCTGCCCGCCGGGGCCAAATCGTGGGTGTTCGAGGTACAGGAAGCGCGGGGTGCTGTAAGCGGTGAGGGGTAACTAGGAAAGGCAAGCTCTCCCGCATGTTCCCGCTTTTCCCACACCCCATCCTCAGTTGTGCGTCATCTCCAGCGGAATCACCCAAGCCGTAAATTCTTCGTCGGTGACGTAGCCGAGACCGAGGGCTGCTTCGCGTAGGCTGCTGCCTTCCTTATGGGCTTTTTTGGCAATAGCGGCGGCTTTGTCGTAGCCGATATGCTTGTTCAGCGCCGTCACCTGCATCAGATTGATGCTGAGATTTTCTTCGATCTTGGCGAGGTTTGGCTCTATTCCCACCGCGCAATTGTCGTTGAACGCGAGGCTGGCGTCGGCAATCAGGCGAATGCTTTCCAGCACGGCGTGAACCATCACGGGCTTGAACACGTTCAATTGAAAATTGCCCTGACTGCCCGCAAAAGCAACGGTCGCGTCGTTGCCGAACACGCGGGTCGCCACCATCGTCAGCGCCTCGCTTTGGGTGGGGTTCACCTTACCGGGCATGATGCTGGAGCCGGGTTCGTTTTCGGGAATCACGATTTCACCGATGCCGTTGCGGGGGCCACTGGCGAGCCAGCGCACGTCGTTCGCCATTTTCATCAAGGCTCCGGCGAGGGTTCGCAGCGCTGCCGAGGTTTGCACCAGTGCGTCGTGGGCGCTGAGGGCCGCGAATTTATTTTCTGCCGAGCGGAAGGGGAAGCCTGTCTCTGCCTCGTACTTTTGTGCGGCCAGATCACCGAATTTGGGGTGGGCATTCAGGCCCGTGCCGACTGCTGTGCCGCCGATGGCGAGGTCATACAGCCCCGCTTCGGCGTGCTTCACTTCGGCTAGGGCGTAGTCCAGTTGCGCCACCCAGCCGCCGATTTCCTGACCCAAAGTAATCGGCGTGGCGTCCTGTAGGTGCGTGCGCCCCACTTTCACCAGTCCGGCGTGTTGCTCGGCTTTGGCATGCAACGTATCCCGCAATTTACCCACGCTGCCGTACAGGCGGTGGTTCAGTTCCAGCACCACGGCAATGTGCATGGCAGTAGGAAAAGTGTCGTTGCTGCTCTGGCCCCGGTTCACGTGGTCGTTGGGATGCACGGGCGCTTTGCTGCCCAGCACGCCGCCCGCCAGTTCTATGGCGCGGTTGGAAATCACTTCGTTGGCGTTCATGTTGCTCTGGGTGCCGCTTCCGGTCTGAAACACCACCAGCGGAAAATGACTGTCCAGCGTCCCTGTGATCACTTCGTCGGCGGCCCGCACGATCAGGTCAGCCACATCCTGCGGCAATTCGCCCAGTTCGGCGTTGGCCTGCGCCGCGCCCTTTTTCAGGATTCCTAGTGCCTGAATCACGGGGCGGCCCCACACGAAGGTATCGCGCCCAATCGGGAAATTGTGAATGCTGCGCTCGGTCTGTGCGCCCCAGTAGCGGTCAGAGGCGACTTCCAGCTTGCCCATCGTGTCGGACTCGGTGCGGGTGGCCGGAAGAGAAGTGGTAGGGGTGTCGGTCATGCCCCAAGTTTAGGGCGGTCAGGCTGTCACACGGTCAGGAACTCTGGACGCGGCGGCGGTGTAGGGTGCAGCCATGAATCGCTTGGGCGGGTTGATGTTGATGGGTCTGGGCATGGCAGCGGCGCAAGCGGGCATGGCAGTCGGAGTGGACTATTTGGTTTCATTGCGCTCAGACGGGGTATTTCGCCAGATCAGCCCAGTCAAATCCACCCAATCCGGAGGCGAAGAAAGCGCGTATGCTCTTCAGCCCGACGCTCTGGGCGGCCAGTGGATTCTAAATCTGCGCGGTGGGCGCGGCAATTTGGCGGGCGAGTGGCAACTCTCGTACTTGCCGCAGGCTGGAGCCTTGAAAGCCAATGCCGACGCTGCCGGACGCCTGCTGTCGCGTATGGCGGCCCGCGCCGGAGCGCAGTGCTTTGGCCTCAGTACGGCTCAGCTTCCGGCCCTAGACGCCCTGATCCGCGAGAGCGTGCGCTTGGGCATCACGGACGAAGTGAACCGCGAACGCCAACTGGGAACCGTGCGTGCCCGCGTGCTGGTGCATCACAATTGGGCCACAGTGACCGGCTCCAAGGCCACCGACTCCAAAGCCACCGATTCTAAGGCCACCGCCTCGGCTGACCGTCCGGAAGTCGATATTTTTCTGAACAGAAGCGGCGTGCCGGAGGCCGGAGCTTGGAAATCGGCTTGCCGCAAGGTGTGAACTGGGCGGCGCAAGCACTCGCCCGTCTTAGACCCTTAGACCCTCGACTCTTAGACGCCCTTCACGCCCCCTAGCCAAACCTCTCTTACGGTCTCCCCTCCCCCGCCCTGCCAGAATGGGCGGCATGAGTGGTCTGATAGATGTAGCAATCGTGGGCGCTGGCCCGGTGGGACTCGCGGCGGCTATCGCCTGTAAGCGGGCGGGCCTGAGTTACGTGGTGCTGGAAAAAGGCTGCGTGGTCAACGCCATCTTTGAATACCCCACCTACATGACGTTTTTCACCACCGCCCCTGAACTGGAAATCGGCAATCATCCGATGGTCACGGGGCACGACAAGCCGGATCGCCGCGACGCGCTGATGTACTACCGCCTTGTGACCCAGCGCGAGGAATTGAATGTGGAGCACTACACCACCGTGACCGACATTCATGCGGCCCCAGCGGGTTTTACGCTGGAAATAGAAGCGCGGGACGGTACACCCGGTGTGGTGGAAGCGCGGCGCGTGATCGTAGCCACAGGCTATTACGACAATCCCCTACACCTCGGCATTCCCGGCGAGGACGGCGACAACGTGTCGCACTACTACACCGAAGCGCACCCGTTTATGGGCCTGAACGTGACCGTGATCGGTGCGGGCAACAGCGCCGCCGACGCTGCTCTTGACCTGTGGCGCGGCGGGGCAAAAGTGACGATGGTGGTGCGTGCCCCCGAACTCAAATCCACCATCAAATACTGGGTGCGCCCTGACCTAGAGAACCGCATCAAAGAAGGTAGCATCGCCGCGCACTTCAATTCGCGGGTCACGGAAATCCTGCCCGACATGGCGCGGATCGAGCGGGCCGATGGCAGCACCTTCGACCTGCCCACCCATTTCACCTTCGCCCTCACCGGCTACCGCCCCGATCTGAGCTTCCTAGACGGTCTGAACTTGGCGCAGCACCCCGACGCCTGCTTGGTCATGTCGGAGACATACGAAAGCAGCACGCCCGGCCTGTTCGTGGTGGGCAGCGCGGGCTTTGCGGGCAAGACCAATCAGGTCTTCATCGAAAACGGGCGGCATCACGCCCTCGCTGCGGTGGCTGAAATCGGGCGGCAATTGGAAAATTCGGCCCTGCTCACCCGCTGAGCGGCTCTTCGTTTCCCATCTTCACGTTCACGCGCTTCACAATTCAGTCTGGGGCGCGTGAAATACTGCCGAGCATGAAGGGTCAACTTGGGCGTGTAGGAAGGTGGACGGTGCTGGTCAGTGCAGTCTTGGGCGGGGCATGGTTAGGCGGCGCGGGGGCGCAGACGGAAACGCCTCCCGTTGCTGTCCCACCTGTGACGCAACCCGCACCGACGCCGCCCGCTGCACCCGCTCCAATTGTTATTCCGGCATTGCCCTTGCCCCCGATGCCCCCCACCGTCACGCCTCCTGCGCCCGTGCCTCCAACGACACCGCCCACAGACCCCACTCCACCTGTAGAAGCGCCCCCGGCAGTCGTGCCACCCGTAGAAACACCGCCTGTGCCGCCTGTAGAGCCGACGCCTGAACCTGTGCTGGAACCCGTTCCCACCCCCCCGGTGGAGCCTGTGGTTCCCGTACAGCCCGCACCTACCCCGCCCGAACCCAGTGTGAAGATTACGCCCGCCCGCACCGCGCCGCTGCTGATTACGGTGCGCTCCGAGTGGCCTGCACTGGTAGAAGGCAAAAAAACGACGTTGCCCTTCACCCGTACTCTCACCATTTCCAGTGCGCGGGTGGCACAACTGCGGCAACGTGGCGGCGGTATCAGCGCCTCTCTGGACGCCGATCTGAAGAAATTTGTGGCCGACTTGCCTTCTAAACCCGTAGACGCCCTCTTCGAGGAACTCTGGGACGGCTGGTCTATCGTGCAGCGCAACGGCCTGATCGTGAATATGGACAAGACCCGCGCCAGCATTGAGGCTGTGCTGAAAAATCCGCAGGGCGTGCAAGCCAGCGTCATTGTGTCCGGGCAGGTAGCCCCCCAGCGCACGCTGAATTTCTTTGCTTCACGCGGCATTACCCAGCATTTGGGCACAGGCGAAACCAACTATTACGGCAGTAGCGCGGCCCGCGTCACCAATATCCACGTCGGAGCCTCGCGCTTCAAAGACCGCCTGATAGAAGGCAAAGTCTTCTCGTTCAACCAAACTGTCGGAACGATCAATACCAGCACTGGCTTCGTCACGGGCCTAGTCATCTCTGGCGAGCGCACGGCCAGCGGCGTCGGCGGCGGCATTTGTCAGGTCAGCACCACCGTGTTTCGTGCCCTGTACGGCGCGGGGCTGTCCACGCTTCAGCGCCAGCCCCACTCTTATCAGGTGCATTATTACGATCCGCAGGGCCTTGACGCCACCATCTATCAGCCCAGCCTAGACCTAAAATTTGCCAACGATACAGGCGGCGCACTGTGGTTCCAGACCGACTGGAACGACGAAGAAGCCCGCCTGACCGTCGCGGTGTTCGGCAAGGCCCGCGACTACACCGTCGAAGTCGGTGCGCCCCGCACGCTTGCCACCCGGCCCTCACCCGCTGACCGCCTGATTTCTGACCCCACTTTGCCCGCCGGACAGCGCAAGCAAGTCGACTGGGCTGCGCCCGGAGCCACCTTAGAAGTGACCCGCAAATTCGTTCGCAACGGCCAAGCCTTTAAGCAAGACATTCTCCGCAGCGTGTACCGCCCTTGGCCCAATATCTTCCTCGTTGGCACGCGCCGCTAAGTTCAATCAAAACGTAGGGGAGAGGCCGTTAAAGCCTCTCCCCTACTGCTTTTAGGTTTTTCTTAAGACCAAGAGTTTCCACGGTTACCGCAATCGCGTGTCAGGCGGCGTGAAGTTGTTGTGATACAGGCTGCACTTCGGTCAGGACGTACAATTCTGTGTGTTGTGCGGCTCGGTGCTGAGCCGCTCGCCATGTCAGTTGCGGCTGCTCCTGACGGACGAGGAGCACCGCATGAAGAGCCTCGACCACGCACCAGGCCCAGTTGTCTTGGGCCTGAATGGTTCGACAGCGGCAGCGTCCTAGCCCGAGATTCTGCTTCATCAACCGGTGAATCACTTCGATGCCCCAGCGGGCCTTCCAAGCCCGCAGCAGCGCTCGGACGGTCACGGCAGGGTCAAACGTGCTGAACAGAAAAAAGCAGCTCCATTCGCCGTGAACCTTGCGCCAAATGATGAGCACATCGAACGCCCCGACGTCACGCGACACGGGAAGCCGACGGACACGCCATCCCACCTCGGCATAGAGATGGCACCGTTCGGGAGGAAAGCGCTGTGCCAGAGCGTTGAGGGTGAGGCTCTCACCCTCAACGTGAACACTCATGTTGCGCTTGGCCCGTACCAGCACGGGGATCTGCGTGTCGTGACTGAAGGTCACGACCTCATCTCGTCCAAACTCTCCATCGAGCAGCACTCCGGCGATGGACACCCCCGCCGCCCGGCACTGCGTGATGGTGTGAATCATCTCTTGGGTCGCGGTGCGGTACGGATACGCGGGCGTCTCCAACAAGCGAGAGACTGTGAACCGCTCCAACAGCGGCGTCGGATCGGCCCCGAACTTCACCAAGGCCGCTGAGGTGAACTGATGCCCCAATTGAGTTCGCGCCTGACCGCTGTAGTGAAAGTTCAGACCCTCCATCTCCAGCCCCGCGTGCGGCACCATCACAAAGTCTATGGCCAAGAACGCGCCCTGTGGCGCGTTCTTGGCTCGGCGCTGAAGATCTTGGTTCGTCGTGAACGAGTGCTGTGCCAAGGACTGGCACAGGGTGCTTTTCCGGACGGTGCTGTAGGGGGCGATGCCACTCACACTGGTGGCACGGTTCAACAACGCAGTCACGATGCTGAGCGGTAGGCTGGAGGACCGAGGCATAGACACTTCGCATGAAGGCCCACAAGACCGGGGAATTTCAATTCCCACCTCAAGGGCCTTCGTTGCTGTCGCCATAAATCCCTGCGTGGAAACTCTTGTTAAGACCCTTCGACCTACTCCTCCGCTGCAAACCCCAACAGTTCCAAAATCCGGTCAAGCTCCTCGCGGGAGCCGTAATTCAGTTCCACGCGCCCCTTGTCCTCCCCTGTAATTCGCACGCGCGTTCCGGTGCGGCGGCTCAAATCCAGTTCCAGTTGGCGGTAGGTGCGAGGCGGATTTACAGGAATAGGTGTGTGGGATGCGGGTTTTTCGGCTTTGACTTCCCGTTTCAGGGCTTCGGCGTCGCGCACATTCAGGCCGCGCGACACGATCTGCTCCAGCGCCCAATCGCGGTCTTTGGTCGGTTGAGCAAGAATGGCACGGGCATGGCTGGCGGTAATCTCGCCGTTATCCAGTGCCCGCAGTGCCGCCTCACCCAGCGTCAGCAGGCGCAGCGCATTAGAGACGGTGCTGCGGCCTTTGCCGACTGCTTGCGCCACGCCTTCCTGATTCAGCCCGTGATCTATCAGAGCTTGATAAGCCCGCGCCTCTTCCAGCGGCCCTAAATCTTCGCGTTGCAGGTTTTCTACAATCGCAATTTCCAGCGCCTCGCGGTCTCCGAGGTCACGAATGATGACCGGGAGTTCGGTCAGCCCTGCAAGTTGGCTAGCCCGCCAACGCCGCTCGCCTGCCACGATCTCGAAGGCGTCTCCGCGTGGGCGCACCAACAAAGGTTGCAGCACGCCTTTTTCCCGGATGCTCTGGGCCAATTCCGCCAAGCCATCAGCGGCAAACACCTGCCGGGGCTGGTAGGCGGCCTGCACAATTCGGTCAAGCCGCAGGGTTTGGATGCCCGTCACGCTGCCCGATTCGGCCACAGGCTTGCCCAGCAGGGCGTCTAGGCCACGTCCGAGGCTAGATTTTTTCGACACGCTGCATCACCTCTTCGGCGAGCCGTTTGTAGGCCGCTGCGCCGCTCGACAAGGGCGCAAACGCATTGATGGGCTTGGCGAAGCTGGGCGCTTCCGACAGCCTCACATTGCGCGGAATGACCGACCAGAACACTAGTTCCCCGAAATGTTGCCGTACCATCGTCTCCACTTCCTGCGCCAAATTGGTGCGGCCATCAAACATGGTCAGGGCCACGCCCAGCACCTTCAGGCGTGGATTGAGGCCGCCCTGAATGCGCTCCACCGTTTCCATCATTCCGGCCAAGCCTTCCAGCGCGTAGTACTCGGCTTGCAAGGGAATCAGCAGGGCGTCGGCGGCGGCCAGCACGTTCACGGTCAGCGGCCCGAGGCTGGGGGGCGCGTCTATCAGCACCAAATCGTAGCCCTTCACGCTCGCCAGCAGGCGGTTCAGGGCGTCCGGGTCTTCGGCCAGTTCTACGCCTGCGCCAGCCAAATCGGGCGTAGCGGGCAGGACATCTAACCCCGCCTGATCGGTGGTGCGCGTCCATTCGGCGACTCGGCCCGGTTCGCCCAGCGCCTCATACAGCCCCTCGGTGGCCCCGCGCAGGCCCAAGCCGCTTGTGGCGTTCCCCTGCGGATCCATGTCCAGCAGCAGCACGCGCCGCCCGCCCGCCGCGAGGTAAGCAGCCAGATTGATGGCAGTGGTCGTCTTGCCCACCCCACCTTTTTGATTGACCACACCGATGGTCTTCACTGAGAGTCCTTGAGAACGAGCATTGCCAGTGAAGATACCGTCAATTGGGAGTCGAGCGGTGTTGCCGTGATTTTTCGGCTACTCACGTATTGCCATTCCAGAACAGGGGTTGATGATTCGGCACGCCGGGTTTCCGGGGATATTTGGCGGGCGTGGGCTTCAGCTTTTCAATCACGATCAGCGTGCGGGCGTCGCCCAGAATGGGCAGCGTAAAGGGGTCAACGACTTGTACTTTTCCCCCCACTTCGCCTGATGCACGGCGGCCTGCGTTCAGCTCTTCGGTGCTGATCGGGCCTTTTTGGGCCACCAACAGGCCATTTTCACGCAGCAGGGGCAAAGCCAGTTCCGCCAAAATGGGCAAGGCGGCCACTGCACGCACTACCACGCGGTCATAGCGTTGGCGGTGTTCGGGGTCTTGGCCCAGTTCCTCGGCGCGGCCCACCAGCGGATTCACGTTGGTCAGGCCCAGTGCAGCGGCGGTAGCCCGCACAAACTCGATCTTTTTGCGGGTGGAATCCACCGGAACCAGTTGTAATTCAGGCTGCACGATGGCGAGCGGTAGGGCGGGAAAACCTGCGCCAGTGCCGAGGTCTATGACCTGCTGAATGCCGTGTAGGTAGCCGCCCTGCAAACACGTCAGCGAATCCACGAAATGTTTCAGGATGATGTCCGGTTCTTCCTTAAGCGCAGTGAGATTGGTGCGGGCTGAGCCTTCCAGCAGCAGCCTCAGCAGTTCGGTAAAGGCGGGCAGATGCGGCGTCAGGTCTAACCCCAGCGCGTCACCGCCCCGAAGCAACAGGTCTTGGCCCTCAGGCGTCATGCGGTGTCCTGCGTTTTTTCTGTTTGGGTTTCTAGTGGGGTGATATTCATCAGGCCGTACCTCGTTTTCATATCTAAGTAGCGCTCAAACACATGGTCGTCCAATTTGGCCATCGGCAGGGCGTCCAGCAGCGGAATCAGTTGCTCGCGCAGCACTTTGCCACGCGCCATCCATTGGTAATACTGGCGTCCACCGTGATCGTAGGGGCCGTACAGCCGCGAGCCGGGGCAGATTCGCAGCATGGCTTCAAACAGTTTGCGGTGGCGGGTATGCATTCTCAGCGTGATGTGCGGCTGCTTGCCGTCGCCGCCGAAATGCCCTTCACCAATAAGGATGCCCAGCAGTAATCCCTGATCGAAGGGTGTAGTCAGAGCAGAAGGTTCGGGGGGGGTAGTCATGTTTCACCGTCAAGTTTCCCGTGAAACATGGCTCAGGTCAAGCACCCCACCTCAGTCTATTGCCCCAATTTGTTTCACCGTCAAGTTTCCCGTGAAACATCTTTACGCAGATTGACGCTTGAGATGCACTAGCAGGGCGCTGATATCGGCGTGGCGTACACCGGGAACCCGTGCCGCCTGTTCCACGGTCAGCGGGCGCACCCGTCCCAGCTTCTCGCGGGCTTCGTTCGACAGCGCCGCGATGCCTGCAAAGTCCACGCCCGCCAAACTCAGTTCCCGTGCCCGCCCTTCCGATTTCAGTTGCGTTTCGGCCCGCGCAATGTAGCCCGCGTACTTCACCCGGATTTCTAGGGCTTCCCGTTCGGTGGCGTCTAAGGCGGGGACTGTGAATCCCAACGCTTCTACATCCGGCAAAGTGAACTCCGGGCGACGCAGCCAAGCATCCCCGGTGTGGCCCTGTACGCGCTGGCGGCCCAATTCCGTTACAGCGTTTGCTACCCGCCCGTATTTCGCGGCCACCCGCTCTCGCTCGGTATCAGAGACTAAGCCGAGTTCGTGGCCTAGCGGCGTCAGGCGTTCATCGGCGTTGTCCTGTCTCATCAGCAGGCGGTGTTCCACGCGGCTGGTCATCATGCGGTAGGGTTCGTCACTGCCCTTAAAGACCAGATCGTCCAGCATCACGCCCATATATCCGGTTTCGCGCCCAATGAACTGCTCTGGTAAGCCTTCGGCACGGCGAGCGGCGGCGGTTCCGGCCACCAAGCCTTGTGCGGCGGCTTCCTCATAGCCACTAGTGCCATTGATCTGGCCTGCTGTGAACACTCCCGGCAACTGGCGCGACTCCAGATTCAGCGTCAGTTCGGTGGAGTCCACCACGTCGTACTCCACGGCGTAGGCGTAGCGTTGAATCACGGCCTGTTCAAATCCGGGCAAGGTGCGTACCAAGCGGTCTTGCAAGTGCGGCGGCAGCGAGGAGCTGAAGCCTTGCAAATACACCTCGCTGGTTTCTATGCCGTCGGGTTCCACGAACAAGAGGTGGCGGTCATGGTGGGCAAACCGCACCACTTTGTCTTCGATGCTGGGGCAGTAGCGCGGCCCTAAGCCCTCGATATCTCCAGCGTACATGGGCGACTCGTGCAAGTTTTCCTGAATGAGTCGGTGCGTTTCGGGGGTGGTGTAGGTTTGCCAAGTGGGGGAGCGCATGGCGCGTGGGCCGGGTGGGCCTGTAAAGCCGCGTGGATTGGGATCGGCGGGAATCTCCAACAGGTCTTCAAATCGCACGGCGTCGGCCCGGACACGCGGCGGCGTTCCGGTTTTGTACCGCTTGAGTACATGCCCCGCCCGCGATAACGGCTCCGACAGGAAGCGTGAAGGTGGCTCGCCCTGCCGTCCTTCGGGGCGCGATTGCCGTCCGTACCACGTCACGGCCCGCATAAAGGTTCCCGCCGCAATGACCACGCTGCGGGCCGCCAGCCTGCGTCCATCCGTCGTGATGACCCACCAACCGCCGCGTCCGTCACTCTCCAGATCGGCAGCCTCTCCACGAACTACATCTATGCCCGTATGCCCTAAAATCACGTCCTGCGCGTGTTCGGCGTAAGCGTCACGTTCGTTTTGCACCCGCAAAGACTGCACGGCTGGCCCTTTGCTGGCGTTCAGCACGCGGGTATGAATCGCGGTGGCGTCGGCCAATTGCCCCATCAGACCGCCTAACGCTTGCACCTCGAAGACCAATTGGCTTTTGCCGGGGCCGCCCACCGCCGGGTTGCAGGGCATCCGGCCAATAGTTGACGGATTGCCCACCAACAGCGCGACCCGCGCATATTTGGCCGCTGCCCACGCTGCTTCCAGCCCCGCGTGGCCGCCACCGATTACGATTACGTTCCATCCCGTCTGCACGCCGCTCATCTCAAGAAAAGAGTGTAGTGGGCGGCGGCAAAGATTGCGCTGCGCTGGATTACGGTCTGTCACAGTAGCTAAACAGCTTACAGATTAAGATGTCTTCATGGACTTCGCCTCGCTCCGTGCCGACCTGATCGGGTCAGACACCCTGATTCGCACCCCGTTCGGGCCTCGCCGCGTGACCTATGCCGACTATGTGGCGTCTGGGCGGGCGCTGCGGAGCATAGAGGAGCGGGTGCACACGCTGGCGCTGCCGCTCTACGCCAACACCCACACCGAGGACAGCGCGACGGGAGCGCAGACCACGCATTTGGCGCACCAGGCCGCCGAATACGTGAAAGGGCAACTGGGCGGAGACGCCACCTGCAAGCTGGTGTACTGCGGATCGGGCAGCACAGCGGCGGTGCGGCGGCTGCAAGACATTCTGGGTCTCAGCGTGCCGGAAGTCCACCGCGCCGCGCTCCTGCACGCCATGCCCGCCCACGAGCGCCCGGTGGTGTTCGTCGGCCCCTACGAGCATCACAGCAACGAAGTCAGTTGGCGCGAAACCCTGGCCGAAGTGGTAGAAGTTCCGCTGTGCGAGCGGGGCAACCTTGATTTGGATGCGTTGGTGACGCTCCTCAAGGCCCCCGAATTCGTGCGGCGACCCAAAATCGGTTCCTTCAGCGCCGCCAGCAACGTCACGGGCCTACTGACCGATACGCGCACGGTGGCCCGAATCTTGCACGCGCACGGAGCGTTTGCCTGCTTCGACTTTGCCGCGAGTGGCCCGTATGTCCTGATCAATATGAAACCCGGCAAAGCAGACGGGTACGACGCGGTCTTTTTGAGTCCCCATAAGTTTGTGGGCGGCCCCGGCACACCCGGCTTGCTCTGCTTTCAGGAGCATCTGTACCGCCTGACGGTTCCCAGTACGGCGGGCGGCGGCACGGTGCGCTACGTGAGCCGCACCAAGCACGCCTACATAGACGACATAGAGGCCCGTGAGGATGCAGGAACACCCGCCATTCTGGGTAAAATCCGCACCGCACTGGCCTTTAAGGTGAAGGAAGAACTGGGCGTGAAGGCGCTGACCGCCCGCGAACACGATCTGTTTGCCCGTGCAATGGCCCGCCTGACCCTCAACAAGCGCGTGCATCTGCTGGGCAATCCCGATTCGCCCCGCTTGGCCTTCCTGTCGTTCCTGATCCACACCGAGTCGGGCGCGTTCCTGCATCCCCGCTTCGTGGTGCGCCTGCTGAACGATCTGTTCGGCATTCAGGCGCGGGGTGGGTGTGCCTGTGCTGGGCCATACGGCCATGTGCTGCTGGGCATAGACGAGGAACGCAGCGAACGCTACCTGAACTGCGTGTTGGGCGAGATGGACGGCCTGAAACCCGGCTGGACGCGCCTGAACCTCGCGCCTTGGGCCACCGACGCCGAAGTCGAGTTTTTGCTGGACGCCATCGAATTCGTAGCCGCACACGGCGAACGCTTTTTGCCGCTGTATCACTTCAATTGGGGTTCTGGCGCGTGGACGCACGACGCCGACACCGCCCCGTTGGACTTGTTTGGCGACGCCCGCCCAGAGCGCAGTGGGGGAGACGTGCCTTACGCCGAGTATTTGGCCGAAGCTGCGGCGCGGGTGGCGGCCCTCGCGCCCGACTTGGAGCAGCGGATTATTCCGGCGCATATTCCGGCGGATTTGGTGTTTTTCGCGTACTGAGCGGAACTTGTGGGGGGCGGGGAAGGCGTCTAAGGGTCTAGTGTCAAAGGACAGGCAATCGCGTTGCTCACTCACCCCCTCCCAACCTCCCCCCTCAAGGGTGAGGAGCTAAACCACGCCTTTGCCCTTGTATGTTGCCCTCGCCCCCTGTGGGAGAGGGGCGCTGCGTCAGCAGCGGGGTGAGGGGGCGTCCGAGTAGCGAACCCACCCAACTCCGTCCAGCACTCCTAGACACCCCAAGTCCTCCACGGCGCACGGCGAGAGCTTCAGCCTGTGCGCCCTAACCCCTGCATGCTCACCGATGCCCTGCCCAGCGAACTGGAAGCACTCTGCCAGTTTGGTCTGACCTGCTGCGTAACCAAACCCGCACCCAGCCGCCTCTTTTTGCCCACACAGGACGCGGCGGGCCGAATCCGTATAAGATACCTAACGAGCGTTTGCTAGACAGATTTCCACCGCAGAAGGAGGCCAAAGCTTGAGCGATTGCCCGCGCTTTCTGCCGCCTGCTGCATCTAAACCCCATTTCACCCAAGCCTATTTCCCATCCGCATCCGAGGAGGCCCGGTCATGATGACCGCTTCACCATCCATCCCCACTACCCTGCCCCTAGCCAGTCCTATCGAACCCTTTTCGCCCGAGCCGCTGCGCTGGGTGGCCGAAGATGGCCGTCCTGTGCGCGACTTGCCCGCCCGCTACACGCCCGAGTTGCTGCGCGAACTGCACCGCGAGATGGTGCGTGCCCGCGAGTTTGACCGCAAACTGGTGACGCTGCTGCGGCAAGGGCGCACTACCTTTTATGCCCAGTCCAGCGGCATGGAAGCCACGCAAGTCGGGCTGGCCCGCTCTATCCGCGTGGGCCACGATTGGGTCTGGCCGTATTACCGTGACCACACGCTGGCATTGGCAATGGGCGTGCCCATGATTGACCTGATCAGCCAGTGTCTCGGCACCAATTCCGACCTGTGCAAAGGCCGCCAGATGCCACACCACTTTGGTAGCGCCAGCAAAAACTTCGTGTCTATCAGCTCCAGCATCGCTTCTCAGGTACCGCCCGCAGCGGGCAACGCGATGGCCCAAAAGTACCTCGGCACCGATGAAATTACCCTGTGTACCTTTGGCGACGGCGCAACCAGCGAGGGCGACTGGCACGCGGGCCTAAACATGGCGGGCGCGGCCAAAGCTCCGGCGCTGTTCGTGTGCGAGAACAACCAGTGGGCCATCAGCACCAATCTGGCCGCCCAAACAGCCAGCCCGAACATTCATATCAAGGCCAAAGCCTACGGGATGCCGGGGTTTTATGTCGATGGCAACGATATTATTGCCGTGATGGAAGTCTGTGGGTACGCCGCCGAATGGGTGCGGGCAGGCAACGGCCCCGCGCTGGTGGAATGCCTGACCTACCGGGTCGGTTCTCACAGCAACGCCGATGCCGACGCTGAAAAGAACTACCGCACCCGCGACGAAGTGAACTCTTGGTTGGCCCGCGACCCAATTGCCCGCGTAGAAGGACTGCTGGCGCACTTGGGCCACCCGGTTGATGCCGAAGAACGTGCTGACCTGATTTCGGCGGTTCACAGGGCTGTAGACGCCGATGTGCTGAAGGCCGAAGCCACCGGTCAACCCGATTGGCGAATCATGTTTGAGGACGTGTACGCCGATACGCCGCCCCATCTGCGCGAGCAAGCTGCCTTCGTGCGGGCCGAGATGGAGGGCCAGAAATGACGGCCACCCAAGAGCGACCAACTCAAGCGGGGGAGACCCGCATCCTCACTCTCATTCAGGCCGTGACGGAAGCTATGCGCGAGGAACTGGCCCGTGACGACCGCGTGGTGGTCTTTGGTGAAGATGTGGGCGCACGCGGCGGCGTCTTCCTCGCCACAGCCGGGTTGCAGGCCGAATTTGGCCCGCGCCGGGTGTTCGATACGCCCCTGTCGGAAGCCAGCGTTGTGGGCGCGGCAGTGGGCATGGCCGTGCGTGGCCTGCGTCCGATTGCCGAAATCCAGTTTGCCGACTACATGGGGCCGGGGTTCGATCAGATCATCAGTCAGGCGGCCAAAATCCGCTACCGCAGCGGCGGGCAATTTACCGCGCCCATGATCATTCGCACGCCCAGCGGCGGCGGCGTGAAGGGCGGCCACCATCACAGTCAAAGCCCCGAAAGCTACTTTACGCACACGCCGGGCCTGAAAGTGGTGATGCCCAGCACGCCCTACGACGCCAAAGGCCTGCTGAAAGCCGCCATTCGTGGGGAAGACCCGGTCATTTATTTTGAACCCAAGCGCCTGTATCGGGCGGCCAAAGGGGAAGTGCCCAGCCACGACTACACCGTCAAAATTGGCGAGGGTGCCATTCGGCGGGAAGGCACGGATCTGACGCTGGTGGGCTACGGCGGCGTGATGCCCGACGCAGAACGGGCCGCCGCCGCGCTGGCCGCAGAAGGCGTGAGCGTGGAAGTCATCGATCTGCGAAGCCTCGTGCCGTGGGATCGGGAACTCGTCCTGAGCAGCGTGCAAAAAACGGGCCGCGCCGTGCTGGTCAGCGAGGCCCCGCGCATCAGCAACTTTATGGGCGAGGTGGCCTACGTGATTCAGGAGCAGGCCTTCGACTCGCTGCTGGCTCCGGTGGGGCAGGTGGCGGGCTTCGATACGCCGTATCCCTACGTGCAGGACAAGGTGTATTTGCCCGGCCCCAACCGCATCACGGCGGCCTGCGTGAAGGCGCTGAATTATTAGGCTTTGGATTATTAATCTTTATGCTGAGGGCTATGAATCCCAACTTTCTGCGTCCCTTCCTCGGCACCATCGGCCTGCTGATCGGCTTTGGCCTGTACTCGCAGGTAGGTCGACTCCCCGAACCGTGGCAAAGCCTATGCATCGGCGCAATGTTCGTGCTGCTGGGCATAGCGGCTTGGTTCTATGCGGGCGACGAACGCTGGATCAAGATTCTGGGCGTCATTCTGATGGCTTACGGCTTACTGCGGGCCTTCCTTCTCAGATAAACGTCCTGCGCTGAACACAATTCATCTGGGGCTGGGTCTGTTCCTACAGCCTCCCCCCACAACCGAGGTTCTTATGAAAGAAGTGCTGCTGCCCGAACTTGCTGAAAGCGTCGTAGAGGGCGAAATCTTAAAATGGCTGGTGCAGGAAGGCGACATGATCACGCTGGAACAACCCCTCTGCGAAGTCATGACCGACAAAGTAACCGTGGAACTGCCCAGCCCTGTCGCCGGACGCCTCGCCAAACGGCTGGCGCAGGAAGGCGACGTGGTGGCCGTCCACGCCGCGATTGCGCTGATCGATGAAAGCGGCGCGGCGAGTGCGGCCAGTGGTTCGGCAGCAGGGGAGAGCGTGGCCCCGATTCAGGCCATTCAGGACAGCGTTCAAAACTCCGCTACGACAGCCGAGCATCTGCCCCCGCAAGCGCAGGAAGAACGCTCGATTGTAGAAGCGGGCCATATTCCGGCCAAAGCCGACGACGATACCAGCCTCTTCAAAGCCTTTGCCAGCGACGAAACGGTGAGGGTGCAGGGTTTAGGAAACGCTGGCCGCACCGCCGTTCTGACGGCTCCCGCCCCCTCTCAGCCCACCGTGCAGACCCGCGAAGATGGCCGCGTGTTGGCCGTGCCCGCCGCCCGCCAACTGGCCCGCGAACTGGGGGTAGATTTGGCGCAGGTACAGGGCAGCGGCCCCAACGGGCGCGTGCGTGTGCAGGACGTGACGGCGCATGTGGAGGCAGCAAAAGCGCCAGCGGTACAGGCTCCAGCCGCTCAAACTCAGCCCGCCCAATCTGCTGCCCCTGCCCCGGCCCCTCAACCCCAAGCGCCTGCCAAACCTACCCAGCCCAACACAGCCGGAATGCCTGTCGCCCCCGTGCAGTACCGCACGCCCAAAGGCTACGAACACCTCGAAGACCGCGTGCCACTGCGCGGAATGCGCCGCGCCATCAGCAACCAGATGCAGGCCAGCCACCTCTACACTGTCCGGACGCTCACCGTGGATGAGGTCAACCTGACCAAACTCGTGGCCTTCCGTGACCGCGTGAAGGACGAGGCGAAAGAGGCGGGCGTGCGCCTCAGCTACATGCCGTTTTTCTTCAAGGCAGTGGCGGTGGCGCTCCGCAAATACCCCAGCCTAAACACTTCGTTTGACGAGGCGACAGGGGAAATTGTGCAAAAGCGGTACTATCACATGGGTATGGCCGTCGCCACCGACGCGGGCCTGACCGTACCCGTACTGCGCGACGTGAACCACAAGAGCGTGTTCGACTTGGCCCGCGAAGTAGTTGACCTCGCAGGCCGCGCCCAGAACGGCAAACTCAGCGCCGACGAACTCACGGGCAGCAGCTTCAGCATCACCAATATCGGCTCCATCGGGGCGCTGTTTTCCTTCCCGATCATCAACGTGCCCGACGCCGCGATTCTGGGCGTGCATTCCATCGTCAAGCGCCCGATTGTGAACGAACACGACGAGATCGTGGTGGCCCACATGATGTACTTGAGCCTCAGCTTCGATCACCGCCTTGTAGACGGCGCAGAAGCCGCCCGCTTTTGCAAAGAAGTGATCCGGCTCTTAGAGAATCCAGACCGGTTGATGCTGGAAGGGATGTAATTGCTGTAAGTGGTAAGTGGTCAGTAGGGAGTGGGAAAAGATGAAAAGCGGGGACTGCAACGATATTCTGTGTGCAGTTCCCGCTTTTTCCACTCACCACTGACTACTTACCACTCACAGTTTTCACTCGTTGACCACTTCGCCCCCGTTCACATGCATCACTTGCCCCGTCACGTAGCTGCTGTCCTCGCTCGCCAAGTACACATACGCGGGCGCGACTTCGGCGGGTTGGCCGGGGCGCTTCAGGGGCACGTTCGCGCCGTGTTCGCCTACCTTTTCCTTGTCCATCGTGGCGGGAATCAGGGGCGTCCAGATGGGGCCGGGAGCCACGGCGTTTACGCGGATGCCCTGTTCGGCCAGCGCTTGGCTGAGGCTGCGGGTAAAGGCCACCTGCGCGCCCTTGGTGCTGGAATAGTCAAACAGTTGCGGGCTGCCCTTGTACGCCGTGACGCTGGTGGTGTTGATGATGCTCGCGCCTTCTTTGAGGCGGGGCATGGCCGCCTGCGTCAGGTAAAACATCCCAAACACGTTGGTGCGGAAGGTGGCCTGTAGTTGCTGCGGCGTGATGTCGGTGATGCTGTCCTGCGGGTGCTGCTCGGCGGCGTTGTTCACCACGATGTCGAGGCGGCCAAACTTGGTGACCGTTTGTTGTACGGCGTCAATCGAAAACTGCGGATCACCGATGTCGCCCGCCAAGATCAGGCACGTGCGGCCCTCGCCTTCCACCATTTCGGCAGTCGCTTTGGCGTCCTCGTGTTCGTTGAGATAAAGCACGGCTACATCTGCGCCCTCACGCGCAAAATGCACTGCCACCGCCCGCCCGATGCCACTATCTCCGCCCGTGACGATGGCGACTTTGCCACTCAATTTGCCGCTGCCCTGATAGTTGTCGCGCACGACCACCGGCGCGACGCTCATTTCTGCTTCACTGCCGGGCTGCTCGCTCTGCGTTTCGGCGGGCGCTTTTTCGGGCATGTCTTGGGTGGCGGCAGTTTCCGGCTCGTGTTTCTGGTCTGAGGTCATGCGCCTATTTCACACGCCCCGGCCCGCTTTGTCCTTTAGGGCGCGTGTAGCAAATACAGGAAGAAGGCTCAGAACGTTTTTGTTTTTGATCATAGAAAACGCCCACTCCCTAGAGGTTAGAGGAGGGGCGCTTTTAACAACTTACCCCGTTTAGGGGTTGAGCAGCTCTAGTTTTACCCGCACCCAGACGATAAAAAGAGAGACGATATGGTTAGATATCGTCTCCACCACAGTTTAGGGCGTCGGGCTGTGATTCGTCGACTCCATCGCTGGGCCAAACAACACGTTTCGGATGAGCGGCGATGCCGCCATCAAAAACTCAGTGACGCTCATTTGCTCGCTCTGCTCTTGGCTCGTCTGGTATTCAAACACCCGTATCCGTCGATCTGGTGGAGCATGCTGAAGGCAGACCGACCCGGTCTGCCTTCTTACACTCAGGCCTCTACCCGAGGAGTGCGACTGCTCGATCATCTGGAGAAAATCGTTTGTCCAGCAGAGCGCTGTGCCGAAGTGATGATTGATTCCATGCCGCTCCCGATGTGCCGTCCTAAACGCGGGAAACGCACAGCGTTTCCCGGTGCGCGTTGGGGGCATGGCACTCAAGGTGACGTCTACGGCTACACATTGCACGCTTGGGTCTCACCTGCCGGGCAGATCATGCACTACCTCGTCCAACCAGCCAACTTGCATGACACCACCGTTGGGTCCGAACTCAACCGCCGATGGCCTGACTGTGGCGGCCCAAAGATCATTGGCGACAAGGGCTAGTGCAGCTTAGGGTTTATCGTTCCACCTAAGACGAAGACGAGAGACGACACCGGGTGGCGGGAAGACCGCCACCCGAAATTGCGCAAACGAATTGAAACGGTGTTCTCTCAACTCGTTGAAGCTCAGATTCGCTCCGTCCAAACCAAAACCCTGCCTTCACTTCGCTTCCGAGTTGTCCTCGCCGTACTCGCCCACAATCTTACCCAGCCCTAAACGGGGTAACTTGATTTTAATTCTGGTGGTTCAATTTCTCTTCACTGCCCAGCGGCGTAAATCTAGCGCTCACCACGCCTTTCCCACTCACTACTGACCACTGACCACTCACGGTCTTTCGTCTTTACAGCAGACCTTTCACCGTTTTCACCACGTTCGGTACGCTGAAGCCGAATTTTTCGAACAGGATGGGCGCGGGGGCCGATGCGCCGAAGGTGTCCATGCCGATGACCGCGCCGTCTGTGCCGACCCATTCGTACCAAGGCTGCTTGGTGGCGGCTTCAATCGCCACGCGCTTCACGCCGGGGGTCAGCACGCTGTCGCGGTAGCTGCGGTCTTGGGCGCGGAAGACTTCCATGCAGGGCATGGACACCACGCGGGCACCGATGCCTTCGGCGGCGAGGGCGTCGGCACTGCTGAGGGCAAGGGCCACTTCACTGCCGCTGGCAACTAGGATAATCTGGGCATTGTCGGCGTCACGCAGCACGTAGGCTCCCTTTTTCACGCCTGCGTGGTTGCGGGGCAAAATGGGCAAATCCTGGCGAGACAAGATCAGGGCAGTGGGGCCTTTGCCGTATTCCAGCGCCATCAGCCACGCGGCGGCGGTTTCGTTGGCGTCGGCGGGCCGGATCACGTGTGCGCCGGGCACAGAGCGCAGCATCGCCAGTTGCTCTATCGGCTGGTGCGTGGGGCCGTCCTCGCCTAGCCCGATGGAATCGTGGGTCAGCACATAAGTCACGGGCTGCATCTGGAGGGCCGACAGGCGGAAGGCGGGCTTGAGGTAGTCGGCGAACACGAGGAACGTGCCGACCATCGGACGCAGGCCACCGAACAGGCTCAGGCCGTTGGCGGCGGCGGCCATCCCAAATTCGCGCACGCCGAAGTACACGTTGCGGCCCTCGTAGTGGCCGGGTTCCAGCGTGCCGCCGTCTGTGATGGTGGTTTTGGTGCTGCCGCTCAGGTCGGCGCTTCCGCCCATCAGACCGGGCACCACTTTTGCCAGAGCATTGATGATTTCGCCGCTGCTGACGCGGGTGCCCGACGCCTTGCCGCCCACTTCATAGTTGGGCAAAGAGTCGGCCAGATTCGCGGGGAGTTTGCGGGCCAGCATCGCGTCCAGTTCGGCGGCCAGTTCGGGGTGCGCGGCGTGGTAGCCTGCCATCATCTCGTTCCACTGGCCTTCCTGCTCCGCGCCGCGTGCGGTGGCGTCCATATGGGCCTTCACCTCGTCGGGCACGGTAAAGGGCGGATAAGTCCAGCCCAGCGCGGCTTTGGTAGAAGCGACGCCTTCTGCTCCCAGCGGCTCGCCGTGCGCTTTACTGGTGCCAGCGCGGGGGCTGCCGAACCCGATCACGGTACGGACATGAATCAGGGTGGGCTGATCTTTGTTGGCCTTGGCCTGCTCTATAGCGGCGCGGATTTCATCGAGGTTATTGCCGTCCTGCACGCGCAGCACTTCCCAACCATAGGCGCGGTAACGCTCGGAGGTATCTTCGGATTCGGCCTTGTTGGTGGCGGTATCAAGTTGCACTTGGTTATCGTCGTGCAGCCAGATCAGTTTGCCCAGTTTCAGGTGTCCGGCAAAGGCCGCCGACTCGTGGTTGATGCCTTCTTGCAAGTCGCCGTCGCCCAAGATGGAATAGATGTAGTTGTCGAACACGGGGAAGCCGTCGCGGTTGTAGCGGGCGGCCAAGTGATGCTCGGCCATCGCCATGCCCACCGTCATCGCCGCGCCCTGACCTAGTGGGCCGGTGGTGGCGTCTAGGCCTTTGGTATGAAAAAACTCCGGGTGGCCGGGCGTCTTGCTGCCCCACTGCCGAAAGTTTTTGATGTCTTCCAGGGGCATGTCGTAGCCGGTCAGGTGCAGCAGCGAGTAGATGAGCATGCTGGCGTGGCCCGCCGACAGCACGAAGCGGTCACGGCCCGCCCACTCGGGGTTTTTGGGGTTGTGGCGCAGGAAATCTTGCCACACCACGTAGGCCATCGGCGCGGCTCCCAGCGGCGCACCGGGATGGCCGCTGTTGGCCCGCTGCACCGCGTCAATGCTGAGGGTGCGAATGGTATTTACGCTCAGTTGCGCCGCGCCGGAGGTCTGACCTATGGCCTGCTCTGTGCTTGTGGACATGTCGCCTATCTTAACCTGCCTTTGAATGGTGTACACCGGACACGAATAGGCTGGCCTTCATTTTCCGCCCACATCCAGACAAGTCCGGCTTCTAGATTTCTAGCCCACTCGTTCCACTTCAAACACCCGCCCCGGCGCGGCGTAGTCGTCCCTTGCCGCCACCAACTGAATTTCGCGGGTTCCGGCGTGGTGGGTGCGCTCCAGCAGGGCATACAGGGCGCTCATGGACAGACTCAGGGCGGCGGCCACATCGCCCGTGCGGATGTACTGCCCCAAAAACAGCGCAGCAATCGCGTCGCCGGTGCCGTTGCGCGGTGGGTCGAGCGGCAGCAGCGGCGTGCGGCACAGCCAAGCACCGTCACCCGTGACTGCTAGGGTTTCTATCGTGTCTTGCGGCGCGTCGCTGCGGGTCAGGCTGGTGACCAACACGATTTGGGGGCCGTTGGGGTTCAGGCGGCCCCGCAGGGCGTGGGCGGCGCTCAGGGCGTCTTCCAGCGTGTTCACCGTTTGCCCGGTCAGGAGTTCCAGTTCAAATTGGTTGGGCGTCACGATGTCTGCGGCGGGAATGGCCTGAGCCGCGATCAGTTCCGGCAGTTCGGGCCGCACGAACACGCCGCGCCCCACGTCGCCCATCACGGGGTCGCAGCAGTACAGCGCCGCCGGGTTGGCCGCCCGCACCCGCTGCACCGCGCCCACAACGGCTCCCACCGTGCCTTCGCTGCCCATGTAGCCGCTGAGAACCGCGTGACATTCCGGCAGTGCGCCGCGTGCCTCTATGCCGTCCAGCAAGTCGGCCACCAGTTCGGGTGGAAAGACCGCGCCCGTCCACGCCCCGTACCCGGTGTGGTTGGAAAACTGCACCGTGTTTACCGCCCAAACCTCGAACCCGAGGCACTGCAAAGGGAACACGGCGGCGGCGTTGCCCACATGCCCGTAACTGACCCAAGACTGGATGCTGAGGATATTGAGCGGCACAGGGTTAAGCGGCACGGTGACGGATGCTGGAGCGGGGGCGGTCATGCGTTCAGAATACGGCCCACTCAGCGAATGGCGCTGGCCTTGAACGGCTTGGCCGCTGCCGAAAACAGCATGTCCCAAGTGGCGCGGTCTACTTGCCCCGTTACCCCAAGGCCGTTGGCCGCCTGAAACGCCCGCACGGTGGCCGCTGTGACCGGGCCAAAATAACCGTCGCCGCGCCCGCCGCTGTTGGGCTGAGTGAGGGCGATCAGGCGGTTTTGTACGGCCCGCACATCCTGCCCATTAATTCGTTGGGGCAACAGTTCCAGCACACGGGTGTAGGGCAAGGGAGCCAATACAGCAGCGCTGGGCGCGGGGGCTTGGGTAACGGCGGGCGGTGTGGGCGTCGGTGCAGGCGCACTGGGAGTTGGCACAGTCGGAGTCGGAGTCGGAGCAGGCGTGGGCCGGGTCAGGGTCACGCCGCCGATTTGGGTAGAGTTGGCGGGCGTGGTTGGAGTTGGGGTTGCAGGCTTGGCCGCCGTGCTAGGCGGCGTGGTTGGTGCGGCAGCGGGCGCAGGGGCACTGTTGGGCGGCGTATCCAAATACACCAGCGTTTGGGCGCGGCCATCCGGGTCAGGTTGCAGGCGCACGTACACAAACCCGGCAGGCGTTTTCAGCCAATTGAACACGCTGCGTTGCTCGTCGCGGCTGCGCCACACGCCGTACAGGTCGGCCTGTAGTTCAGCCACCAGTTTCATCCGCACGTTTTCCACGGTGCCGCCTGTGCCCACGCAGGCCTTCAGGTTGGTGCCAATCTTGGCGAAGCTGGTGGGACAGTTCCTCAATACGCCGTTCAGCACGCTCGCCAACCGCATCGCCGCCTTGTCTACGTCTGCTTTGGCGGGGGCAGCAGCGGCAGAACCACAGGTAAACGGGGCACAGGAAAGGGCAAACAGTAAGGCAACGCGCTTCATCAAACTAGAAGTAGCACGCACAAGTCAGCGGAGTCTGATGGGCCTGTCAGAAAGGCTTGAGCGTGCCTTGATGTGGCTTTCAGCGGCAGGGGGCGCGGGCTGAAAGCCGCTGTGCCACGCTGAATGCATGACGGCCACCCAGCAAACGCAACTGAGAATCACGGGCGCAGCACAGGCCCGCGCCCTGCGGCAACAGCATCACTTTCTGGCCCGGTTCCTCGCGCCCACATCTCCCAGCGATATGGCGGCGGCGGTGGGTATGGCGGCCAATCTGGCCCACCACCACGCCCGCAAACTGGCTGGATTGGGACTCTTGCTGCGGCTGGAGCGCAAGGCGGGCAAAGTGGCCTATCAACTGGCCGCACGGGAGTTTCTGGTGGCGTCCAGCTTGCTTCCGCCCGAAGACGGACAGGGCAACGGAACCAGAGATATGCAGGAACTCTCGGTAGCCTTCCTGCACGCCTACGAGCGGTCTTGGGGCTTGATGCAAGGCGACGCAGATGACACTTTCGGCTTTGGCGACCTGCAACACCCCGCACCGCCGCCGCGCCTGCCCGATTCGCCCGCAGTGGAACCCTATCCCACCCACTTAGATGCCTTGACCCTGCGCCTCACACCGGAACGCTACGCCCGCCTTGCCCGTGCTCTGAGTGACTTGATTGCCGAAGCTGCCGCTGAACCCATAACAAATGAAGGCCAACCTTGCACGCTGGCAGTGTTGGCCTTCGGGGGTGTACCGGGCGAACTGGGCGGGGAAATGAAAGGGCTTTCGCGCCGCCTGAATTCGTTTTTGGGGGCGGAAGTGGGGAGTAGGGAGGGCGTCTGAGGGTCTGAGGCTAGGGCGGAGGGGCAATCGCTGGCGCTCACTCACCCCCTCTACTGCGTAGCTCTGCGAGTCCCCGGCCCTCAAGGGAGAGGGAGCAAAAGGCCAAGTTCCTAGCCCTAGCCCTTCGCCCTCGCCCCTCGTGGGAGAGGGGCGCTGCCAAAGCAGCGGGGTGAGGGGGCAATTCAGCGGCGAACCCGCCCCTCCCCCTCACTTGTACTGCGGCCAAGGCCAAGTCTTAAAGTTCACTTCCTGCCATTTAGGATGCATTCCCTCGTCTTCTTGCAAGTTCACCAGCTTGTCCATCGCGCATTTCTGGTAGGCCAGCAGCAATTGCTTTTTGTCGGCGGTCTTAAAGTCGCGTGTTGCCAGCACGCTCTGTACCGAAATGGTCGCCACGCTTTGGGCCGACAAATTTGGATAAAACAGCTTGGCAGGCGCGTAAATGGCCGTCAGTTTGGCATTGCTGGGGACTGGAACCAAATTCAGTCCGCTGAGGCCCTTGACCCAAGTGGCAGGCTGCCCCACCACGGCTAGCACGGCGTCCACCTGTCCGGCGTTCAGGGCGGCAATGGCGCTGGGCTGATCCTTCATGGTCACGATTTGGTAGGGCACGCCGGTCATGGCGCTCACTACTTTGGCGGTCACGATGCTGCCGCCCCACGCGCCCACCCGTTTGCCCTTCAGGTCGGCAAAGGTCTGGACTCCAGTGACGGTCACGCGCCCAAAAATATTCTTGCTTGAGGTAGGCGGCTTGGCCAGCAAATGGAGTTCCTCGCGGTGCAGCGGCAACAGGGTCCGGATGCCTTCTACACGCGGGTCTTGGTCGATCTGCTGGCGGGCCTTGAGCACATCGCTTTGCACGAAGGCCAAAGAGACTTCGTTGTTCAGCAGCAGGTCTATGTTTTCCAAGCTGCCGCTGGTGCCGCGCTCGCGCAGGTAGGCGCTTTGGGTACACACCAGCCCTATGTTCTTGAACATGGCGCTGTAGGTTCCGGTGGGGCTGCCCGTCGCGACGTTCAGGGTGGGCGGAGTCGCGGCCTGAGCCGCAGTAAATGTCAGCAGGAGTGAGGTCAGTAGGGTGCGTTTCATGGAGTCTCCAAGCGGGGGCCAAGTGGGGGTAAGGGAAAGGTCATTTCAGTTCCCCGTAACCGTCTGCGCCAGACGTGTCGGGCTGCGGGGTAGGTGTGCCGGGCGTATTGACTGGGTTCACCACAGATGCGGGTGTGTCGCCAAATGCACCGTTTTGATCCAAAAATATCGTTACGCCGCAGCCCAAGAGAATCAAGGCCAACAGCCCGCCTACGACTCGGCTGCGGCTCATGCCGTACCACCGTTGGGCCGCGAAGTCCGTTCGCCACTCGCCAACGCCTGATCGAGCAGTGCGGCGTTGCGTCCGGCGCGGCGAGCAATTTCGCTCAGGGCGCTTTCGGTCACGTGCTGGTCTTCGGCACTCAGGTTGGCCTGCTGAAGCGCCGAGGCCACATTGCCTTTGGCCTGCGCCAACTGCGTGTCTATGCGGGCTTTCTTGATCTGACGGTCAAAGGCCACCAAGTCGGCCCGCAAGTCGTCCAAATGGGTCTGGGCGCGGCCAAAGGCTTCCCGGCTCATGCTCAGGTCGCCTTCCCAGCGGGCCACGTCTGCGGCGTCCATATCGGCGCGGTTGGCATTAATGAGGCGCTCAAAGTCGGCCAGATGCCCGTTGGCTTCCGACAGTTGCCTGCCCTTCGCCAAAATCAGATTCTCAAATTGTCCGCGTTGCAAAATCAGGGTTTCCAGTGGCATGGCCCGCGCCACCCCTTCTTTGGCCTTGATTCGGGCGGCGTTGAGGCCCATCAGCAGGGCAGGCATCAGGAAAATGACGGCCAGCACCGCCACCGCGAACGCCGCGAGGGTCACGGTGGTCAGGGCCACGCCTGCTACCGCCACCGCCGCGCCGCCCAAGCCCGCCAGCGCCAACACCCCGCCGCCCGTGTACAGCGCGATTCGCCCCGCTGTGAGAGGGGCACGCGCCCCGACGTTCTGGGTCACGATGACTTTTTCTGGTCGCACAGGCTGGCTCATACATTCTTATACGCCGGAAAGGGGAGAGGGGTTGCGGGGAAGTGGGGGATACACCCAAAGTTTAGAGGTGAATAAAGGTGTTTGGGGGGCAAAGGGAGACGGCCTGATAGAAAGTGTGAGCCAGCGTTCTCAGCATCATTACAACGTCGTATTGGTTTTTATTCCCTGCCCACCTACGGGAGAGGGGCGCTGCGAAGCAGAGGGGCTACAAGCGGCGAACCCGCCCTATGACCAATGGTTCGGACAGTTTTTGGTTCCAAAACACAGAGCATGTAAAAATGTTGTCTGGGACGCCTTTCCCGT